>CAZKHB010000021.1:0-54585 GCA_964552635.1 uncultured Chthoniobacterales bacterium
CGGCTCATGCCGAGAGCGGTCTGGGTGAGGTCGTTCGTGCCGAAGCTGAAGAACTGGGCGGTCTGGGCGATCTCGTCCGCGGTAATGGCACCGCGCGGGACTTCGATCATCGTGCCGACGAGGTAGTCGAATTTGACCTTCTTCTCGGCCATGACTTCCTTGGCCACGCGGTGGATGATTTCGACCTGCAGGTCGAGCTCGCGCTTGAAGCCGACGAGCGGAACCATGACTTCGGGCTTCACCTTGATCTTCTTCTTCGCGACATCGGCCGCGGCTTCGAAGATGGCGCGGGCCTGCATCTCGGTGATCTCCGGGTAGGAAATGCCGAGGCGGCAGCCGCGGTGGCCGAGCATGGGATTGAACTCATGGAGGTCCTTCACGCGCTGCGAGATCTTCTCCGCGCTCACGCCGAGCTTCGCTGCGAGAGCGTTCTGCGCGGTGTGGTCGTGCGGGAGGAACTCGTGGAGCGGCGGGTCGAGAAGACGGATGGTGGCCGGGTAGCCGGCGAGCGCCTTAAAGATGCCGGTGAAGTCCTCACGCTGATACGGGAGGAGCTTCGCGAGGGCGGCTTTGCGGTCGGCGGTGTTCTCTGCGATGATCATCTCGCGCATGGCGTCGATGCGGTCGCCTTCGAAGAACATGTGCTCCGTGCGGGTGAGGCCGATGCCGGTCGCGCCGAACGCAATCGCGTTCTCGGTTTGCTCCGGATTGTCGGCGTTCGTGCGCACTTCGAGCTTCGTGACCTTCGAGCACCAGTCCATCAGTTGCTTGAACTGCTTGAACTTCTCGGTCTTCTGCGCGGCCTTGTTGCCGTGGAGGAGGCCGGTGATGATCTCTGACGGAGCGGTCGCAATCTGGCCGCCGTAAACGGTGCCGGCCGTGCCGTCGATCGAAAGGAAGTCGCCTTCCTTGAACGTCTGGCCGTCAACGGTGACGGTCTTGGCATCGTAATCGATGTGGAGCGCGGAGGCCCCGCAGATGCAGACCTTGCCCATTTGGCGTGCGACGAGCGCGGCGTGGGACGACACACCACCCTTGGCGGTGAGGATGCCCTCGGCGGCGATCATGCCACGAAGGTCTTCCGGCGAGGTCTCGGTGCGGACGAGGAGGACTTTTTCGCCCTTCTCGGCAGCGGCGGCGGCGCGGTCGGCATTCAGATAGATCTTGCCGGAGGCGGCACCCGGACCTGCGGGCAGACCGGAACAGAGTTCCTTGGCCTTCTTGATCTCAGCCGTGTCGAACACCGGCGCGAGAAGCTGGTCGAGCTGATCGGCCGGATTGCGGAGGATCGCGGTCTTCCAGTCGATGAGTTTCTCCGACACCATGTCCATCGAGAACTTGAGCGCGGCCATGGCGGTACGCTTGCCGTTGCGGGTCTGGAGCATGAACAACTTGCCTTCCTGGATCGTGAACTCGAAGTCCTGCACGTCCTTGAAGTGTTTCTCGAGGGTCTGGCGGACTTTCTCGAGTTCGGCATAGGGTTTCGGCATCACCTTCTTGAGGAGGGCGACAGGCTCGGGCGTGCGCACGCCGGCGACGACGTCCTCACCCTGAGCGTTGATGAGGAACTCACCGTAGAATTCCTTCACGCCGTTGGCGGGATTCCGCGTGAAGGCCACACCGGAGCCGGATTTCTCGCCGGTGTTGCCGAAGACCATCGCCTGCACGTTGACGGCGGTGCCCCATTCGGCCGGGATGTTGTATTTGCGGCGGTAAACGATCGCTCGGTCGTTCATCCAGGAACCGAACACGGCCCCGACGGCACCCTTCAATTGGTCCCACGGGCTGGCCGGGAAGCTCTTGCCGGTGCGCTCCTTGACGAGGGCCTTGAAGCGCTTGACGAGCTCCTGCTGGTCCGCGGCGGTGAGGTCGGAGTCAATGATATCCTTGCCGTATTTCTCGTGCTTGAACTCGTGGATGACAGTCTCGAAGGGTTCGTGATCTTCGCCTTCGCGCTTCTGCACGCCGAGGACGACGTCGCCATACATCTGAACGAAGCGGCGGTAACAATCCCACGCAAAACGCTCGTTCTTGGTGGCGGCGGCGAGCGCGAGGACGGTCTCGTCGTTGAGGCCGAGGTTGAGGATCGTATCCATCATGCCCGGCATCGAGTCGCGGGCGCCGGAGCGAACGGCAACGAGGAGCGGGAAGCCCTTTGCGTCACCGAACTTGTAGCCCATGATTTTTTCCATGTTCGCCACGCCCTTCTCGACCTGCGCCTGGAGGTCCTTCGGATACGTGCGCTTGTTCGCGTAGAAATACGTGCAGACTTCCGTCGTGATCGTGAACCCGGGAGGCACGGGGAGACCGATGCGGGTCATCTCGGCCAGGTTGGCACCCTTGCCGCCGAGGAGAGCTTTCATCTTGCCGTCGCCGTCGGCTTTGCCGGCACCGAACGTGTAAACAAACTTACCCTTGGCGGGCTTGGAGGTCGCGGAGGACTTGGATTTTTTGGACATAAAGGGAAAGGGGTGATTTGTAGCAGCCCGCCCCGGCCTGTCAACGCGGGGCTTGTCCGCGAGTGCCGCGAACCTTGATCTGCGTCAGTGTTGCCCTTCCCACACCGGACACACCCCGAACACGGCGGCAGGAGTCCCTCCTTGGGTGGCATGAATGCGAATCGTCACCTCCGTGAGCACACGGGGCGAATCGAAAAGGACCCGGCAGCGGGTCTGGTGGTTGCCACGGATCGAGGCGATCTGCCCCGATTCCGGCGTCTCGATGTCGAAGTCGCGGACGCAGAAGGGCATTTCGCTTTCGGGATGACCCCACTGAACCGATTCCATCGCGTGGTCGAAGTCGGTATCGAAAAAAAGGTCGAGGCCGTCGGCAGTCCGGGGCGATTTCCATTCGACCCGCAACCATGGGGCCGGATCCCCGGGAGCCGCCACCCAGGCATTCGCAGAAGCGGTTGGACGCAGGGGAAATGCGAGGACCTGGCCCGCGCCGAAGGCACACAGGGGAGGCTCGAGCGCGAGGGCGAAGTTCTGGCCGCCGGGGCGCCGTTCGGGGATCCAGAACTCGAAGGAGTCGATTCCGATTCCATCCGGCGGCGCCTGAACGGCGGCCTTGCTCACCTTTTTGTTGGCCCCCCGCGCGACGGTCAAGAGCCCTGTGGCCCGGACATCGCTCAGGACCACCGAGGCCATCTCACACGGCATGACGCAAAGGAGATGATAGCCGCGGAAGGCAGCGCTGGTGCCGAAATCGATCTCGTAAGGAACAGCTGTGCCTTCCCGCAGGGGCATGCTGACCGAGGCCAGAATCCGCTCCGGAGTGAAGCCCCCCGGCGCCGAAGGAGCCCGCATCTGAAACTCCACCCACCCTTCGCAGTCCGCATCGAGCCACACAGTCACCTTCGGCAAAGGTCCCTCGCCCAGTGGAAGCCACTGTCCCCTCGCCCGGTCCAGCGGAGCCGAAACGGAACCTTTCGGCAGCAGCGACAACTCCCACTCGCTGCTTGCAGACACGGAGCCTTCCGGCCCGAGGCAGGCCTCCTCCAAAGCGTGGGGCGCAGGGATGTAATGGCCCGTCAGCAGCAAGCGTTTCTGGAGCTTCTCCATGCGGACCGAGCCGAGAAGATCCCTCGGCAGGATCTGCTCCTCGTGGCAAAGCGCCGCGGCCATTCCGACGGCCTGCGCCGTGTGCGCGGTTGTTGCCATCACGCGCGTCGAACCAAAAGCGACATGCGAGACGCTGATGAGACGGCCGGCGAGGAAGAGGTTCGAGATGTTCTTGCTGTAAAGCGTGCGGTAGGGAATCTGGTAAACGCCCTTGCTGTGCCACTGGGTGCAGCCGGGTTTGTCGCTGTAGACTCCGTCGGCCGGGTGCAGATCGATCGCCCACCCTCCGTAGGCCACAGCATCCGGATGGGCCCGGCGCTCGATGACGTCCTGCTGGGTGAGGATGTAATCGCCCTCAAACCTCCGGCTCTCGCGCTTCCCCGGCACCGTTCCGACCCATTCCAAAGTGAGGGTCTCCGCTTCCGGAAATTTGCCGGAGTTCTTGATGTAGTCCCATACGCCGTAGACCACTTTCCAAAGTTCCCACTTGATCTTCTCGGTCTCGCGGATGGTGTCGTAACGGCCTCCGAATTCGAGCCACCAGAACTGGCAACCCAACTCGTCCGCCCGGATCTGTCCGAAGCGTGGAATCTTCGTGATGTCCTTCAAGGCAAAGTCGGGAGCAACATAACGTACGGGGCGCCCCACATCCTTGCTGTAAAAGAAAATCGTGTGTCCCAGAAGTTCACCGTATTCGGCATCCGGCGCGAACCCCTCGCCGAATTCCTCGCGGGACTCTGCCCCCATGCGAAAGGCCGCCCCGGCTTGGAATCCCACAATCCCGTCGCCTGTGGCATCGCAGAAAAGCGGAGCACGGAACTCATAGAATGTCTCGTTCTGCGGGCAGAACGCCTGCAAGGCGCCGATGCGGTCGTCCCCGTCCTTCAGCGTATGAGTCACGGCCGTGTTCAAGAACAGCCGGATGCGGGACTCGGCCAGAACGCGATCGAGCAAAACCATGTCGAAGAGGTGCGGATTCCCCTCCGGATTCCGATGGAGGTTTTCGACGAGGATCTCGTCGATCACGCCGCCTTCGCGCGCCCAGCGGTTGTTGTTGCCCATGTGGGATGTGGCACCGAGCGCCCAGAGTCTCACCTCGCTCGATGCATTGCCTCCCAGCACCGGGCGATCCTGCACCAGGCTCACGCGGAGTCCGGCTCGGGCCGCTGTGATCGCACAGCACACCCCGGCCAGACCTCCTCCCGCCACGACAAGGTCGGACGCGACGATTTCGGAGAACGATTCACGGAAGGGGGCGAAAGGGTGAGAGATCATGGCGGGAGCAGAACGGTCCCGACACTGGCGCAAACGACACGCACCGCGCTAGCCCCAATCGCGCAGCATTTGTCCGATTTTCCGCCAATGCCAGCCGCGTGCCACCGGCAGATTCGACTTCCGCGTCCGCTCCGGACGGCATACCCTCCGGCCATGCGTTCCCCAAGGCGCCGCCGCCCTCCCCGCGACGGAAAGCGGCACGTTCCGTTTGTGTCGATCTTTATTGAAACAACCACGTCGTGGGGACGGAGGGTCGTGTCCGGCATCATAGAGTATTCCAAACTCAACGGGCCATGGCACATCGAGCTTCACACCGGAGGACCCGAGGAAGTCTTCGCGCTCGGCAATTCGTGGCAACCGGAAGGCATCATCGCCCGCATCCCGACTGCCCGCGTTGCCCGCGCCTTTCGTGCGAAGAAAGTGCCTGTTGTAAACTGCTCGGGCATCGTCGTTCCGGGATTCGAGTTTCCCACCGCCACGGGAAGCTACCTCGGCGATGCCACGATCGCCGCCGAGCATTTCTGGGCGCGGGGATTCTCGCACTTCGCCTATGTGGGTCGCACCGATGCCTCTTACGTCAACATTCTCTACGACCGCTTTCGTCAGGTCCTGGCCACACGCGGCCACGACTGCGCGTTCCACCGGTCCGTGAACCGTCCGGAAGACTATGTGCCGTGGCTGCGCAGCCTTCCCAAGCCGGTGGGTGTCCTTTGCTGGGGGCCCGCCATCGGGCACATGGTGCTCGACGCGTGCCTGAAATCGGGAATCCGCGTGCCCCACGACGTGGCGGTGATGGGGTGCGATTTCGACGATCTGCAATCCGAGGCCTCCCACCCGGAGCAAACCGGCATCCGCACAGCCGCCGAGCAGATCGGGCGCACCGCGGCGGATCTGCTCCATACGCTTCTCTTGGGAGGCAAACCCGCCCGCATGCGCCATGAGATCGAACCTCTGGGGGTCATCGCACGGCTCTCCACCGATACGCTGGCCATAAAGGATGCGCGGCTCGCGGCGGTCATGCGCTTCATCCACGATCACGCGCAGGAACAGATCACGGTGGACGACCTGATACGCCATGAACCCATGGCACGCCGGTCACTGGAACGAAAGTTCCGGCAGGAGTTCGGCAGATCCATCGTCGAGCAAATCCGGCAAATCCGCATCAACAAGCTGAGGCTGCTTCTGGCCAGCACGGACGAGCCCATCACGCGGCTCGCGGAAGAATGCGGATTCGCCTCCTACAAATACATGAGCCTTGTTTTCCAAGAGGCCACAGGAATGTCCCCGCGGGAATTCCGGAACCGCAACCGTCCGCGCAAACATCCCGAGAAACGCAGACTTTGACCGAACGGCGCTTGGCGCAAATGTGGATATCAAATCCGCCCGCAGGGGTTGTCGGATCCGGTGACCGCGCATAGGTTCCCGAGAAATCCCTCCCGATGAACTCCCGCTTTCCATCCGCGGCCTTTCGCACCCCGCTTACTGCAACCGCGGCTTGCCGCGCCCAGACTACCGGGAATGCGGGCGGTGCGGGGAATGGCAGCCTGAGCCCAACACCACGTTCCCCGCAAACGCAGTGACTCCCTCCGAACCACTCCCTTCGAAACCCGCCGCAGAACTGCGCGGCGGCATCGCACCCGTCTCACGGCGTCTCGCATTCACGCTCGTTGAAATGCTTATTGTGATTGGCATTGTCGTGATTCTCGGGGCGCTTCTGTTTCCGGCCATCGGCGGCATGCTCTCAAAAGGCCGGACCGTCAAATCGATGGCGAATCTCAGCCAAATCTACGGCGCCATCTCGCAATACGTTGTCGATAACGACGGGAACTACCCTTATGCCTACGGCAGCAATGGAGCCTTGCCGCCGGGGGCCACGGACCGTGATTTCTGGTACAACGTTGTCAAGGTGAGGCTTTACCCCCACCCCACCGCAGCGAATCGCTCGGCGCTCGACGGTCCCAGCGGTTGGGGCCCACCGAGCGCAACCGACACCACAGGCACCGTTCTCCGATCTCCGAACGCCGAGAAAAACTGGCCGAAGAGCGTGATTTCCTACGGGTATAACAACCGGTTCGCCTTTCGCAGCGGGGCATCACAGAAACTCGCGCTCGTCTACAACAACAGCCAGACGGTGCTGCTGGGGGACAATCTCGGCAACACTCACTCCCTCACTCCGGACAACGCCACCACGGCGGGGAAACTCAACGCCCGCAATGGAGCAACCCGTGATCTGGCGACCAATGGGACCGCCATCGTGGTGTATCTGGACGGACACAGCGAGCTCCTGAGTGCCGCTGACTGCGCGAGACTCAACGCGGACAAGGACAACATCTTCTGGGGCGTGCTTCCGTGAACCTTCCACTCTCTCCCGTCGCTCCGTGGGACCGTGCCGAGAACCGGGCCACGACTGCCGGAAACCTGCCGGTCCACCCCGTCTCTTCCGAACATTCCTTTTCGATGGCCGGGTGGCATGTCTGGTGCGGCTCCGTGGCGGAGAACGGAGACGGCACGTTCAGCCTGTTTTTCTCGTGCTGGCCGCTCGCGTGCGGCCATAACGGCTGGGTCACCCACTCCGAAATCTGGAGAGCGGAGGGCCCGACCCCTTGGGGGCCGTTTAAAGACCCGCAAGTCGTTTTCGCACGAGACGAAACCCCGGCTTGGGATGCGCACAATTTTCACAACGTCACGGTCAAGAACTTCGATGACCGGTCGTTCATGTACTACACGGGAAACCGCGGCGACGGGGAATGGTGGACGCATCGCAACGCACAGCGCATCGGCGTGGCTGTCGCCGCGTCTCCGCGGGGTCCTTGGACCCGTCGGGATACACCGCTGATCGATACCGACCCCGAAGCATGGGACAGCCTTTGTGTGGCGAATCCCTCGGTGACACGCGGACCGGACGGTCATTTGATCATGATCTACAAGGGTGTGACATCGGGGGATCTCCCGTATGGCTCACGCGTCCTGCACGGCATGGCCATCGCGCCGGAACCTGCGGGTCCGTTCACAAAGATTGATGCTCCGCTCTTTGAGGTGCCCGGTGCGCGTTTCCCTTTTGAAGATCCTCACATCTGGTTCTCCGGCGGGCGCTACTTCTGTCTCATGAAGGACATGGTGGGCCTTGCAGGTTCCTGTCCCCGCGCGACGCTTTTGTTTGAATCGGAGGATGGCATCCACTGGCCGACGGATACCTACCGGCTCATTGCCACTCCGCATCTTCACATGCCGGACGGGAAGATCGTGAAAGTCGATAAGCTTGAGCGACCGGCCTACTTCGCGCATGAGACAGTCCCCAGCCTGTCCTTCGCCGTGAAGCCGGAGGGCGAAGAGGCGTCCTTCCTCGTGTTCTCACCCGGTCCCCTTTCCAACCGCTTTGTGCAGCCCTCTTGAAATCCCTCCGAATCGACCTCCCATGAAAACTCCCCCGCGTCTTTTGGCAGCAGCCGCAGCCTTCCTCCTTTCCTCCGCCCTTCTTCCGGCGGAGCCAAACGCGGTCATCACCACCCTCCGGCAGCCGGCCCCCGGCGTGGAGCCGCTTGTGCTTTTCCTCGGGAGTCCGGAAACGAACGAAGGCAGCGGCGATGCCCGCTGGATCGCAACCTCCGGAACCCGGTTGTCAGCGCGAGGGCGGGACCCATGGGGAAACGAAGACGGGGCTTTCGGACCCGAGGCAAATGCCGCAACCGGTGCTGCCATTGCGTCTTCGACGGAAAGCCCCCTGCTCACCGGAGACTCCGGGACGCTGATTCTTTGCGTTCAGGTGCCGGGGCTCACCGGGGATCCGGCCATGATCCTCAGCCGCGGCGCATGGGGTGACAGAGCGGCCTTTGACCTCCGCGCGGACAAGTCCCAGGAAATCATTCTCTATTGCGGAGGCGCGCCATCGAAGCCGGACAAGCTTGTTCTCGGGCGCTACATGCCCGGGACATGGGTATTCATCGGTCTTTCCTGGCAACGTGAAGGGGAGAGTCTCACCCTGTCCACCTGCGTGGGCGACTTGGCTCCGGGACAATCTGCGCAAGCAAACTCCTTCGCGATCCCGCAGGCGGGCGAACCATCCGCTCCCGTCTTGATCGGCGGCCGCACGAACCGCGATCTGGCACCGGCCCTTCTCGAGGGAGGGTTGTTCTGGGGCGTCGCGATCTACGAGCAACCCCTCTCTCCAGAGGGCATGGAAGAAATCTTCCGCAAGATGACGGAGGCCACGAAACCATGAACTCGCCGCAACGTTGGCTGCGGGGGCTGGGAATCCCGGCAGCCGCTCTGGTTGGAGTTCTCGGGCTCTCGAGCTGCGGCAAAAAGGTTCCCGAGCCCTTGGTCAAACTCCCCGGCACAGGGTGGAATCTGGTCTTCGATGAATCCTTCGACGGCCCGTCGGACGCCTGGAAAACACACTGGATTGCCGACGCACAGGCCCACAAACACATCCTCTCCAGCCGGTGGCCCGAGAACGTTTCCGTCGCCGATGGCAACCTCCTCCTCACGGCAAAGAAAGAGAGCCGCGGCGGGCAGGATTGGACCGCCGGCAGCGTTTGGACAAAGAAACAATTCCAATACGGCTACTTCGAAGCCCGCTATCGCTACGCCGCAGCGCCCGGATTGAACAATTCGTTCTGGTTGATGAACAACGCGAAGGGCGTCGAGAAGGCCTTGGTCGAGTCCGGCAAGTTCACGGTTTTCGAAATCGATGTGAACGAGGGCCACTACCCGAACAAAGTCTCGACGAACATTCACCGGTGGACCCCGAAACATACCGCAGACAGCCGATCGATCGTTCTTGGATCGCGAGCACAGGCCTCCTTCCCGCTGGAGATTCCGGTGCGGACGAATCGTTTGCGTCTTCTCGTTCGGGATGTCTCCCGCACCAGCATTGGTGAGATCAGAGCATTCGCCCCGACGAAGGCCGGATATCCCGCCATGGTCGATGAGTCGGGGAACCCGCTCCCGGTCCCGGCGGATCGCGTCAATCTCCTTTCAGGAGCCCGCGCGTCCGCGAATTCCCAACTTCGCCCGGAGTTTCCCGCATCCAACGTCCTCGACGACCGGGTGGCCAATGCTTCCCGCTGGGTTGGTGCGGACAGCGAGGCCGGCAAACACGAACTCGTCGTCGAATGGGACGAACCGGTCGACCTCGGGTGTGTTCAGATTTTCTCCGGCTGGCGGAACAATGGCGAGTGGACACAGGGGCTGAGCGACTTCACTTTGCAATACTGGAAAGACGGCTCGTGGGTGGACATCGCGGACTCCCGTGGCGCGGGTGCGGACAGTTACAACCTCAGCGAGAACTTCCACACCTACAGCCTTCTTTGGACCCCCGAAGAGATCGTGTTCTACTTCGATGGAAGGGAGATTCGCCGCGAGCCGAACGTCTTTTGCCATCACCCCTCCCCTGTCTTCCTGAGTCTGGCGGTGATCCACTGGGCTGGCCCCGTGACGGACAAGATCGACGGGACAAGCCAGGTCATCGACTACGTCCGGATCTGGCAGAAATCGGAGACTCCCGACCGGTGAGAACTGCCCGCGGAGTCCTTGTTCTGATTGCGGCTGCCTCCCTCTCGCCCTTTGCTTCGGGAGAAGAGAACCGGGCAACGCTGCATCTGGAGACGGACGCCCTGATGGCCCTTGCCACCGGCCCGCACACCACGACGGCCGTCACGCGGAACCGCTATTTCCGCCTCTACCACTTCCCCGGCATGTACACCGGAGAATTGGCTGCGGAACTTCGCTGGCTGCGTGTGGCACCCGGACGGGGGACGGGGCCATTTTTCGGAGACGATGGCGGAGACTCCCGTCGATTCGGAATGGGAAACTCGGCACAAGCGACCATTGAGAATTTTGTCGAAATGGCAGGAACGGGATCCCGCGAACACGCGGGGGCTCCCTACGCCGCCGCGGGCGGTTCGTTTCCCGTGGCTCCACGGGACGGAACGGTCGGAGGACCGCCGCCAGCCACGGTTGATCCCACGATGAAGGTCGCGCACAACCGCGCGGTCAGGCGGGAGGACCGCGAGCATGCGGTCGGGCTCATCGTGCAATGGCTCGACGCCATGCAGCTGGCGGGCGTTCCGAAACCGGCCTTCTTTTCCCCGGTCAACGAACCCGACGCCTCGTGGAAAGGGGATCCGCATGGCACCGCCGAGCATGCCGCCTTCGCGAGGGACCTCGCGATCCGTCTCAAGTCCACGCATCCCGACGTGCGCGTTTCGGGGCCTTGCACGGCATGGCCGTATCCGGGGCCGGATTGGAAACGATGGGAGCCCTCCGGTTGGGAGCGCACGTTCATTGAAACTGCGGGGGACGTCGCGGGTGCCTATGACTTTCACTTCTACACGAAAGACCTCTGGGCCTATGGGCCCGATTCCCCCGGATATCAACCGGCCCGCAAACTGCCGACCCCGAACCTCTTCGAAAGCCAATCGCTCGGGCACACGGAGACGATGGAGTTCGGCAAAGCCGACGTCCTCTTGGACTTGGTGCAAGCCCTTCATCTTGCCAAGTGGGGACGTCCGGCTCCACCGGTGGTCGTTTCGGAGTTCGGGCGTCAGGGCATCACCCCACAGCTTGGTCCCTGGGCAAACGAATTCCTTTACAATCTTTACGCCACCACGGTCACACGGATGTGGATGCTGTTCATGGACCGGCCGGAGATTGCACTGACCGTTCCCTTCATCCTGCCGGAAAGCGATCCCGGGTACGGGCCGCGCCGGGGGCAGGCACTGGCCACGCGCCCGGGTGCTCCTGCCGATCTGACGACGATCCGCACGCCGCTCGCGGACTGGCTGGCATTTTTCCGCACGTTCGAGGGCGAGCGTGTGCCAACGCGGTGGGAAACCGGGGATGCGGCTCTCTCGAGGGGCCTCTTCGCCATCGCCGTCAGAGAGCAGGATGCCATCCAAGTGCTCCTCCACAATGCCGCTCCCGATCCGGTGAACGTTTCCCTCGCTGCAAAGGGACTGCCCGAATGGCCCTCGCAGGCGCGCGTCGCGCGTGTGCGCTGGGAGGGTCCTGAGCCTGCCGATCACCTCTCCCCCAATCCGGAGGGCGCGAACTGGCGCCGCGACACCACGGAGGGCGAAATCCTCGGTCAACCCCGGCTTCGCCTTGAAGCCGAGGAGACCGCGCTCGTGCGACTCCCGCTGAGCGCGCCCCCCTCACGCCAAGTTCTCGTCTCGCGTGTCTACTCCCCCGAGTTTCTCCAATCGCTCGAGCCGGGCAAACGGGTTTCGTTCTCCTTCGAACTCACCCCCGGCATGCTCGCCAACGCGACGGAGGCCCGGCTCGTCCTCGGCTTCTCGGCCCCACGCGGCCCCGAGCAGGGGGACATCCGTCTCCGCGTCGGCTGGGATGGTGCCGCCTCTCAGGTGACTTCTCCAACCGGGATCGATTCGGGATGGCGTCATGTCGCTGTCCCCGTCGCCGTGGAGGTTCCGGTGCAGGATCTGAAACCCGGCAAGTGGACCGTTCACGTGGAAGATGGCTCGGAAACTCCGGTTTCGGGCTCCCGGATCGTCTCAGCCCGGGTTGACGTCCGAACCGAGCGCCCGATCACCTCGCCGATATCCCCCCAAATCTCACCTTGATCGCTCCCAGCTCCCAGCCCCCGGAATCCGCCCCGACCGGCCCGCTGCGCAACCGCATCTGGACGCATGGCACCCTCACCTACACGCTCGGGGGCCTGCTCGTCCTCTTCGCGTGGCTCCTGCTCGGCGACTTCGCCATTTACCTCCGGGATCGCTCGATCATTCCCATCACCCAGTTGTTTCTGAAGCAGGAGGGCGCATCGGATACGTTGATCGCCATTCTTCTTTTCTCCCTGCCTGCATTGCTCGGAATCCTTCTCGGGCCGGTGATCAGCTATCACTCCGACAGATACAGGGGAAAGAAAGGGCGTCGCATTCCTTACCTCCTTGTCTCCGCCCCGCTCGCGGCTCTCTCAATGGCAGGGCTCGCATTCTCCGCCCCTGCGGGGGAGCTCCTGAGCGCCGCAACCAACGGCGGGCTGGCCCGGGACACCGCGGTTCTCTGGGTGTTCGGCGTCTTCTGGACAGTGTTCGGCGCTGCCTCAGTAGTTTCGATGACCATCTTCAACGGATTGATCAATGACGTGGTGCCTTCCGCCGTCCTCGGTCGTTTTTTCGGGCTCTTCCGCGCCATCAGCATTATTGACGCGATCATTTTCAATTACTTCCTCCTCGGTTGGGCGGAGACGCACTTCATGGAGCTGTGCCTTGGCATCTCGATCGTTTTCGGTGTGGGCTTCCTCCTGATGTGCCTCAATGTGAAGGAGGGCACTTATCCCCCGCCACCCGAGCGGACGACTGAAAGCGCCGGCCGAGCGGTGATGGACGCCACGCGCACCTACCTCAGGGAGTGCTACAGCAAACCGTATTATCTGCTGTGCTTCCTGTGCATCGCTCTCGGCCCGCTCGCCTTCGCCGCCATCACGACATTCGTCCTCCTCTATGCCAAGCAAATGGGAATGGAGATGGCGCAGTTGGGCAAAGTCAACGCGTTCTGCGCCGTTCTCTCGCTGCTCGTGACTTATCCGGTCGGGGCACTGGCCGACCGGTGGCATCCGTTGCGAGTGGCCATTGTGACGATCGGCGCTCATGCCATCGTGACCGGTCTCGGCGCCTTCCTTATTCGCGACGTCGGCACGTTCACAGTTTTCCTTGTTCTCCAAACGGTCCTTTCCAGTTGCTATTACACCGCAACGGCCTCCCTGCCACAGCGCCTGCTGCCCCGGTCCAGATTCCTGCAGTTTTTTTCGGCAGCAAACATCGTGACGGCGATTTTCGGCGTGGCCTTCGGACCGGTGCTCGGAATGGTGCTCGACTCGACTGGAAATGACTACCGTCTCACGTTCCTTGCCAGTGCCGTGATCTCCGTGCTCACCCTTGTCCTGCTGGCGATGCTGTGGCGTCAGTTCCTCAAGCTCGGCGGCCCTTCCTCCTACGAGCCCCCCGGGGAGACGTCCCAAAAAGCGGCCTGAGCCGCACCACGGGCAGCGGGTCGACATTCGTGCCGCCGACGGGTTGCAAATCGCAGCCGGTCCCCTATTTTCTTCCTCTTCATGTCGTCCTGCTGCTCGTGCCCTCCCTCTCCTGCCGGACCGTCGGCTTCGCCGGCGGGGTGGATGCGTCTCGCCGTTGCGGGATTGATCGCCGGGCAGTCAATGATCTTCGGGCTGGCCGCGAGCATTTCACCGCCGACCGGGCAGGCCCGCCTCGTCCTGCATGGGGCGCTGGCAGTGTCGGCCGTTCTGGTCTTTGCCTTGGCCGGGCTGCCGATTCTGCGGGAGGCCTGGAACGCGGCGCGGCGCGGGCGCATCGTGATCGAGCAACTTTTCCTCGCCGGCGTGGTGGCGGCCTTCGGCGCTTCGGTGCAATCCACCCTCACGGGCCACGGCCACATCTACTACGAGGTCGTCGCGATCCTCGTTGCCGTTTACACCTTCGGCAGGCTGGTCGGGGAACGCCGACGCCGGGCCGCGCTGGATGCCGCGCGTCAATTGGGCTCGGAGTTCGAACGTGCCGAACGACTCACGTGCTGCGGGTCCACGGAATCCATCGCCGCCTCCGACATCCGGGAGGGTGATCGTGTTTTTGTGCGGACCGGCGGAGCCATCGCCTGCGACGGAATCGTTGTCGAAGGGACGGCCTTTGTCCGGGAAACCGCGCTGACCGGCGAACCCTTTCCCGTGGTGAAGCGTCCCGGCGACAGCGTTCTCGCCGGTAGCCATACCGTGGATGGATCGCTGACTCTGGAGGCTTCGCGCGAGGGCACGGCCAGACGATTGGATGGCCTGCTGGAGGCAGTGCGGTCCGCGCAGGATCAACCCTCGCAACTCCAGCGAGAGGCAGATCGCCTGGTGGCTTGGTTTTTGCCCGCAGTGATCGGTGTCGCTGCGCTGACATTCGCTTTTTGGACGTGGCGCGACGGGTGGTTGACCGGCCTTTTCAATGCGCTGGCGGTTATCCTCGTCGCCTGCCCTTGTTCGATGGGGCTCGCAACTCCGGTGGGGATTTGGTCCGCCCTGGCATCGCTCGCCTCCCGTGGGATCATCGGGAAAGATTCCAATATTGTTGAAAGGCTCGCGAAGACCGATGTCGTGATCTTCGACAAAACCGGCACGCTGGGCGAGGAGCAACTCGAGAGGATTGATTTCGTGGAGGCATCCGGCGAGAAGCGCTCCGAACTGCTCGATGCCATCGCTCGGCTTGAGGCGGGGAGCGACCATCCCGTGGCACGCGCGTTCCGGAGACCGGGAGCTGCTGCGGTCGAGACCCGCATTCTGCCCGCGGCGGGAATCGAAGGCAGGGTGGACGGCCGAATGCTCCGTGTCGGGAACCTGAACGTGGTTCCGGCAAGCGAAGTTGCGGCAGCCGAGGCGCTGGCTAGGGAGCTCAAGGGCGAGAATGGCGCCTCCGTGCGCATCTATGCCGTGGTTGATGGACGGATCGCGGGTGTTGCCCTCCTGCGCGAGCGACTGCGGGACTCCGCCCGCGAGGCGATCGCCCGGCTTGAGGAGCTATCGGTCCGGACCGAAGTGCTCACCGGCGACAGGGCCGAGGCGGCTGCGGCCCATGCGCTGCCGAATGTGAGAGCCGGACTCACTCCGGCGGAGAAAGCCCAACACGTCTGCTCGCTGAGGGCGGGCGGGGCCCGCGTTCTCTTCGTCGGCGATGGGGTGAACGATGCCCCCGCGATGGCTGCGGCGGAGGTCGCGCTCGCCATCGGCAGCGGCAGCGCGCTGGCGCGCGAGTCCGCTGCCGCGGAGCTGGCTTCCGGCGACCTTGCAGCCGTGCCCTTCGCGATCGCGCGGTGCCGCGAGGCCCTCGCGGCCATGCGCTGGAACATCCGTTTCGCCGCGGCCTACAATGCCATTGGCATTTCGCTGGCGGCAGCCGGCATCCTCCACCCGGTGGCGGCCGCCCTTTTGATGCTCGCCTCAAGTTTCACTGTCACGTGGAAGGCTCTCAGGCACCATGAACCGTCCGATGCGGAGCCCCGCAAACCGTTCCCGTGGCGTGCGGCATGGCCGGCCCTGGGACTCGCCGCGCAGGGTCCCATGGTCGCCTGGCTCGGCGGCTTCCACGGACCGACGGCAGCGGGTTTCATCCTTCTCTTTCTCGCTGCTGGAGCAGCTTGCGGACTGTGGATCTGGAGGCGCCCGTTCAGCCCCGCCGCCGAGATGTCGGTCGGCATGTTTTCGCTCGGCGGGCTCGCGATGCTGATCGGATGGTGGGCCGACGCCGGCTTTCTTCCCATCGTCCGCGACGGAGTATGTCTCTGCGGCTGCGCCTCGTCGAACATGGGACTCGGATTGTTCGGGAAATGGAACTGGATGGATGTCTCTATGGTAGCCGCTTCGTTTCCAGCCTTTGCCGCCGAGCGCGGAACCCGGGGACGCTTTTGGTGTTGGATCGTCGGGCTCGCCGGCATGCTGGCAGGGATGGAAGGCGCGGCATGGCTTATGTCGTTCGTGCCGGTCACGGCGGCATCGGCGGTCTTTTTTGCAACGTATGCAGCCATGATGTTTGGAATGTCTATAGGTATGGTAGTCGCCTGCGAGGCTTGGAGAAAGGTGCGTGGACAGGCATGAGCACAACGACGACACCTCCGCTTCAGGAGTCCTCCGAGCCCACCGAGGCGGCCCGCCGGAAAATGATCGCCGAGCGCCAGAGGACCTCCGTCACTTGGCGCATCATCCACTGGCTCGGGTCGCTGCAGTTGGCGCTCATCCTGCTCGCCACGATCGCGGTGGCCTGCGCGGTGGCGACGTTCTACGAATCGAGTTTCAGCTCGAAGGTGGCGCAGGCGCACATCTACAAAGCGCCATGGTTCGTTGTCTGGCTGGGAGTGCTGTGCATCAACCTGTTCGCCGTGACGCTCACGCGCTGGCCGTGGCAGAAGAAGCACACCGGATTCATTGTCACCCACTACGGGATCATCACCCTTCTCATCGGGGCGATTATCGGATTGCACTTCGGGTTCGAGGGAAATGTGACGCTCCACAAGGAGAAAGCCCCGGTGCGCAAGCTCACAGTGAACCGAAGCATCATCCAGGTCGAGAGCCCGACGGACTCCGCTCTTTACGTGATGCCCTTCGACGCCTCCACGGCAAGGCTCTCGGAACAGCGACCTCGCGTGTTCCCGGTTCCGGGCACAGATCTTCGCATCGTGGCCGATTCCTTCCATCCAAACCTCCTGCGGGAGGAAAAAATCGTCGAGGGACCGGGAGGTTCGCCGGCCTTGTTGGTCAAGTTCACCAGCAAGCGGTTGGATCAGGAACTCTCCATGCCGCTCCTTTTGGAGGGGAGCGACCGGGCGGATGAGGACTTCTTCGGTTTGGCCAGCGTGAGTTTCCGCAAGGAACTCCCGGCACCGGTGCAGGCGCGTCCCTCGGAGACACAGATGGTCTTCGGTCGCTATGCGCCGGTGGTGCAGTCCGATGCCGGCGCGAGCGGTGTGCGCGTCGTACTCTCAGCCGACGGCTCGAAACTGACTTTCGAGACAGGGGATCTCTCGACGACATACCGCCGCAGTGAGATCATGAAAAAATCGATTGTCGTCGGAGCCGCGACAGTGACGGTGGAAGACTATTGGCCGGACTTTGAAATGCGCGACGGTAAGCCGGCCACACGCTCCGCCGAGCCCAAGAATCCGGCCGCACTGGTCCGTGTTGCGTCGTCCGCCAGTGAGTCCGGGAGCCGTCCCTCGTTGCTGCTGGCACCTGTCGACGGCGGCGCCGCGTTCCAGCTCCAGAGCGAGGGCTCAACGTATGCCTCGGGGACCGCGCGGATCGGCGAGCCTTTTGCCCTCGGGTGGGCGGACTGGCAGGCCGAGATCGTCAGTGCGACCTCAAGCGGAGTGAAGGCCTCGGTGGTGAAACCCGGCCCGGAACTCGAGAAGGGCGAAAACGGGATTCCCGGCTTTCGGGCGAGGCTGGAATCCCGCGATGCCCCGCCCGGGGAGTGGCGTTGGGTGCCATCCGGCGAGGTCACGGGCCTGACGGACGGACGGAGAGTCATTCGCATCGGGTATGGTCTCGAACTGCGCCCTGTTCCGTTCTCGATCCGCTTGGTGAACTTCGAGGTTCCCCGCTACGAGGGAACCGAGACGCCCTCGAACTTCATCGCCAGCGTCGAGTTCGAGGATCAGGCCACGGGCGCCAAGAAGTCCGGGACAGCCCGGATGAACCACCCCGCGAGCTTCCCCGGTACGCTCTGGGCGAACCTGACCGGCTTCAACTACAAGTTTTCACAGGCCGAATGGAACCCGAAGGATCTCGGGGAAACGACACTGCAAGTCTTGTACGATCCGGGTTGGTCGCTCAAGTGGATCGGCTCCCTCGGCATTTGTATCGGCATTGCCATCATGTTTTATGGCAAGCCGAAGAAACGCCGCGACGAGGTGGAATGAGCTAGTCGATCGCGGCCTCGGTGGCGACATCGGCATCGTAGTCGATGCCGGGAAGTCCGAACCCGAAGAGCTTCAAAAACTCCGCACGGTAACCTTCAATATCCGTAACCTCGGCCAGATTCTCCGTCGCCACACGCGACCAGATTTCCGCAACAGCGCTTTGGATTTCGGGGCGCATTTCCCAGTCATCCACCCGCAGACGCCCGGCCTCATCAACCGCCGCAGGCGCGCCGGTGTAGAGCCGGTCGCGGAACAGCCGGTCCATCTGCTCGATACAGCCTTCGTGGAGTCCCGCAGCCTTCATGACCTTGTAAAGAATCGAGATGTAAAGAGGGACGACAGGGATCGCCGAACTGGCCTGCGTCACCAAGGCCTTGTTCACCGAGACGAATGCCCGCCCGCCACCGGCAGCCAGTTTCGCGCCGATCGCCTTGGCCGCCCTCTCCACGTCGTTCTTCGCGAGACCGATGGTTCCGTTCTTATAGATCGGCCAAGTCAGCTCCGGTCCGATATACGAATACGCCACCGACGTCGCATCCGGTGCCAGGACACCTCCTGCCGCGAGGGCATCGATCCACATCTCCCAATCCTCGCCGCCCATGACCGCAATCGTATCGGCCATTTCGGCCTCGCTGGCCGGTTCGATCGTCACATCGCTGACGATCCCGCGGTCGGTATCAACGGTACGGTTCGTGTAGGTTTGACCCACCGGCTTGAGAACCGACTTGTGCGTAACCCCCGTGCGCGGATTCGTGCGCCGGGGAGAGGCCAGCGAATAGACCACAAGATCGATTTGACCGAGGTCCGCTTTAAGTGCGGCCACGACCTCCTGCTTCATCTGATCGGAAAACGCGTCACCGTTGAAATTCCGGGCATAGAGGCCCGCGGCTTTGGCGGCTGCCGTGAAGGCTGCCGTATTGTACCACCCCGCGCTCGCGGGCTTGCCATTCTCGGACGGCCTCTCGAAAAACACACCCGCTGTCGCGGCCCCGGATCCGAAGGCCGCCGCAATCCGCGACGCCAGGCCGTAGCCGGTTGAGGCTCCGATGACCAAGACGCGCTTCGGACCGCCGGAGATCGGCCCCCAGCTCTTCACGTGGGAGATTTGCTCATTCACATGGGCGGCACAGCCTTCCGGATGCGCTGTGACGCAGATGAATCCGCGGACTTTGGGTTTGATAACCATACGCCTCCAGCGTCCGCAAAGGAGGCCCCGGGACGCAAGGCCCAAATCTCACCTTCGTCCGCCCTGTCGCCGCGAGCTGGGCGCCCGGCCGGTCCATCGCCGGAAGGCTGCGGTGAAAGCCGGGGGCTCCGGATACCCGCAGGCGGCCCCGATCGCGTGAACGGGGAGGCTTGTCTCCGCGAGCAGTCGCTCGGCGAGTGAGTGCCGGAGGCGCTCGAGTTCCCGGGCAGGGCTTGTGCCCATGCGGCTCCTCACGGCCACCTCAAATGCGCGGCGCGACATCCCGGCAATCCGGCACAAGTCGGAAACACCCAGGGGGTCAGCCAGATGGTTGCGCGCATACAACCACGCCCGTTCGATGCCGTCCCCGGCCGTCACACTACTCGCGCGCTCGTGAAGGATCGCTGCCGCAGGCAAAGCTTCTTCCCCGTTGAGAACACGCCCGATGCTTTCTCCGACTTCGCGGCCGGGAAGATCGAAGCTCGAAATTTCAAGGCCCGCACGGATCGCTTCTGTCGTCTGATCCCCCACCCCGATCACGGCCACATCGCGCGGAATGTCGCGGCCGAGTTCGCGCAGCGCGAGAATCGCGTCGGCTGCAAGCCGCGCGTCCGCCGCAACCAGACCGACGCGCTCCGGCAGGCCGAAGAGAAAATCGCGCAGCATAATCCGGGACACGGCATGGAAGGTTCTCTCCCCCGAGAGCCCCAGTCCGGCAGCGATGTCGGTCGCCGCGCGACCAGGGACCGCGTACAGGAAGAAAACCTCCCGACCAACGAGTGCGGCGCCCGCCTCGCGGCCGATGCGGGGGAAGTCCGGTGCCACGTTCGGGATGCCGCTGATCATGCACGAGTGCGCCAACTGAACCGCGGGGACCTCCCGACCACCCAGCGACGCCAGCCATGCCTCGCTCAAAAAGTCTGCGACCACGGCCGCGACACGACGCGTCGCCAGCATGCCCCGCAGCGGTCCCTCATACCCTCCTGTCAGCGGAACAATCTGCCACCGCCGGGCCGCAGCCACCTCGCGCAGGCCCTCGAGAATTCCCAGTTCGTAGGAACCCAAGAACGGAAAAGCGGCGACAAGCCAATCCGGGCGCCGTGGCGGGGCACTCTGCTGAAGTTTGCGCATTTTCATAACTACTATTTACGCAATCACGCAATGACAAGCCCTGAGGCTTTCGCTTTTCTCTGGGAACCATGAAGAAAGCACTCATCACAGGAATCACGGGGCAAGACGGCTCTTATCTCGCGGATCTCCTCTTGGAGAAGGGCTACGAGGTTCACGGAATCATCCGCCGGGCTTCCACCTTCAACACACAGCGAATCGAGCACCTCTACAACGACCCCCACACGCACGGGACACGACTTTTCCTCCACTACGGCGATCTGGCGGATTCCGTGCATCTCGTGAAGCTCCTCTACGACTTGAAGCCGGACGAAATCTACAACCTTGGGGCGCAGAGCCATGTGCGCGTGTCCTTCGACGTGCCGGAATACACCGGCGACGTGACCGGCCTGAGCACGGTCCGCATCCTCGAAGCCGTCCGCGAGGCGGGTCTCACGCAGGATGTGCGCTATTACCAAGCCTCGTCCTCCGAGATGTACGGCAAAGTTCATGCCGTCCCGCAAAGCGAGACCACGCCATTCCACCCCCGCTCGCCTTACGGCTGCGCCAAGGTGTTCGCGTACTGGCTCACGGTGAACTACCGCGAGGCCTACAACCTCCATGCCAGCAACGGAATTCTCTTCAACCACGAAAGCCCCCGCCGGGGAGAGACGTTCGTGACACGCAAGATCACCCGCGCAGCATCTCGGATCAAAATGGGCCTGCAGGATGCGCTTTACCTCGGGAACCTCGATGCCAAGCGCGACTGGGGCTACGCAAAGGAATACGTGGAGGTCATGTGGCTCATGCTCCAGCAGGACAAGCCGGATGATTACGTGTGCGCCACAGGCGAGACCCACACGGTGCGCGAGTTCTGCGAAGAGTGCTTTGGACTGCTCGGACTCGACTGGGAAAAATACGTCAAATACGACTCCCGCTACGAGCGCCCGAGCGAGGTGGATCTGCTGATCGGCGATGCCACAAAGCTCAAAAACCAAATCGGTTGGGAGCCGAAAACGAGATTCAAGGAACTCGTCCGCATCATGACGGAGGCGGATCTCGAACTCGCGCGCCGCGAGCTCGCCTACGCTGGCACCGCGCAGGGAGGTGCCGCACCCACCGCACGGCTGTGACCCCCGCCACACGGATCTTCGTCGCAGGCCACCGCGGCATGGTGGGGGCCGCCGTCGTGCGGGGCCTGCAGCGGGAAGGGTTTCACAACCTCCTCCTGCCCTCCCGTTCGGAGCTCGATCTCTGCTCCGCGCCGGAGGTGGAGGCGTTTTTCGCCTCTGAGAAACCGGAGATCGTGGTTCTTGCCGCGGCGCGGGTCGGGGGCATCCACGCCAACGCCGCCTACCCCGCCGAGTTCCTGCATGACAACCTCGCGCTTGAACTCAACATCATTCACCAAGCCTGGCGCCACGGCTGTGCCCGCCTGCTTTTTCTGGGAAGCTCCTGCATTTATCCCCGCGAGGCCGCCCAGCCGATGCGGGAAGATTGCCTCCTCTCCGGCCCTCTTGAAAAAACGAATGAGGCTTATGCGATCGCCAAGATCGCGGGACTCAAGATGTGCGAGTTCTACCGCCGCCAGTATGGCGTGCTTTTCCACTCCGCGATGCCAACGAATCTCTACGGCCCCGGCGATAACTACCATCCGGAGAACTCCCATGTGCTCCCCGCACTGATCCGCCGCTTTCACGAAGCCCGGGAGTCAGACGCACCCTCCGTCACCGCGTGGGGAACGGGCTCTCCCCGCCGTGAGTTTCTTCATGTCGACGATCTCGCCGATGCCCTCCTCTTCCTGCTCCGGGAATCCAACCCGCCGGATTGGATCAATGTCGGTTCCGGATCGGACCTCACCATTCGTGACCTCACCCGTCTCGTTGCCGAGGCCACACACTACCGCGGCGACGTGCTTTGGGATACCTCGAAGCCGGACGGAACCCCGCGCAAGCTGATGGATTCCTCTGCGATCTTCGCTCGCGGATGGCGCCCGAAGATCGATCTCACAACAGGCGTGCGGCATGCCTACGAGGATTTCCTCTCGCACCTTGCCGACGGCACGGCGCGCCTCTAAGCTTCGGCTCGGCTGTTCAAATACGGGATTTTTTTGTTGCGGGATGCGCCGCGCGCGAATACTTAACCTCATTAACTATATACGGGATTTATGAAAAAATTTCTCATTGCCGGAGCGCTGCTCGCAGTTCTGCTCGGCGGGATTGTGGCGCTCAAGGGCGTGCAGATCGCGAGCCTGCTCGGATTCCTGGGCAAGATGGAGGCTGAGGGGATGCCCCCGACCAGCGTGGCAACCGCGCAGGTGACGGAGGAAACGTGGGAGCAGACGCTTCAATTCGTGGGAACGCTCAAGCCCGTGCAGGGAGTAATGCTGACGGCGGAACTGGGCGGGGTGCTTCGGTCGGTCGAGGTCGAGAACGGGGCGGAAGTCACGAAGGGGCAGGTCCTCCTGCAGTTGGACACGACCCAGGAAACGGCGGATCTTCGCTCGGCGCAGGCGCGTTTGCGACTTGCGCAATTGAATCTTGAGCGTTCACAGGGACTTCTCGACAAACGCATCGTCCCGAAGTCGGAGTTCGACGCGGCCTCGGCGGCCTTCGATGAGGCGCGGGCTTCCGTTGCAAACCTCGAGGCAATCATCGCGAAGAAGATCATCCGCGCACCGTTCGATGGCACCGTCGGAATCCGGCGCGTGAACCTCGGCCAGACCGTCAAAGTTGACGAAGAATTGATTCCGCTCCATCAGAGCGATCCAATCTACGTCGAATTCGCGGTCCCTCAAACCCGCCTGCCCGCGGTGGCCGTCGGCCAGCCGATCCGCGTGACATCCGATGGTCTGGATTCACCACTCACCGGGAGCATCGAGGCCATCAATCCCGTCATCGACGAGGCCACACGCACCGCGCGCGTGCAGGGTCTGCTGCGCAATCCCGACGACAAACTGCGCGCGGGCCAGTTCGCCCTCGTCGATGTGATTCTTCCCAAGGATCAAAAAATCGTTTCCATCCCCTCATCGGCGGTGGTTTCCGAGGCGTTCGGGGACTCCGTGTTCGTTGTCGAGGCCGGTGACGACGGCACCCTGTACGCGAGGCAGCAATTCATCCAACTCGGCCAGCGCAAAGGCGACTTCGTGGCCGTCATGAAGGGTCTCCGGCCCGGAGAACGCATCGTCAGCGCAGGCGCATTCAAGCTGACGAATGGAGCGAAAGTGGCACCGAACGACGCCATGCAGCCGGAGGCCTCGACGACACCGGATCCGGCCAACTCCTGAAACCATCGTGCCGACGCCATGAAATTCACCGACATTTTTGTCCGACGTCCCGTGCTTGCCGTGGTGGTGAGCACGGTCATCATCGTGGCCGGGCTTCAGGCCATCGGCACGCTCAGCGTGCGACAGTATCCGCGTCTCGAACGGGCGACCATTATGGTGCGCACGGTCTATGTGGGCGCGGACGCCAACCTCGTGCGCGGATTCATCACCACGCCCCTCGAACGCGCCATCTCGGCGGCAGACAGCATCGATTACATCGAGTCCACCAGCGCGATGGGCCTGTCGGAAATCCGGGTGATTCTCCGGCTCAACCGCGACCCCGTGAAGGCGCTTGCGGACATCAGTTCCAAAGTGGACCAGGTCCGCGGCGACCTGCCGCCCGGCGCCGAGGTTCCGTCCCTGACAATCGAACCGGCCGACGCGCAGGTGGCGGCGATGTATCTGAGCTTCCAGTCGGACATTTTGCGTCCCAACCAGGTCAATGACTACCTCCTGCGCGTGGTGCAACCGCGGCTCTCCGCCGTTCCGGGCGTCCAGAAGGCGGACATCCTGGGCGGGCAGACTTATGCCCTGCGTATCTGGTTGAAAGCCGAGCGCCTTGCGGCGCTGGGTCTTTCGCCCTCGGACATCCGGCGGGCGCTCGAGGCCAATAACTACCTCTCCGCTGTCGGGCAGACGAAGGGGCAGTTAATGCAATTCAATCTCACGGCAAACACGGACCTCAGGAACGTCGAGGAATTCAAAAAACTTGTCCTTGCTGAACGCAATGGTGCCGTCGTGCGCCTGGAGGACGTGGCCGAAATCGAACTCGGTGCGGAGACCTACGATGCCACGGTGCGGTTTTCCGGCCAGGACGCCGTGTTCATGGGCATCTGGGTGATGCCGACGGCCAACACGCTCGAAGTCATCCAGGCGGTGCGTCTCGAACTCGAGGAAATTCGCGCCTCCCTCCCCTCCGGCCTGGAGGCGGCTGTCGCCTACGACAGCACGACTTACATCGAGGAGGCGATCAGCGAAGTGCGCAAGACGCTCATCGAGACGGTTCTCGTCGTCCTTGTCGTGATTTTTCTCTTCATCGGATCCTTCCGCGCGGCGCTCGTTCCGATGGTCACCATCCCCGTATCCCTCATCGGCGCGGTCTTCCTGATGCAGATTTTCGGCTTCACCATCAACCTTCTGACATTGCTGGCGATCGTTCTCTCCGTCGGCCTGGTCGTCGACGACGCGATTGTTGTTCTGGAAAACATCGAACGGCACATCGGCGAAGGCATGAGTCCGTTTGACGCATCGATCCGGGGTGCGCGTGAGCTGATCGGCCCCGTGATTTCCATGACGATTACGCTGGCCGCAGTCTATGTGCCGATCGGTTTTCAAGGGGGGCTCACCGGCGCCCTCTTCCGAGAGTTCGCCTTCACACTCGCGGGAGCGGTTTTTATTTCGGGCATCGTCGCACTCACGCTCTCTCCGATGATGTGCTCGAAACTGATTCGTGCCGATACCACGCACAAAGGCTTTGCGAAGAGAATCTCATCGGAGTTCGAGCGGCTGAAAGGTGTTTACGGGCGCCTCTTGGACCGGACCCTTGAAAACCGCCCGGCGGTGTATCTTGTGTGGATCGTACTCTCGCTCGCGGCCGTCGGGTTTTACGTGATGTCCCCTGCCGAGCTCGCCCCGAAGGAAGACCAGGGCATCCTTTTCGGCGCCGTATCGCCCCAGGCGAATGCAAGCCTCGAACAAGTCACCTTCTTCACGGAAAAAGCCTTTGATGTCTTCGCCAAGGTTCCGGAGATGGATCAGGCCTTCCAGATCAGCCAACCGGGATTCGGATTCGGAGGCATGTTGGTGAAGCCGTGGTCGGAGCGGAAACGCTCCGTTTTCGAGATCGAGCCGGAAGTGACGATGGCCTTGTCCCAGATCACCGGCATCCAGCACCCGGCCTTCCTTCCGGATCCCCTGCCGGCTGCCGGAACGTTCCCGGTGGAGTTCGTCCTCCTTGGCACGATGGAACCCGACAAGCTTCTCGCCCTGGCACAGGAAGTCATCGGCAAGGCGATGGCCTCAGGACAGTTCGCGTTCCTCGAGACGGACGTCAAGATCGACCAAGTGCGTGAAGAGATTGAGATCGACCGCGACAAGGTCGCGACTCTCGGCCTGGACATGCGCAGCGTGGGGGAGGATCTCGGAAACCTCCTCGGTGGAGGCTACGTGAACCGTTTCAACTTTGACGGCCGCAGCTACAAGGTGATTCCCCAAATCGCTCGCTCCCAGCGGCTCACACCCGAGCAGCTCGAGCTAATCCAGATCCGGGGACCCGGCGAAACCCTTCTCCCGCTCAGCTCGGTCGCCAACATCCGCCGTGGGATCGAACCGCGCAGCCTCAATCGCTTCAACCAACTCAATGCCGTCAAGATCCAAGGGGTCGCCCCGCAATCTCTCAATGCGGGACTCACCGCATTGGAGGACGCCGCCAAGGAGATCCTTCCCCGCGGGGTGAACATCGCATTCGCCGGACAGTCGCGCCAGTTGCGCGAGGAAGCCGGAAAATTCCTTCCCGCCTTCGCGTTGGCCGTGCTTCTGATTTATCTCGTGCTGGCGGCGCAGTTCAATTCGTTCCGCGACCCGCTCATCATTCTGCTGGGGTCCGTCCCGCTGGCCATGTTCGGAGCGCTCGTCTTCACTTTTCTCAAGGCTGCCGGTCCCCCGGGGTGGAGCTTTGCGTGGACAGAGGGTTGGACCACCACCCTCAACATCTACTCGCAGGTCGGCCTCGTGACTCTCGTCGGTCTGATCGCCAAGCACGGCATTCTCATCGTCGAGTTCGCCAACGTCCTGCGCCATCAGGGCCGATCCAAACTGGATGCCGTGCGGGAATCCGCCCGCCTTCGTCTCCGCCCGATTCTCATGACGACGGCCGCCACGGTCTTCGGGCACATCATGCTGATTTTCGTCACCGGTCCCGGTGCGGAAGCCCGCAATTCCATCGGACTCGTCCTCGTGCTTGGCATGACGATCGGCACGGTGTTCACGCTCTTCATCCTTCCCTCGATTTACATGCTCATCGCGCCGGATCGGATCAATGCCAGCCCGGAATCCGGCCATCTGACCGAGGAAAAACTCCCCGTAACAGCCTGAAAGCCGCCTCTGTCTCTGGTTCCGCCTTGCTTGGGGGCTGAAAATCCCTGAGGCTGAAGGGTTCCATGGGAAATCGCCAAAGAAACAACTGGGCGGCCGTGTTTTTCACAGGCTTGGGCCTCGTGTGCCTTGGTGCCTACCTGTTCGTTTCCCTCCAAACCTACCATCCGCGTGACGTGCCCGCCTGGGCACCCCTCATCAGCACCACAAACGTTCCGCCTCCGGTGACGCACAATCTGGGCGGCACCCTCGGAGCACTCCTTGCAGGTTATTCACTGTTCGCCTTTGGCGCCGGATCCTACATCCTGGCCATCGTGCTGCTCGGCTACGGACTCGCCGTCTGGCTGGTGCCGGGGTACTGCCTTCGCGACAAGGCGGGATGGGGTCTCCTGATGGTCGTGATCGGGTCGTGTCTCTTCGCCATCCAACCCTGGGTGCTGCAAGATTGGGACGAGTGGATCAGAATCGAAAGTCCCGGCGGATGGTTCGGTTTGTGGATCGGGCGCGAAGCATTCGCGGGGGTCTTCGGTCCGTTCTCCGCCGTTCTTCTCGCGTTGCTCTACGTGCTCAGTCTCGTTTTTGCGATTTCCTCACACCCCATTCGCGATGTCCGCGCCTCGTGCATCGCTGTCAAAAAATGGCGTGAGGCCCGCCGGGCGGCGCGACTGGCCCAGTTGGACGAAACCCGCAGGATCGAGGAGGAGAGAAAAGAACTGGAACGCAAGGCCGAGAAGCTCGAGAAGAAGCTCCGCCGCAAATCGCCCGAAACCGTATCGCCGATCCCGAACGAGCCGGCAGCACCGGCAGCCGCCGCCGAACCCGAAATCATCGATGCCACTGCGCCGCGTCCGGCGGTTGAGGCGAAACAAACGCCGCTCAAGGCTGTGGAGGAACTCCCGAGAACCGGCCTCGCCGACCTCCACCTCGAGAACTACGAACTTCCGGTTCTTGACCTTCTCGACCCGCACGACGAGACAGCACGAGTGCCCCTCGATCGCGACGAACTCAAGGGGATCCAGACGGTCATCATCGACACCCTTCAACAGTTCGGCATCAAGGCGACCCCTGGCACGATCACCAAAGGGCCGACGATCACCCGCTACGAGGTGTATCCGGATGTGGGCGTGCGTGTGGACAAAATCGTGGCGCTCGAACGCGACATCGCACGCGCGACACGCGCGGAGAAGATCAACATCCTTGCCCCGATCCCAGGCAAGGACACCGTTGGCATCGAGATTGCCAACTCAAAGAAGGTCAAGGTCACGCTGCGCGAGTTGTTCGAGAAAGAAGCCTGGAGAGAGAGCACGGCCAAGCTGCCGCTGGCACTCGGAATGGACGTCTACGGCAACACCATCATCGCCGACCTCGCCAAGATGCCCCACTGCCTTGTGGCCGGCACGACCGGCAGCGGAAAGAGCGTGTGCATCAACGCTATCATCGCAAGTCTCCTCTTCCGGTATTCTCCGGAGCAACTGCGTTTCATCATGATCGATCCCAAGGTCGTCGAAATGCAGGTCTACAATTCGCTCCCCCACCTCATCACGCCCGTCGTGACGGATCCGAAAAAGGTCCTTCTCGCCCTGCGCTGGGTGGTCGACGAGATGGAGCTGCGCTACAAAATCTTCGCCCGCTGCGGCCTCAAAAACATCGCGGCATTCAACGAACGTCCCCTCCCCAAAAGCCAGAAGGAGCTCGATGAGGAACGCGCGGAGAACTCCGAGGAACCTGCTGCCTCTGACGAAGCTCCAGCCGTCGAGAACGAGGAGCCCGAAGCTCCCCCCGTGAAAGTCCGTCGCGATGAAGAGATCATTATTCCCGACCGCCTGCCCTACATCGTGGTGATTATCGATGAACTCGCCGACCTCATGCAAACCGCGCCGGCCGATGTCGAGAGCGCCATCGCCCGCATCACCCAGATGGCACGGGCAGCCGGCATCCACATGATTGTCGCCACCCAGACGCCCCGCGCCGACGTGGTCACCGGCATCATTAAGGCGAATATCCCCAGCCGCATCGCCTTCCAGGTCGCCTCCAAAATCGACAGCCGGGTTATCCTCGACGAGAACGGGGCGGAGAAGCTTCTCGGCATGGGCGACATGCTCTACCTGCCGCCCGGCACCTCGAAGCTGAATCGTGCACAGGGCGTTCTTGTGACAGAAGAGGAGATCCACCGACTCGTGGAGTTCGTGTCCAAACAGGCCGAGCCCGCTTTCGACTCCTCGATTCACGAAAAGCTCCAGTCGTCTTCCGACGAGGAAGAGGACGTGAGCGACGAAGATGAGGAGCTTGTTGCGAAGTGCCTCGGGATCATCCGGCAGGAGAACCGGGCCTCGACCTCCATGCTCCAGCGCCGACTCAAACTCGGCTACACCCGAGCAGCCCGCGTCGTCGACATCCTCGAGAAACGAGGGATTGTCGGACCCAAGGACGGGGCCCGCGACCGGGAGATTCTGGTGGACTTGAACTCGCTCGACTCGACCTATTGACGCACGGAATGAGCCGCAAAACGCCTCTCCAAACTCAGGAACTTTTTCTCGGTGCCCGGTTGGGCGCCGCACGCGAGAAAGCCGGTATCTCGCTCGAACAGGCCGCACGCGATACCCGCATCCGCGTCCAGCGCCTCCGGGAAATCGAGACGGATGACTTCTCCGGTTTCGTGCATCCGACCTATGCCCGCCTCTTCCTCATCGACTACGCCTCCTACCTCGGCATTCCGCGGACGGAGATCGATCCGTTCCTGCCGGAAACCGCCCCGAATGCTGCGGGCGGACTCGACTACCTTGATGCCCTCTCCGGGAATTCCGCCCTTTCGGCATCTCACCGGGCGGCCTTGCGTGCCCGTCGGCGCCTTTTGATGACAATCTCCGCGATTCTCGCCGGTGTCGCGCTGATCGTGTGCGGGATCGCCGTGTGGTGGACGTGGAAAAAGCTGGAGAGAATCGCTCCCCGGAGCGGGATCTCGGCCGAGTCCTCCGCGCCTGCTGCCACACCGTTGGTGGATCCTCTGCTCGCGCCTGCGGTTCCCGATTCTCCGCCTGCAGGAGAACCCGCCTCGTCAGACACGCCCAAGGAGCCCTCGAACGTCACGCCATGAAATCCGCCCTCCCGCCAAAAGTCGGAATGATCAGCCTCGGTTGCGCAAAGAATCTTGTGGATGCCGAGATCATGCTCGGGAGCGCAAGGAAGGAAGGATTTGACATCACCGCCGATCCGATGGAAGCGGACGTGCTGGTCGTCAACACATGCGGCTTCATAGACTCCGCAAAGCAGGAGTCTGTTGATGCCATTCTGGAATCCCACCGTTTGCGCGGCCTGCGCTCCCGACCCGGCCAAAAGCTCGTGGTGAGCGGCTGCATGTCGCAACGCTTCTCGAAAGAACTCCGCGAGGAACTGCCCGAGGTCGATGCCTTTCTGGGACTCGACCAAGTCGCCGAGGCGGGTCCGCTCTTCCGGCGCGTGCTAGATCAGCCGGAAACCGGCGTGCTCGATCTGGTCACACCGAAGTCGCGTTACATCCCCGACTACGCGACTCCGCGCTACCGCCTCACGCCGGCGCATACCGCCTACGTCAAGATCGCCGAGGGGTGCAACCATCCCTGCAGCTTTTGCGTGATCCCACAAATGCGCGGCCGCCACCGCAGCCGCACGATCGATTCGATCGTCCGCGAAGTGCGCGGACTCGTGGCCGAGGGCGTGAAAGAAATCAACCTGATCAGTCAGGACACGACCTACTACGGCATGGATCTCTGGTCGGAAAAAGCGGGGCCCCGCCAGCCGGTCGCACCCGAACGCGGCACGACCCTCATTCATCTCTTGGACGAACTCGCCGGCATCGGCGCGGACTTTTGGATCCGCCTCCTTTACACCCATCCGGCGCATTGGAGCGACGACCTCATCGCAGCCATCGCGCGGAATCCGAAAGTCGCGCGCTACATCGACATGCCGCTCCAGCACATCCATGGCGACATGCTCGCGAAGATGCGCCGTGAGACATCGCGCGAGCACATCGAGGACCTCATCCAGCGCCTTCGCGCCGGACTGCCGGGACTCACGCTCCGAACGACGTTCATCGTCGGATTTCCCGGAGAGACAGAAGAGCACTTCGAATCGCTGATGGACTTCATCCGCACAACACGCTTCGAGCGTCTGGGTGTGTTCAACTACTCGCAGGAGGAAGGCTCACGCGCCGCGAAAATGGAAGACCAGGTGCCGACGCGCACGAAGAACCGCCGCCACCGTGAGGCCATGAAACTCCAGCAAAAGATCGCCGCGGAGATCGCCAGCGAATCCGTCGGGCGGACGATCAAGGTGCTCGTCGAGCAACCCCAGATTGCCCGATCGGAGGGTGATGCACCGGATGTTGACTGCCGCGTGATCCTCACAGAACCCTGTGAGGTCGGGTCCTTCGCCAACGTCCGCGTGGTAGGCTCGCAAGTCTACGATCAGATCGCCGAGCCCGTGGGGCGGAGATCGTCGGAGTAGGTCCCGCGCGTCACTCCGACCTGATCCCGCACGCGCAAACGGCGCCAGAGTTCGGAGGCTTCGATGCGCCCGTCGAGCAGATCACGGTAGGCTGTGAGGATCTCCCGCGTGCCGTCGGCGGATTCCTCGAGCAATTCGATGCGGAACGCCCGCACTCCGGCCGCTGCAAACGCGGGATAAAACGAGGCACCCGATTGGGGCACGGCGTTGAACAAGGTGTTCCGGCAGCCCACATCCGCACGCAACGGATGATCCATCCCGACTCTGTCGCGAAGGTGCACCCTGTGCTTTTCGCAGGGGCGTCCGCAGTCGGTGTAGTCCTTACCCTTCGAAAGGAAGGCTGCGAACGCACAATGCTCCATATGGAACATCGGCATATGATGGTGAAGGGTCAGTTCGAACCACTCGGCCGGGGCCGAGGCCAGCAGGGCGAGCACCTGCTCCGCATTCAGGTCGTGAGAGATCGTGAGACGCCGGATGCCGCGTTCGTGGAAAACTCGCGCCGTCAGTGCGTTCGCCACATTCAGGGAGAAGTCACCGATCACGTCGAGAGAACTTCCCGAGAAGAACGAGATGCCGCCGATGTTCCGCACCAGGACACCGTCGGGGGCGGCATTGGCAATCAGTTTGAAGAACCCTTCCTCGCCCGCTTTCTGGATACGCGGCGTTGCAAGATAGACGCGCGCGGTCCCAACTTCCCGAACCCGCGCCACGGCATCCTTGTAGCGGCGAATGTCTTCATAATCGACAAACACTTCGCCGATGCCGGAGGCAAGGGCCACTTCGAGTTGCTGCGGAGTCCGGCAAAGGACCGTGAGAAAAGGTTCCGCCTTCCGACCCACGGGTTGCGGTCCGGGCAGGAAATCCCGAACCGTGCACACCGGAACGGCGGTTCCACGCTCCGCCTCGATGCGGTGGACCAATTCGCGACGCATGCGGTTCAACTCGGAGACCGGGAGCATCACTTCTCCCTCGATCAAATTCTCGATCTGCCCCGGACGGAAAGGCGTCTCTGCAAGACGTCCGAGCTGTGCTGCCAGCGCCGTGGTGGAGAGTGGCCGTGAGCGAGCAGCCTCCAGCGGGAAGCGCGAGACCACTTCGACTCCACGTGCCTCGAGGCGCATCGGTTCGCCCACACGCCCCCTCACGGTGACGTCCAAGCTCTGCTTCCTGCCGGGCCTCCCCCCCGGGCGGCCTGCATAGCTTGTGCGCAGACGGTGTCCAAGAGCCGGATCGTCCGTCTTCCAAACGCGGGCTCCAACGGGAATGCGGCGAAAATCGATCCTACCGTGCTCAAAAAACAGCGCCGCACCGCGCACTTCGTAGATGCGCCCACCCTCCTCGTTCTCGGTATCCTCGCCTGTGTCGAAGACGAGTCCGTCACCGGGCTTCACAGGTACGGCGGCCTCGCTGAGCACGACATGGTCGCGCCCGACGCGCGCGATTTTCCCTACCAACGCTCCACGCTTTTTGCCGAAGCGGGCCTGCACGAGTTCCTGGTGGTTCACCCCGTGCATCCATCCGCTGAAAAGGCCGCGCGAAAACGTCATTTCGAGTGCATACCAATCCTCGTCCGTCACCTCAGCCTGAAGGCCCGCGACGGCGGCGTCGATCGCCTTGCGGTAGACGGAGGTCACCGCCGCAACGTACTCGGGGGATTTCAGACGGCCTTCGATTTTGAAACTCATCACACCAGCCCGAAGGAGATCGGGAATCTCCCGGACGGCAGCGAGATCCTGCGGGGAGAGGAGATACTTTTTGTCGCCGAGATCCCGAACGGCCCCGTCCACCACCATCTCGTAAGGCATCCGGCAGGCCTGTGCGCACTCGCCACGATTCGCGCTGCGTCGACCGAGCGCCTCGCTGGTGAGGCATTGGCCGCTGTAGGCCACGCAGAGTGCCCCGTGGACGAAGACCTCAAGCGGCACGGAGGCGGGAAACTTCGCCAGCTCGCGCAGCGAGAGTTCGCGCGCGAGCACGACCTGCTTCACGCCGAGACTTTCGGCGAAAACAACACCCTCCGGCGAGGTCACAGTCATTTGTGTGGAGGCATGCACCCGCAGTGTCGGAAACGCCGCAGCCCCGAGGGCGGCGAGACCAACGTCCTGAACAATCACGGCATCGACTCCCGCACTGGCGAGAAGCCCGAGTTGCGCAAAGGCCGCATCCAACTCGTCGGGGAAGATCAGGACGTTCAAAGCGACATAGCCCTTCACCCCGTGGTTGTGGAGAAACCGCATCACTTCGGGCAGATCGGACTCTGTGAAGTTCCGCGCACGCATTCGGGCGTTGAACCGCGGAAGCCCGAAGTAGACCGCATCCGCGCCGTTCGAAACGGCCGCGCGCACGCAGTCCCAATCCCCGGCCGGGGCGAGCAATTCGGGTTCGTTCATGGGTCGAACCCTAGCACGTCTGAAGCCCGTCTCCTACCGGGAACGTCCACAGTCGCTGCTTGACGTGAACAGTCGTCGCGCAATCATGCCGGTCTCCCATGCGTTTCTTCTCTCCCATCATGGCCTTTGTGGCATCCGTCTCCTTTCTCACCCCGGCCTCTGCCGGTGTCCCCGCTCCCGCTCCGGAGCCGGAACCCGCACTCGCCAGCTGGTGGGAGGGCAAAAACCTGACGGGCGATTGGTTCGGGCTCAGGACCTCGCTCGCGGAGGACTATGGTCTGACCTTCAGCGGGAGGTATTACGGGGCTCTGTTCGGAGTTCTTTCCAGCGAGGGGGGCTCCCGCGGTTTCTGGGCGGAGGGAATCGAGTTCGGGGCGGAGCAGAACTTCGGCAAGCTCCTGGGCAACGAGCCGCTCAAGGGACTGAAGGGCTTCGGAATCTTCCGTTACCGGGCTTCGCAAGCTGCCGCCAACCCGAACGAGTTCGTCGAGGCCACAGGGATGTTCAGTCCGACGAACTGGTATTCCGGCACACAGTTCCGTGTGTTGGCATTCGGCATGGAGTTTTCCACGACGGACCTCCTTCCCGCGGAGAATCTCTTCGTCGTGCGGGGAGGCTGGCTGCAGCCCCAGCGCGAGTTCATCGACCAACCGCTCTCCAAGCTTTTTCTGAACAATGCCGTGAACAGTTCGAAAGGCGTCGGCGGTAATATTCCCTTCTCCTCAAGTTTCTCGACGTGGGGAGGAACCCTGAAAATCAATCCGACAAAGTGGGCGTATGCGAAGGGCGGCGCGTTTCTTTCCTACCCGCAGGCCACGAACAGCGACAACCACGGTCTCGCGTACCAGGGCTTCGCCCAGGATCCGAGCCAGAACGGCATGTTCTTCATGGTCGAGACCGGCATCACGCCGAAGATCGGCCCTGAGCAACTCGAAGGACGCTATGCCGTGGGAGGCTACTACTGGGGAGGAACACGGAAGTCGTTCAACGGCACGCCCGGATACGGCCAATACGGGATGTATCTTCAGGCCGACCAACAAATCTTTCGCGAGAAATCCCGCGAGGAGTTGCCTCCGCAGGCCAAAGGTCCCTCGGATGGCAAAAGCTTCAAGCAGCCGGTTGCCACCACCAAACCGGAGCTGAGCAAACAGGGGCTCTCGGTATTCAACCTCGTCTCGCTCGCGCCCGCCTACAACAACCAATTTCCGTTCTATTTCCAGTCCGGCCTGGTCTACACAGGCCTCATCCCCTGGCGGGACGCCGACCTCAGCCTTTTCTCAATAGCCTATGGTTCCTACAGCGAGGCAAACATCCACGCCCTCCAGGGCAAAGGCGTCACGGATCAGCCGGACTCCACGATTTTCCTCGAGGCTGGCTATCGGTTCGCGATCAATCGCTGGGCCTTCGTGCAGCCCTTCACCCAGTATGCAATTCGCCCGGCCGGCACCGGAAGCACGGCGAATGCCTTTATTCTGGGCTTCTCGACCGGGATCACCTTTTAAGCAGCTTTCCTTCGTGCGCGATTCGTGGTGAAGTGCGGATTTGCACCGCATGGTTCCCTCATCCCTCGAAGCCATTCTGGAGAGTGCCTGCTCGGCTGGCGCTTCCGACGTTCTACTGCAGAGCGACGAGACCCCGCTGGCAAGAATCGATGGTCGGCTTGTCTCGATGGGGGACAGCCCAGTGGCCTCCGAGGATGTCAGGGCACTGTGGTTGGCGTGCGGGGCCGCCGAGGAGTTGCTCGACTTCGACGGAGCTTTGTCCCTCGCATCGGGAGAACGCTTCCGGGTGAACCTCCACCGTCGCCTGGGACGCCGGGGTATCGCGCTGCGACGCGTGCGGCAGACGATCCCGCCTCTCGCCGACCTGGGTGTCCCGGAACTTCTCGCCGACTGGGCGGGAAGGCCCTCGGGATTGATTGTGGTAGGCGGCCCGACAGGCTCGGGAAAATCCACGACGGTTGCTGCACTCCTCGAATTTTTGAACGTTTCGAAATCGCTCCATGTGGTGACGATCGAAGACCCGGTGGAGTTCCTCTTCACTCCGAAGAACTGTGTCTTCACACAGCGCGAGGTCGGCCTCGACACACCGTCCTTCCACGAGGGTTTGCGCCGCTCTCTCCGCCAGAATCCCGACGTCATTTTCGTCGGCGAGATCCGCGACGGAGCCTCGGCATCGACCGCCATCCAAGCCGCAGAGACAGGCCACCTTGTCATCGCGACGATCCACTCGTCGAATGGCCCGGAGGTCATCGCCCGACTGGCCCTGCTTTTTCCGCCGGAGGATCGCGAAGCGGCCCGCCGCACACTGGCTTCCCAGCTCGTCGGCGTCCTTTGTCAGAAACTCCTGCCGGCAACCGACGGCGGCCGGGTTCTGGCCGCAGAATACCTCACCAATGCGGCCTCTTCCCGCCGCCTGATTGCAGACGGAGATCTGCCGGGACTGCATGACTTTTTGCGACGGGGAGACACCCGCACCTGCGGCACTTTTCTTGAAGCGCTCGCCTCCCTTGTCCGCAGCGGACGCATCACCGAAGAAACCGCTCTCGCCGCAGCGGACAATCCCTCCGAACTCGCCCGGGCCCTGCGGGGCATTGGCGGCACCACTGCCCCCACCTCACAATGAACGGCCTTGATATCGTGGATCTGCTGAAAGGCACCGTCGAGGCCGGCGCCTCCGATCTGCATCTCCGCGCGGGATCGTGTGCCATGGTCCGTGTAGATGGACGTCTCGCTCCCGTCACCGACAAACCGCTTGGCGACCTCGAATGCCGCGATTTGATCCTCGGAGCACTCACCGAGACACAGCGCGCGCGGCTGGAGGAGAACTGGGAACTCGATTTCGCCCTCCAAGTCGAGGGCATCGGACGCTTCCGGGGAAATGCCCACTACTCGCGCGGTCGACTGGAGGCCGCCTTCCGCCACATCCCCTCGCAGATTCCGGAACTTGCCGCACTCGGTCACAGGCCCGCCGTGCTTGAGATCTGCAACCTCCGGCGTGGTCTCGTGTTGGTCACAGGGATCACCGGTTCGGGAAAAAGCACGACCACTGCGGCAATGATCCAACACATCGCCCGCTCACTCTCCGGCATCATTGTCACCATCGAAGACCCTGTGGAGTATGTCTTCGAAAGCGAAATCACCCTCATCAAGCAGCGGGAGGTCGGTTCGGATACCAAGTCCTTTGCCGCCGCTCTGCGCCATGCCCTCCGTCAGGATCCGGATGTGGTCTTCGTGGGCGAACTGCGGGATCCCGAAACCGTGGCGGCCGCACTGACCGCGGCGGAGACCGGTCATCTCGTGATTGGCACGCTTCACACCATCGACGCCCCCAAGGCGATCGACCGCATGGTGGATGCGTTTCCTCCGGATCAACAGGCGCAGGTCGTTGCCCAGCTTGCCAATGCCTTGGAAGCCGTGATCTCACAGCGTCTGATCCCGCGTGAGGACGGGCCGGGGCGGGTGTTGGCGACGGAAATTCTTCGTGCGAACGCCGCGGTGCGGGCGTGCGTGCGCGAACGACGGTGGGAGCAGTTGGTCGCGCTCATCGAGATCGGCGCGAAGGACGGCATGCACACGATCGATGAGGACCTCGCGGCCCTCTACAGCGACCGCCTGATTTCCAAGGAGGACGCCATCGCCAACGCGCGGGACCGTGCAGAAATCGAAAACCTCCGACGTGAGACCCCGCAGAAACGCGGGTTGTTCGGCTCAAAATAGCACAGCCCGGTCGGCTCCCCTCAGAACATCGCGTCCCCCTCGCTTGTCCTGAAATCCCTTTCCGACCGGGCTGATCTCGAAAGACGCAAAGCAGGGCGCGTGCCAAATGCAGACAGTTTCAGTCGAGCACAAACGGAGGCAGACCAATCGGCATCGGCGCAGGACGCTCGCATGTGGTGGAAAGCTCCACCCGTCGCTCGGATTCCGAGGATTCGTGCAGGGATTGCATGATGTCGACACAGTGCAAGGCGAGACGTTCATTGGCGCGGTGGTCGCGTCCGGCACTCACCGCCGCCGCGAGATCAGCCGCCCCGAGTCCGCGGGAAGGACCATCGTAACCGTGCGTCAAGGCCACGTCCTTCCACTCCTTCCAATCCGGTGCAATGCGTACTGGGCCCCCGAAGGTATTCGGATCCGGCACTTCGAGCGATCCCGCATCGCCATAAATCTCGAGACGGGGATTCTTGTGTCCGCCTTTGATATCGAAACTCATCGTCATCGTCCCGGTGACTCCGCAGTGGAACTCCAGAATCGCACAGACATGTGTCGGAATCTCAACACGCACGACCTTACCGGCTTTCGGCTGGCTGGTAATTAAGCGCTCTTTGAAAGCCATTGTCGCCCTCGCGGTGACATAGCGTACTGGGCCGAGGAGCCAGAGGAGGGCGTGGATGTAATACGGCCCCATGTCGAAAACAGGTCCGCCACCGCGCTCGTAGTAAAACTCGGGCGAGGGATGCCAATGCTCGACGCCGGCGGAAAGCATGTTCGCAGTAAAAGCCACCGGCCGACCGATCACACCGTCGTCGATCAATTTACGGCACGTCTGCGTGCCGGCTCCGAGCACGGTATCCGGCGCACAACCGACGCGCAGCCCGCTCTTCTTCCCGGCCTCCACCACTTCGAGCGCGGATTCGCGTGTGAGCGCAAAGGGCTTCTCGCTGAAGACATGCTTGCCGTTGGCCAGGCAGGCCCGGTCGACGTCCGCGTGCGCCTTGGGGACCGTCAGATTCACGACGAGATCGATCTCCGGATCGGCCAGCAGGGCATCCGGAGACAACACGCGCGGGACATGGAATGTCTCGGCCCGCTCGCGGGCGGCGTCCGGATTGAGGTCCGCCACCGCAGACAGTTCAAGGTGGGGGAAGGATTGCAGGGTGGGAAGGTAGGCTTTGGCGATATTGCCGCAGCCAATGACGCCGACTCGGGTTTTCATGATTTTCTGGCGGCCCAAACGAGGCCACGGCGGACGATTTTTCTCATCTCGGGATAGGTTTCGAACTCGGCCGGATCATGTCCGAGAGAAGAATAGAAAACCCGCCCTGCACCCCATGTCCGAACCCACACGACCGGCATCGCAACGAGTGATCCCTCTCTGTTATAAAGCGTCTCGGCCAGCACGGTGACCGCGGGATCGATCATCATGTAGTATTGCTCGGAGTGGTAGGCGAACGCCTCGGGGATCTCCTGCATGATCTCGTGAGCAACCGGTGTCCGGCGCACCGTATAATCTCCCACGTGGGGGTGACCGACGAAATGTCCGCCCGTCATCCATTCATAGGTGATATCTCCGCGGAAGGCATCGCCCATCCCGCCGTGGACACCGGCGAGTCCGCTGCCGGCTTTGACTGCGGCCTCGAGGGCCTTGGACTGTGCGTCCTCGAGTTTGCCCATCGTCCAGCAGGGAACAATGAGGTCGAATCCAGCCAGGGCTCCGGCATCGGAAAGAATGTCGAGGGAGTCCGTCTTCGTGACGCGGAAACCCGCGTCCTCCAAATCGGCTCCGAGAAGGGCGGCGAGGCGGGCGGGGTGGTGGCCATCCCAACCGCCGTGAAAGATCAATGCTGTCCGGGGAGAGTGAGTCATTGTGTGAATTTTCATCATGGTTGCAGATTGGATCCCATGTTTCAATGCACGCATTGTTCAAGAATATAGACTTTTCGATCACGCACTGCGCAGCCCTTCCCCGACTGTTTCCCTCGAGATTTCCCGTGCAATCCATCGGTTACATTTCTGAGAAGACCGAGCGGGTCCGCCGCACATTTGGAACATGCAATTTCTCGTTCATCCTCTCGGGGGCGGGCGACTACCACTTCCACGGCACCCGCCATATCATTGAGAGCCCGTGTGTCCTCACGCAGTGGCCGGGAGAGTTTCTCGACTACGGTCCGCCACGGGGCGGGACGTGGGATGAACTTTATGTCATTTACCAACCCGCCGCCTTCCAAGCCTTCCTGCGAGGGGGGCTCTTGAATCGCGAGCATCCGGTGTGGCCTGTTCGGAACACATCGGAGTTCGGGCGCCGCGTCGCGGAGTTGCATCAACTTCTTGCTCTCACCGAGACTCCCTCCGCGGCGGACCGGATCGACCGCGTTTGCGAACTCCTTGTGGTGGAGAGCCTCATGGAGCCCGCCGAGTGGCCGGAAGACGAACGCCTGCGGGATATCGCGCGCCGCATCGCCGGGAATCCCGGAATTCGGATCGACTGGCGACAGGAGGAGGAACGTGCCGGCATGTCGGCAGCAACCTTCCGACGTCACTGGCAGATGCTTTTCGGCATGCCACCGGGCAAGTATCTGCAGGATGCACGCATCCGTCGCGCGAGGCGGCTTCTGGTCGAGACCAACTGGCCCGTAAAGCGGATCGCGGATGAATGCGGATTCGACGATGCCCTGTATTTTTCGCGCCGCTTCGCAGCAACGACAGGACTCTCGGCGCGCACCTACCGTGCCAAGCACCGCGTGCCACGCGGTGCGTGATGCATCAGACCTTCATCCATGCGCGGGACTTCGCGCTTTCACTCACGGCGGCGAGCACCTTCTCATTCGCAAGACCGTCGGCAAAGGTTGGCTGCACGCTGCGACCGGAATGCACGGCGCGCACAAAGTCGGCGATCGCGTGTACAAATGTGTGCTCGTAGCCGATGATGTGACCAGGCGGCCACCACGCCCCGGCATACGGATGCACATCCTCGGTAACCAGAATGTCCCGGAAGCCGCGGGTGTCTGAGGGATCTGCCGCAGAATAAAATTTGAGGCGGTTCATGTCCTCGAAATCAAAGACAAGGGATCCCTTGCTGCCGTTGATTTCCAGGGTGATGTGGTTCTTGCGTCCGTAGGCAAACCGCGTGGCTTCCAAGTTCGCGAGGGCGCCATTCGCAAAACGTCCAATCCACGCGACGGCATCGTCCACCGTGACACGTCCGGTTTTTTTGGCGGCTTTCGCCCCGAGTCCGCCGCCGATGACTGCGGGCAGCGGGCGCTCACGGACAAAAGTCTCCATCATTCCGCAGACTTCCTTGATTTCGCCGACGAGATAGCGACCGAGGTCGATAATGTGGGCGTCGATGTCACCGTGCGTGCCGGAGCCCGCGATTTTGGCCTGAAGACGCCAGACGAGCGGGAAGCTCGGATCTGCAATCCAGTCCTGCGCATAGCGAGCGCGAAAGTGATAGATCCGGTCCCCAAGGTCGCCCCGCTCGATCATCCGCTTGGCGAGGGCGATTGCGGGGATGCGACGGTAGTTGTGGCAGATCATGTTCACCACACGGGCTTTCTTCACGGCCGCAACCATCTCGGCGCATTGGGCGACATTCATCGCGAGCGGCTTCTCGCAAAGAATCGCCTTCCCGGCCGCTGCGGCTGCGAGGGCGATCTCGTGGTGGCTATCGTTCGGGGTGCAGATATCGACGACATCAATTTCGGGATCCTCAACCACGGCCCGCCAGTCGGTCGCAGCCCGGGTCCATCCCAACCGCGCGGCGGCGGATTCCGCATTGGCGCGGGAGCGGCCGCAGATGGTGCGCAGTTCGACACCGCAGGGCAGGTCGAAAAACTTGGGGGCCTGGCGCCAGGCATTGGAGTGCGCCTTCCCCATGAAATTGTAGCCGATGAGACCGATGCGGAGGGAACGTTTCTTCATACGGTGCGCGACCCTAAGCACTGCATGCCCCGGGCGGGAAGCCCGAAGTCTCAGGAGCCCGGCTGCCACTCGGTCTCACTCACGCCGGCGAGGTGGTTCTCGAACCGGGCCAGCACGAAGAGAAAATCCGAGAGGCGGTTCAGAAAAATGAGAGCCATCGGGGGGATCTGTTCTGTCGTCGCGGCATGCAGGGCCTCGCGCTCCGCGCGCCGGCAGACTGTGCGGGCCACGTGCAGATGGGCCGCCGCGGGGGAACCACCGGGAAGAAGGAACGCCCGCAGGCGCGGCAACTCGGCCACGATGCGGTCGATTTCCTTCTCGAGCCACTGCACATGCTCCTCTGTGATCCGAGGTTTCCATGCCGCATCAGGCACGGTCGCAAGGTCGCCGCCGAGGTCGAAAGCCAGCACCTGCACACGTCCGAGCGCCTCACGCACGGGCTCGCGGGGCGCGAAGGCCTGGACCACGCCGAGGATCGAGTTCAACTCGTCAACAGTCCCGTAGGCCGCGACACGGGGATGCGTTTTGGAAACGCGCTCTCCGGAAAAGAGTCCTGTCGCCCCTTTGTCCCCTGTTTTTGTGTAGATCGGCACGGTGCCTTCCCTCGCACAGATCGGAGGGGACTTCCAGCGCGAAGCGTCTTGACCCGGGCCTGCCGCATCGCGGACTGTTGCCGCATTGCAGATGATTTCGCTCACCGTACCGGTTTACAACGAGAAGGAGGCGCTGGCGCCCCTCTTGGAGAAGGTTCGCTCCGTGATGATCCGACACGGGCGGCCGTGGGAGATTATTTTCGTGAACGACGGCAGCACGGACGGGAGTGCCGAGGTTCTGGATTGCATGGCAGCGGATCACCCCGAGGTCAAGGTCGTGCATTTCCGCAGAAACTTCGGCCAGACGGCGGCCATGATGGCGGGATTCGATTTCGCCTCCGGCGATACGATCGTGCCGATGGATGGCGACGGCCAGAACGACCCGGAGGACATTCCGCGCATGCTTGCGAGGCTGGACGAGGGTTACGAAGTATGCTCCGGATGGCGCAAGGACAGGCAGGACAACGCGCTGCAGCGGAACATCCCAAGCATCCTCGCAAACAAGCTCATTTCGGCAGTCTCCGGTGTGCGACTGCATGACTTTGGATGTTCGCTGAAGGCCTACCGGGCCGAGGTGATCAAGGGCGTGCGCCTCTACGGCGAGATGCACCGGTTTTTGCCGATCTATGCGAAGTGGCACGGAGCGCGCATCACCGAGATTCCCGTGAATCACTTCGCGCGCCAGACCGGGCATTCAAAATACGGCCTCGAGCGCGTGCTGAAAGTCGTGATGGATCTGGTGACGGTAAAGTTTTTGGACAAATACATGCTCAAGCCGATGTATCTCTTCGGCTTCTGGGGTTTCCTCTTCTTCGTCGCCGCCTTCGCGTTCGGCTCCTGGGCCGTGTATTTGTACGCGACGCGGCAGTATTATTTCACACAGACGCCGCTTCCGATGATGACCGTCTTCTCCTTCATGACAGGCACGATCTGCGTGCTCATGGGACTTCTGGCGGAAATGATCACGCGCACCTTCCACGAGTCGCAGGGCAAGTCGATCTACATGGTCCGCGACACGCGCAATCTCGAACCCGGGGCGCACTGATGTGCGGCATCGCCGGGTTCGTCGGCAGCGGCACCCGCGCCGATCTCGTCGCAATGACCTCGCGGCTCGCCCACCGGGGGCCGGATGCAGACGGGTTTCACGTCAGCGGGCGTGTGCACCTCGGGCACCGGCGCCTTTCCATTGTGGATCTTGCCGGGGGCGCGCAGCCCATGAGCACGCCCGACGGGACACTTACGGTGGTGTTCAACGGGGAGATTTACAACCACGCTGCGCTTCGGGCGGAACTGCTCAACGCGGGTCATGTTTTTCAGACGGACCATTCGGACACCGAGGTTCTCCTGCACGGATGGAGACATTGGGGCCAGGGTCTTGTGGAGCGCCTGAACGGGATGTGGGCCTTCGCCCTTCACGACGCCTCTCAGGATCTGCTTTTTCTGAGCCGCGACCGCTTCGGGAAAAAACCGCTCTACTATTTTTCGCGACCGGGTGTCTTTGCCTTTGCGTCCGAGCTTTCGGCGCTTGGGCAGCACCCGGAAATGCCGAGGCAGATGTCCGAATTGGCGCGGGTGAAATTCTTCGCCCATGCGCTTCTCCCCGCTCCGCACACTCCGTTCAAGGGAGTGTGGAAGCTCCCCGCCGGACACTCGATGGTCTTGTCCGGCGACAACTCCGAGCCACGGGTCTCCCGTTACTGGCGGTACCGGATCGAGCCCGAAGAGCCCGCTGCGAGTCTTGAGAATCTCGCGGAAGAACTCCGCGAAAAGTTGCGCGCCGCCACGCGCCGCCGACTCATCGCGGACGTTCCTCTCGGTGTCTTCCTGAGCGGCGGCATCGACTCCTCCGCGATTGCGGCCTTTGCGGCACCGGAAGTCACCGGGGAGTTGAACACCTTCACCGTGGGTTTTTCGGAGCCCTCGTTCGACGAATCTTCCCACGCGCGGTTTGTCTCCAACCGCCTCGGAACGCGGCACCATGAGGAGACTCTCGATCTGGCTGCGGCACTCGATGTTCTGCCGTCGATCTTCGACAAGTTGGATGAACCCCAAGGCGATGCCTCCCTGCTGCCCACCTGGCTTCTCTGCCGCTTCGCCCGCCGCCACGTCACAGTCGCACTTGGCGGGGACGGAGGCGATGAACTATTCGCCGGATACGATCCGTTCCGCGCGTTGAAGGCAGCGTCGGCCTACGCGCGGTTGGTGCCGCGCCCGGTTCACAAGGGCCTCCGATTGCTTGCGGCGCGACTTCCCGTCTCTCACGCCAACATGAGTCTGGATTTCAAAATCAAGCGCACCCTGCGCGGGCTCGACCATGGCCCGTCACTCTGGAATCCCGTCTGGCTCGGTGCCCTGGAGCCGGACGATTTGCGCAGATTCACGGGGACAGATTACTCGGTGGAGGAAATCTACAGCGAGGCGATCGCGGCGTGGGACTCGTGTGCGAGTTCGGATCCGGTCGACCGCACCTTGCAGTTCTTTGCAGAGCTTTACCTGCAGGACGGCATCCTGCCCAAGGCCGACCGGGCGAGCATGATGAATTCGCTGGAGGTGCGCAGTCCGTTCCTCGACATCGAGGTGGCGGATTTCGCACGGCGTCTGCCATCGCACTACAAACTCCGCGGCGGCACCACGAAGTTCCTCCTCAAACACGCCCTCCGCGAGGTCCTGCCTCCCGAGATCACGCACAGGAAAAAGAAAGGCTTCGGGACTCCGACCGGAGTATGGCTTCGCAGCGGACGGCTCACGCCCATGCTCGACCATCCCTTCACCCGTGCCGCTTCCCAGTCGCACCTTGCCGGTCGCAGCGACGAGCGCCTTTTCCTTTGGTGCGAATACGTCTGGCAGGAATGGCAACGCAGGCAATGAAACCGGCCCGGGTTCTCCACGTCATCGACAGCTTCGACCTCGGGGGAGCGCAGGAGGTCGTCTTGAACATCGCCAAGGGAGCCGACGCCGGACGGTTTTCCCACGAGGCAGCAACACTCCACGGACGCGGAGTTTTCTGGGACCGCCTCGCCGCAAGCGGGATTCCCCTTCACAGCCTGTCCCCATCTAAATTTCTTCCCCTGTGGGCTCCGCGGTTGCTCGGGCTCCTGCGAAGCGGGCGGTTCGACATTCTCCACTGCCACCTTGCCGCTTCGAACATCCTTGCGAAACCCCTTGGTGCTCTGGCGGGAGTCCCGGTGCGAATCAATCACGACCACACCAACGATGCGTTGCGCGTCGACAACGGGATCGTCCGGGGCCTCGAGACATGGGCAAATCGTTTCGCCACACACTGCATCGCCGTCTCGACCACCTGCCGAGATTTTCTCATTCAGCACGAGAGCGTGCCCGCCGCGCACGTTACGATTGTCCCGAACGGCATCGACACGTCCCTGCACGCGCCCGATCCCTCACGTCGCCGTGCGGTACGCGCCATTTTGGGCCTTGGCGAATCGGACCGTCTGGTTCTCGGAGTCGGTCGCCTGAGGCCTCAGAAAAACTTCGGCCTGTTCCTGCGGGTTGCGGCGGACATCCGACGCGACTTTCCCGGCACCCGCTTTCTGATTGCCGGAAGCGGTCCGGAAGAGACACGCCTGCGGAGACTTTCGGATGAGCTCGGCCTCAACGAAGTCCTTCGCTTTGCGGGGTATGCCCCGGATCCGCGCGACCTTTACGCCGCGGCGGATGCTCTTCTGATGCCGTCGCGCTTCGAAGGTCTTCCCATGACGCTTCTCGAGGCCATGGCTTGGGAGCTGCCCGTCGTGGCCTCGCGACTCGATGGTATCGCCGAGGTCATTACCGAAGGGCGAGACGGGCTGCTGGTCGATCGTGACGACGAAGCGGGGTTCGCTCGGAGTCTTTCCGGACTTCTCGATGAGGAAGCGCGACGCGCCGAAATGGGAGCCCGGGCCCGCCAGCGGATAGTCGAACGCTTTTCTCTCAAGCGAATGGTCTCCGACATCGAGTCGATCTACACAGCCTGCCTGCGATGAGAATCCTTGTGCTGTGCTACGAGTATCCGCCCATCGGCGGAGGCGGGGGGCGGATGGCCCACCAGATCGCGGCTTCGCTCGTTCGGAGAGGGCATGCGGTGAGGGTGCACACGGCCCGCCTTCAAGGCGAAACGGAGAGCTTCGCCCGACGCGACGGAGTGGAGGTGCTGCGCCACCGGAGTTTTCGCAAGCACCCCGATCATTGCAGCGTCGCAGAGATGGCTGGTTACCTCATGGGCTCCGCTCTCCCGGCGCTCCGTGATGCCCGGAGTTGGAGACCAGACGTCGTGCATGCCCACTTCGCGGTGCCGAGTGGTGTTCTCGCGTACGCCCTGCATTGCACACTTTCGCTCCCCTATGTCCTCACCTGCCATCTCGGGGACCTGCCGGGCGGAAATCCCGATCAGACAGACCACCTATTCCGGATCTTGAATCCTTTCATCAAACCCATCTGGAGACATGCCGCCGCAGTTTCGGCGAGCAGCAGCTTTGCTCGCGACCTTGCTCGCGAGGCTTATGACATCCGCGCCGAAGTGATCCTCAACGGCGTGGACATGGAGGGCGCAGGGTGCACACCAAGACCAGTCGGACCACTTGAACTCACTGCGGCGGGCCGCTTCAATCCGCAAAAAAACTTCCCGTGGATGGTCCGTGCGCTCGCTTTGGTTCCGGCCAGCGTGCCATGGCAACTCAATCTCGTGGGAGACGGACCCGAGCGGCCGGTGATCGAGCACGCGATCCGGGAAACAGGACTCGGAGACCGCATCACACTGACGGGCTGGGTGCCGGCTGAGCAACTCAATGAGTTGCTGGCAAGAACCGATCTATTCCTGATGCCCTCAACATCCGAGGGAAATCCGGTTGCCGCGATTGAAGCCGTCAAGCGCGGCGCAGCCCTCCTGACGAGCGACATCCCCGGCCTGCAGGATCTTGTCGAGGAGGGGCAGAACGGATTTCGCGTGTCACTTTCCGACCCGGAAGCCTTCGCCGAACGGGTGACAGGCCTCGCCGCCGACCCCGTTCTTTTGGAGAAGCTACGCCGGCAGAGCGTTGTCGTGGCAGACAAGTTCGATCTCGAAACGATCTCGGATCGCTTCGAGGACCTCCTCAAGCGGGCTGCCCGGCGTTAAGCGGCGCGGCGGGCGACGCCCAGCCGTGCGCAAAAAGCGGCCATGCGCTCCATTGCGATTTTGATCTGGTCGAGGCCCGTGGCGAAACTGCAACGCACATGCCCCTCCCCGCCCGGTCCGAACGCGGTTCCGGGCACGACGGCAACTTTCTCCTCCTGAAGCAAACGCATCGAGAACTCCCTGCTCGCAAGCCCGGACGCGCCGATCTTCGGGAAGACATAAAACGACCCGCGGGGGGTCGGGCAGTCGAGTCCCATGCCGTTGAGTGAGGATACAATAAAATTGCGCCGCCGCTCGTACTCGGCCCGCATTTTCTGAACACTTTGGGCACCGCGCTCGAGCGCCTCGATGGCGGCATCCTGGCCCATGATCGGGGCGCACAGGATCGAGTATTGATGGATCTTCATCATCGCCTCGATGAGTTCCGCGGGCGCGCAGGCAAACCCGATGCGCCAACCGGTCATGGCGAACGCCTTGGAAAGTCCGTGCAGGAGAACCGTACGCTCCTTCATTCCGGGCAGCGAGGCGATGCTCGTGTGCACGCCCCCATCGTAGGTCAATTCGCTGTAGATCTCGTCGGATAGCACCACGAGATCATGCTTCACGATCACTTCGGCGATCCCGGCGAGTTCGTCCGCCGTCATCGTGCCCCCCGTCGGATTCGTCGGGAAGTTCAACATGACCGCGCGCGTGCGCGGAGTCACGGCACGCTCCAGATCGGCCGCCCGGACGGCAAAGCCTTCTTCCGGCCGTGTGCCGACCGCGCGCGGCACGCCACCGGCCAGAACGATGCTGGGCGAATAAGAGACATAGCAGGGCTCGTGGTAGATGACCTCGTCCCCTGGGTTGAGAAGGGCACGCAGCGCGAGGTCGATCGCTTCGGACACTCCGACCGAAACGAGAATCTCGGAGTGCGAATCATACATGACGCCAAACTGCGCGGCCACATAGTCCGAAATGGAACGCCTCAAGCGGGGCAGGCCGAGGTTCGACGTGTAGCCGGTCCGGCCTTTCTCCAGCGCATAGATTGCGGCTTCCCGGATGTGCCACGGCGTGGCGAAATCCGGCTCACCGATGCCGAGCGAGATCACATCGCTCATCGACTGGACGATTTCGAAAAAGTCACGGATGCCCGAGCGCGGGATACCCCGGACGTGGTCGGCGATCGGGATGCTCATGGGGAGACAGCGAGTCGTTCCGGAGCGGACTCCATGGCGTGAAAGGCTCCGTTCTCCTTGTAGGTCTTCAAGCGGAAATGCGTGGCTGTTGCCTGAACGGCGTCGATCGTGCTGAGTTTTTCCGCCACGAAAGCGGCGATCGCCCGAAGGTTGGCGGCCTCGACAATGATGAGCAGGTCGTAGCCTCCGCTGACAAGATAGCAACTCTCCACCTCTTCGAACTTCGCGATGCGCGACGCAATGCGGTCGAAGCCCCCGTCGCGCTCGGGTGTGATTTTGACTTCGATGACCGCGGTGACTTTGTCCGTCTCATGCTTCTCCCGGTTTACAATGGCTTGGTAACCGAGAATGACACCCTCGGACTCAAGCCGGGCAATCGCAGCGTTCACATCGGCCTCGGACAGGTTCAGGAGTCGCGCCATGTCGGCGCGCGGCATGAGGGCATTCTGCTGCAGGAGATCGATGATGGCATCCATGGGAGGGCAGATCATGAAAACCGACTGCCTCCTTGGCAAGCCCCGCGCGGAGGACTACCTTCTCGGCATGCCCACCGGAAAAAAACCCACAGCCCGCAAGACGCCCGCCAAATCGAAACCTGCTTCGAAGAAGAAACCGTCCCCGAAGCCTGATGCAACAGAAGTTGCGCTGAAGCTGGTCGACGAAGCCGCAGGACTCCTCCGCAAAGGGATCACAACGAGTGCCTCGACCACGGGGAAAGCCCGTGAGGAAGCCAAAAAGAAGGCTCATGCACTTCTCACGAAGGCCTCGAGTTCGCTCGAGTCGCTTCTGAGTGAGGGCACCTCGGCCCTCCGCAAGACCATCAACAAAATCTGAGGCGCACCGCGCCCGCTGACCCCGCATGAAGGGCCGCCATGTGGCCATTGCTGCCGGTATTGCCTGTCTCCTTATGCTGGGAGCAGCTCTGGTTGTCGCGAATTCCCGGATCACCCGGTTCCTGCAGGGTGAGGAGTTCCGGGCACTGGCAGGCGAGGCTCTCGGTCGAGCGGTCGGGGGAAATGTCCGCATCGCGCAGATTCAGTGGTCCGGACCGGCGGCCTACACGGAGGAAATCGCACTGGAAGGGGCCCCCGTTCTTCGCGAGCTCACGCTGAGCCAGGTGCGGGCCGAGTGGGACTGGCGCGCACTCCTTGGGGGGGCATGGCGATTGCGTGGCATTTCGATCACACGGGCTGCGGCTACACTCGGCGCGGGCGAACCCGCATCCGAAGCGGGAACCACCCGCCCGTCAGCCGGTCAGGGCCTGCCTTCCTGGCTCCCACAACGCTTGGAGATCGAGCCGGTCGAGGTCGGATCAGCCACGCTCAACTGGCCGGGTGGAACACTCGAGAACTCACGCCTTCGCATCACACCTTATGCGGGGACGCTCGATTTTCGCGCTTCGGGTGGCACCCTCCAAGTGGCAGGTCTTCCCGCCCTGACGCTCGAGGAACTGCGCGGCAAGCAGCAGGGCGGCGTGTTTTTTCTTACCGACTCCGCACTCCGCCTCGGCAGCAATGGCAAGGTCCAGGCCGCGGGGGAAATCGGTGGAAAGGGGATTCTCAACGTGAGCTGGCAAGGCGTGGAGCTCACAGATCTTCTGCGTGGAGACTCGCGAAAAAACCTTGCCGGACAAATGCAGGGCCGTGCCTCTGTGGAAGCCTCGCAGGGAACCACCGGAAACCTCAGCGTGGCCGATGGGCGCATTGAGAATCTCCCCGTCCTCTCCCGCCTTGCGACGTTCACCGGGAACCCCGCATTCAAGCGCCTGCCTGTACAGGAATGCCGGGCCGCCTTTACCTTGGCGAACGGCACGGTCACGCTCACCGATCTCGTCCTCGAATCCCGCGGCCTCCTCCGCCTTGAAGGCACCCTCCGCGTGGGCCCGGGCGGGGAACTTGCCGGGGACCTGTCGGTGGGAGTCACGGCGCAGACCTTGCAATGGATTCCGGGATCCCGCGAGCGGGTCTTTACGCAAAGCCGCGACGGGTATTTGTGGACTCCCTTGAGACTCGGCGGGACCGTGGAACTCCCCACGGAAGACCTCTCCAATCGCCTTGCGGCAGCCATGGGCGAGCAGATTCTCATGGAAGGAACGTCCGTGCTCGAAGGAGCGCCTGAAAAAGCCCGCGAGGGGGTGCAGGGCATTCTGAACATCCTCGCGCCCCTTGTGCGCTGAGATGCGCTCCCGCCTGGTCATCGGCTTGCTCGCTTTCGTGGTCACAACCACCGCGCAGGCAGCCGATCCGGCGGTCCTCGAGATCGCCGTCGACTCCCCCATCCGGACGATGCCCCGGAGTTTTTGGGGCCTGAACGTGAATTACCTTCTCGACGGACCGCGCGAGCCATCGAGCCTGTCGGACCTCAGCCGGGCCATCCGGGAGATGGGTGTGCAGGTCTTGCGATACCCGGGGGGGGAGAAATCCGACGGTGTCTGGTTTTCCTCCCCTCCCTACACACGGGCCGAGCCAACGTTGATTCCGTCGTCGGAATGGCCATCGGGCGACCGTTCGCTGGTGGATCCCGTTTCGGGCGCCTTCCTGCGCCCTCCCCTGAGCTTTGATGATTTCATGCGTGTCTCCCGGGAGACCGGAGCCGCCGCGGTCATCGTGCTTCCTTACGATGTTGCCTATGGACCAAAAACCAAAGCTCCCCGGCCCGGGCTTGCCGAGCTCCTCGCCCATGCACGGGCTTGGGCCGCCTACGCCAAACGCCACCGGTTTCCGGTCAAGGCTTGGGCGCTCGGGAACGAATCCTACCTGCGCCTCAGCTACAACGGGGCGGCCGCAGCGGCGGACTACGCGCGGGACCTCCGGGCCTTTGCCAAGGCGATCCGCTCGGTGGACCCAGATGCCCGGATCGCTGCGAACGGGCCGGAGAACGCCTCCACGGTCGGTTCTGTCGACAAAGCGGCGGGGCGCAGAGGGGCATGGTGGAAAACCGTTCTGAACTCCGCCGGGGACGTCATCGACTTTGTCGACATTCACTCCTACCCCGTCTACGGCTGGGGATCCTTCGATGCCTACGCCAAACGCCCGATCACCCTTCGGGCCGAACTGGCATCCGTCCGCCAAGCCCTCCGTCGATGGGCCCGGCCTGCGGATGCCGCACGCATACGAATTCTCCTCTCCGAGGTGAACTCGGCGGACTGGTCGGGGCACCCTCGCAACACAGGATGGAGCCACCGAAGTAGCTTCGGGCACGGGCTCGTACTGGCGGAGATTCTTGCGATTGCCGCCTGCGAGCCCCTGCTTGAGTCGGCCATCGTGTGGAATACCCGCTGGCTGCACAACGCGGGCTCCCCGCAACTTTGGGATGCCATCGGAACGCGCAACACGCTTCTGCCGACTGGCCATGCCTTGCGCCTCGTCTCCCGTCTCCTCCGCGGCACGCTTTTCCCCGTGCGGAATACTCCGCAGGGCGTGTTCGCCCTTGCCGCACGCGAAGGCACTACCACCCGTCTCCTGCTGATCAACAGGACACGTTCCCCGGTTCGGATCGCACTGGGCGGTTCTGTTCGCGGCTCTGCGCGCCGCGTGGCGGTCTGGACGGCCGGCTGGGACGGAATCGGCGGCAAAGGTCGACTGAACGAAAAGGTCGGGGAGGAAGCGGAAACACGCCAGTTTGTGCTTCCCGGACGCTCGGCCACGGGAATCGAGTCAACGTCGGCACGATAATCGCTTGATTTTGCTGATCGCTCAGGCAATTTCACGCCCGCTTCATGGAACACGTTTATCTCTTCCCGTTCGTCGAGTACTGGTGGCTCTACCTGGCTTTCATCGCCTTCGTTCTCGTTGTGCTCGCGCTCGACCTCGGCGTTTTCCACCGCCAAGCCCATGAGGTTAGCATTAAAGAGGCTTCCATCTGGAGTGTGGTGTGGGTCCTGCTCGCGTTGGTTTTTGGCTACGGACTCTACCAGTACTGCCTCTTCCGGTTTCCTCAGGTCGACCGGTTGATGGCCATTCCGGGCTTCGATGCCCAACTGGCTGCAAAGCAAACCGCGCTGGAGTATTTGACCGGCTACATCGTCGAGAAGTCGCTCGCGGTGGATAACATCTTCGTTTTTGTGATGATTTTCACGTATTTTGCCATTCCGGCGAAATACCAGCACCGGGTCCTTTTCTTCGGCATTATCGGCGCCCTGATCTTCCGAATCATCTTCATCTCGCTGGGCGCGATCCTGATGCAATATCAGTGGATCGTCATCGTTTTCGGTGTCTTCCTGATTCTCACGGCGATCAAGATTCTCTTCGCCCCTGAGAAACCGTTGGAGCCCGAGAAAAACCCCGCCCTGAAGCTCATGAGGAAGTTTCTTCCTGTGTGGCCGAAGATCGAGGGCCAGAAGTTCTTTATCCGCGAAAAGGGCGTGCTCCACGCGACTCCGCTCTTTGTCGCCCTCGTGCTCATCGAGATCTCGGACATCATTTTTGCGGTGGACAGCGTGCCCGCCATCTTCGCCATCACGAAGGAGCCGTTCATCGTCTTTACATCGAACATGTTCGCGATTCTGGGCCTCCGCGCCATGTATTTCCTGCTCGCCGGAATCGTCCACAAGTTCCGCTTCCTGAAATACGGCCTCGGCATCGTTCTTCTGTTCGTCGGCCTCAAGATGGTGTGGCTCAACGAAGCCTTCGGCGGAAAGTTCCCGATCACATGGTCGCTGGCGATCATCTCGGTTGTGATTGGAGCCTCGATCGCCGCATCCCTGCTTATTCCGGCGAAGGAAGACAAACACGGCTGAGCGGACAGGACGTGACTCGGGCGCTCAGGGCGTTTCCCACATCCTTGCGCGCCCAACCAGCGCGAGATCGGAATCCGCCTGCCCGACAAGGGAAATGCCCGCCGGAATGCCTTTGCCCGTAGCGAGCGGAAGGTTGAGTTGGGGCAACCCACAGAGTCCTGCCAAGGCACCCAAGCCGAGCGTGCGCGGGAGATACCCCTTGCCGCTGCGGTCGTAGTCCACCTCCCCGCGACGCGGTGCCACGCAGGGCGTGGTGGGAATGCAGAGTGCCATCCCTGCAGAGATGGCCAATCCCCTGCGGAGCTCGATGCACTTTTCACGACTGGCAGCCAGACCGGAACGTCCAGCCCGCTTCACGCCGGCAAAGTTCGCGGCAATCTTCGGACCCAGCACAGGCGCGACACTTTCGAGCCAAGCCCCATACGTGCTCCAGATTTCCGGCCACTGCACTCCGCAAAAGGCATCCCGCCACGCGAAAAGATCCGCTCCCATGGGACCCGCGACCAACTCAGCAAGTGCCACGGTGGCAACCTCGCAACCTGCCCCTGCAAAGCGCTCTTCGACTTGCGGGCGCAGTTGGCGAATTTCTTCATCCGCGAAATCCCAAGCTTCAGTCAGAAAAAGAACCCTCCCAATAGCTGGTGCAATGGGTGCAACCGGCAGGAGCACACGGGCTACCCGATCGAACACGCCGGAGTCCCGCGTGAAGAACCCGACGGTGTCGAAAGACGGAGCCAGCGGTTGGACACCGGCGACGGAAATCCGGCCCCATGTCGGCCGCAAGCCGAACAGGCCGCAATTCGCGGCGGGCACGCGGACGGAACCCGCCGTGTCGGTGCCGAGGGCAAAATCCACATGGCCGGCCGCAACAACGGAGGCGGATCCGCTCGATGATCCGCCGGGCACGCGATCCGGAGCTCTCGGATTCACGGGCGTTCCATAGAAATGATTCTCTCCCACGAGACTGAAAGCAAACTCATCCGTGATCGTTTTTCCGAGGCACGTCGCTCCCGCGGCAAGCAAAAGCTCGAGAACAACGGCATGGGCCGCGGCGGGGGGATGGCTGGCAGCCCAAGACGGGTTGCCGCAACCCGTGACTGTTCCCGCCACGTCGAAGAGATCCTTTGCTGCAAACGTAAGTCCATTCAGCGCCCCTCTTCCCGAGGGTCCGATCTCGAACCGATTGAGAAAACCATCCACGGGAGCGTTCATGTCCAAGGGTGTGGGCTTGCGGCAGAGTCAGAGGACGGAGCGCAGGCCGCGAGAAAGCCGAGGGCATTCACATCGGTGCGCAGCAAAACCGCAAAACGCCTGCCGGGCAAGCCACGAGGCGCTGCGCCATGCTTCCGGACAAAGCAAACGGCCGGGCTCTCTCGAGCCCGGCCGTTGCGTGGGATGATGTGGTGTTGTCGTTAGACGGCTTTCTCGCCGGTCTCGTCGGTGCGGATGCGGATGGCTTCCTCCACCGGGCTCA
>CAZKHB010000022.1:0-51580 GCA_964552635.1 uncultured Chthoniobacterales bacterium
CCGTGCGGATATCATGGTGATCCGAGGCATGAGTGCCGGTGCTCGCCGGCCCAGGTCGAACGCTACCGTTCGCGCATCTCGGGTCCGCTGTTGGATCGCATCGACCTCCATGTGGAGGCCCCCGCCGTTGACTACAAGGAACTCCGTTCGGCCGTGCCGGCTGAGAGCTCAAAAACCGTCCGGGAACGCATCCGGGCAGCACGCGAGGTCCAGGCTGAACGGTTCGAAAAGACGCCCGGTGTTCGGTGCAATGCCCGAATGAGTCACCGCCAGATTCGCACCCATTGCGCCCTTTTGCCTGAGAACGAGGCTCTCCTTGAGCATGCGATGGAGGAACTGAAGCTCAGTGCCCGTGCCTACGATCGCATTCTGAAAGTGGCGCGTACGATCTCGGATCTTGCCGGGAGCTCGGAGATCAAGGCCGATCACCTGGGCGAAGCGATCCAGTATCGGACCCTCGACCGCCGGCTCTGGGCCTGATCCCGAAGCGTGGGAATCAGGATCCGTGGTTCGCAACCGCCACCTTGAGCGATTGTGCTTTGGCGGCTTTCTCCGAGAACCATTTGTCGTACTCCTCTTGGGGAACAACACGGATCTTGGCCTTCATGTTGTAATGTCCGGTACCGCAGAGTTGGCTGCAGGCGAGTTCAAAGTTTCCTGTGCGTGTCGTTTCGAACCACACCCATTTGATCGTCCGGCCCGGCACAGCATCTTGGTAAAGACGGAAGGCCGGAACGTAGAAGGAATGGATCACATCGCGGGAGCGGAGAAGAACGTGAACGGGTTTCCCGACCGGGATCACCAATTCATTGGAGGTGAAATCATCAGCCGATGCAGGGTCTTCTTCAACCAGGCCGAACTTGTTTTCCAAGCTGATCTTCTTGACGTCCGCCGCACCCAGCTTGCCATCGGTGCCCGGGTAGCGCATATCCCAACCGAACTGGTAACTGACGATGTCGATGGAGATCGCATCCTTGGGAGGACCGCTTTCCGTGAGTTGGAACCAGACATGGTTGCTCCAAACTGCGAGGAGAAGGAAGATCGCCGTGGGGATCGCGGTCCAGATGAGTTCCAGCGTGTTGTTTCCGTGACTGTAGTGCGCCTTGTGGCCGGGCCGCTTGCGATACCGAACCAAGTAGACGATGTAGACCGTCTGAGTGAGGACGAAAACGACGAGCGTCAGACCGAAAATGAAGTTGAGGAGAGAATCCACTTTCTCTCCGCCCGTCGTTGCGGTGGGTGGGGCCCAGTAGACGCTCCCGGTTGGCTCAGCCCAAGCGGCCAGAGGCGCCAGCAGGACAAGGGCTGCCGCAGAGGCCTTGAGGAGGGTGTGCTTCATAGGGGGGTGAAAACTTCTGGGTTATGAGGCGGCTGCTGGGGCGGGGGCCGCAGGCGCTGGGGCGCTCGGGGCAGCCCCACCGGCAGGGACACGCTCCGCGGGTATGGCTTTGAGCTCCGGCTGTGTCCAGGGATCGCTGCGATCCCCGGAAGCGTCGCGAACGGCTTTGACAAACTCCGGCGTTATCGCGGGCGCGGCATTTCCCCACTCCGCGCGGATGTAGGTAAGAATGGCGGCGATTTGCTCATCCTTGAGCTGCTTCCAGGGCGGCATCGCATTGTTGTAGGTGTTGCCCTTGACTTGAATGGGACCCTGCAGGCCGTGCAGGAGAATTTTGACGAGGTGGTTGTCTCCGTGCCAGTCACCTCCGACGACCCACTCGCTTCCGGCAAGCGGTGGGAACTGCCCGGCAATGCCTTGTCCGGTCGTCTGGTGGCAAACCACGCAGTTCTGGGTGTAGAGACGTTTCCCCACGACCATGGGATCCGGCGGACCCTGATCAACGGCAGCGCCACCGCCGGCCCACGCCACAAGCTGTGGGTTGAACACATCAGCTTTGAAGCCCCCGCTGTTCAAGGCGAGGTAGAGACCCGACCAAAAGATGATGCAGAAGAAGACGGTGATCAGCCAGAGAGGAACGGGTTCGTAGCCGTCTTTCGGTTCCGCCTGTTCACGGAGGATGGATCCGTGGACTTGCGCCACGTTCATCTCGCTGGCGAGCTCGCTTTCCTTGAACCCGTCGTCGCGGGGATTTTGATGCTGGTTCGACACGGCGCTTTTACTTGGCTGGAGGTTCCGGGGATTCCGGCAATGGGAAGTTGCGCTTCAGGGAGATAAGATAAGCAACGAGTTGCTTGGCTTCTTCGGTTGGCACAACCTCATAGCCTGGAGGCGGAGCATGCGGCCCGCTCAGACCCTTCACCGCCTCGGCGGAAGGCTGACCCTCGATTTTTTGCATCCGGTAAAGGTAACGGAAAGCCGGCATGATTGACCATGAGGTGACCGTTTTCGGCTCGTAAAGGTGCTTGTGGTGCCAGTTTGCATCCGGTTGGCGCGCACCGATATTCGAGAGATCCGGACCCGTGCGCATCGTGCCCAAGAAAGCCGGCTGCTCGCGGATGTAGTCTCTGGCGACCGTTTGACGGGGTCCAAGGCCTTTCTCGATGTCGGTTGAGAGGGGTGCCCACCGGACCTGCTGACTATGGCAGTAGACGCATCCGTTCGCCGCATAAACGCGCTGGCCGGCGACTGCCAGTCCGTCCATGGCCGGAGGCAGGTAACCTCCAGTTTCTTCGTTCGGCAGAGGCTTGAGGTTTCCGAGTGTCAAATACGGATACACAACGAGACCGACCCATGAAGAAGCGAAGGTCAGAAAGACGCCGAGGAAAATGAGGGGCAGCCTGTTCATACCGCAGCAACCTCCTTGGATGTGCCTTCCGGCCGCGCCAGAAGACGCGGGCCCTCGTGCGGTTGGCCGAGTTTTAGGAGCATTGCCACAAAGAGGTAGGCAAAGACGAGATGCGCTCCCAGAAGCAGGAAGCCGGAGATACCCCGAATGATTCGGAACGGTGTGGCGTATTCGAGGGAGGTCCGGAAGTTGGCTGCCGGATCATACATGGCAAGCCCCTGGAGAATGCCGCCCACAGTGAGAGCGCCTACCATCATGAGGATTCCGACTGCTGCCAGCCAGAAGTGCCAACGGATCAGGGTGGCTGAAGGCCATTCCCAACCGACAAGACGCGGCACGATGTAGTACATGGCACCGAAAAGAATCATGGTGAAGAATCCGTAGAGCCCCAGGTGGGCATGGCCGGGAGTGTGGTCTGTGAAGTGAATCAACGTGTTCCAAGCCGGAATTGCCATCGAACTTCCCTGAAGACTCACGAGCGTGTAGGTCATCGCTCCGAAGACGGTGAAACGAAGCGTGGGGCTCCACTGCAAGGCTTCAAAGTGGCCGCGCATTGTCATGTGGTGGTTGATCGCGACGGTGATCACCGGAATGAACATCATGATACTGGCCACAACGCTGGCGCTGACCATCCATGTAGGGAAAGGCCCTCCGATCAAATGGTGCATGCCATTCCAACTATAAAACAAAGCGAGAGACCAGAATCCGAGGATGCTCAGGTAGTAGGAATGGATCGGGCGACCGATCACTTTGGGAATCATGTAATAGGCACTGGCGAGGCCGATCGGCGTGAACCAGAGACCAAGAACATTGTGCGCGAACCACCAGTTCACTGCCGCCTGCGCGGAGCCTTGGATCGGCTGCCAGATAAGGAGAATGTTCGCCGTTGCATACAGCCAGGGGAACCAAAGGAATGCGGCAAAAAGATACCACTGGGAGACGTAGACGTGTCCAGGCTTCCGGTAACGGAACATGATGATGGTCCAGATCCCGATGAAAGCATAGGCGACGAAAAGAATCGGGGTGGCGAATCCGGGAAACTCCAGCCACTCGATCGATCGGCTGTAGCCGGCAAGAATGCCGAGCGTTCCCACCAGAACGCCGACATTCCAAAAAATCGCTGCGGCAACGAGCAGTTTGGAGTGCAGCAGCGTCACGCGGCACAGACGGGCCATGAGCCAGATTCCGACGCCGATTCCCGCCGCCGACGCCCAGCCGTAAATGACGGTGTTCAGGTGAGCGGGGCGCAACCGGCCGAATGTCAGCCAAGCGGCTCCGTCCAGCAGGGCCGGATGCGTCATTTTCCAAGCGGAAATGAGCCCCAGAGTCGAGCCAAGGACAAGCCAGAAGATGGCCGATCCGAAGAAGAGGAGCACGGGAAGGCGCGTCGATGCATCGATGCGGGCGCGTTCCGCGCTATCGAGAGTATCCGGTTCCGTGGCCGGGTTGAAAGAGGCGAGAAGACTCTGGGACTTCATGGGCGTTTGTGCGATGGGAAGCGATCTGTCGGTTCACCGACAGGTTCGTCTTCGTCGAAGATGGATCGGGCTCCGGAGGCAAGGTCGTTCAACTGGCCGTCCTTGATGGCCCAAAAGAAGGCGAGCAGCGCACTGCCGCTGAGGAAAACGATTCCGCCGGTGAGTAGAATGACTCCTGCTGTCATGGCATCGAGGGGGCGGGTTGCGTTGCGGGTGCGGGGCTCTCAGTTGCGGGGGCGGGAGCGGGAACCGCAACGGGGTAGGCAGGGCGGGGCTCGGCGCTGTTGAGTTGCGGGACAACCAGCTTCATGGCCTCGGCAATAGGAATCTGCACGCTGCCCTTTTCGCGATTGATCCAAGCGTAGCCATTGAGCTTCGCATCGTCCTCGGCCCGCAATTCGGCAAGGTTTTTGACTCTCAACTCGGACCGCGCGGCATCCTCGGGCGTAGTGTCACCGAGGTTGGACCCGACCAGCCACTTGTTGATTCCGAGAAAAAGGAGCATCATTACAAGGCCCAATGCGAAGAAGGGCCAGAGAGCAGGTTTTCTGGCGGAGTCCGAGGATGGGAGTGAGGAGTCGCTGTCCATCAGTTCTTCAAGGCAATGGATTGACGGAGGCGCGGGTCTTTCAATGGCCACAGCGGGGCATCGCCGAGACGTTTGAGGAAAACCGCTGCGAGTGTGCAGCCGATGGCCGCGAGACTGAGGACATCGAAACAACTCGGAACAAAGCCCGCCTTGTGGTAGGCGGGGAGGACGATCACGTAGATGTCGAGCAGATGCATGAACAAGATCCATACGGCCATTCCACAGAGGAAAGCCGGCTTTTTCTTGCCGATATTCGGCAACAGGAGAAGAAAGGGCACGAAGAAATGGCCGACGACAAGAGCCGTGCTCAGGATGTGCCAAGATTCCGTGTTCCGGCGGAGGAAGTAAACCGTTTCCTCGGGAATGTTGGCATACCAGATGAGCATGTATTGGCTGAACCCGATGTAGGCCCAGAAAATCGTGAAGGCCAGCATGAGCTTACCCATGATGTGGTAGTGCTCGAGTGTGATGATCCCCTTGAAATATCCGGCAGAGCGGAGGGCCGTCACAATCAAAATGAGAACACAGAGCGAACTGAGGGCGGTTCCGGCAAAGATGTAAACCCCCCACATGGTCGAAAACCAGTGGTAGTCCAAACCCATGAGCCAGTCGATCGCCGCGAATGTCAGGCACACGGCAAAAAACGGGAGGCTGGCGAACGTGATCCGGCGATTGAGGATCGTGTATCGGGCGGCACCCTCCTTGTCCTGAAGGATGGAATTCGAGCGCAGCCAGATGGCGGCTATTGTGAAGAAGGCGAAGTAAAAGATTGCCCGCAGCCAGAAGAACCACGGCGTGAGATAGGGCCACTTTTCATCGAGCAAATAGTCTTCGCCCGGGCCTTTGGTCATCCAATACCAGAGCTTTGGCGCGACGAAGACGAGGGGAATGAAAAGAATACCCATCACGGCAAGCAGGCTCCCGATGTTTTCCATTTGGCGGCGGACCACAACGCTCCACTCCGCATCGACGGCGTGGTGAACGAGCGTCCAAAACAAGCCACCCATGCAAATCGTGAGAAAGAAGGTGTAGGCGAAAAGGTAGGAAAACGCGAACTGCTTGGGCTCGAAGAAGCCCCAGACGAATATAATCGCGAAGGACGCAAGAGCCGCCGCCACAAGGCCGAGGAAACGTCCCCCGACGTGTTTGTAATCGAATGTGTGCGCCGCGGATGCGGGATCGGAATGCTCGGTCATGGCTTCAACGCTTCAAGTTTCGCCCGTTCCTCGGGCGGAACATCAAAAATGGTCGCCCCGCCCTGCGATTTCTGCAGGGCCCGGATGTAAGCGATGATGGCCCACCGGTCCTGGACTTGGATCTTTTCGCCGTAACCCATCATGGTGTTTTTTCCGTGGGTTATCGTGTTGAAGATCTCCCCGTCCGCCATGTCGCGAATGCGTTGTTGGTTCAGGCTTGCGATACCCACCAGGCCGTATTTGCTGGTGATGCCATTGCCCGCACCCGTCGCCCCGTGACAGACGGCGCAGCTGATGCTGTAGCGCTCCTTGCCCCGCGCCATCAACTCGGGCGTGATCTCGAAAGGCATCCCCGTGCCCCACTGGTCGCCCATTTTTCCTGTGTCGAAGTAGACCGGTGCCGAAGAAAAATAAATCTGCTTGTAGGGACCGGTAGCCTCGCCGACGGATCCATCCACCGGTTTGTGCTGCGGCATGGCGTAGCCGAGGGGGACCGTTCCAGCCACCGGTTGGCGGTTGCCGCGGCCGTCGGCGAAGAACTGGCTTGGCACCTGAGCCTTGACCTTGGGTTGGTGGTCCATGTCCGGGAAAATCTCGATCGGCGGCTGGGTGAACTTCTGCCCGCGGAATCCCGCCACGGCGACAACCGTTACGATGACAAAGGCGAAGATGGCGAAAAAGTAACGAAGCATGGATCAGTCGCCGTGAACGGTGGTGATATTCGTGGCTCCCAGCGACTCAAAAATCTCCTTGAGCCGCGTCGGGTCGAACTTGGGGTCTGTCGCTTCAATGGCCACGAAGAATTTGTCCTCCGTCACCTTCTTGAAACGATCCCAGTTGAAGAGAGGATGATTGAACCGGGGAAGTCCGTTCATGATGAGCATTCCGAACACGGCCGTGAATGCCGAAAGAAGGATGGTCAGTTCGAAAAGGATCGGGAAAAATGCAGGCACCGTGTAGAGATTCGTCGGCTTCCCCGCGACGATAAGCGGGTAAAGAAACGAGGACGTGCCGAATTGCATGGTGGCCGCCAGAAGGAAACCCGTGCAACCCCCACAGAATACGAAAAGCCCCAGCTTTGAACGTCGGAGCCCCATGGCGTCGTCCATTCCATGGATCGGAAACGGGGAAAAAACATCCCACCGCTTGAAACCTTCGTCACGAATGTGCTCGGCCGCATGATAAAGGTCGCGGGCGCTTTGAAACTCCGCCGCAACACCGTAGACGGGGGCCGAGGGATTACCGGCGATGTTCATCAGTGATGCGCCTCCCCGTAGTGCGGATCAGCCTCCGGCAGAACCGCTTTGACTTCAAACATACAGATCATCGGAAGGAAACGAATGAAGAGCAGGAACAATGTCGTGAACAAACCGAACGTGCCGACAAAGGTCAGGATGTCCACGATCGAAGGGTGGAACATTCCCCATGCGGACGGCATGAAATCACGGGCCAGCGTCGTGGCAATGATGACGAAGCGCTCGAACCACATGCCGGCATTCGGGAACTGGACGATGATCCAAACCCAGAGAAGGTGGGTTCTGAAGTATTTGAACCAGAAAAATTGCGGCGCGATGACGTTGCAGAACATCATGGCCCAGTAGGCCCACCAGTAGGGACCGAACGCCCGGTACCAGAAGGCGGCGCGCTCGTAGGGATTCGCCCCATACCAGGCGATGAAGAGCTCCATGAGGTAGGCGTAGCCGACAATCGAACCGGTGAGCAGGATGATTTTGCACATCTTGTCGACGTGATCAATCGTGACCAAGTCATGCAGCGGTTTGTAGATCGCCGCAGCCGGGATCATGATAGTGAGCACCATGGCGAAACCGCCGAAGATGGCGCCCGCGACAAAGTAGGGCGGGAAAATGGTGGTATGCCAACCCGGCACAACGGACGTCGCGAAGTCAAATGACACAACGGAGTGCACCGAGAGCACGAGCGGCGTCGAGAGGCCTGCCAGGAGCAGATAAGCCATCTCGTAGTGCCTCCACTGGCGGTTGCCACCGCGCCAGCCGAGCGACAAGATCCCGTAGCAGAATTTTTTGATCTTTGAGGTGCAGCGATCACGGATGGTGGCCAGGTCCGGGATGAGGCCGGTATACCAGAAGAGGACAGAAACCGTGAAGTAGGTGGACACCGCGAAGACGTCCCAAAGCAGCGGGCTGCGGAAGTTTTGCCAAATGGCATTGGAGTTCGGCACGGGTGCGAGAAACCAGGCCATCCACACGCGTCCCACGTGCAATGCCGGGTAAAGCCCCGCGCAGACCACGGCGAAGAGAGTCATGGCTTCGGCCGCGCGGTTGATTGACGTGCGCCACTTCTGACGCGTGAGGAAAAGGATGGCGGAAATGAGAGTTCCGGCGTGGCCGATACCGATCCAGAAAACGAAGTTCGTGATATCCCATGCCCAAGCCACCGGGTGGTTGTTTCCCCAGACGCCGACCCCTGTCGCGATGAGGTATGCCAACATCGCGAAGCAGAGGATCGTCAGCGGCACCGTGACAGCCATCGATGCGTACCACCACACCGGGGTTTTGCTCTCGATGATCGAACTGATGTAGTTGCTGATCCATCCCATCGTGCGCTGGTTGAGCACCAGCGGGGGGCGCACCAGCGCCTTCTCCTCATCGGAGAGCTTCTCGGGTTCTATCGTGGACGCTTGGGACATGGGGCTTGGAATCAATGGCCGGCCGGCTGGGGTTCATGTGCTCCGGATTCCCCGTGCGCGGGCGCGGCATGGGAGCCGTGGTCCTTGGCGCCATGCGCGCCGTGGGGAACGCCGTTGGCCATGCCGACAAAGTCGGCTCCGGGCATCTTGCTGTTGGGATTGCGGATGCGTGCGAGATACGTGATGCGCGGTGACACGTTGAGGTACTTGAACATCGTGTAGCCCCGGTCGCTCTCGCGGAGGCGGGCGACACGGCTCTCAGGGTCCCGGATGTCGCCGAAAACGATGGAGTCGTTCGGGCAGGCTTGCTGGCAGGCGACTTTGAAGGGGCTGATGGGGGTCTCGCTGGCGGGTGTTGGCCCGGCCTCCACGAGCCGGGCGATTTTCGCCTCCTCGATGCGTTGGATGCAAAACGTGCATTTTTCCATCACGCCGCGCATGCGCACCGTGACGTTTGGATTCTTCGCCATCTGCAGCGAATCCGCCATGCCCTTCTTTGCGAGAGGGCCCCAATAGAGTTTGTCGATGGGCCGCTGGTTGTAGTCGAAGTAATTGAAGCGGCGAACCTTCCAAGGACAGTTGTTCGCGCAGTAGCGGGTGCCAATACAGCGGTTGTAGGCCATGAGATTGAGGCCGTCTTCACTGTGCACGGTGGCATTCACCGGGCAAACCGTTTCGCAAGGCGCATTTTCGCAATGCTGGCACGTAATCATTTGCGCCAGCATCTCGGGATCATCCGACTCACCGGCGAAGTAGCGGTCGATACGGATCCATGCCATGTCGCGGTTTTTGCGGACTTGGTCTTTCCCGACGACGGGGACGTTGTTCTCGGCCTGGCAGGCGACGACGCAAGCATTGCAGCCGGTGCAGGTGTTCAGATCGATCGTCATGCCCCACTGCTCCTTCGAGGTCAGTGGAGGATGGGTGTAGAGGGAGATATTCGGCGGGATATGGGAATCCATCCCCATCGTCTGTGCAAACTTGGGATCGTGCTCGTAGCGCTCCAGAGTGCCCTCACGGACGAGGTCGCGCCCCTCCATGCTGCGATGCTCCTGAGTCTGGGCGAGGGGGTATGTGCGGCCCGTGAATTTGACGCGTATTCCATCGGCGACACGGGGTGAGGCCGCCTTGCGGAGCGGGTAGGCATCGAAACCGACGTTCTGCATCAAGGCCGAAACATCCTTGCGCCCGTAGCCAAGGGCAATCGAAAGCGAGTCGTCCGCATGGCCGGGAGCAACCAAAGCCGCCGCCTCAACGGTTGTCTTGCCGTCACTGAGTTCGACGATGCCGGCTTGGAGATCGTAATTGATCTCGTTGCCCATCTTCTCCGCAATGGCCTCGAAACTGCCGAAGTAGTTGGGTTTGACGCCGAGCTTCTTGGCCGTTGCCGGGCTCATAAGGACGGCATTGTCCCACGTGAGCTTCGTTACAAAGTCGGGGGTCTCCAAGAGCCAGGAGTTGTTTGCATAACGTCCGTCGTCCACGCTCGAACTCTGAATGAAAACAAGCTCCAGGCCTTCTTTGCCCGCGGGAAGTGTCTTTGCCGCGATGGCTGCGGCCCCTGCTGCATTGTAAGCCGCGTTTGCAGGCGGATATGCGGTGCCGGGAAGGAAACCCACCCGGAGAAAGCTGTTCCAAAGAAGATCGCTGCCCCCGGCCTGCGCAATGGCCTCGCCGGAAGCAATGGTTTCGAATGTTTGGCGCACCAACTCGGGGCCTTCGGTGACGGCTCCCCCGAGAAGCTTCGAGAGAAGATCAAGCTCGGAAAGCCCGCCCCAGAGGGGCAGGATCATCGGCTGGATGGCGGTGTAGGTGCCATCCACAGCCCGGGTATCCCCCCAAGCTTCCAAATAGTGGGCGGCCGGCACATGCCATTTCGCAAGACGCGACGTCTCGTCCTCGAACAACCCGAGGCGAACCACTGTCGGCACCCTCTTCAGAAGGTCTGCAAAACCAAGGTCGGACGGTGCGTTGTAGACGGGATTGCCGCCGAGAACGAAGAGGGTCTTCACCGCTCCGGATGCCATGGCGCTCGCAAGGTCCTTGATACCTGCGGACACCGGGAAGGATTTCTGAACGGGAACAAGCGTCGCGCCGATGTTGCCGAGCGCGGCATTGATGGCAATTGCGAGGGCCTGAACCGGAGCCGGCGTCTGAGGTCCGGTAATGATGACCGAGCGCCCGGCATGCGCCACGAGATCGTTCGCGCATTCGATGGCCCACTTGGGATCAAACGAGGCCTCGGAGGGCTTGATGCCACCGAGCACAGAGGCCAACTCGGCACTGGCGGTTTGCGCGGCGACCACTGCGGCGACCTGCCGAGTAAACTCCGGAATCTCGGAGAACTTCAGACGCAGGCGGTGATCGGCCATGCCGCCAGTGGTCGTGAAATGATTCTCCACGGCATAGAGCCTGTTCATCGGTGCCCCCTTTTGATCGGGGTTCCGACGGGCCGAGAAACCTGCGGCGTAACCCAGCCCCGACTCCGAGGGGTTCAAGAAGTCGCTGTCGATGGCAAGGATGATATCCGCCCGATCGAATTTGGGCAGCAAGCCTGCGCCGGGACCGAATGCCGCTTCGCTGGCAGCCCGTGCCTCATCGTCACCGAGAGGTTCATATTCGGCCCAGAGGAGACCGGGAAAATTCCGCTCAAGCTCCGCGCGAAGGCGGTCGCGCGTCGGGGAGAGGTGGCGCTCCACGAGAAAGGCCACGCCCGCACCGCCGGATTGGCTGACTTCTTTGAGAAAAGCATCGAATGCCGCGGCATCCGAAGGCTTGCCATCGAGCAGAATGTTGCGGGAGCGGTGCGGATCGTAAAGGTCCAGCACGGAGGATTGCGCAAAGGTATCCGTGCCGCCATTGCTGGCCGGATGGAGGGGATTCCCCTCAAGTTTTGTCGGGCGACCGTCGACGGTCGTCGCTATGAGCGGAACGGCGCCGACACGCGTCGGCATCGAGGTCGCATAGTAAAGAAACTTGCCGGGGATCGTCCACTCCACACCCTTTGTGAAGGGAACAAGGTAGGTCTCCGGACGGCGGCATCCGGCGAGTCCAACCCCTGCCAGCGCCATGGAGGCCCCCATGAGCTTCATGAAGTCACGCTTGGAAACACCACTGTCCTCGTAGAGGTGAGCTCCACGCGGGAACTCGGTTTGGAGGTGCTTCTCGAACTCCGGATCGTTCTCGAGTTCGCGCAGACTGCGCCAGATGCGGGGCCGCTCTTCGCGGGCCGGATGGTTCACAATTCTCTTCATCGGTGGCACCCTCCGCAGGTGACCGGCGGGTTCACTTCCCAGTCACGCTTGAATTTGAGGCCGATTTCGCGCTGGGTTTCCCCTTCGGACGGCTTCCAGTTCATGTTGTAGATTTCCGACGGCGGGCGGAGGTGATTCTCTGGAGCGCGGTGGCAATCCAGACACCACGACATGCTCTGCGGCTCGTGCTGGTAGACCACCGTCATTTCGTTGACCGCACCGTGGCAACTGTAACAGCTCACCCCGCGGTTCACGTGCACCGCGTGGTTGAAGTAGGTGTAGTCAGGCACCTTGTGGATCCGCACCCAATCGATCGGTTCGCCCGTTTTCCAACTGTTGCGGACGGCTTCGAGCTTCGGGCTGTCCTTCTGCACCTGCGTGTGGCACGCCATGCAGGTCTGCGTGGAGGGGACGTTCGAATGCGATGCGACCTCGACGAAGCTGTGGCAATAACGGCAATCCATCCCGAGTTGCTCGACGTGGATCACGTGCGAAAACGGCACCGGTTGCGTGGGCATGTAGCCGACGCGGGTGTATTTTGGTGTGAAATAGTAAGTGATGCCTGCTGCGACACCGGTTCCGATTACCCCGAGGCAGATGACGACCTTGAGAGGGAGCCAGTTCGTCCACTTTGGAAAAAAGTTTGCCATGATTTACTCGAAAGTCCTGTTGCGGCGCCCCTTCACTCCCAGCGTCCGGAAGGATTTACGTCCGCGGCCGACTGCGCAGTGAGAAAAAAATTTTCTGCAAAAACGTTGATGCAGGACAGAATCGAGGACATGGGTTGACAGCGATGGCGAGGGTGCAAAAACAGCCCCAGCCGTGTCAACACGCATTCATGAAATTTTCTCTTCGCCTGCTCTTCATTTTCTTTCTTGCCATCGCACCCGATGCCCGCATTGCGGTTGCAGGGGAGTCCGTCGGCGCCGCGCAGCCGCGCCTGCCGGTTGTCACGCTTCGGATCGGGTCGACATCCGTCACCGCCGAGGTGGCGGACGACCCGGCCGAGCAGGAAAAAGGGCTGATGTTTCGCGAGACGTTGGCCGATGGAGAGGGAATGCTTTTTGTGATGGAGCGGCCCGGGCCGGCCGCCTTCTGGATGAAGAACACGAAGCTCCCCCTGTCGATTGCTTACATCGATCCTGAAGGAGTGATCGCCGAGATTCACGATCTGGAGCCCTTCAACGAACGGGCTGTGCCGAGCGTCTTTCCCCGTGTGGCTTTTGCGCTCGAAGTGCCTCAGGGTTGGTTTGCCCGAAAGAACATTTGGCCCGGGGAGCGCATCCAAGGGCTTCCAAAGCCGGCTGCTGCGAGACGCTGAATTACGCGACCTCCCGGAGCAACCGGTCGAAACGTTTCGCGCGATTCGAGTAGAAGGGATACCTCCCCTCGTCCGCCGCGGGCCGGAAGCGCCAGTGTTTGTAGGGCCAGAGCCACGAACCGGGCTCCTCCCGCACCGCGCCCTCAAGCGCATCCCAGCAAGCCTGCACCAGATCGCGCACCGCGGCCTCCGGTGGACACTCGATGGGCCGGTGATGGATAACCCGGTAGCCGCCACCGTGTGCCGGGCGGCACTCCACCGGCACGATGGCTGCGCCCGTGCGCCGGGCCAGCACGGCATGGGTCGGCGTCACGCTCGTCCAAAGCCCGCCAAAGGCCCGCACGGGAACGCTCCCCTCGCGGGGATCAAGGTTCAAATCGCAGAGCATCCCGAATTTTCCCCCGGACTTCAGAAGCTTGAGCATGCGGATCACCGCGCGTTCCTGGGGGATGACATCGTTGCCGGTGCTGCGCCGGAGCGTGTCAAACACAGGTCCGATGAGCGGATTGCGGAACTTCTGGGCGATGACGGGACCGGTCTGGATCGTGTAGGCACCGATGAGCGAGAGCCACTCGAAGTTCGAATAGTGAAAGCATGCGTAGATTGCGGCGCGGGAAGGATCCTTGCGGCAATAGTCGACATCCCAGCCCTCGAAGGCGACGTGCTTCTCGACGAACGCACGGTTCATGTTCGGTGCCCAAAGAAGCTCGAACATTGTGCGGGCGAAGGTCGCGTACGAATCCCGTACGATCCGGCGCTTCGCCGCGGCATCGTAGCGCCCCGGGAAAGCCGCCTCGACATTGGCGATCCCCACGCGGCGGCCCCGCGCATCCACCGCACAGACCAGTGACCCGGCGACGCGCGCCAACTTCCGGACCATGCCGAACGGAAGGCGGCGCATCGCGGCGGCCAACCCCGCGAGACCGGCGTGCTCAAGACGGTGACGGAGCGGGGCCTGCGGCGTCTTCACATCGCGTCGATGCGGGGGAAAACGGGGCTGGGCGCCCCGAGAGCATGCCCATCGGGCAGAAGGCCCCATGCGGGGTTTTTGTCATCCGCTGGTACGCCGAGTTGCGTTCGGATGGCCCCCGATGAGGACGGGATGACAGGCTCGAGCAAAATGGCAACGACCCGGAGCGACTCGGCCAGAGTGTAAAGTACCTCGTCAAGACGATCCGCCTGCGCGGGGTCCTTGGCGAGTTTCCATGGCGCCGTTTCTTCCACGTAGGCGTTGCACCGCACAACCACCGCCATGGCGGCCTCGATGGCGGCGCTGACCTCGAAAGCGTGCATCTTCGCGCGGTGGAGCTCCGCCTGGCCGGTCACGAAGTCCGCCAGCGGGGATACCATCTTGCGAAGCACGCCGCCCCGGTAGCGGTGGGCCATGCTCAAGGTGCGGTTGAGGAGGTTCCCGAGCGAATTTGCCAGATCGGTATTGTAGCGCGCGACGAGTCGTTCAACCGAAAACTCCGCGTCGCGGCCGGTGACAATATCCGAGAGAAGATAGTAGCGCGTCGCCGCCACGCCGTAAGTGGCCGCGAGTTCGGCCGGATCCACGCTGTTCCCGAGGCTCTTGCTCATTTTCGCCCCGCCAAGATTCCACCAGCCGTGGACGAGCAGGAGAGGAATCTGGTCATCGCGGAATCCGAGCGCCTTCAGCATGATCGGCCAATAGATTCCATGGGGCGGGATGAGGATGTCTTTTCCGATCAGATGGACAGCCGGCCAGAGTTCGGCAAAGCGTCCACTCTCCGCCTCGGCACCCGGCAGGTAACCCGTGAAGCTGATGTAATTCACGAGTGCGTCGAACCAGACGTATGTGACGAAGTCGCGGTCGAACGGAAGCTCGATGCCCCATTCCAAGCGCGACTTCGGCCGCGAGATACAGAGGTCTCCCGAGAGTTTCTCAACGGCATTGCGCAGTTCCGCGAGGCGGAAAGCGGGTTGGACGAAAGGTGCTCCCTGATCCGTTCTCCGGTCGATGAGCCCAAGCAGCCAGTCGCGATGCTCCGCGAGTTTGAAGTAGTAATTCTCCTCCTCGATCTCGACGACCTCGCCCCACTCGGGACCGAATGTGCCATCCGGCCCCCTCTCCTTGTCGGTGAGGAATTGCTCCTGCCGCACGCTGTAAAATCCGGACTGGGAGGCTTTGTAGAAGTGACCGTCGTCCCAGAGCCGCTGCAGAATGGCCTGAACACAGCGGACATGGAGAGGATCCGTCGTGGCGGCCCAAGTGTCGTACGTCACATCGAGCGTCTTCCAAAGATTGAGGAACTTCGCTGTGGTCTCGCGCACGTAGTCCGCAGGGGGAACGCCCAGCTTCTGCGCGGATTGCTGCACTTTTTGACCGTGCTGATCCACGCCGGTGACGAAGACCACCTCCCGGCCCTCCAACCGCGCCTGGCGGGCCAAGGAATCGGCCAGAACCTTTTCATAGGCGTGCCCGATGTGCGGGGCACCGTTGGTGTAATCAATCGCCGTGGTGATCAGGAAAGGTTTGGACATGGGAAATCAGACAGCGGGCGGCGCTGCGGGAGGAATGGCATTCGGGTCCACCTTGCCGCCCCATGAGATGATACGCGCCTTGGCGCCTGCGGACTCAGCCTCGGGGATCTGGTTGTTGCGGACATAAAAAAGCGAGAGGCTCGACCAGGCGAGCTGGTCATTCGGCCGAAGGCGCACCGCATGCAGCCCCGCCTCGATCGCCTCGGGGTATCGCCCCTCCTTCATCAGCGCCATACCCAGAGCGTGCCACGCATCGAAGAAGGCGGCGTCGAGCCGCACGCACTCGCGGTATTTGTCGATGGCGGCGGCGAGCTCGCCCAGGGCGATGTCGTCCGTCGCGGCCTCGAAGAGTTCCTCGACCGGGGTCGCCATCACCCGCGCGGTTGTTGCGGGACGCGGATGTCCGCCGCGGCACGGGAGACCCGCAGCCAGTCCGCAAAGAGAAGTGTCCGTTTGCCTTCAAGGATGCCGTCGCGAAGTTCGGTGCGCCTGTCGGCAAAGAGCTTCTCATCGATGGGCCCGCGCTTTTCCAGATAAACAAAAAACGGGCCGGCAGCTCCGCGTTCGAGAGGCGAGAGCTCTCCCTCGCGAAGCGGGAGGGTGGAAGCGAGGGTGGCACGCTGCTCGGGCGTGGTGTCCTCCGCAGCCGGCGTGACGCCCTCGATCCGCTCGGTCAAGAGGCCGGCAGCCGTCGCTGCATCCTCAATGCCTTTGCCCGAGGCGAGCGCTTCGCTCACCGCCCGCGCTTTCGATGCGGCGAACTCCATCACCAAACGGTCCCTGGTAAGTTCCTCGAGCCGCGCACGAATCATCGGCGAGGCCTCCTCGATGGTTAGCGGACGCGAGGGTTGGATGCCCGTCAACTGGGCGACATAAAAGGCATCTCCGATTTGCAAGACATCCGTCGCAGCGCCCGGTTCGGGAAGGATGAACACCGCCGGTGCGAGGACGTCGGCAACAGCCGCCACCGCGTCGTCCGACTCCGGCAGGTTCCCCGCGCGGTTCAGGGCGGGGAGGGTCTTGACCTCGAGGGAGGACGCTTTCGCGGTGCTCTCGAAGTCCCCGCCCGGTGCCGCGAGGGCATCGGCGAAGGCCGTGGCTTGGCCCGCGAGTTGTTGAAGGGCGTCGACTTTCTCCTTACCCTCCAGTTTGGAATCGGCCGGGAGCGTGAAGGCCACGTAGCGAAGAGTGCGCTGCTCCTCACTGCGGAGCGAGTCCCTGTTCCGCTCGAAATAGGCTGTGACGTCGCCGTCCGGCACGCTGACCGTCTGGGCCGCGGCCGCCGGATCAATCTTCACGACAACAGCCGTCACGGGTTGGAAAATCCTCGCCGCCTCGTTGAGTTCGGAATCGCTCACGGCGGCAGGGGCGCCGACGACCGCCAAGAGGCGCTCAAGTCGGAGCGTGTCGCGAATCACCTCCTCAAGCTGCCGCTCGGTGAATCCGCGTGGCGTGAGTTGCTCGCGGAGAAACGTGGCGTACTTCACAGGATCAAACTGCCCGTTGGTTTGCAGCACGGGAAGTTGCTCGATACGGGCTGCGACCTGATCGTCGGTGGGTTGGATCCCAAGCGCCCGGGATTGGTGCTGGAGCACAAGAAGATTCCAGACGTATTCATTGAGCGCCTGCTGCCTGTCCTGCGCTCCGTTGCTGAGCTGGGCGATCAGATCGAACTGTCCAAGCGCCGCGGTAAGTTGGAAATTTTTCACCTGCCGGTCGAGCATGCCGGGTGTAAGCACACGTCCGTAGATGCTGGGGTTTCGGGCGGACGCGATCTCGTCCAACTGCGCCGTGTTGTAGAGCAGGACAAAGGCGATGATCGTGAGGATCGCGACCGCAAGCATGAGGACGCGCTGGTTTTTTCGGAAGAGGTTGATCATTGGAAAATTCGGGAAACTCTGTTGATTTGCGGGGGAAAAGTGATTAAAGCCTCTACGCCATGAAAGCAAGCGTCTCCCCGGTCGCTGCACTTGCAGCCTTTCTCCTCGCCCTCGCCGTGCAGGGAGGCGTTGCCGCCGATACAATCGTCCAAAAGGACGGCCAACGCCGCGAAGGGGAGATTCTCGGCGTGCGCGCGGACGCTGTCCGTTTCAAGGTCGGTCCCGTCGAAACAGGCATTCCCCTCGCCTCCGTCGCCTCGGTGCAAATGGAGCCTCCGAAAGGTTTTCAAGATGCGCTCTCCACCTGGCAAAAAGGCGATGCGAATGCCGCCATCGCGCAGTTGAAGCCTCTGGTTGACACTTTCCAGGGACTCCCGACCAAGTGGGCAGCGCGGGCTTCGGCATTGCTCGGCGAGGCTTATCTGGCCGCCGGAAACGTTCCGGCTGCAGAGACCGCTTTTGCCTCCTTCCAGAAGAGCTACCCCTCGGATGCCGAACTGGCGACCGTCGGGCTTGCCGCCCTCGACGTCGCAAAGAAAGATTTTTCCGCGGCCCGTGAGAAACTCGCGCCGCTCGTCGAACAGGCCCGCGGCATCCAGTCACCGCGTCCCGGCCAAAGCGCCACGCTGGGACAGGCGCTCTTCCTTATGGGCCAGGTCCACGAGTCCGCGGGTGAGAACCCGGAAGCTCTTGAAAACTATCTTCTTGCCGTTACGGTCTTCCGTGAAGACGAAGCCGTCGTCGCCAAAGCCCAGCAGCGCGCGACCCAGCTTGGCCAAAAGAATGTCGCAGTGCCCTGATTTCCCTCACCGTTTTTTCCCACCTCCAACCACTCATGATCAAGACCACCCACCTCAACCGGATTCTTCCCGCACTCCTGCTTCTTCTGGCCGCACCCATGGCCATGGCCGCAGATGCCGGAAGCAACATGAACATCATCGAGTTGATCCTTCATGGCGGCCCTTTGATCATCATGATCTGGATCGCCATCCTCGTGACTTCGATGGTGATGGTCACCTTCATCATTCAACTTTTTGTGATTCTCCGCGTCGATCAGCTTGCTCCCAAGCCGTTGATCGACTCGCTGGCAACGGCGATCCACGGTGGCAACTACCAGGAAGCCTGGGAAATCTGCCGTGCGAACAAGGCCTACATCGCCAAGGTTCTCGGAGGCACACTGGAGCGCCTGGGCCGCGGCAAGGATGCTGTTGAGATGGCACTCATCGAATACGGCCAAAGGGAAGGCAGTATTCTGAAAACGAAGAACAGCTATCTTTCGGTGATCGGAGTTATCGCCCCGATGATCGGGTTGCTTGGAACGGTCATCGGAATGATGGGTGCGTTCGCCGTTCTCGGTCAATCCGGTGTCGCGGACCCGCGCGCGCTCGCCCTGCGGATCGGTGAAGTGCTCATGGCCACGGCCGCAGGTCTCTTCATCGCTATTCCGGCCTTCATTTTCTATTATTACTTCCGTAACCGCACCGGCATCGTGCTCGTCGAAGCGGACAACCGGCTCAATCGACTGATCGAGGATATCCCCTTTGAGGAACTCGCCGGCATCCGTATCGGTGAGAACTTCGACGCGGGAACGGGTGCCCCGATCGGTCGCGGAGAATCCCGCAAGGTCTCGATGGCCCTCACCACGAATTGCCCCGTCTGCAACGGGGCCATCCAGCCGGGTCAAAACCCCTGCCCGCACTGCGGAGCCACGCTGGACTGGGCCTGATGTCCGACGCCCCCACAGCAGGTCGCCGCGGAAAGAAAGCGGTGCGCAAGCCCGATCCCGAGGCGGATCCGGAGTTCCAGATCGCGCCGATGATCGATATTCTTCTCGTTCTCCTGGTGTTCTTCATGTCGATCAGTTCGACGGAGGTGCTCCAATCGAACAAAGAGGTGAATCTGCCCGTGGCAAAGGAGGCAAAATCCGCCAAGGACAACCCCGGGCAGGTGATCATCAACGTCACGCATTCGGAGATCAACAACGCGACCGCAATCGAGGTCGACCAGCAGGTGTATCCCTCACCGAACGAGCTTGTGAACATGCTCAAGAACCGCGTGCAGGCGAATCCACTGCTGCGCGTATTGATCCGGGCCGACCGTCAGGTCCGCTACGACTTCATGCGCAAGCTTCTCGAGGCGGTTGGTCAAGCCGGTGTCGGCAACGTCACCTTCTCGGTCGTGGACAAGGAAGGCTCGGCGCCGCCGGCCTGAAGCAATTTTTGAAACCCTAAGAAAATACTCACATGGCAGGCGGAGGTGTATCAGAAGACGGAGATGTCGGGTTCCAAATCGCCCCGATGGTGGACGTTGTGTTCGTGCTGCTTCTTTTCTTCATGGCCTCGGCGGGATCGCAGGTCATCGAGAAAGAGCTCAACATCAGCCTGCCCAGCGGGCGCGCGGCGGATGGCGCCTCCGGCGTGCCTTCCACGCCGATCATCATCGACATTTTTCCCGATGGAAAAGTGCAGATGAACAACCGCGTTTACGATTCACCGACCAGCAAGGAATTGCCCGAACTGCGCGCCTGGCTGAAGGAAACGGTGGACAAATTCGGCGGAAAGGACCCGGTCATCATCCGGCCCGATCCTGCCACACGTCACGAACGTGTGATGGACGTACTGAATGCCGCCTCCGCAGCCGGCGTCACGAAGTTGTCATTCAGTTAAGTTCCTGCAAGGCGGACCTCTCGGCCGTTCCAAGTCTTCGCCATTCCCCGGGAGCGAGCGCATCGAGGGACAGAGGGCCGATTGCCACACGCAAAAGCCGCAGGGTCGGGTGACCGACAGCTGCAGTCATCCGCCGCACCTGACGGTTTTTCCCCTCGATGAGCACGAGCTCGATCCACACGTCGCGGACAGTCTTCCGGAAACGCACGGGAGGATCGCGGGGCGCAATGTCGGGAGCCGGCTCGAGGAGGCGCGCACGGGCGGGCCTTGTGACCCAGCCGCCCAGATCGACACCTGATCGCAATGCCTCGAGAGCTGTCGCGGAAGGTTCACGCTCCACCAGGACGAAGTACGTCTTCGCTACGTGCTGCACGGGATCCAGCAGAAGGGTATTCCAGCGCGGTTCGTCACTGAGAAGAAGGAGCCCTTCGGAATCCGCATCCAACCGACCGATGGGATACACGCCTTTTGGAAAACCGAACTCTGCCAGAACGCGGTGGTTGCTTCCGTCGGGCGTGAAACGGGACAGGACGCCGTAGGGTTTGTGGAAGGCCAAAACCACGCTCAAAGAATCTTGAGTCGCGCAAGGTCTTGAGAATCGATGACGCCGAGAGCCACGCGGTCGGAGTCGATGACGACAAGGTCGTCGATCCGATGGGTCTGGAGCACATTGAGTGCTTCGGCAGCCAAGGCTTCGGCGTGGATGGTCACAGGGTCCGGCGTCATAAAGGAGGCTACGGGCTGGTCTCCGACGGCGGGGTCGCGTTGATAAATGCGCGCAAAGTCCCCGTGGGTGAAGACGCCTGCGAGACGGCCGTCGTGCTCCACGACCACTGCCGCCCCGGCCCGACTGGACGACATGGCTTTCAGGGCATCGATGACTTTCGCATCGCGCCCGACTTTGGCCAGTTCGGACTCCCGCCGCATGATCTGGTGTACGCGAAGAAGAAGTTCCCGCCCAAGCCGACCGCCTGGGTGGAATCTTGCGAAATCCTCCTTCCGGAACCCGCGGGCCTCGAGGAGAGTCATTGCCAGAGCATCACCGATCACGAGCATTGCGGTTGTGCTGGAGGTGGGCGCGAGATTCAACGGGCACGCCTCCCGGGAAACACTCACATCGAGCACTGCGGCAGCCGCCCGCGCCAGAGTCGAATCCGGACCGCCTGTGATCGCAACCACCGGCAGACCGAGGCGGGCGAGCGCCGGAAGGATGGCCACCAACTCCGATGTCTCACCGCTGTAGCTCAACGCCAGGGCCACATCGCCCTCCGCGACGACCCCGAGATCGCCATGGAGGGCATTCAGGGAATTCAGCACGACGGCGGGTGAACCCGTGCTGGTCAAGGTGGCCGCAATTTTCTCGCCGATGTGTCCGCTTTTCCCGACCCCCACGACAACCACCTTACCCCGTGCTTCGACGGTCGAGCGGATCAACTCGACCGCCCTGACAAAATCGGGACCAAGCCGCGAAGCAGCGGCGGCCGCCTCGCCGAGTTCGATCTCAACGACCCGTCGCGCGCTCTCCAGATAATCCATTCCAAAAGGATGCCGGATCCTCCCCCCGCCCGCAATCCGCATCTGATTGACGCCGCCTCTTCACTCGGCGATGTTTGCGGGGTTATGCGAGCCCCCCTGCTGCTGACCCTCCTCAGCCTCTCCATCGGATCCGTCTTTGCTGCCGACGATGCCACCCCCCCGAATGTCGATTCCCTTCTCAAGGAAATCACAGCCATCGAGCAGAAACGCGAACAGTCGCGCACGACCCTCCGCAATGCCGTTCTGACGAAGCTTCAGGCCGGAGCAGCCAGCGGCCCGGGGGCCATCAATCTCTACACTGATGCGGTCGAGGCGGTCCGTTTCGAGGGAAAGAAAGAAAAAGCCGAGGCCTTCATGGACTGGAAGAAGCAGAATGCGGACGCCTTTCGTGCGCGCCCCACACAAGAGGCTGCCCAGTTGTATTTCCGCTACGCCATTCTCGGGGTGCAACGCAAAGCGACCGACAAGCCGGAGACGCTCGTGGCCCCCACGCTCGCCTACGTCAACGATCTCGTGAAGGCCGCCCCGGCGATTGCCGAAGCCCCCTCGCAGGAGATCCGCGAACTTCTTTCGAAACCCATGGGCCAGTCCGTTGTCGCCCAGTCCATCGGCCTTCAAGAATGGCTGCCGGACGACAAAACCTGGGAACAACGCGCCGGAGATGTCGCGGGCATTCTCGAGAAAAACATCCGCCCTATCCTGCGCGCCACCAAGAGCCCGCAGCTTCTCCAAACATGGGACCTCCAAATGCAGGTCGAAGCAGACCGCATCACGACGGGCCGCTCGGCCCACGAGGCGAGCCAGTTCAATACGGTGACACGTCCGAAAGTCCAGTTCCAAAAGGCGCAGGACATGGTCGTGCTGGGACAACCGAATCGCGCCGTCGGAGAAATGATCACCCTCATCCGGACCTATCCCGACCACCCGGATTTCGCCAATTGGGTCAGAACGGTGCGCGGAACGCTCAACGCACCGGCGGGAACATCTCAGCAATAAGACTGGCGTAGCGCTCGGCCACGACGTGGCGCTTGAGTTTGAAGGTATTCGTCATCTCATCGCCGACCTCGAACGCCTTCGGCACGAACCGCCATTCCGCAATCCGCTCGAAGGGTTTGAATCCCGTCTCGGAGCCGATGAGACGCTTGATCTCGGCATCCAGCAGCCTGTGGGCATCCTCCCGTGCGCGCAGCTCCTCCAATCCTCCAAAGACAAGTCCAGCGGCCTTGAAGCCTTCGGCGGAAGGCACGATCAGGGCACCGAGGGTCTTCTGGTCCTGGCCTACCACCATGCACTGTTCGACGAGAGGTGACGCGGTAAGCCTTGCCTCGATGGGAACAGGCTCCACATTTTCACCGCTGAGCAGGACGATTGTCTCTTTGGATCGGCCGAGAATCTTCAGGCAATCATTGAAGGTCACCATTCCGATGTCCCCGGTATTCATCCACCCGTCCTTCAAGACACGGGCTGTTCCCTCGGGGTCCTTGTAATAGCCGCGCATCACCTGCGGTCCCCTCACGTGGATCTCTCCGCGCAATCCGCGTCCGCTGGCGCGGTGCCGGCGGTTCGGATAAAGAACGTCTCTCGTGTGGAGATCGATGATACGGACCTCCGTTTTCGGATACGGATGTCCGACAGTGCCGATGACCAAGTTGCTCCATGTGCGGACGGCGAGCACGGGCGATGTCTCGGTCATCCCGTAACCTTCCAAGACCGGAATGCCGATAAAGTTGAAAAACTCGTCCACATGAGGTTGGAGGGCTCCGCCACCCGAGATCGTACCCCGGAACTCGCCGCCGACCACTGCTCGCAACTTCGCAAGCACCAGACCATCCAAAAGCCGGAACGGGATGATGCAGAGCAACCAAGCCGCGAGATGCTCAAGCGCCCGGGGGATCGCCGCGAGCGGCCCGCGCCCCTCGACGTCGAGTTCCTGTCCGCGGAAGAAAAGCTCGGCCCGCCGGACCTTCCGGGCACACCCATAGGCGAGATGGAAAAGGCGCTGACGCACGGGCGGCGCGGATTTTACGTTGGCGAGAATCTTCAGATACAAGGCCTCCCACAGGCGGGGAGCCGAGGCCATAATGTTCGGGCGGACAACTTTGAGATCCTCCCCGATCGCCCGCAGACTCGTGTAGTGGGTACACGCCCCCATCGAAATTGCGACCATCTCGAAGACGCGCTCATAACTGTGCCAAACCGGGAGGATCGAGAGCGTGCGATCCCCCGGCGCGAGGTCGAATGGAAGGTTGGCGATCTGCGAGCACATGTTCGCATGGGTGAGCTGAACCCCCTTCGGCGTGCCGGTCGTGCCCGATGTGTAGATGATCGTGAAGAGATCCTCGGGTTGCACGGCGGCGGCGCGCTGCTCTGCAGTGCGATCTCCCGCCGCACGGAGCGCCGCCCCTTCGGCAATAAGGTCCCGCAGTTTCTTCACGCCCTTGGGTGGCTCGCCTCCGGCCGAGAGGAGCACCACCAACTCGACATGCTTCAAGCGCAACCGTTCGAGCTTTTCCAGCGTGGTGAGGTTTTCGACAAACACGACTTTCGTGTCGGCATGGGTAAGAATATAGGACATCTCGTTCTCGGTGATGTCCGCCGCGCGGGGCACATCGGCTGCGCCGGCAAGAAGGATGCCGTAGTCGGCGATGATCCATTCGAGGCGGTTGTCGGAAATGAGCCCGACATGGTCCCTCGCGGCCACACCATGTGCACACAGCGCGGCGGCGAGATTGAGCCCGGTTTGGTAAAGCTCCTCGAAGCTGGTGGCAACAAATTCTCCGCTGGCATCTTTGGTGGCGAAAGCAGGCAGGCTGCCGAAGCGCTCGGCGGCACCGGCATACATCGCCGTGAGTGTGGGGGCATGAATCCGCGACATGCCGCACAAGGGACCCGCGATCGGGCTCGAGCGCAAATCCAAAAACAGAGAACGTTGCACACCCCGCATCAAAGACGTTTGCAAGGTTCAGAGACTTGGGGCACGGTAGGCATGCCATGAAATCCGTTTCCTTACTCGCCGCCGTTATCGCCCTTGCCGCCACTTCGCTTACCGGGTGCGCCTCGAAGGGTTGGTGCGGAGCGAACAAGAAAGCCTGCACCTCGGCCTCGTCCTGCTCGTCTCCGTGCAGCACGACGAAAGCCTGCAGCGCGAGTTCGTGCGCGCCGAAGAAGGCGAATTGAGTCGCTCTCGGGGCTGAATCTCAGCTTGCGACGAAGGGAACTGATTCGCCTTGTTCCCGCGCGTGAGCGGGAAGATACTCAGACACCCCCATGAGCGACTCGCCCACCCCCCGCAAGGTTCAGCCCATCGTCTATTTCATCGGATTCACCGCCGCACTCGCCGGGCTTCTTTTTGGTCTGGACGTCGGAGTGATCTCAGGAGCGGAGGGGTTCATCCAGAAAGACTTTCAGGTCACGGATGACACGATCCAGTTGATTGTTAGCTCCCTCCTTTGGGGGGCTGCCTTCGGAGCACTCTTCAGCGGCGTTCTCTCAAGCAAGCTCGGGCGGCGGCGCACAATCCTGATCAGTGCCGTGAACTTTGTGATCGGCTCCATCCTTTGCGCGATGGCACCGAACGAGCACGTGCTCATAGCGGCCCGCTTCCTCCTCGGCATCGCAGTCGGCGTCGCTTCGTTCACCGCACCGCTCTACCTGTCAGAGGTCTCTCCGCAGTCAGTAAGAGGATCGATGATCTCGATGTATCAACTCATGATCACCATCGGCATCGTGCTCGCCTTCCTGAGCAACACCTGGCTCGCCACTTACGCGACCTTCGATGGAGTCACGGGCGGCCATTGGCGCCTGATGCTCGGCATCATCGCCATCCCGGCCGCGGTGATGTTTCTCGGGGTCTACTTTTTGCCGGAAAGTCCACGATGGCTGTTTCTGAAAGGATTCCAGCAACGCGCCGTCGATGTGTTCCGGCGTATGAAGCTGGATGATGCCGAGATTGCCGCCGAGGTGCGCGAGATCGAGGATAGCTTGAAGGTGAAGCAGGATGGGTTTTCGCTGCTGCGCACGAACCGCAACTTCCGCCGCGCCATCGGGCTCGGCATCGGGCTGCAAATCATCCAGCAACTCACCGGCATCAACGTCATCATGTATTACGCCCCGCGCATTTTCGGGATGGCAGGGTTCGAGGATACCAACGAGCAAATGTGGGGCACGGTGATCGTGGGGGTGACGAATGTGTTGGCGACATTCATTGCAATCGCCTTTGTCGACCGCATCGGGCGCAAGCCGATCATGTATGCGGGCTTTGTGACCATGGGGCTCGCCCTCCTGGCCGTGGGCACGCTCTTCCTCGTGGGCGGCGAGACCCACATGGTGCCGAACGCGAAAGGCGTCCCCGAGGCGACAACAGTCATCGGCAGCACGGCCTATGCCTATCCGGCCATTCTTGCGCTCCTCATCTTCATCGTCGGCTTCGCAATGAGTGCGGGGCCGATCATCTGGGTCATTTGCTCGGAGATCTATCCGCTCGCGGGCCGTGACTTGGGCGTGACCTTCAGCACGGGAACAAACTGGATCGCCAACGCAATCGTGGGAATGACGTTCCTTTCCCTGATCAACGGCTTCGGACCTGGCAATACCTTCCTTCTCTACGGGGCACTCAACGTCGCGTTCATCATCTTTTTCCTGGTGTATGTTCCCGAGACCAAGGGAATCTCGCTGGAAAAAATCGAACGCAACCTTATGGATGGCTTGCCGTTGCGAAAGATCGGCCGGTAAGGATCAATCAGCTGAGGAGAAGGCATCCGGCGTCTTGCAATCCCTCCTCGCGGGGCTATCTTTTTCACCCCGCAGCCACGCATCACATGATCAAAAGCATTTTGGACCCGGCACGGACAGCCTCCGTGGAATTCAGCAACGATGAGATCGCCCGTTACTCCCGGCACCTCATCATGCCCGAGGTCACACTCGAGGGACAGAAGCGCCTCAAGGCCGCCAAGGTCCTTTGCATTGGCACGGGGGGGCTCGGGTCGCCAATTGCCCTCTACCTCGCCGCCGCGGGTGTCGGGACGCTGGGATTGGTGGATTTCGATGTCGTCGACTACTCGAATCTTCAACGCCAGATCCTGCACGGCACAAAGGATGTCGGCCGCAAGAAGCTGAACAGCGCCCGGGACCGCATCAAAGAGGTGAACCCGAACGTGCAGGTCGTTCTGCACGATGCACTCTTCAACGCCTCGAACGCTCTGGAAATCGTGGAACCCTACGACATCGTCATCGATGGAACGGACAACTTCCCGACGCGTTACCTCTCGAACGATGTCTGCGTCTTTCTCAAAAAACCGAATGTCTACGGTTCCATCTTCCGCTTTGACGGACAATGCACGGTCTTCGCCCCCCATCTCGGTGGCCCCTGCTACCGCTGCCTGTATCCGGAGCCGCCCCCGCCGGGGATGGTGCCGAGTTGCGCCGAGGGCGGCGTTTTGGGCGTGCTGCCCGGCGTGATTGGTGTGATGCAGGCGATCGAGGCGATCAAACTCATCGTCGGAATCGGAGAACCCCTCATCGGTCGCCTCGTCCATTTCGATGCGCTCAAGATGAAGTTCCGCGAATTCAAGGTGCGCAAGGATCCGAAGTGTCCGGTCTGCAGCGAGAACCCGACCATCACGGAACTCATCGATTACGAGCAATTCTGCGGTATTCCCCAAGCGAAAGCCGAGGAGGACGCCGAACCGCCCGTGCCAGAGATCAGCGTTGAAGATTTGAAAGCCCGCCTCGACCGTGGCGACAAATTCGTTCTGCTCGATGTGCGCGAGAAGTTCGAATGGGATGTCGCTCGCATTCCGGGTGCCCGCCTCATTCCGCTCGGGGATCTTGCGTCCCGCATGAGCGAACTCGACAGCGCAGATGAGATCGTCATCCATTGCAAATCCGGGGTGCGCAGCGCCAAAGCGGTCCGTGACCTGCAAAAGGCGGGCTTTTCCAAGCTCTCGAATGTCGAGGGCGGAATTCTTGCATGGTCCGATCGCGTGGATCCCTCCGTGCCGCGCTACTGAGGTGGAAGCCGGGTTGCTCGAGATTCTGCGGTGTCCCGAGACGCAGCAAAAGCTCCGTCCCGCCACGGCCGAGGAATGCCGGCAGGCCGGGTGCAAGGCTGGGTTGGTGAGGGAAGACGGCCTCGTGCTCTACCCGATCACCGACGGCATTCCCTGCCTCGTGAAAGAGGCCGCCTGCAGGCTGTGATTTCTTTCCTCTGTGGACTCTGTGTCCTCTGTGGTTAAACTCCGGTCTTTCCCATGACCGAGCTTGAACGCATCCGACATTCCTGCGCCCACGTGCTGGCGACGGCGATTCTGAAGATTTGGCCGGAGGCCCAGTTCGCGGCCGGACCGCCCGTCGAGAACGGATTTTACTACGACGTCGATCTTCCCCACCGCATCACTCCCGAGGATTTCGCGCGGATCGAGGAGGAGATGAAAAAAGAGATCAAAGCCAACCACGTCTTCGAGCGAATCGAGGTCTCGCGGGACGAGGCGGTCGCGATGGCCGAGCGTGGCGAACTCGCATCCCTCGCACCGCGCGGCGGGCCTTCGGTGTTCAAACTCGACATCGTGAGGAACATTCCCGACGGCGAGACGATCACCCTTTACCGCAACGGGGATTTCACCGACCTCTGTGCCGGCCCCCATGTGATGCGGACCGGGAACATCGGAGCTTTCCGGCTCACTCATGTCGCAAGCGCCTACTACAAGGGCGACGAGAGGAATCCCCAACTCCAGCGCATTTACGGGACGGCGTTCAAGAACAAGACCCAGCTCGAAGAATACTTCCAGATGCTGGAGGAGGCCAAGAAGCGCGACCACCGCAAGATCGGAGCGGAGATGGGGCTTTTCGCGATGGATGCCGATTACGTCGGGCCCGGGCTCCCGCTCTGGCTCCCCAAGGGCACCGTGCTGGTGGAGGAATTGGAGTCCCTCGCGAAAGAGACGGAATTCGCCGCCGGCTATGTGCGCGTGAGAACCCCCCACCTCGCCCGCGAAAAGATGTACCGCACAAGCGGCCACCTCCCCTACTACGAGGAGAGTATGTTCCCTGCGATGGAACTGAAGGGCGAGGAGGACTCCTCCGATCGCTATTACCTGAAGGCGATGAACTGCCCCCATCACCACAGGATCTTTGCGGCCGAGCCACGCAGCTACCGGGACCTCCCGTTGCGTTTGGCGGAGTACGGGTGCTGCTACCGTTACGAGCAATCGGGCGAACTTTTCGGTCTTATGCGCGTTCGCTCACTCAACATGAACGATGCGCACATCTACTGCACCGAAGAGCAATTTGCAGAGGAGTTCCGCGCGGTGAACGAGATGTACCTGAAGTATTTCAAGGTCTTCGGGCTCGAGAAATACGTCATGCGATTCAGCACGCACGACCCGGAAAAACTCGGTCAGAAGTTCGTCGACGAACCCGAACTCTGGAAGAAAACCGAGGACATGGTACGCCGGGTCCTCGTCGAGAGCGGGATCAACTTCGTCGAGGTGCCGAACGAGGCGGCTTTCTACGGTCCCAAGATCGACGTGCAGGTCTGGAGCGCGATCGGGCGGGAATTCACCATTGCAACCAATCAGGTCGACTTCGCAGTGCCCGCGCGCTTTGGCCTGACCTATCGCGACAGGGACAATACCGACAAGACACCGCTCTGCATCCATCGCGCTCCGCTCGGCACCCACGAGCGCTTCATTGGCTTCCTCATCGAACACTACGCCGGTAATTTTCCGCTTTGGCTGGCACCCGACCAGGTGCGCCTCATCACGATCGGAGAAGACCCGGCCCTCGTCGCCTACGCGAACGGAATCTACAAGGAATTGCGCGCTCACGGAGTTCGTGCCGACCTCGACTCGGGATCCGAGCCGATGAAAGCGAAAATTGCCGATGCCGAGAAGGCCCGCGTCCACACAATGTTTGTCCTTGGCGGCCGGGATCTCGAAGCCGGAAGCGTCAGCGTGCGCGAGCACGGACGGGGCAACCTCGGAGCCAAGCCGCGCGAGGCGGCGATTGCCGACATTGTCACCGGGATCCGGGAGCGCCGAGCCTAGTATTTCCGCCAGAGGAACGGCAGGAAGAGCGCCAACAGGGCGAAGAATTCCAAACGGCCGAGCAACATCAAAAAAGCCAGCACCATGTGCGTGGCCGGAGAGAGACTCGCGAAGTTTTTCGTCGCGCCGACCTCGGCAAGTCCGGGCCCGATGTTGAAAAGCGTGGCCGCGCAAGAGGTGAAGGCACCGAGAAGCGACATCTCCGGCTCCAGTTGCGCCACGACGAGGGTGCCCAGCGCGACGGCGACGATGGCGAGACCGATGAAGAACAACGCAGCGGACTTTTGAGCCTCCGACACAACGCTGCCGTTCAGGCGCACGGGGATGATTTCTGCCGGACGGAAGGAGTTTCGCAGTTGCTGGCGGGCTGTTTTCAGGAAGACAACAATCCGCCCGACCTTAATGCCCCCGGAGGTCGATCCCGAGCAACCGCCGATAAACATCAGGAGCACGAGGACGGCCTGCGAAAGAGTGGGCCAGAGATCGAAGTCGGCCGAGACGAATCCCGTGGTGGTCATGATCGAAATCACCTGAAAAAGACCCCACACGCCCGCACGTGAGGGTTCGACGCCGGAGCGCATCACGAGATCGATCGCGACGACAGCCGTGCAGATGGCGATGAGAAATGCATACGCCCTGACTTCTTCCTCCCGCCGCACGCCGGCAATGTCACGGCGAACGGCGCGCAGCAGCAGTAGAAAGTTTGCTCCACCGAGGAACATGAAGATGCAGAGCCAGAGCTCCATGCCCGCGCTGCCGTAAAACATGAGACTCTCGTCACGGGAGCTGAAGCCCCCGGTTGAAATCGCAGCGAACGCGTGGACCACCGCGTCGAATAGCGACATCCCCAACAGGCAGAGGCCCGCCGTGCAGACGGCCGTGAGCACGAGATACAAGATCCACAATCCGACCGCCGTTTGTCGGATATGCGCATGAAATCCATAGCCGATCTGTGCACTCGATTCGTGCCGGAAGAGAGCTTTGCTCCCGACGCCAAGCGAAGACAAAAGAGCCACGAACAAAACCAGGATCCCCATCCCCCCGAGCCACTGGGTCGTGGCGCGCCAGAGCAGGATCGAACGGGGATAGGCGTCAAGATCCGCTATCGCCGTGGATCCCGTGGTTGTGAATCCCGAGGCCGATTCGAAGAACGCCGCAGCCGGATTCAGCGAGGGTTGGCACAGGATATACGGAAGCGCGCCGATCGCCGTGCACAGAACCCAGCCCAGGCCAACGATGGCGATCGCCTCTTTGCGGAGAATCCGGTCGCCCGAACCACGGCCACACCAACGCAAAAAAACACCGATTGCCAGCGCAACAAGGAATGTGCGGGTCAGGCCGGTTTCATGCCACCCCACCGGGCCGTCAAGAAAGACCCCATAAACTTGGCAAAGCAGAAGAGCGGCCGCCATCAGGAGCACCAGAGAGCCCAGCACTTTGCAAAGAAGCCGGTAATTCATCGCTCAGCGGATCAGCTTCAAGAACTCCCGGCGACTCCCCGGCGCAACCATCGCCACAACAATGTCCCCGGTCTGAAGCACATCGTTTGCGGCGGGCACCGTCGCCGAGGATCCGCGCGTGCACGAGACCAAGAGACTCCCCCGCGGCCAGCCGATCTCCGCCACGCGTCGCCCCGTAAGGGAACTTCCCTCGCGCACAACGAACTCATCAACCTCCAACCCTCCCTGCAACGTCACCAGCGTGGTCGCCGCACCCTTGATGGTAAAGCGCACCAACTCACGACTCGTAGCCACGCGGGGGCTGACGGCCCCGAGAATACCAAGCCTGCTTCCCGCACGGGTCACCGCGTCGGCATAATCGGCACGGTGGATGAGGGTCACACAATGCCGGACACCCAAATCATGCGCCTGCAAGCAGGTCATGACGTTGTCTTCATCGGCGTGTGTTGCGGCGACAAAGAAATCGGCATCCCCGACCTGCTCCTCGCGGAGTTGAGTCACCGAGGTCGCATCGGCGCAGAGAAGAGTGGTCTTGGAGAGAACACGAGAGAGTGCCGCGCATCGGACGGGGTCCGTCTCGAACATCCGCGTGCGGAACTTGCCCCCCTCGAGAATCTGCGCAAGGGCAAGCCCATACTCCCCTCCCCCGAATATGACGACCTTCTTTTCCTCATCCGTGTCTCCCGCGTCACGGAACAGCGAGGCTGCCTCCGTCAGGGTCGTGGTGGCTCCAAAGAGTGTGACCACGTCTCCGGCGCGAAGGATTTCCTCTCCCGAGGGAATGAATACCTCCTTCCCCCGCTCGATCGATCCGACCCTCACCCGCGCCGGAAGCGGCAACTCACGAAGCACTTTGCCGCAGGCCGGGGTCCGCGTGGTGACCCGCTTCTGCTGAAGTTCGATGCGTCCGCGGGCGATTTCCTCAACGGCGAGGCAATCCGGATTGCGGATGTATTTGGCAAGCTCCACCGCCGCGAGGCGTGCAGGGCTGAAGAGGTAGTCGACGCCGAAATGTGTTCGGAAGTCGAAGAGCCATTGCTCCTGCTGAACGGCCGCATGGACCCGCGCGATGGAACGACTCGCTCCCAGTGCGCGGGCCAGAGAAGCCGCGACGATGTTCGTGTTGTCCTGGCTGCCCAATCCGAAAAACACGTCGCACTCGGCGATCCCGGCCTCCTCAAGGACTCCCGCTGAGGCCCCGTTGCCGGTCACGACTTTCACGTCGAGGGCATCGCTCACCCTGGCGGCGACGCCCGGGTCCGACTCGATGACGCAGATGTTGTGCTCCCGTTCCGTGAGTTGCTCCGCCATGTGCAAACCGATCTCTCCGGCACCGAGAATGATGATGTTCATCCGTTGCCATCCTCTGGCATCCGACTTCCTCATGGCAAGCCCGCACGGTTGCGCTTGCCGCACGGCGGGAAATGTGTTTGCTCGGGACCATGTCGATCTCGACTCCCCACCTGCCCGCAGTCGGCCTCGTCGCCGACCTTGGAAAAGAAGACCGCGATACGTTGAGTTCCTACGGCAGCTTCCACCTCGCAGCTCCGGGCGAGGTTGTCATCACACAGGGGCAGTCCCACGGCCGTCTGTTTTTCATCATCAGCGGATTGCTCCACGCCCGCCGCAACGACGGCACGAAGGACGTTCTGCTGGGCAAGATCTCGCAAGGCGAATGGGTGGGCGAGGTCGATTTGTTCGACCCGGCTTCCGCCGTTTGCTCCGTCGTTTCCATCGAACCCTCGCAGTATTGGACGATCACACGCGGGGACCTGGAGGATTTTATCAACAACTATCCCGAAGCGGGGATCAGGATCCTCATCAGTGTCGCCGCGACACTCAGTCGGCGTTTGCGGGGCGTCACTGACAAACTCGACGAGCAGACCCGCATGGCGAGCGCGCGAAACGCAATCTTCAACTCGTGAGAGCCCTCTTCGCTGCGTTCTGTGCGCTGGCCCTCGGGGCTTGCGGTCCGGAGACGCCCCGTAATGAACTGATCGTCGGGATGGACCTCTCCTACCCGCCTTTTGAGACCATCGACCGCGAGGGTAAACCACAAGGGCTCAGCGTCGACCTCGCCCGTGCACTCGGCGGGGCTCTCGGCCGCCCGGTGCGCATCGAAAACATCCCGTTCACCGGTCTGATTCCGTCGCTCAACTCCGGCAAGATCGACTGCATCATTTCCTCCATGACGGATACGCCGGAACGCCGGACAGCCGTCGGATTCTCGGATCCCTATCTCACCATCGGGCTCGGATTGCTTGCGGGGCGAAATGCCCCGGTGCAGTCGATGGCCGACCTCGACCAACCGGGGCGCACCGTGGTTGTGCGCCAAGGCACGACAGGAGAAGTCTGGGCGCGTGCCAATGTGCGCCGGGCAAAGATTCTCGCCGTCGAGAAGGAGAATGCCGCCGTTCTCGAGGTCATCCAGGGTCGCGCCGATGCTTTTCTCTACGACCAGATGAGTGTGTGGAAGAACGGCCAAGAGCACCCCGAAACCACACGCCCACTGCTCACTCCTCTGAATCGCGAGCAGTGGGCGATCGCCGTCCGCCGTGACGACGAAGAACTCCGGACGCGCATCAATGCTTTCCTCCGCGAGTTCCGCGCCTCGGGCGGCTTCGAGGCGCTCGGGACAAAACACCTCTCCGAGCAAAAGAAGGCCTTCGACGCCGAAGGCATTCCCTTCTTTTTTTGAGTCTCCGCGCGATCGGAAGAATCAACTCCGCCCGCCGGGGCCTCAGGCCGTTCGAATCGCGTGGATCTTGATGTGAAGGGCGATGTGGTCGTTCACGAGATGTTTCCCGAGGCATCGGAAAAACCGTCCTGATCCGTAGAGACTGCCGAATTCGGTGCGGTCGATCTCGCACTGGGCCTGGCCGGTCAGGTGATCCGCATCGGCGGCAGCGGCAAGAATCGGCAGCTCAAGCGGGCGTGTAACCCCACGCAGAGTGAAAGCCCCGGAGAGCAAATGGCCGGGTGTGCCTTCCGTCGCACCTTTGATGGGCTGGCAGGACGTGGCAACGAAGCGGGCAATGGGGTGGCGATCGACCTCGAAGAAATCGGCGTTCTTCAGATGCGCGAGGAGCAAGGCGTTCAGTGCGGGATCGCCGATGTCCTCGCAAACGATGGAGTCCATATCGATGTCGAAGGCGGCCGCAGCGAGGCCGCCATCGCGGAGCACGAGGTTCCCGGAGGCAAGCCTCACAGTGCCACTGTGGTGGTTGAAAAGGTTTCTCCCTGTCCATCTCACGATACTGCGCTCCGTGTCTGCTGTGAATGTGCCATCCGGCACGGGTGCTTGCGGATCGCTCCCGTCCCCCTCCAGCGGAAACCCCGCCGCCACCCACTCTTCAAGGCCGCCGGGGAACTCCCCGACTTGTTGGAATCCGGCCTGCAGCATTCTGACCGCGGCGGCATGGGCTTCGTGGGAACCGCCTCCCGCTCCATAGACAACCACAGGCTGCGCAGGATCAAGGCCGAGGGACTTGAGTTGATCCAGAAAGGCAATCTCGTAAACACATGCGTTCACCGATCCGGGAAGGTGCCTTGCGCTGTGGAACTCGGGCGGCAACACATTCACCAACAGAGGCGGATTCGTGCCCGCGAGGCGTTCATGAAGCTGGTGGGCGTTCATTTTGCAGCCTCCATCACGGGGTAGTCGGTGTAGCCCTTGGCCCCCGGCGAGTAGAATGTCGACGAGTCGGGGGCTGTGAGTTCCGCACCTGCAAGGATCCGCGCGGGGAGATCGGGATTTGCAAGGAAAGAGGTACCGAACGCGACGGCATCCACGGCATGGGTCGCAACGGCCTGCGCCGCCTCGGCGGGAGTGTAGCCCATGTTCGCGACAATAACACCCCGGTAGTGGGCCCGTGCCACCGAAAGAATGTCCCCTGATTGCTCCCCGAGGAAGTCCGCACGCATGACATGCAGATAAGCGAGATTCATCGGGCTCAATCGTTGCGCCAGCCATGCGGTGAGCGCCACGGGGTCGCTGTCGTGCATGCTATTGTAGCTGTTCAGCGGAGAGATCCGCACGCCGACGCGGCCGGAGTCCCACACCCGGGTCACGGCCTCGAGGACCTCGACGAGGAGCCTGGCGCGGTTCTCGATCGAACCACCATAAGCCCCCGTCCGTTTGTTGGATCCATCCCGCAGAAACTCGTCCAGAAGGTATCCGTTCGCTGCATGGATCTCGACTCCGTCAAAGCCCGCCTCCTTCGCGCGGCCGGCGGCGGATTCGAACTGCGCGACGATCCCGGGGAGTTCGGCATCCTCCAGGGCCCTGGGCACAACATGCGGTTTCTTGCCCTCCGGCGTGTGGACCTCGTCGTTTGTGATCGCCAACGCACTCGGGGCCACCGGTTGACGCCCGGCGTTGAAGACCGGATGGCAGGCACGACCTCCGTGCCAGAGCTGAAGAAAAATCCTGCCGCTGCGGGCGTGAACCGCATCGGTCACTTTGCGCCATGCCGCGACTTGCGCCGCAGAGTAGATTCCCGGCTCCGTGTAAAAGGCCGAGCCTCCCTCGGCGATCATGGTGGCTTCGGCAATGAGCAGGCCACCGGACGCCCTCTGCGCATAGTATTCGGGCATCAGATCGCCGGGGACGTGGTCGAGGCTGGCACGACAGCGCGTCATCGGTGCCAGGAAGATGCGGTTCGGAACAAGGAGGTCGCCGAGGCGAAGGGATTCAAAAAGCGGGTTGGCCATGTTGGGAAGTGGGTTGGGTGCGAAAGAAGAAGTTAAGGGGGTTGCGGAGCTTAATCGAGATCGAACAACAGAGCTTCGCCGGTGCCGACGATTTCCAGCACGCCGGGATCGGATGTCGAAACGCCATCCCCCGCCTGCAAAGTGACCCCATTCACCGAGAGCTGCCCGGAGATCGCTTGGATCCAGACATGGCGGCCGGGCAACACCTCGTGCGAGGTGCCCTCCGCAGGCCGCAGACGGTAGACGACGGCATCCCGGGCGATGGTTGCCGATCCCTCGCGTCCGTCTCCGGAGATGAGACAGACTTTCGGCGCGGATTCCGTGCCGGGTGCCGGGGCCCACTCCGTGTAACGCGGTGCCAACCCGTGCTGCGACGGACGGATCCAAATCTGGAGGAAATGCGCCTCCTCGGTCCGCGAAGGATTGAACTCGGAGTGGGCTACGCCTGTGCCCGCACTCATTACCTGAATGCGCCCCGGTGTGATCGTTCCCGCATTGCCAAGGCTGTCCTCGTGGCGAAGAGCGCCGGAGACAACGTAGCTGAAAATCTCCATGTCGCGATGCGGGTGCGTTGGGAACCCGCCGCCGGCCGCCACGTGGTCTTCGTTGATGACTCGGAGGGCGCGGAAACCCATGTGCGCCGGATCGTGATAATCGGCAAAGCTGAAGGTGTGCTGACTGCGGAGCCAGCCGTGATCGGCCGAGCCCCGCTCTGCCGAGCGGCGGAGAGTGAGCGTCTGCGTGGTTGTCTTCATGGACGCATCCTCGCACGTCCGGCTCACGCACCGCCAATACCACTTCCGCACAAAGTTCATGCCTTGCGGTTATCGATGCCGGAAGCGAGGATGGGCACATGGAGTTCCACCAGCTCAGATACTTCGTCGCCGCGGCCGAACTTGGCGGAATGTCCCGCGCGGCGGCAAAGCTCCATGTTTCGCAGCCTGCACTCAGTCGGCAGATTCGGTTGCTTGAGGAGGAACTGGGCGTGATGCTCTTCGACCGGATACGGAAGCGCATCCATCTCACCGAGGCCGGCAGCGCTTTTCTTTCGAAGGCGCGTCAGATTCTCTGCGACGCCGAAACGGCACTCCAGCAGATGCGCGAGCAATTCGGCGGTGAACGCCGCACCTTGCGGCTCGGATTTCTAACGCCCTTTCTCGATGACCTCGTCGCCCCGGCTGTGCGGGAGTTCCGCCAGCGGCACGCCAAGGCCCGCGTCGCACTTTTCGACCTGCCACCCCGGGCGATGCTCGACCGGCTGCGCGACAATGAGCTCGACCTCGCCCTTCTGGGAAACATGGAGGCGTCGGACCGCGAGAGATTCGAGTTTGTGCCCGTTTGGAAACATGCGATGGAGGCGGTGTTGCCATCCACGCACCCGAAAGCCACTGCTCGCTCGATCCGGTTGCGAGATCTGGCCCGGGAAGAATGGATCTCCCTCTCCGACTCGGCATTCCCCGGGCGCCGCGAGTTCCTGCGTGCCATCTGTACCCGTGCGGGTTTCGAGCCGCACATTGTCGGGGAGGTGGAGAGTCTGTCCCTGCTTCTCGCGACCATTTCGTCGGGTTCCGGTGTGGGAATCCTCCCCGGGCACGCGCAGAAACTGCCGCATGCCGGATGCGTTTTCGTTCCCGTCTCCTCCCCCCGCATCGAGAACACCCTTTTTCTGGTACGCAGCAAGGGCTTCCAGTCGCCCGAACTCAACGGCCTCGCCGCGCTGCTCGTCGAACACGCCACCCATCTGAGACCGGGCGGCGGGGGCTAAACGGGCGTTGACGATGGGCGGGGCCTGCGGTTTGATCGCCCTTCGAAGCATGTCCAAAGACGCGTCCTCTCTCCGCATGGAAAAAATCGTGAGCCTGTGCAAGCGGCGCGGGTTCATTTTCCAGTCGTCCGAAATCTATGGCGGCCTCAACGGGTTCTGGGACTACGGCCCGCTCGGAGTCGAATTGAAACGGAATCTGAAGGATTTCTGGTGGCGGCGCAATGTGCGCGAGCGCGACGACATGGCCGGCATGGACGGATCGATCATCATGAACCGGGCCGTGTGGAAAGCCTCCGGGCACGAGGAAACCTTCAGCGATCCCATGGTGGACTGCCGGGCCTGCAAGGCACGCCACCGCGACGACCAACTCCCCGTGAAGGACGGGGCAAAGTATTGTCCAAACTGCGGGAGCCGCGATCTCACGGAGCCGCGCGCGTTCAACCTCATGTTCAAGAGCTACGCGGGCCCGATCGAGAGTGACGACAATCTCGTTTACCTCCGCCCCGAGACCGCGCAAGCCATGTTCGTCCAGTTCCGGAACGTGCTCGACACAGCCCGCAAGAAGCTTCCCTTCGGCATCGCACAAATCGGCAAAGCCTTCCGCAACGAGATCAACCCGCGCAATTACATCTTCCGGTCCCGGGAGTTCGAGCAGATGGAGATCGAGTACTTCTGTCGGCCGGAGGACGGTTTACGTCTGACGGATTACTGGCTTGAGGAGCGCCTGCGCTTTTACGAGGACATCGGCATCCCGCGCTCGAAGATCCATATCCACGACATACCGGATGGCGAACGCGCGTTTTATTCCAAGAAAACCTACGACTTGGAGTATGAGTTTCCCTTCGGCGTGAGCGAGCTCGAGGGCATCGCCTACCGCACCGATTACGACCTCTCGCGGCATATCGAGCACAGTGGCAAACCGCTGGATTACTATGACGAGGAGACGAAAGAAAAACTCGTGCCACACGTTGTCGAGCCGAGTGCCGGGGCCGATCGCACTGTGCTGGCCCTTCTCTGTGAGGCTTTCGAGGAGGAGACGGTCGGCGAGGAGAACGGAAAGGCCGATGTGCGGACCGTGATGCGCTTTCACCCGCGCATGGCCCCCGTGAAGTGCGGAATCTTCCCCCTTCTTAAGAACAAACCGGCCCTCGTGGAGACAGCCCGCGCGTTGGTCACCGAACTGCGTCCACACATGAACGTTTTCTACGACGAGGCCGGCGCGATCGGCCGTCGTTATCGCCGTCAGGACGAAGCGGGCACGCCGTTCTGCGTAACGGTGGACTTCGACACAGTTGGGGAGAATGGTCCCGAAAAGGAAGGCACCGTCACACTCAGACACCGCGACTCGATGCAGCAGGAACGGCTGGCGATCCGGGATTTGAAACCCTACCTGCTCGAACGCATTCTCTGAGAGCATAGTGGATGCCAAAGATTTTCGTCGAGAACTGCGGAAACTCGTCGAGCCAGGTTATGCGGCGCGGGCGGCCTCTTTCTTCAAGACCGGCCGGGGCGAGTACGCTGAAGGGGATCGTTTCTTGGGCGTACGGAATCCCAACCTCCACTTGCTTGTCCGCCGCGACACGGGGGGCTGGGATGTCGAGCCTTTGCTGCATTCGGCGTGGCACGAGGAGCGGGCACTCGCATTGCTGATCCTCGTGCGCCGCTTCGAACGCGGTGACATCACCGTGCGGAAGAACATCTCGGATTTCTACCTTGCAGCCACCCGCTGGATCGACAACTGGGATCTCGTGGATCTCTCCGCTCACAAGATTCTCGGCGAGTGGTTGGTGGACCGCGACCGGAAGCCGCTCGTTCGCCTTGCCCGCTCCGAGTCGCTCTGGGAGCGCCGGATTGCCATCGTTGCCACGTGGGCATTCATTCGCCGCGGGATTTTCCGCCCCACCCTTTCCATTACAACGCAGTTGCTCCGTGATCGCGAGGATCTCATCCACAAAGCCTGCGGCTGGATGCTCCGCGAGGTGGGAAAGAGGGATGTCTCCGCCCTGCGCGGATTCCTCCAAGATCACGTCTCCCGCATGCCTCGCACGATGCTGCGCTACGCAATCGAGCGTTTTCCGGAGCGGGAGCGGAAACTCTGGTTGTCGACTCAAAACGCCGACGTGTAATCTCCTGTATCGAAGCGTTTCCAGAACTCTGCGGCTGTTTGGGCGGCAGGGTCATCCGGACCGCGGAGGATTCGAAGCGTCCTGTGCCCCCGCAACGCCTGAAGCCCCTCCGCATCGAACACGAGTCCGGGAGAAATTGTGAGTTCCTCGAGCGGGAGCAGGGAGAGCACCCGGATGTTCTCCAAGCGCAGGCCGCTGACATCGAGCTTGCGAAGCCGGCGGTTCGTTGTGAGCGGCGAGAGGTCGGTGATCCATGTGTCGGAGACGTCGAGCGATTCGAGACCGGGGATCCAACGCACAAAGCCGACGTCGGGCACGTCGTTTCCCTTGATGGAGAGAACGCGCACACGCGGCACCAACCTTGCGGACGCAGGCATTTCCGTGAGTCTTGAGCCGGCAAGATCCAACTCGTCCAAATTCAGAGTAGCCAAGCCGCTCCAGTCCATCTCGGAAGCCCCCGTGATCGAAAGTGACCGCAACTCCAGCGCACGCAGATCACCGAGTGCGACCACGGATGCCAAACCCTCAACATGGAGCCGACCGTCCTCCAGCTTCAACCGGGCGACACCCCCGTTGTGGGCAAGAAAGTCCGCCGCAGTCTCTTCGGGGCCGGGTCGGCGTCCGATGGGACTCTGGCCGATCGTCGAGCGCGTCGTCTGTGGCTTCGCGGCAAAGAAACGTACCACCCCCGCTGAGATCCGGTCCACAAGCGAACCCTGCGCACCCAGAGCGGTCGCCATTTTGCTGAAACGATCGATGCCGGGGCCTGCAAAATCCCGGGCAACTTGGAGAAGAGCGGAAGGGTCGGACATCGGCCCGAGTTGCTGATTCGGCTGGTCCTCCAGATGCCGGCGTGCGATTTCGAAAGAGTCCGCGGCGGGTCCGAGTTCTAGTCCACTGAGATGGTAATAGCCCTTGAGAGTCCAGAGCGGGCCAGAGTCGGGATGGGCGAGCAAGCCACGACTCACCACGGCAAGCCCGTTTCCGATACGCCTTGCGACTTCTTCCGGAGAACGTTCCAGTCGCCCCATCTCCATGGGGGCAAAATCTGTCATGAAGCGCTCAAGGCCCTCGAAAAACGCGCGGCGCGATTCGTGATCATCCGCTGCCGGGAGCGGCTCAAGGGCCTCGGCCGGTACCTCCGTCCGTGTTTGCTCCTCAAGAAGAGCCGCCATCCGTTCCTCGGTCGATCGCGCCCGCTCCTCGGCGGCCCGGAGTGCGGCATCCGCCTGCTTGCGGGCAGCGACAGCGGCGGCGCTTTGCTCCAAGGCCCCTGCGGCCGTCTGATGAGCCTGCTTCGCAGCGGCCTGCGCCTGCTCCATCTTGGCGAGGGAATCGAGCGCCTCCCGTCGCCGTTGCTCGGCTTCTCGCTTCTGCTCCTGCGCGAGACGCTCGGAACGCATCGCCGATTCCCGCTGGGAACGTGCTTCATCGAGGGCCTTTTCGGCAGCAAGCCGGGCGTTTTCAGCCACAGCGGCGCGGTCTGCAATCTGCCAGAACGCAGCAACCGAGACGATCAAAAGCAGAAACAACGAGATGGCGATTGCAAGCGATACGGGCCTGTTGCGTTGAATCAACTTGCGGAACAACTCAACTGCGGAAACTGGCTTTGCGCTGATCGGCTCCCCGTTGCGATAGCGCTCAAGATCCGCTTTCAGCGCGGAGACGCTGCGGTAGCGTTCGGCCGGGGAGTTACGCAGGGCTTTGAGAACGACTAATTCGAGGTCGGTATCGAGTTTGGCATTGAGTGAGCGCGGCCGAACCGGTTCGTGATTCTGCAGGGCTTGGGCATCCGCCACGATGTTGCCCGATGCGGCGAAGTGCCTGTGCCCCGTCAGCATCTGGAAAAGAATCGTGCCGAGTGCGTAGACGTCAGCACGCTCGTCCACATCTTTGCTCGATTCCGCCTGCTCCGGTGCCATGTTCTCGAGAGTGCCGACGACATTGCCCGTGACGGAGAGGGAAGCTCCTGAAGCGTCGCCGCCGAGTTTGGCGAGACCGAAGTCCGCAACGAGCGGCTCGCCATCCTCACGGAGAAGGATGTTCCCGGGTTTGAGATCTCTGTGGAGCACTCCATGCTCGTGGGCAAACTGCACGGCTTCGCAGATTTTCAGGACTACGGTGAGAGTCTGCTCGACGGGAAGAACCCGCGTGAGGGTGCGCACGGGAGCAGGGGCTTCCTCGTAATCACGCTCGCCGTTTTGCGGCTCGCCGGTCTGTTTGATTTCGCGAATCAGCGTGGGAAGGTCGGGAGACTGTGTTGCATCGCTCTCACGCCGGGGAGCGTACAGAAGGTCGGCCAGCGTCAAACCGTCGACAAACTCCATCACGATGTAATGAATGCTCTCGAACTCGCTCATCTCGAAAACGCGGCAGATATTCCGGTGGGGAAGTCTGGCCATGACTTCCGCCTCTCGCCGGAAACGCTTCAGCTGGGCCTCCGATGCCGTCTCGCTTGCATGGAGGACCTTGATGGCAACCGTATTGCCATACCGGTCCTGCGCCCGCCACACCTTCCCCATTCCCCCCGTGCCTATGACGCTCTGGAGTTTGTATTTCCCCAGACTCTGCGTGAAACGCGTCGCGATGACGTTGTCATCGTTGAGTTCGATGGAGTCTCCGACCCCGGCGGGACGGACAACGCGCAAGATCGGCACAGCCGCATCGTGTCCCGGAACTTCAAGACTCCAGAGATACTCAAAGTAGTACTCAACCCGCGAGGTGTCTCCTTGAATATCGGGTCCGACGAGCCAGACCCCGCGGATGAAGGCCTCATCCAGAGGGACAACATCGTTTCCGCTCCAGGCGAAATCCGAAAGGTCCGGATCTGCATCGCTGTTTGCCCGGACGGCCTGCCAACTGTCGGGAAGTGTCCGCACAAGGGCCTGCACAGTGAACTCGCACACCAGGGTCTCTCCCGGACGCGCGAGAGCACTCAGGCGTTCGGCGAGATCGGGAGTCTGCCCGATCGCCCCGTACTGTCGCGCATGGGAACTTCCCACGGTCCCCACAACAACCTCTCCCGTCCAGATCCCGCAGCTCACGGGAAGAAGTTCTTTTCCCTGACGGAAGAACCCCCCGCGCAGCTCCGAGAATCGCTCGGTCTGATTACATGCGGCCCGAACCGCGCGGAGGGCATGATCGGCGAAGTAGCGGGGCGCTCCGAAGATACCCAGCACTGCCCCGCCGCTCGCCTGTTGCACCGTGCAGCCTGTCTCGAGAATCGCGTCGGAGACTTCCTCGACGAACGAATTGACCATCAGGCGCGTCTCCATGGGCGGAAGGCGCTCGGCAGCATGAGCAAGACCATCCATTCGCGAAACGCTCACCGAAAGAAAACGGCGTTCGGGCTGCCGAGCCGTGCGCAGTTCCTCCTCGTCGAGAACCTCCACCGGCGTCCCGCTCACGGACCGAAGCTCACCAGAGACCGACTCGGCCGTGGTCACTTCGTCAAGCACGATGTCCAGCACCCCCCCTTCACTCGCCGTCTTGAGTTCGAAGACACGGCCATCCGCATCCGTTACAAGCCGGTTGGCTGCGCCACGGTTTTCCGGGCGTGCGAAGCATTCGGCCACTTCCCCTCTCGCCCGCGCGGCGAGGACTTCGAGCGGTGCGCCGATCAGCTCGGCCTTCGTCACACCAAGATACGTTGCAGCCGCCCGGTTGGCGTATAGGACGATATCCTCAGCCGAGATGCGCACCATGAGGGTACGGAAAGGGGCGCCGGACTCCGGGGGCATGGAAAGAGGCTACCAGTCCCCGCTCCGCACGGAAACGAAAACCGGTGCCCAAGGGCATTTGAAGCGGCTGCGGGTTTGTGTCAGGCTCAAGCCACAATGAAGGCCAAGGTGCTGATCGTCGATGGGCACAGCGTGATTTTCGGCTGGGAGGATCTGGCGGCAATTCATGCCCGACGCACATCGGCAGCGCGCGAAGATTTGGTCCGCCGCCTTACGGCGCTCCAAGATGCCTCCGAGTGGACAGTTGTTGTCGTTTTCGATGGCCGCGGCGTCAAGGCATCGAATGCCAGCGATCCCTCCGGAATCAAGATTTTCTACTCAAGGGACGGGCAGACGGCGGACTCCATCATCGAACGCCTCGTGGCGCGCTATGCCGATATCTACGACGTGACCGTCGCGACGGATGACCATATGGAACGCACGACGGTGGAGTCGTTCGGCTCCCTGACGATGTCGACACTTCAACTGCGGTTGGAAATCGATTCCGCGGGCAGAGACTTGCGTTCCGAGTTGGACCGTCTCGGCCGGGGAAACCCGCGGCGTCGGTGAAATCCGCGCTCAGCGAGAGAGATCGCCTTGCGTGAGAAGCTTGAATCCCTCGCCGACCAGCACCGAGGTGGCACAGTCGATGTCATCGACGTGGAGAGCAAGGACCGCGCGACCGCGGGGGCGGATCATGAGCGGATAACTGAAATAGATGTTCACCTCTGCCATCACGAGAGCAGCGAGCACTCGCATCAGGTCGCCGGGCCCCTCGTCGAGCTCCACCACCATCATCTGGCAGTCGCTGTGCGGGATCTCCCTTTCTGCGAACAACTCCCCCGCGCGCTCCGGATCGCTCACGATCATCCGGCCGATGGAGTACTCGGAGGAATCTTGTATGCTGAGGGCCAGAACAACGACTTCGTGATCTCCGAGCAGACGCACCACCTCGAGGAGGGCTCCTACTTTGTTTTGAAGGAAGACGGAAAACTGGCGAACCAGCGGGCTGTTGAGTTTCTCGGCGGTGGAGACGGGCATCGGGTACTTATTTGTAGGAATAGAGAAGACAAGCTTCGGAACGATCACCCTCGGCAAGCGCCAGACGCACGATGACCGGGCCGCTCACCGCGGGGACGATCCCAGCAGCGGCGGTGCCCGCGTCGGAGAACGTTTCACCGTCCAGCAAACGCCCCTGTTCGTCGAAAACCGAAAGGACCAGCTTCGCGGCGGGCGATGCCGAGGCCGCTGAGAACCAGTATTCGTTGCCGGCGAAGAGGTTGACCTCCAAAAGGAGAGGGCGGTCCTTCTGGATCGCTCCAGTCCATGACCCGTCGCGAACCTTGTAGCCGTCGTTGGCAAACGCCCCTGCAAGATCGAGGGCTCGACTCCTTGCCGAGACAGCGGCCTCCGGAGTCGGGGACGGGGAAGGTGATTGGGCCCAAGCCGCCGAAGCGAGGACCAGAAGAAGGGCCAGGCATCTCATGGGGTGTCTCCTTTGCGCGCGATGAGTGCCACGAGGCCGGACGAAATGGCGGCGATCGAAGCCACGGCCTCACGGCTCACGGGATCAGCGACGGGGATTTCCACCTCCTTGAGGAGCTTCTCCAATCCAGCCCGCACATCGGCCACAAGAGGCGCATTTCGCGTGGCCTCGGGCAATGCCGCGATCTGGGCGAGCATGTAACGCACGATGGCCGGTTGCCGGAGCAGCGCTGCCAGATCCGGCGAGTAGTGCTCCGAAATGTAGCCGGCCGCCACAGCGGTCCCGCGAATCCAAGCCCCCAAAGTCACGAGGATGACAAGGTCTTTGTCCTTCTGCTCCGTCATGGCGATCTTCACCTCGTTCTGCGTGGCTTCGAGCTCCTCGCGGAGCACGGCCCAGTCGTTGTTCTCAGCAAAGTCATTGATGCTGTTTCCGCGTCCGAGGATGCTCTGGCTCACGTTGAGTTTCTTTGCGAGGTTCAGGATGTCCTTGCCTGTGTTCTTGACGCCCTGGCTGTCTTGCGCCTCCACGGCGAGGTAGCCGTCTGCAACAAGGGCGCCAAGAAGCAAGGCCATGTGCTCGCGGCTGGAAGTCGCCTCCGGAACAAGGGGAGAGAACAGCTGTTTCCAGTTCGGCTGGCCTTGTTTGTCAACAGCGACAAAAAATTCCCCCGGGGTCGGGATCGTCAGGCTGTCGCTCCGTGCCACGGTGGAAAGCTGGGCTGCGGAGAGTTGATCATCCGCCAGCAAACCGGCAACCCCCGCCGCCAGCAGGCCGAACGTAGAAAAAAAGCGCCGCACCATCGTTTTTCAACAATAGCGTCCGCGAAACAGTTTGGCCAGTGCGTTTGCGAAATCGCGGCTTTCTTTAACAATCGCGCCGCGCTATCAAAGGGAGGAATGGTTCGCTTGGTATTCTCACTTGTCGCTTTGCTGGCTTCGGCGTGCGCCGTTTGTGCGCAAGCCCCGGATGCCATGCTGGCAACCGGGAGGATGTTTGCCCCTTTGACGATTTCCTTCCGGCCCGCCCTTCAGATGAGCCCGATGCCCGGTTGGATGCGGCAACCGGCGGCAGTTTCCAACGGAACCGCCACGGTGGAGATTCCAATCCCGCCACTTTGGTCGGTTCCAGCCGTGCAGCGCTACGCGATTACCGTAGTCTTCGATGATCGCGGGGACGGAGGCCCTGCCATCGAATGGCGGAGTCCGGATGGCACGGCGCAGCCCCTCTCTCCCGGACTGGGCGAGTTGGACCGTGCAATCGGTTGGAATGTGCGCACGGTGCTTCTTCCGGCCGAGTTGACGAGCCGCGGAGGCGTGGTCCTGGTATCCTACTATGGAGGATTTGACGACCTTCTCGGTGTGAGCGTGCGCCCTGCTCGGAGTGAGAACCTTGCTGTGCTCGGGCCCCGATCGATGCCAGCGCTGCTTGACGAGGCGGGCCATGTCACCAGCCGGGAAGATGCAAGCGGTCGCCGCGTGCTGCCGCCCTCGGGAGACGTGAGGAATGGTTCCGTTCTCGAAGCGGAACTCTCTGCAGGAACGGAGGAACTCGTCGGCGAACTCGAGTTTGTGATTCCCATGGATGCACAGGCTGTGGAGGCGGCTGCTCTCCATTTGGAAGCTCTCGGACTCGATTTGGAATCGCGGATCGAAGTGCGGGTGAATGGGGTGTTGGTGGGGAATGCCGAGTTTGGTGCGTTCCGCTTGGACGACCCGGCTCTCGTCGCCGATACCGATGGCCGCGCCCTCCTCGCGGGTTGGAAGGCGGGCTTCCTCTTCCTGCCCGCGCGGCTCTGGAGCGCCGGGGAAAACTCCCTTGTGCTTTCTGTCCGCAGGGGGGCCTTGGACCCCGACCGCAAGGTCTTCATCAGACGCTCCTTCCTCCACGTGAAGTTCGGGGCTCCCGATCCCGCTTTTCCAGAGCTTGGACAACCGGATTTCACCCTCCCGGAGCCGCTCGTTCCCGATCCGGACGATCCTCCGCTGCCCGAGATCGTCACCGGACCCCGACCTGAATGAAGCGCCTACTCTCTCTTTTGGCATTGCTGGGTGTTCTCGTGGTTTCCGGACTGCTCGCGTTCGGCTTCGACTTTTCCCGCGAGCCAGCGAGTGAGTCCAAGAGTCGGATCTTTTTCGCGCAAACGCGCATGTCCCTCAAACAATACATCGACTGGATCTTGAAGACAGAGAACCACTCGGACCCCGAGACGTGGCGGCGGATTCAGGCCGTGAAGAACCTTGAAAAGCGCGAACGGGAGATCTTCAGCCCTCGCTGGATCGATGTGACGGAAACAGCCGAAAACTGACTGCCGGCGAGCTTGCTGAGTGGTGGAGGTAAGGGGATTCGAACCCCTGGCCTTCTCATTGCGAACGAGACGCTCTACCAACTGAGCTATACCCCCATGGAAGAGGATGAAACTTATCTGCGTAAGAGCGGGCTTGCAATCCGATTGTTCGGTTGCCGCAGACTGTGAAAAGGAAACGCCGGCTTCCCCAGAGGGAAAGCCGGCGCTCCGTGGATCGAGATGTGGGCCTTACTTGGTCGGAACAGTCGCGATCGTTTGCAGGATGCGGCTAGCGATTTTGTACGGGTCGCCCTGCGAGTTCGGGCGGCGATCTTCAAGGTAGCCCTTGTAGCCGTTGTTCACGAAGCTGTGGGGCACGCGGATGGATGCCCCGCGATTCGCCACGCCGTAGTTGAACTTGTCGATGGACTGGGTCTCGTGAAGGCCGGTGAGGCGCAGGTGGTTGTCCGGGCCGTAGACGGCGATGTGTTCGTTTTTGTATTTATCGAACGCCGCCATGAGGGCTTCGAAGTAGTCCTTTCCGCCGACTTCGCGCATGTGCTTGGTCGAGAAGTTCGAGTGCATTCCCGAACCGTTCCAATCGACGTCTTTGCCGAGGGGTTTGCAATGGAAATTCACTTCCACGCCATACTTTTCGCAGAGACGGACGAGGAGGTAGCGGGCCATCCAAACCTGGTCAGCCGCTGTTTTGGAACCTTTGCCGAAAATCTGGAACTCCCACTGGCCCTTCGCGACTTCCGCGTTGATGCCTTCATGGTTGATCCCGGCTTCGAGACAGAGGTCGAGATGCGTGTCGACGATTTCACGGGCAATGTCGCCGACGTTCTCATAACCGACTCCGGTGTAGTATTTGCCCTGTGGAGGGGGAAACCCGCCGCCCTCGGGGAAACCAAGCGGAGCGCCGTTTTGATAGAGAAAATACTCCTGCTCGAAACCGAACCAGGCGTCCGGATCATCGAGGATCGTCGCACGGGCGTTGGAGACGTGCGGTGTGCCGTCCGGATTCATCACTTCGCACATCACCAAAACGCCATTCGTCTTGGTGGGGTCGGGGAAGTGGGCGACAGGTTTCAGCATACAGTCCGAGCTGTGACCTTCAGCCTGGCGCGTGGAGCTGCCGTCGAAGCCCCACATGGGGAGCTCTTCAAGGGTGGGGAAGGAGGCGAATTCCTTCACCTGCGTCTTGCCGCGAAGGTTGGCGACAGGCTCGTAGCCATCGAGCCAGATGTATTCGAGTTTGTATTTGGGCATAGTATGTTTGTTTGGGTGCGTCACCGGCCGGGCGGTAACGCTGTGATGGTTTCCCTCCTTTGACCTGCCGGCGGGGTTACTGTGAAGCAATTCTAATGCCAAAGAGCAAGCCCGGCAGGGAGACCTGACGGGCTGGCGGGCCCGCCGGGGCGGGGAAGCCCCCCTCAGGGTTCGCGTCCGAAAACGCGTTTCCCACTCTCGTAAACGGGTATTGCGGCGGATTTCGTGGGATTCGCCCCGCCAACGGGGAGTCCGATGAACGAGGGATCGTTGGAAGGATTCCATGCGGTGGCCGGAAGCCCGCTTCGCAGAGCAATGCGGAACTGCGTTTCGCGACGGAAGGACGTGCCGGAACCGGGTCGGATCTCCACGCCCGAGAAGTCCACCTCGACACGGAAGATCCGGCGGGAGGGGTCGTGCGGAACAAGCGTCACCCGGGCTCCTTGGGTGAAGGGTGCCGTAACGACAAGACTGCGTTCGTCGTGTCCAGCGGCAAAGAGTTCGCCAAGGTCGAGGAAATAGCGGAACGAGAGCGTGGAGGAGGCCCGTGCGGGATAACCCGAGCGATTGTTGAGCAATGCACGAATCTCGGTAAAGCCAGGCCCCTGTTGATTCACTGCGGCCTCGACGAAGAACTCGTCATCTGTCGGGCAGGAGCAGACAGCTGCCCCTGTCGGACAAGCCATGGAGGAAGGCGGGAAATCCGCCAACGGAATGGTGCCGCTATCACGGGCCAGCCGCGCCAAGGCCCCTTGGAAGCCGGCATTGTAGTCGAGGGCCACCTCGTTCGACACGTAATCGGACCGGTCATCCTTGTAGGCCGCGTCGTCGGCAGCACTGGGCCCGCCGACAAGGGCCCCGTAGAGCGTGTGTCGGTTGTCCACGGGAGTGCGGATGTCCCCGTTCCATGAGCCATGGGCGCCACGATGGTGGGGATTGAAGGGGGGGTTGGTTCCGAAACCGACGACGTAACTGCGGCGGGCGGGATTGTCGCCGAGGATGTAGCCGATTTGAGAGCGGGCGAAATCGCGATAGCGCGTGCCAATGTCGCCAACGGTGTCGGCATAGACAAAGGCGAGGAACGCGGTGTTTGCGGCGTAGCGAAGAGAGCCCCAGCGGTCCAGCCAGGCGAGTCCGCCCGGTGTTGTGCGTATACGGGCACCATTGTCCCCAACAGTCCAGAAGTTCAGCCAGCGCTCCACCGCGGAACGGTAAACGGATTTCCCGGTAAGGCGGGCGAGAAGAACCGCCGCGCCGTAGGACTTGTCATCCCACGAATGAGTCCAACGAAGACTCGCCCCGGCGATCCGCTCCGAAAAAAGGGCCTCGGCCTTCACCAGATAGGCAGTCTCGCCCGTGGCGCGATGGAGCCAGGCAGCAGCCCAGACGAGTTCGTCGAAATAGCCCGAGTAAGAGTTGTAGTAGTTCGCGGCGTCCGGAATTGCGTCGGTGTAGCGGCCGCGGAAGCGATCCGCAAAGTCGAACAGCCGACGGGCGTGATCCAGCAACCGCGCGGAGTAGACCGGATCGTCCGTTCGGAATAGCACCGAGGCTGCAGCAAGCGCGGCCGCCGCCTCGCCGGCAACCTCGGATCCCGGCCGCTCGGCTGTGACACGGTATGAAGGGCGGGGCATGGTCATCGTCTCCGGCGGGCCCCAGTAGGAGTGATCGAGATCTCCCCTGCCAACCTGCGCGTAGAAGACGTTCGTTTGCGGATGCGCCTTCATGAGCCAATCGGTGCCCCACCGCACCACATCGAGGAGGGCCGAGTGCTGGCCTGCGGCGCTGTATCCGGCTCGGTATTCGATACCACCCCAAGCCAGGAGTGTGAGCGACGAAGCCATTGGCAGGGCGAACTTCACATGATCGCCGGCATCGTGAAATCCCCCCGAGAGATCCAGTCCGACGTCGGATCCATCGGCAACTCCGGAGTCTCCGCGCCAGTCGACCCGGAAGCCCTGGGGCAACCGGCCCGAGCGCTGCGCATCGTAGAAAAACAGCGATTTCTGAAGTGCCTCGGCAAAGTTGAAGGCACTGGGCTGGCCCGGGCGGTCGGTGATCGTCACTTGGGATGTCGCACGGCCGGGAGTTGCCCCCGCGAGGGATGCAATCGCGAGAGTGAATGTTTCTGCAGGCTCGACGACGGAATCCGCCAAGAGTGTCAACGGCACCGTGCGGCGGACGACACCCGGCTCGAAGACCACCACGGGCGAGGAGGCCACATAATCACTCATCGCCTTTGCAGTGCCCTCGCGAGTCACCAAGGTCACGGAGACACGGGCGGCAGAGGCTGCCGAGAGTGTGATCGGCACCTCCACCGTAGCCTGGCCGGCTGTTGGTTCCACAAATGCAGCATCTTCCAGGGAGACGCTTGGTGCCACTGCGACAGGAGTCGGCTGCGGCGTGGGGCTCGGCGTCGGCTGGGGCGTTGCCGTCGGTGACGGAGTGGCGGATGGCAGGCCCGCGGCCACGAATGTGAACCCAGCCGGAGGATTGCGCAGGGAACCCGGAGATCCGATGAAACCGAAACTTACCGTGCCTCCCACAGGGATATCCTTGTTCCAAGCAAAAGTGCTCGCATCAAAACGGTAGGTGGCACCGTTCCTGGCGACCACGCGGGCGCTCCAGATCGAGGAAATCAACCGATCCATCGCGAAACCGACCGACCAATCCCTCAAGGGCTGTGTGGTCTTGTTCTGAATCTCGATTCGTGCTTCAAAACCATTTCCCCAATCCGTGGAGACCACGAAGCGCACGCGAGCTGCTGGGAACTCTACCGTCACGTTTGGCCCGTTGCCTGCAACAGGCGGCACGGGCGTAGGATTGGGCGTAGGATTGGGCGTAGGATTGGGCGTAGGATTGGGCGTAGG
>CAZKHB010000023.1:0-45591 GCA_964552635.1 uncultured Chthoniobacterales bacterium
GGTTCGATTCCCGCTACCCGCTGTTTGTTCACGCCACCCGGTTGAGCAGCCCTGTGAGGTAAGGAAGCAGCTGTTTCTTGCGTGAAACCACACCTTCCATGTGCCACGCGTGCGGACCCGCATCGGGAAAATCGATCAGCCGGGTGAAACTCTCCGATCCACGGACGAGGAGAATGGAGTTTTGCGAGTTGACGTCCGTCACCAGAAGCGTGGAAAAGAAATACTTGTGGGCAGCGCGGTAGGTTTCGAGTTCCTCAAGCAGGGCACCTTGCTTCTCCTCCAAATGGGAAAAGCTGAGTTCCTCGATCTGGGAAACGCTGAAACGCATTCCCCGCTCGACGTATTCCTTGCAGTCTGCCGTGACAACCTGGGCAGAGCTGAGAGTGAGCAGCGGAGAGCCGACGGAAAAAATCTCCGCCGCGAGATCCGCAGGCCTCACGCCGCACAGCGCAGAGAGCCGTTCCATGACACGGCGGTCGACATCGGTTGTCGTGGGTGATGTGAGGTTCAGCGTGTCCGAGATCAGGCCGCACATGAGGAGGCCCGCCACGGAAGGAGGCAGTGGGACGCCGGATTGCTCGTAGCATTCGGCAACAATCGTCGAAGTGGATCCGACGGGACGGTTGAGGAACAGGATCGGCTGGTGCGTCGGGGCCACACCGATGCGATGGTGATCCAAAATCTCAACAATCGGCACCTCCTCCGCACCGTGAACGGCCTGCGTGAGTTCATTGTGGTCCACCAGGATGAGTTGGCGGGGCACCGGCTTGAGAAAATCGCTCTTCGACAGAATGCCGACGAGGCAGCCAGCCTGATCCAGCACGGGAAAAGCAAACTGGGAAGAAAGGGCGATTTCGTTGCGGGCTTCCCGGAGCGGCATGTCGGCGGGAAGGCTCGTGTAGTCGGAGTAAAGCATCTGCCCCGCGGTGATCGCGGCGCGCGCCAGCAACACACTGGTGGCGGTGTCGTAGGGGGACTGGATGATCACGACACCGTGCTTTGCTGCCGCGGCGAGAACTTTCTCCTGGGCAGGGAACTTGTTTGTGATGACAAGCGCCCGCACACCCGCCTCGATCGAGAGTTGTTGGATGTTCCAGCGGTCGCCGACGAACAAAACCGTGGCAGCAAGATCCAACTCGCCGAGCCGCCGCTGGAAGGTTGTCGTATGCATGGCTGCCACAACAATCTGATGCGGCCGGACCGCACGATCGGGTCCCCCTGCGAGCAACGTGCCGTGCATGGAAAGCCGGATGTCCTCGAGAGACGCATTCACGATCCGCGTGGAGGAAATGTGTTCCAGCGGCGGAAAAAGATACTGACCGAGCTTGAAGCCGGAAATGAGGCCGACGCACTTGCGGTTGTCGTCGACGACGGGAAGTCCGCGGAACTTCGACTCTCCGATCCTGGTCATGGCCTCGTAAACCGGGGAATCCACATGCGCACAGACCACCTCGCGCTCCATCACATCCTCCACCCTCGGCTGGAGGTCGGAGAAGAAATCAGGGGCCTCGAAGCCGAAGCGCTGCAACGCGAAGTCGATGCGCTCGTTGGTGTTGCCGCAGCGTCCGGCAACCACGCCGTGGTGTCCGGTCGCGCGCTTGAACTCGGCATAGGCGATCGCCGAGCAAATGGAGTCCATATCCGGATTCCTGTGGCCCATCACAATGGTCTGCATGGGCGGGAAAATACTTGGACTCGGCCGGATGCGAAGGAAATTTCTCCCGAACCGTTCCGAACGCGCGGCCCTGAAATGAACTGTCCCGTGAGGGGAGTTCGACTTTTCGGACTTGCGCGCCGCCACGGGCGGGCCACATTCCCCGCCATGCCCGCCATCGCCATCGTCTTCGGACTCCTCTTGGATCTGCTCGGAATCGCCGCCTACCTCGCAACGGGATCCACCCATGTGACCGCCCTCATCCCGGTGTTTTTCGGAACCCCCATTCTGCTCTGCGGGATCCTCGCCAAAGCGCAACCCGCGATCCGCAAACATGTCATGCATGTCGCTGCTGTCTTCGGCCTTCTGGGAGCGCTGGGTGGCTTGGGAATGGGTCTTCCCAAACTCGGCGCGCTCCTTGCTGGAACAGCCGAGCGTCCGTTCGCAGTTTCCCTGCAAATTGCCATGGGCGTGGTCTCATTGATTTTCCTCGCTCTCTGCGTCAAGTCGTTCATCGACGCCCGACGCGCGCGCAAATCCTCGGAAGCCTAAACCTCGTCGCTGGCCAAGCGCGCGCGCAGTGAGGCGAACTGGGCCAGGATGTCGTCGTCGTCCGCAGGGCGTGCCATGATGTCCTCATACGGCTCGGCTAGCACTCCTTCGCCCTCGATTTCCTTCAGGAAGGGGCTCGGGAGGCAGGCCATCGCGCTCCCGTAGCGGGTCCGTTGCCGACAGTGGGTGACGGTCAGAGACTCCATCGCCCGGGTGATACCCACGTAGAAGAGGCGACGTTCTTCCTCAACGGTCCCCTCCGATTTCGATCGCTCGTGAGGCAGAAGGCCGTCCTCTGCTCCCACCAGAAAGACATGTGGGAATTCGAGGCCTTTGGCCGCATGCAGGGTGATGAGCGTCACCCCGCGGTTCGTCTCCTCCTCGTCACGGTCGCGATCCAGTGTCATCTCATCGAGGAAATCCCTGAGCCCACCCCCGCGTGAGCGACGCTGGAAATCGGTCAGTGCACGCAGGATGTCCCGGGCCCCGGTCTCTCGGTTCAGGGCTTCGTCCGGCGTCTTGCACGATCGCTTCAAATCCTCGAAGTAGCCGGACTCAGTGAGAAACTCCGAAACAACACCCGAAAAATCCGCTCCCGGCGTCATCAGGCGCACGCGGAAGGTTTGGATCGTGGTCGCGAAGTCCGCGATCGCCTGCGCCGTCTTCCGACTCACCTGCTCCGCGAAATCGGCGTGGGTGATCTCGGCAAAGAGGCTCCGGTGGTTCTTCGCGCTGGACTCGAGGGCGAGTGCGACGCTCGTTGCACCAATCCCGCGCGGCGGGGTATTGATGATGCGCAGAAGGGCAACATCGTCTTCCGGGTTTTCCAGAGTCGCGATGGCAGCCAGCACATCCTTGACCTCGCGGCGGTCGAAGAAACTCTTGCCCCCCACGACGCGGTAGGGAATGCGCGAACGGCGGAGATTCTCCTCCAGAACGCGGGACTGCGCGTTCATACGGTAAATGATGGCGAACTGCTCCCAGGCCAGGTTCCGTGTGGCGCGGTGGGCTCCGAGTTCACCAATGACGAACTCGGCCTCGATGCGGTCGTCCGGCACGGCGACGACGTGGACCGGATCGCCATCCGTCCGCGGGCTCCACAAATTCTTTCCCCGCCGCCGGGGGTTGTGCTTGATGAGACGGTTGGCCGCACCGAGGATGGCATTCGTGCTACGGTAGTTCTGTTCGAGCCGGATGACCGTGGGGTTCGCAAAGTGGCGTTCGAATTCGAGGATGTTCGAGACCTCGGCGCCGCGCCACCCGTAGATGCTCTGGTCGTCATCTCCCACGACACAGACGTTCGGCGGCGAGCCCGAGCACAGCAGGCTGACTAAGTCGAGTTGGAGGCGGTTCGTATCCTGAAATTCGTCCACGAGGAGATGGCGGAACTTCGACTGCCACCGCGCGCGGACTTCCGCATGCTCGCTCAACAACCGCACCGTCTGCGCAAGCAGGTCATCGAAATCCATGGCATTCATCGCCCGCAGTTCTCGCTCGTAGCGGGAATAGACCGCGCCGATCAGCGTCTCGTCGTCGGCCGGAGGGGACCATCCGTTGTTCTTCGCACGGCTGATCATGTTTTTCGCGACGCCTGGGTCCAGTTTCTCGTCTTTCGCACTGACGCGGTTGATCACTTTTTTTATGAGTCCCAACTGGTCGCCGTCATCGAGAATCGTGAAGTTCGATTTGTAGCCGAGGCGCCCTGCGTCCGCACGGAGGATGCGGACACAGAGCGAGTGGAAAGTGCTCGCAGTGACTTCCGATGCCTGCTCCGGACTCAGCATTCCGGCGATACGCTCCTTCATCTCGCGTGCGGCTTTGTTCGTGAACGTCACCGCGAGAATCGCCGACGGCGCGACGCCCGCCGCGACAAGCCACGCAATGCGGGCCACGATGGTGCGTGTCTTGCCGGTTCCGGCTCCTGCCAGAATCAAGAGAGGGCCAGTCTCGTGCCGGACAGCCCGCTGCTGCTCGTCGTTGAGGTCAAAGAGCCTGAAACGGCTCATGGCAGACGCCCTTCGGCAAAATCGCGGAGCACCGCGGGGTAGAGTTGGTGCTCCGCAGCCTGAATCCGCGCATGCAGCGTCGCCGCCGTATCCCCGGGCAGAACAGGAACCCTGCTCTGCCGGATCACGGTTCCTGTATCCATCCCGCCATCGACATAGTGCACAGTGCAGCCCGTCTCTGCCTCACCGGCATCCAAAGCCTGACGCCAAGCCTCCAATCCCGGAAACTTCGGAAGGAGGGAGGGGTGAATATTGATGATGCGTTGAGGAAACGCAGAGAGCAATGGCGCCTTCAACAGCCGCATGTAGCCCGCGAGCACAACAAGCTCGCAGCCTGCGGAGAGCAAACGTAAAGCGACATCCTTCTCGACCTCTTCCGAGAGGCGCGTGCGGAAGCGGTGCTCGCGAATGACACCATGCTCCACTCCCTCCGCCCGGGCCAGATCGAGAATGCCGGCGTCGGGATTGTCGGAAAGAACCAGAACGGGTTCGACCGGGAGGGTCCCATCCCGCGCGGCGCGCAGGATGGCAGCGGCATTCGAGCCCCTGCCGCTCCCGAGAAGACCTATTCGCAAACGTTCCATAGCGGGAGCGATGATGCACGCCGTGGTTTGCATGGCAAGCGATGCCTCTCGGGATTCGGCGAAAGGATGCAAAGCAGTCTTTCCCCGATGTTTACTCCACGGCGGGCGTCTGATAAAACACCTTCGATGTCCTCTCCTTCCTCATCTGAATTGCGGTTTACGGGCATCCCGGTGGCACCCGGTATCGCTCATGGAACCGCGCTTCTGCGCTGGGAGGAAGACGAGGAGATTCCCATGCGGAAAATCTCGGATGCCGAACTTCCCGAGGAGATCGCCCGATTCGAATCCGCCCTGATCGCCACGCGGGCGGAGTTGTTGGAAATCCAACAAAAGATCGCAACGGCCATCGGTTCGGGTGACGCGAGCATTTTCGATGCGCATCTGCTCGTCGTCGAGGACCGAACGCTGATTGAGGAGGTGCTTCGAGGAATCGAGCGCGAACGGTGCAACGTGGAATACGTCTTCCACAGCGTGGCCCAGAAGTACTGCCGCACACTCGGCGAGATCGACGACCCTTATCTGCGGGAACGCGTTGTGGACATCGAGGACGTCACGCGCAGGGTGATCCGGAATCTCCTCGGGAAAACTCCGGGGGCGGCCAATGCCAGCGATCACCCGCACATCATCGTGGCGCACACGCTCACGCCCTCGGACACCGCCCAACTGGATCGCGACCTCGTTCTGGCGTTTGCCACCGAGACCGGAAGCCGCACTTCGCATACGGCCATCATGGCACGGTCGCTCGAGATTCCGGCGATTGTGGGACTTCAGGGCATTTGCTCCAAGATTGTCACGGGCGACGACATCCTCGTCGACGGCTACAAGGGGGTTCTCATCGTCAACCCCTCTCCCGAGACACTCCAGCATTACGGGCGCATCGAGTCGGAAAAAGAGGAGGTCCTCGAGCGGTTGGAACTCATTCGCGAGACGCAGGCCACCACGCGTGACGGTCGCCGCATCGTGCTCTCCGCCAACGTCGACCTTCCTGAGGAATTGGACGACGTGGCTGCTAGCGGAGCGGAGGGCATCGGGCTCTATCGCACCGAGTTTCTCTATCTGAACCGTGCCGAACCGCCGGATGAGGATGAGCAATACGAACACTACCGGCTCGCGGCCGAGCGCGCCCAGCCCCACGGGCTGATCATCCGCACGCTTGATATCGGAGGAGACAAGTCCGCCGAGAGCCTTCACATGCCCGAGGAGCAGAACCCCTTCCTCGGCTGCCGTGCGATCCGTTTCTGCCTGCAGAACCCGGACGTCTTCCGCACCCAACTGCGCGCGATCCTCCGTGCCGCTGTCTCGAACAACGTGCGCATCATGTATCCCATGATCTCGGGGCTCGCGGAGCTCCGGCAGGCCAATGCCTTGCTCGAACAGAGCAAGCAGGAACTCGCCGAACGCGGGGTGCCTTTCAACCCCTATATCGAAGTCGGAATCATGCTCGAAATCCCGAGTGCGATTCTCGCGGCCGATCATCTGGCAAAGGAGGTGCGTTTTTTCAGCGTCGGCACGAACGACCTGATCCAATACACCGTTGCGGTGGACCGCGTGAACGACCGCATCGCCCACCTTTACGAGCCCACCCATCCGGCCATCCTCCGTCTTTTGAAGATGGCGGCAGACGCAGCTCACGCAAACGGGATCTGGATCGGTGTCTGCGGGGAAATGGCCGGCGACATTCTTTTCACCCCTCTCCTGCTGGGGCTTGGGATGGACGAACTTAGTGCCACTGCGGCGGTCGTTCCAAGAGTGAAGAAAGCGCTGCAATCCCTTAGCACAACTGAGTGCGCGGCCTTTGCAGCCGAGGCCCTTGTGATGGACGACCCATCCGTGATCCTCGAAAGGGTGAAAGAAATCGCCCGTGCGAACTATGCCGATCTCGTGGACTGAGCTCCGTCTGTGATTTTTTGTTCCAGCCGGCCTCCCGCAGGCGTTTAATCAGACATCGCATGACGCTGACAGACACACAAAGCGAACCCGACCATCGGCAACTTCCGATTGATCGTGTGGGGATCAAGGGGCTCCGCTACCCCGTACAAGTGCGTGACAAGCACCATCAGACGCAGAGCACTGTGGCCACGGTGCAACTGACGGTTGATTTGCCCCACCACTTCAAGGGCACCCACATGAGCCGGTTTGTGGAGGTTCTCTCCGAGCACGGGCCGGTCATCCATGTGCAGAATATCCGGCACATCCTGGACCGCCTCACCGAGCACCTGGGAAGCGAGCGGGCACACCTCGACTTCGAGTTCCCATTTTTTCTGGAAAAGCTGGCCCCTGTGACCGGCGCGCCGGGCCTGCTGGATTACACTGGGCGCTTCAATGCCACCCTCGACAAGGGACAGATGGATTTCGTCGTGGCCGTTGTTGTTCCGGTGACCACGCTCTGTCCCTGCTCCAAAGCGATCAGTGCCAAAGGCGCCCACAACCAACGGGGCCATGTCACTTTGGCTGTCCGATGCCTCCAACCGATGTGGATCGAGGACATGATCCGCCTTGTCGAGGACTGTGCCAGTTCCGAACTCTACAGCCTTTTGAAAAGACCGGATGAAAAATTTGTCACCGAGAGGGCCTACGAAAATCCGGTATTCGTCGAGGACCTTGTGCGGAATGTCGCCCTGCGGTGCGAGTCCGACGGAAACATCGCCTGGTTCCGTGTCGAGGCGGAAAACTTCGAGTCTATCCACAATCACAGCGCGTACGCTCTGATTGAGAAACGATCTGGCTCCTAAAAGGAAACGCCCCGGCCGTTTCAGCCGGGGCGCTCTGACAAAGGGTTGGTCGGAGACTTACTTCGCCTGCTTGTCTTCGATGTATTTGATCACGTCGCCGACAGTCTGGAGCTTCTCGGCATCCTCATCAGGCACGTCCACGCCGAATTCCTCCTCGAAGGCCATCACGAGTTCGACGGTGTCGAGCGAGTCCGCTCCGAGATCCTCGATGAAGGATGCGGCGGGGGTAACTTGCTCGGCGGTGACGCCGAGTTGTTCGACGATGATATCTTTGACTTTTTCTTCGATGGATTTTTCGGACATGGCGGGTGTGGTGTTCAGTGATGCAGTATTGAGCGCTTCCGAAGTTGGCAACAAATAATTTTGCGCCACTCGCAGGCGGGGCGTGAAAATTGCGTATTGGCGGCGTGGGTCAAGCGTAAATTTGAACGTGATGCCCGTTCGTTTTGAATACTCGTCGCTTCTTGCCGCTTCGGTTGAGGAAGCTTACCGCTTCCACGAGAACCCTGAGAACATGCGCCTGATCACGCCGGCCTCCCTGCGCATCCTTCGCATTGCATGCCATCCTGCGGCCCGCGTGGGGGAAACATTCCGAGTCGAGGCAAGCCGTTTCGGAGTGCCGATCCGGTGGACAGGGCGGTGGGATGTTGTCGAGCCCGGCCGGCGCCTCGTGGATTCCGCCCCGGAGTCCCCTTTTGCCTACTGGCGACACGAGCATCTTTTTAGCCCGGAAGACGGTCGTTGCCGGCTGACAGACCGCTTGGAGTTTCAACTCCGGGGAGGAGCCGTGGGGCACTTGGTCAGCCGCTTTCTTCCACTGCTCGTCTTTCGCCCGATGTTCCGCGAGCGCCACGCTGCCACGCGCGACTGGTTCAAGAGGGCCCGGGCTACTCCGGAGTAACGGTCTTCGCGGCGGGAAATGCGGAATCCGTCGTTGCGAACGCATCGACCTGATAGCTCTGGCCGGCCTTCATTTCGCGTGTGGGGATCTTCTCCTGATACTCGATACGTTCACGGGGATTGATCACAACGATACCCTCCTCTTGCGAAAAAGTCCGGTCATCCGACCATTTGTCGATCACGTTGCCTTGCGCATCCTTTGTGAGGATGTCGATGCGCTGCCCGGTGGGATACTCGATGCGCATCATGCGCGGTGTATTGTTTCGAATCGTGTATGTCACGTTGAGCTCACGGCGATCCTGAAGCGAGAATGTGGTGGGCTCAACCTCGAGGGCGGAGGTGACAGGTGCCTGCCGGATGGGCCCGAAATTCACCGATGCGAACATTCCGGTGAAAAAGCCGGTGAATTTGTCGAAGGCATTGTTCTCCGCGCCGCGGGAGCGGGGATACTCGGCCGAGATGTTCTCCGCACGAACCGCCGCGGTGCCGCCGTCGGCGATTCGCGCTGAAGCGACCGGATCCAGAAAGAACGGACTGTTCTCGTCGGGGGGCCGCACGGCGAAAGCCTCCACTGAACTCGACCGTGCGGGGGACGAACCGGACTGGGCAACGGCTGTTGAAAGGCCGGCGGCGAGAAGGAGAAATGCGAGACGTTTCATGGCGACACTTCGTGCCTATCGGAGGCGCTGTGCTGTTGCAAATCCAATTCCCGGCCACTAGCCTGAACGCATGCCTCGATTTCTGCCGGTTTTCCTCCTCGCGATGGCCACTTTCGGTTTCCAACCCGCCATCGCCGGCCAGAAAAAACCGCCGCCGGTTACCATCCGGCTCCACGGCGAAGGCAACGCCCAAGAGGGGCCTTCTTTCACCAGCGAAGTCACGCTCACGAATCCCCCGAAGAAAGTGATCATCCGCAAGGTCCCTGTCCTCAACGAGAAGGATATCAAGGCGTTCCTGCCTTTCCCCGGACACGACGGCATGATCGGAGCCTACTTCCGGCTCGACGCCCACGGTTCGAACAAACTCCTCCAGTTCACCACAGAGTCGAAAGGCCAAGTGGCCGTAATCCTTGTCAATGGCCGGGTGGCCGCAGCCGCGCGGGTCGAACGGACTGTCTCCGACGGCATATTGTTCGTTCCGGGAGGGATTCTTCCGAATGAGGTGGCGCTTCTTCAAACCCGCTTTCCCATCATTGGCCGCGAGGAGGAGTTCGGCAAGAAACCCAAGCCGCCGAAGAAGGAATCCAACCCGCCGGCTTCATGAGGTGGCTGCTGTTGTTCCTCGTCTCGGCGGTGATTTCCCCGCCCCGCGGGCCTGTCGGCATCGAGTTTCCGACACCGAATCGTGCGCTTCTCGAGAACCGTCCCGAGGAGTTTTACATGTATGTGAACCGGAATTTCGAGGGACGCGAGACGCAGCCTTGGGAGGGCGGCCAGTTCGGATTTGTTCGCGGCCCGATCCGCACAGGGTCGGAGGTCGTGTTCGCAACGGTTCACGAGGGTATCGACATCAAGCCCGTGCATCGGGATCCTGCCGGCAATCCGCTGGATGATGTCACCGCGGCGGCTGCCGGCTTGATTGTGCACACCAGCACAGAGGCCGGAGCCTCAAACTACGGTCGCTATGTGGTGATCGAGCACACCCTCGGTCAGTCTCCCTTCTATACGCTCTATGCCCACCTATCAACGATCGTCGTTCGGCCGGGCGACCGAGTGGCACAGGGCACTGTCATAGGCCGCATGGGTTACACCGGCGAGGGCATCGATCGTCCACGGGCCCACTTGCACTTCGAGGTGGCCCTGCTTTTGAGCCGGAACTTTCAGGGATGGTATGAGGCCTTTCGCGGGGGATCACCCAACAAACACGGGCTCTACAACGGGATGAATCTTGTGGGAATGGACCCTTCTGCCGTTCTGCTGGCGGCTTACAAGGAACCCTCCTTCGACCTCAGGCGGCATGTCCGGGGTTTGGACCCCGCATTCCGGATCACCGTACCCGCCTCGTCCCACTTCACGCTTCTCCGCGAACACCCTTGGCTCGTTCCGGACGGAGAGAATGCGAACCCGCCAGCATGGACCGTGACTTTCACGCGCACGGGCGTTCCGGTTCGAATCACGGCGGCCACCGCTCCAGTCTCCTCCCCCCGGCTGGATTGGGTTGCCGAAACGGGAATGGCCTACCATCACTTTACAAGGGGCCTTGTCGGGGGATCCAAGGGCTCACCTCACTTGACAGAATCCGGTCAACGTTTCGCGAGGTTGCTCACCTGGCCGGACTGAGCGTTTTCTGATCGCCCGGCTTTTCTTTTCGGGCGGAAAGCTGATAGGTGGTGCCTTCATGCCCACCGATCCGCAGGTCAACAAAAAGGCGTTTCAGATCAACATGGACAACCGGTTTTACGGCACATTCGCCGAGATCGGCGCCGGGCAGGAGGTCGCCCGCCAATTTTTCGCCGTCGGGGGGGCCGCAGGCACGGTGGCAAAAACGATCTCCGCGTACGATATGACGTTCTCGGACGCGATTTACGGCCACACCGGCCGGTATGTCAGCCGCGCCCGGCTCGACACGATGCTCGCCCATGAGTGGGATCTTTTGATCGAACGGCTCGATTCCTCAGTCGGTGCGGACCGGCAATTCTTTGTGTTTGCCGACACCGTGGCGGCGCGGAGTTTCCGCCGCCACGACGAGAGCCACGGCTGGATGGGCATCCGTTTTCAACACGCCCCACGAGCTCCCTACAGCGAGATCATCCTCCACGTTCGCATGCTGGATCCGGAGAATCTTCAACAACAGGAGGCTCTTGGCATATTCGGCGTCAACCTCATTCATGGGGCCTATCATCTCTCCGAGGAACCCTCGGAACTGATCGGCTCCCTGATGGACGACCTTTCCTCCAGCCGGATCGCCGTTGACATGATCCGCTTTTCCGGTCCGGCTTTTGCTGCGGTCGACAACCGCATCATGAGCCTTCAGTTGGTGGTGCAGGGCCTCACGAAGGCGGCGTTGTTTCGCTCCGACGGCGAAGTCGTCCAAGCAGCCGATGCCTTCTACAAAAAGCCCCTTCTGGTCGAACGTGGCAGCTTTCGCCCGGTTACTCTCATCACCAATGACATGCTCGATTGTGCCCGAAGGGCGTTTGAACAGGAGCCCTCAGTCAAAGGTGCCGAACCGGAGATCCTCATGGAGATTACCATGAAGAACCTGTTGGCGACCGGGCAGCTCGATCTCCGGGATTTTCTCGACCGGGTGGACATGCTGGGGGCCCTGGGGCGCACCGTGTTGATTTCAAACTACGGGGAATACCATAAACTCGTGAACTACCTCTCGATCTACACCGACAGAATGATCGGGCTCCCCCTCGGAATCCCGGGCCTCGCAGAGTTATTCGATGAGAAATTCTACCAAGGCCTCGAAGGCGGAATCCTTGAGGGATTGGGCCGCTTGTTCAAACAGGGCGTCAAACTCTACGTTTATCCCCGCCTGATGCCGGACGGGGAAATCGTTACCGCAGAGAATTTCCGCGTGGCGCCGCATTTGCGGCACCTGTATGCGCACCTGTTGGAGAACGGCCACATCGCGGCGCTGTCCGACTACACTGCCGCCTTCCTGCCCATCCGTGCCGCCGATGTGCTGGCGAACATCCGCGCAGGCCGTCCCGAGTGGAAATCCATGGTGCCGCCTGAGGTCGCCGCGATCATCCGTGACAGAAAATTATTCGGGTGCGCCGTCTGAGAATCCCGAGGGCTTGGGGGCACACGGATTCGAACCGTGAACCAAGCAGTTATGAGCCGCCTGCTCTGACCGTTGAGCTATACCCCCGTCACATCCGTTGCGACAGTGACGCACAGGATCGGCGGCGGCAATCCGGATTTGATCGCCGGATGTTTCCTTGATTTTGATCAAGGCGTGCTCCGCCCCGGCGAGGTGAGGATGTCCGCGTCACCCGCATTGGGAATTGACGCTCTGGAGAGCCGGTCGTTTAATTCGGCCTCCGCAACTCAACAACTCTAATCAAAACTAATGGCTAAAATCGGCATCAACGGATTCGGACGCATCGGAAGACTTGTTTTCCGCGCAATCGTGGAACAGGGCCTTCTGGAGAAGGGGCACCAAGTGGTCGCGGTGAACGACCTCGTCCCGGCGGACAACCTCGCCTATCTTCTCAAATACGACTCCACCCAAGGGCGTTTCAAAGGCGAGGTCTTCAGCAAGAAATCCTCACCTTCCGTGGAAGAAGACGACATGCTCGTGGTCAACGGGCATGAAATCAAGTGTCTTGCCGTCAAGGAAGGCCCCTCCGCACTCCCCTGGAAGGATCTCGGCGTGGACATCGTCATCGAATCCACCGGCCTCTTCACGGACGCGACAAAAGCCAAAGGGCACCTCGACGCCGGCGCGAAGAAAGTCATCATCTCGGCTCCGGCCAAAAACGAAGACATCACGGTTGTTGTTGGCGTGAACAACGACAAATACGACGCCCAGAAACACAACATCATCTCCAACGCGAGCTGCACCACCAACTGCCTGGCACCGGTCGTCCATGTGCTCTTGAAGGAAGGCTTTGGGATCGAGGAAGGGCTCATGACCACGGTGCACAGCTATACCGCCACGCAGAAGACCGTTGACGGCCCCTCCAAGAAGGACTGGAAGGGCGGCCGCGCCGCAGCGATCAACATCATCCCGAGCACCACGGGTGCAGCAAAAGCCGTCGCCCTCGTCTGTCCGGAAGTGAAGGGCAAGCTGACCGGCATGGCATTCCGCGTTCCCACGCCTACGGTCTCCGTCGTCGACCTCACCGTCAAGACGGTGAAAGCCACGAGCTACAAGGAGATTTGCGCCGCGATGAAGAAGGCCAGCGAGACGTATTTGAAGGGGGTTCTCGCCTACACCGAAGACGAGGTCGTTTCGTCGGACTTCATTCACGACACGCACTCCTCCATCTTCGATGCGGGCAGCGGAATCGAGCTCAACTCGAATTTTTTCAAGCTCGTCTCCTGGTATGACAACGAGTGGGGTTACAGCAACCGCTGCGTTGATCTTCTGAAACAGATCGCCTGAGCAGAAAACGATCGGAAACCGGGATTGCGGACGTGCGATGACGGGACGTCTTTTTCTGGAGGAAAAATCGTCCCTCATGGTCCCCGCTCTCCCGGTTCCTCTTTTTTATCCCTGATGAAAAAATCCATCAAAGACATCGCTCTCGCAGGCAAACGCGTTCTCATGCGCGTGGACTTCAACGTTCCGCAGGACAAGGTCACCGGGGCGATTACGAACCCGCAGCGCATCGCCGCGGCGCTACCCACGATTCAATACGCCCTCGATCAGGGATCCTCGGTGGTTCTGATGAGCCACCTCGGTCGCCCGGACGGCCACCGGGTGGAAAAGTATTCGCTCAAACCAGTCGCCGAGAAGCTTTCCGAACTCCTGGGCAAACCTGTGACATTCCTGGCCGACTGCGTTGGCGCGGATGTCGAGGCGGCGTGTGCCACCCTGAAACCTGGCGACGTGGTTCTTCTCGAGAACCTCCGTTTCCACCTTGAGGAGGAAGGGAAGCGCAAGAATGACGATGGAACCTCCACGAAAGCCGATCCGGAAAAGGTGCAGGCCTTCCGCTCCAGCCTTACCAGACTCGGCGACGTCTTCGTGAGCGATGCTTTCGGAACAGCCCACCGTGCACACTCCTCCGTCGTCGGCATAAGCCTTCCCGACAAAGTCGCCGGCTTTCTGATGCAGAAGGAACTCGATGCCTTCGCCGCGGTGTTGGATAATCCCAAGCGCCCGCTCCTTGCCATTCTTGGCGGGGCCAAGGTTGCTGACAAGATTCCGCTCATCCGCAATCTGATCGATACCGCTGACGAAATCATCATCGGAGGGGGCATGGCCTACACGTTCAAGAAGGTCCTCGACAACATGCCGATCGGGGACAGCCTCTTTGATCCGGAAGGTGCCAAAATCGTCGGGGAACTCGTGGCCAAAGCGAAGGAAAAGGGCGTCAAGATTCACCTCCCGGTCGACTTCGTTTGCGCCGACAAGTTCGATGCCAATGCAGAAATCCGCCTCACGGACGAGAGCACCGGGGTTCCGGAAGGATGGATGGGCCTCGATGCAGGACCAAAGTCGCGTGAACTCTTCAGTGAGGTCATCGCCCGCGCAAAGACGATCATTTGGAATGGACCGGCCGGAGTCTTCGAATTCGACCGCTTCGCGGAGGGAACGAAGGCGATGGCGGAGGCCGTGGCGGCAGCAACGGCTGCGGGAGCCATCACGGTCGTCGGAGGTGGGGACACCGCGACGGCCGCCAAGAAGTTCAAAGTCGCCGACAAGGTCAGCCACTGCTCGACCGGAGGGGGTGCCTCCCTCGAACTCCTCGAGGGCAAGGCTCTTCCCGGAGTCACTGCGCTCGACGAGAAGTAAGGAGCAGGGGCGCTCCGGAAACACCGGGCCCAGGGACTCCACAGAAACGCGTCACATTTGACCCGTCCTCTGCGGGCTGATAGTTGTTTTCGTTTTCCATGAGCGGCTACAAACACACCATCCGGCTTCCCAAGACGGAGTTTCCCATGAAGGCCGGCCTCGCCCAGCGCGAACCGGAGATGATCGCCCGCTGGGAGCAGGACGGACTTTACGAGCAGATTCAGGAAGCCCGCAAAGGTGCTCCCCTCTTCGTGATGCATGACGGTCCTCCGTTCGCAAACGGAGACGTACATATGGGAACGGCTTTGAACAAAATCTTAAAAGATTTTGTCGTCAAAAGCCGCACGATGGCGGGATTCCGTGCCCCCTTTATTCCGGGATGGGACTGTCACGGTCTCCCGATCGAGTTCCGCGTGGTGAAGTCCTCGGCTGGACTCACCCCTGTCGAAGTGCGCCGCAGGTCCGAGGAATACGCCCGTGGATTTATTGACACCCAACGCGGACAGTTCCGGCGCCTTGGAGTGCTTGGGGACTGGTGGAACCCTTATCTGACTCTCGATCCTGGCTACGAAGCAGACATCATTCGCTCTTTTGCAAAGTTCGTGGAGGCCGACCTGGTGTATCGCAAGAAAAAGCCGGTTCTTTGGAGCACCGGGGCACAGACTGCGCTTGCCGAGGCCGAGGTGGAGTATAACGACAAGACCTCCCCGGCTGTTTACGTGACCTTCCCCCTATCCCGCGGTCCGATGGCAGGCGAGGCATCGGTTGTCATTTGGACAACCACTCCGTGGACGCTGCCGGCCAACCTGGCCATCGCCGTCCACCCGAATCACCCTTACGTCGCACTGGAGGTCCTTCGTGACGGAAAGACTCGCACGGTTGTTCTTGCCGAGGCCTTGGCCGATGCATTTTGCGCCGCGACCGGAGCCTCGAAAGGAAAGCAGTCCGCACCCTTTCCCGGGTCGACACTCGAAGGGCTCACCGCACGGCATCCCTTCCTCGACCGTGAGAGCGTCATCCACACAGCCGATTTCGTGACTTTGAATACAGGCACCGGGTGCGTCCATATCGCACCGGGCCATGGTGAGGATGATTACCACCTCGGCGTCGCCCATGGCCTGGAACTCCTCTCGCCTGTGGATGATCATGGACGCTACACCGCAGAATGCGGCCTGCCGGAGTTGGTGGGCAAACTCGTTTTCGACGCCAACGAAGACATCATCGCCCTCCTCGCAGCGAAGGATCGCCTGGAAGGCCGCGAAGTGCACCACCACAGCTATCCCTTTTGCTGGCGCTCGAAGACGCCGGTGATCTTCCGGGCCGTCGAGCAGTTTTTCATCCGCATTGATCAAATCCGCGCTGAGGCTCTCGCCGCGGTTGATTCTGCTGAGTGGTTGCCTCATTGGGGACGCAACCGCATCCGAGGCACTGTCGAGTCCCGCCCGGATTGGTGCATCTCGCGCCAACGCACGTGGGGTGTCCCCCTCCCCGTCTTTTACGATGCCTCCGGGAAGCCGATTCTCGATCCGGCGGTTATTGTCAAAATCGCGGACATTTTCGCGGAGAAGGGAACAAACGCATGGTTCGAATTGGGAGATGCGGAGTGGGCCGACCTCGTCGGTCTTCCAGCCGGTGTCACACGCCGCAACGACACGCTCGATGTCTGGATTGATTCCGGTGTGAGCCATGCCGCTGTTCTGCGCCGCCGCCAGGAGTTGGCTTTTCCTGCGGACCTGTATCTGGAGGCGACGGACCAGCATCGCGGATGGTTTCAAAGTTCCCTCATGACGTCGGTGGCGATCAACGGGCAAGCCCCCTATCGCAAAGTGCTCACCCATGGGTTCGTAGTGGACGAGGATACCCGCAAGAAGATCTCGAAATCCGCCCAAGCTGGATACCAGAAGCCTACCGACGCCGGACACTTCGTGGATAAATACGGCGCAGATCTCGTTCGTCTCTGGGTGAGCAGCGTCAACTTCACTGACGACGTGCCCTTCTCCGAGGAAATCTTCGCGCGCCTCGGCGACTCCTATCGACGTATCCGGAACACTCTCCGCATTCTTCTGGCAAATCTCCACGATTACGATGCAGGGAGTCCTCCAGAGCATGGCTCGCTGACGTTCGTCGACCGTTGGATCCTCGCCCGACTCAATGAGGTCATTACCACATGCCGCGAGGCCTATGAGAAACTCGAGTTTCACCGCGTTTACCACACGTTGAACCAATTCTGCGCCGTCGATCTCAGTAGTCTGTACGTCGATATCACCAAGGACCGCCTCTACTGCGATGCGCCGGACTCCCCGAGACGGCGCGCAACCCAGTTTGCCATGCACCGTGTCTTCGGTGCATTGACGCGCCTCCTCGCGCCGATCCTCGCGTTCACTGCGGAAGAGGCCTGGGGCTACTATGGGACAGGACGATCCGTACACCTCGAGGAGTTTCCTGAAGTTGATCCCGTCTTCGAGTCCGCCGGGATCCCTTCGGAAATGGACCGCTTGCTCGCCCTGCGCGCCCGCATCGCCCAAGCCGTCGAAAGAGTCCAGAAAGCTGGTGAAATCGGTAGCGCCTTGGAGGCCGCTGTTCGGGTGGCACTCCCCGCCTCGGAACGGGCAGCGCTCTCCGACCGCCGTGGCGAACTGGAAGAATTGTTTGTTTTGAGCGACCTCCATCTCGGCGAGGGAGACGAGGTCGTGGTGACCCGTACACCGCACAGGAAATGCGAGCGCTGCTGGCGACACCGCGCGGAGGTCGGGTCGAGCGCTATGCACCCGACCTTGTGTGCACGGTGCGAGGCTGCGGTATGAAGCTCTTCCTCACGCTGAGCCTTCCGCTTTACGTGATCGATCAGATCACAAAGTTCCTCGTTCTGGCCCACATTGGAGTGCACGACGTCGTAACGGTGATTCCGGGTTTCTTCAATCTCGTCCAAGTGCACAACACCGGTGCCGCATTCGGCATGCTCCGGGACAACAACAGCTTCTTCGTCGGTCTCGCCAGCGTGGCGACCATCGTAATCCTCGTCCTAGCATGGAGAGGCGCGTTCATTTCCTCTTTGCAGCGTTTCGCTGCGGCTCTTCTCCTTGCGGGCGTCGTTGGCAACCTCACCGATCGGTTGCTGCACGGGTACGTTGTCGACTTTGTGGACATCATTCTGCCCGTTTACGGTCACTGGCCGGCTTTCAATGTTGCCGATTCGGCCATCTGTGTGGCCGCCGGACTTTTCGTGCTATCGAGCTTTCTCGATGGACGCGACCCTTCTCAGGGCGCGAAGAACGGCGGGAGCAAGTAAACACGGCCCGGCTCGAGCCGCACCTGCTCTTTCAGCAGATCGACTTCGATACGCGCGCCACGTGCGGAGGATTCGCCAAACAACCGGAAAATCCTGTTGATGTCGTAGGTGCGCTCATAGCGGACGACTGTGGCATCTGGCGCCGAGCCAAGCTCCCGGGCCTTCTCGAAGGCCTCCTCAATGTAGCCGACTTGGTCGAGGAGCCCTTCGGCAAATGCATCCGTTCCGCTGAGAATCCTTCCATCGGCAGCACCGTTGCGGAGCGTGTCGGCATCGATTCGGCGCGCACGGGACACAATGCCGAGAAAGCGGTCGTAACTTTGCATGACAAGCCCCTGCACGTAGTCTTTCTCCTCCTGCGTCAGTTCGCGACTTCCGCTCAGCATATCCTTGAACTTGCCGCTCTTGAAGGTGACGGACTCCAATCCAACTTTCCCGAAGAGCTCCCGATAATTCAGCGTGGAGATGATCACACCGATACTCCCCGTGAAGGTTGTGTAGTTCGACATCATCCAATTTGCCCCGCAGGCCATGTAGTATGCACCGGAGGCCCCGAGGGCGTTGAAATAGGCAACCACAGGTTTTCGGCGCGCAAGGCGGCAAACAGCGTCGTAAAGAACGTCTGAGGCGGTGATTTCTCCGCCGGGCGAGTCAATCTGCAGAACAACCGCTTTGACCTCGGGATCCAAGGCCGCCTGCTCGAAAGCGGCGCGCAGGTCATCGACCATCGAATCCCCCAGTTCGCTCTCCTGTCCGAATGCGATGATGCCCTCGACCGGGATAACAGCGATCTTGGAGGTGCGGTCCCCACGCTCCTCAAGAATGCGTTCCTCGAAGCTCTTTGGACCCGTGACGCGAACACCGCTCAAGCCGCTGCTGCCTTTGGCCGTGATAGCGGCGAAAAGAAGGAGGTTGGCCAGCAGACTCCCGCAAAGGGCAGCGAACAGGATCAGAGTGAAGCAGCCCGATTTCTTCATGACGCCGCAAGCTTGCCCGAAGAGCCCTTTTTCACAAGCGGCATTCCGTTTTCAGGCGAAAAACTCACACTCCCCCGAAGCGGCGGCTGCGACCGGCGAAATCAACAAGAGCCGCATGAAGGTCCTCCTTGCCAAACTCCGGCCAGAGTTTCCTTGTGACATGAATCTCGGTGTAGCTCAGCTGCCAGAGGAGGAAATTGGAGATGCGCATTTCCCCGGAAGTTCGGATGAGAAGATCCGGGTCCGGAATATCGTGAGTGTAGAGCCGCGATGACACCAACTCGGGAGTGACATCGTCCGGCAGAAGTCGTGCAGCGGCGGCCTCGCGAGCGATCGATCGGATGGCATCGACGAGTTCGGCGCGACCGCTGTAGCTGAGGGCGAGGACGATGGTGAGTTTGGTGTTGTGCGCCGTGGCGGCAATGACTTCGTCGAGTTTGCGGCGGACGGCGTCCGGAAGTTCCCCGAGGCGGCCGATGGCGCGGAGACGGATGCCTTCGCGGAGCATCTCGTCGCGTTTCTCGTTGAGGAAGCGCTCGAGGAGGAGCATGAGTCCCCTCACCTCGGCTTCCGGGCGTTTCCAATTCTCGGAGGAAAAGGCGTAGAGCGTGAGAAACTCGACGCCGGCCTCGATGCAGGCCTCGGCGCAGGCGCGGATGGATTTCGACCCTTGCTCGTGTCCGGCGAGGCGTGGGAGGCCGCGTTGCTGGGCCCATCGGCCGTTGCCATCCATGATGATGGCGACGTGGCGGGGGACGTTGCCGCTCATCCGAGCCGGATCGTCTGGGCGCGGGCGGGGCCCACACTCACGATCGAGAGGCGTGCGCCGGTGAGATCGGAGATGGCCTTGACGTACTCGCGGGCTTTCGGCGGGAGGTCGCGGAATTCCTTCGCCTGCTCGGTCGAGGCCAGCCAACCGGGGAACGAGCGGTAAACGGGTACGCAACGCGCGAGCGCATCGGGGTCGGTCGGCGGGACGTCGATCTTGCGTCCGTCGAGCTTGTATCCGGTGCAGACGGGGATGGAGGCGACGGCGTCGAGTCCGTCGAGGTTCGTGATGGCGAGGTCATCGATGCCGTTGACCATGGTGGCGAAGCGGGTGGCCACCGCATCAAACCATCCGCAGCGCCGGGCGCGTCCGGTGGTGGCGCCGAATTCGCGGCCCATGGCGTGGAGGGCGTCGGTGATGGTGGCGTCCTCAGTCGGGAAGGGTCCCTCGCCCACACGGGTCGTGTAGGCCTTCATGACACCCAGCACACGGTCGATGCGGTGCGGGGGCACGCCGCTCCCGGTGCATGCTCCGCCCGCCGTAGTGTTCGAGCTTGTCACGTAGGGATATGTGCCGTGGTCGATGTCGAGGAACGTCCCCTGCGCGCCCTCGAAGAGCAGGCTCTTTCCGGCCTTCATGGCGGTGTGGAGATAAACCACTGTATTGGCCACAAACGGTCGGAGGATTTTCGCCGCAACGAGGGAATCTCTCAGAATCTTCCCCGCGTTCACAGGCTTGGCACCCAGCGCACGAAGGACAGCGTTGTTCTCCTTCACACGAAGCGCGAGTTTCCTTTCAAAAACCTCGGGCTGCATCAGGTCGGACATGCGCAGGCCGGTGCGTGCGACCTTCTCCCCATAGGCAGGGCCGATGCCACGCTTCGTCGTGCCGATCTTTTTTTTGCCCTTGAGAGCCTCGCGCGCGGCATCGAGCTCGGGATGGTAGGGCATAACCAGATGTGCCGCGTCGCTGATCAGAAGGTTCTTTGAGACTCTAACGCCGCGCGCCCGAAGACCTTCAATCTCACCAACGAGCGAGACGGGGTTGATCACAACGCCATTGCCGATCACACACGTTTTCCCACGCCGCAGAATGCCGGAGGGGATGAGGTGGAGAACGTACTTGTCCCCGCCGATGACGATGGTATGCCCAGCGTTGTTCCCGCCTTGACTACGGACGACGATGTCGGCCTCGTCCGTGAGAAAGTCGATGATTTTCCCTTTTCCTTCATCGCCCCATTGGGCGCCGGTCAAAATCGTATTGGGCATGGTCGAGAGTCGGGCAAAGAGTGCGAGTCTCCGCAGAGCCCCCTCGGGTGACAAGAGAAAACCCTCCGCCTACTCGTCCCCGAAAAGAGTTTCGTGAATCACGGTGAAGACTTTCGTATTGTCAAAGCTGCCCGTGACCTTGGCGGCGTTTCGGCCCGCGGCCCGGGCAACAATTCCCCCACTTCCGTCCAGCAGTGTGCCCCACGTGATGACAAATGCGTGCCGCCTGCCGGCGCTGTCCGGTAAAGCGAGAAACGGCTTCCCGTCCAAATCCGTGCTGTAAGGGGCGGCATTCCGGTCACGGCCGTTCTTCGCGATGGCAAGCTTCTCGGGAGTTTCTGGCAAGCCGATGGCATCCGGATCGCCCGCGACACTGTCTGCCGCGGTGAGAAGCAGTGTGTCGGGATTGGTCTTGAGGAACTCCAACGCGACGCCGAGGGCGTCATCCGCGCGCTTGAGGGCCTCAAGGGTCCCTCGGCCGTTGTTGAAGTTCCCGAAATTGTCGGTGCCTTCCTCCTCGACCACGAGAAGGAACTTTCCCCCCCCGAGGATGCGCAAGGCGGCAGATGTCATTTCCGCGATCGTCGGAACCTGTTCAAGATAGGGCTTCGTCCCAAGGGCCTTCATGGCCTCTTCGCCCATGTCGTTGTAGGTATCCTCTGCCGCGAAAAGACCAAGAACCTTTTTCGTGTCGGACCGCAGGGCCGCCAACTCCTCGCGGCTGAACACGACGGTGTAACCCTTTTGTTCCGCAAGTGTGATAAGGTTCTTGCCATCCTTTCGAAGTCCGGTTTTCGCATGGCGTCCACTGACTCCCTCCGGCAGAAACCACTCCTCGCCGCCGCCGAGAATGACGTCCGCGCCCGAGTCCACCAACTGCTCGGTGATGGCGCCAAAATCATCACGCTTTGAGGCCGAAGCGAGGAAAGTGGCCGTCCCCGGCTCGACAAGGCTGCCGGAGTTGACAATTCCGACCCTGACGCCGCGGGCCATGGCCTCGTGCATGATGCTTCCATGAAAACCGGAGGCCGATCTGGGCCGTCGGTCGTCCTCGCCGGTGCCGAAAGCTCGTGTGGGAACCTTCACTCCGTAGGCATGAACTGTCCCGCCACCATTGGAGGTCGCTGTGAGGGAGTCCGAGAGATGCCCGCGGTACACACCGACATGGGGGAGCCGGTCCCAGTTCATTTCGCCATCCGGTCCTGCCCAGAAGAAACGGGCCATCTGCCAGTGGGCCACCCCGGCACCGTCCGGATGGATAAAAATCACCCCGCCAGCGAAGGCCTGGGAAAGGCACAAGAGAAAGGCAAAAATGGAGGAACTCATGGGGCGCATTCAATCCTACAGGAACATCCCGCGCAACGCCGGGAAAGTGACAATTCAGTCACCTGCGGCCTCGAATTCCTTCATCCGACGATCGATCACGAACGGACCGAAGGGAATGAGTCCCGCAAGGAAGACCAGGGCCGCCCGATGAATCGGCCAACGATCCCGGAAAAAGACGTTCGCCAGTGCGAGACCGAAAGCCACGAAGAGGATGCCGTGGATCCAGCCCACGACCGTCACGGCTATGCCAATCCCCCAGATGTATTTCAGCGGCATGGCGACACCGAGAAGTATCAAGAAAGAGACCGCCTCGGTCAGCGCACAAACGCGCAGAGTGTGAACAGGCGAACGGAACATGCGCGCCACGCTATCCAGCGTCTGCGTGGTTGCAAGCGGATGTCGCTGGCAAGACTCTGCGGTGTGGGCTAGAAAAAATGCCCATGCAAAGGCGTCAGATTGTTTTCCTTCTCCTTGCCGTCTTGGCCGGACTCGCCGTTTGGGGCGCATTCTCCATCGACAAACCCGTCCGTGAAGCCATCGTGTCCGGACAGGGCAAGGGCTGGAAGAAAAGCGCGGAGGCCCGCTTTCACGCCACGGTGAGAAAACTCGGGGACTGGCCGCCCCTCATGGCTGCTGCCGCCGCTGTCCTTTTGTTCGCCAGACTCCGTCGAAACAAGAAGTGGTGCCGCATTCTGGTCGCTGCAATGGTCGCATCCACGTTGGCGGGCATCCTCGCAAATGCTTCCCGCCTGACCACCGGCCGCACGCGGCCCCGCGAAAGTCCACGCATCGAGCAGGGATTCTACGGACTCCGGCACGAGGGGAAATGGATCGTGGGAAACTCCGGCTTCAATTCCTTCCCCTCCGGCCACACGGCCACGGCGTTCGGCTTCGCCTTCGGTGTCCTTTTCGCTGCTCCTGCCTGGGGCATCGTGGTTTTGGCCGGCGCAGTCGTCGTCGCCTGGTCCAGTCTCGCGATCGGAGCCCACCACCCGTCGGACGTTCTCGTATCGATTCTCCTCTCTGGCCTTGTGGCGTGGGGGGTGACGCGCTGGATGGCATCGCGCGGCGGGAATCTTTTGGACCAGCTTTTGCGGATGCCCAACGAATGACGTCCCTCGCCCACCCCGGTACCGGCCTTCCCACCCTGTTGGCGTCGCACACGGTGGTTCGATACCTCGTGCTTTTGGCCCTTGTTCTGTGCGCGACGGCGAATCTTCCATGGCATCTGGATGAATACGACCAAGCCAAGCAGGCGTATGTGGCCTACGAAATCGCACAGGGGGGGCATCCTCTCTACCAGCACACACCACGCGGGAGCACAGCCACGAAACCGCCCTTTGCGGGATGGATCTCGCTTGCCGTCTTCGAGTTGACCGGTTCGTGGGACATCGCCTGGAGGCTGCCGGGGTTTCTCTGCACTCTGGTGCTTCTCGGAATCCTGATCCGGGAAGGAAATCGACTGTTGCCCGAGGGCGGTGTGCTTCTCGTAACGTCCGCGTTCTGCCTCAATCTTCTGACGCCCCGCATCGCCACCTTGGTGCGCACCGACATGATGCTCACGCTGTGGATTTTCCTTTGTGGCTGGTTGATCTACAGGAAGATCCGGGACCGTTCCGCATGGACGGCGGCGGAGCGCTTGGGGTTCGCCGGAGCGATGTTGGGGGCCCTGCTCACGAAAGGCCCGATTATCTATGCGTTCCTTCTTCCCGGCATGACAGTGTTCGCGTTTCTGGCCCCCAGAGAAACGCGGAGGCTGTTGTGGAGTGGATGGTGGACTTGGGTTTTACCGCTCGCCGTGTTTGTCGCATGGGGTGTCAACGGCCTGTTGACGAACCGTGAGTTCTACGAAGACGTGGTCGTGAGGGAATTTTCCAGTCGTTTCAACCAAGCGCTCAAGACCGATGAGCGCCAGCAACCAATCTGGTTCTACCTGCCCCATTTCCTCCACAAGTTTCTGCCCTGGAGCCTGTTTCTCATCGCGCTCCCGGCACTCTCGGCGAACGTGCGGCGCATGCTGCGCAACAGACCCGAGATTCTTTGGCTGGCGGCGTGGGGGCTGGGGGGACTGCTCTGCATGACGTTCATTCCGTCCAAGCGGGTGGACCGCATTTACCCGATCGTCCCGCCGCTGTGCCTGCTGTTGGTCGCCATGGTGGCCGCGTGCCGGTGCGGAACCAAGATCCGGTCGTGGGTGGCTGGTGCTGTCCTTTTCTCGGTTCTGTTCTCCGGGGGATACTTCGCAGGCCTTGTTTGGCTGGAAACACGTGCCGGGTCGGACCGTCTTGTCCAGCTCGGAGCTGCAGTTCATGAGATCGCAGGCGATAGGCGGCTGCTTGTGGTTGACGGTCGCGATGAGGGCCTTGCGATGTATGCCGGGGTCCCTTCCTTCACGGAAACCGGGCCCGCACGGCGCGCTTGGGAAGACGGTGCCGCAGGAGCGATGCTGGTTCCCGAGCGGGAGTTGGAAAGATTCGCAGATCTTCCTGCTCCCGTCCTCACAGCCCGCGGCAAGCGCGAGGCTGCGTATTTCCTTTTCGTGAAGCCGGACGCAAGGTAAGCAGCTACCTCATGGCCTTTGATCATCTGACACCGCCTGAGGGAGAGAAAATCTCGATTTCCGCCGGGAAACTCACCGTTCCTGACCATCCGGTGGTTCCCTTCATCCGCGGCGACGGCACAGGGCGCGACATCTGGGCCGCCAGCGAACGCGTCTTTGATGCTGCGGTGGCGAAGGCCTACGGTGGATCTCGGAAGATCGCTTGGTTCGAGGTCTTCGCGGGTGAAGCATCCAAGGCGAAGTTCGACAACTGGCTGCCGGACGATACGATTCTCGCCTTTCAGCAATACCTTGTCGGCATCAAGGGCCCGCTCACCACTCCTGTCGGCGGCGGGATCCGGTCTTTGAATGTCGCACTCCGACAACTCCTTGACCTCTACGTGTGCCTGCGGCCCGTCCAGTATTTCACAGGTGTTCCCAGCCCTGTGAAACATCCCGAGAAAGTGGACATGGTCATCTTCCGGGAGAATACCGAGGACATCTACGCCGGGATCGACTTTCCTGCCGGCTCAGAAGCCGCTCTCGGCCTCTTGGAATGGCTCAAGTCGACGCACCCGGCGGAGTTCAAGAAGATCCGTTTCGGCACCGAGCATATCGACCTCGTCGGGGTCGGTCTCAAGCCGATCTCGCGCCCCGGGACGGAGAGACTCATCCGGGCCGCGATTGAATACGCCATCGCGAACAACCGGAAATCTGTCACCATCGTTCACAAGGGCAACATCATGAAGTTCACCTCGGGAGCATTCCGGGACTGGAGCTACGAGCTGGCAAAGCGCGAATTCGGGGCAGTCGAAATCGACGGCGGACCTTGGTGCTGCATTCCTGAAAACCGCCACGGCGCTGGCATCGTGATCAAGGATGCGATCGCCGACATCGCACTTCAACAGGTCCTGACCAGACCGACTGATTTCGATGTGATCGCCACGCCGAATCTCAATGGAGACTACTTGAGTGATGCTCTGGCCGCGCAAGTTGGCGGGATCGGCATTGCGCCCGGTGGAAACATCAATTACCTCACAGGCCACGCGATTTTTGAGGCCACCCACGGGACGGCACCCAAATACGCCGACAAAGACATGGTGAACCCAGGGTCCGTTGTGCTCTCCGGGGAAATGATGTTCCGCTACATGGGGTGGACCGAAGCGGCTGATCTCATCCTCAAGGGCCTGAATGGCGCAATTGCAAGCAAGCGTGTCACGTATGATTTTGCCCGTTTGATGGAAGGAGCCACGCAGATCAAGTGCAGCGAGTTCGGCGACAACATCATCGCCCACATGTGAGGCTCACACGAAGCCCAGCGTGTCGAACTTCCGCCCGAGCACATTCTCCGAAGGCGCACGCAGCCAGTTTTCGAGCACCGTCGCATAAACGGACCGGAAGTCCACCGAGTGGACGAGGTCGCCATCCTTCAACGTTCCGAGCGTCGGGGGCTTCCCATACCGTCCCGGCTTGACCGAACCGCCCATCACAAACAACGGTGCCGCCGCGCCATGGTCGGTGCCTCCGCTGCCATTCTCGGCCACGCGGCGGCCGAATTCGCTGAACGTCATCACCGTCACACGTCCAAAGTTCCCCTGCGCCTTGAGATCGGCGCAGAAGGCTCCGAGCGCGGCGTCGAGTTCGCCCAGCAGGCGCTGGTGGGTGCCGAGTTGATTGCCGTGCGTGTCGTAGCCACCCTGCCCGACGTAATAAACCCGCGTGGGCATCCCACCGCCGATGAGCCGGGCGACGAGCGAGAGGGAATTCGCCAGATTCCCGCCCGGATACGACACGGCGGACTGCACGCGCCGCGTGATTTCCAGCACGCGGTCGGAACTCACCTGCGCATCGAGCGCGGTGCGCTTGAGAAAATCCAACGTGTCCCCACCGACATCGGAGGGTCCGGCGAGCATGCCGATGCTGCCGCCGTCGTTTCCACCGTCGGGAATCTCGTTCATTTCTCGAAACAAATCCTCCGCCGCCTCGCGATCGGTCATGCCCTCGGTGTCAAAACGGAATCGCTCGGGCCGTGCAAACGAAATGCCGCGGGGCGTCGGGGCGGCGAAGGCCTGCGGCGTCTGGCCCCCGATGTTCACGCCGACGGCGGGATCCGCCCCCTCGCAACACGCGTCGAAATAGCGTCCGAGCCACCCGGTCCGGCTCGTCTCGTCGGCATCGACCGCCGTCTGCCAGATCTCCGTGCTCCGGAAATGCGAGCGGTTCGGGTTTGGGTAACCGACGCCCTCGACGATGGCCATGTGCCCGTCGTCGTAGAGTCCGCGCAGGCTCCGCAAGGCGGGGTGGAATCCGGTGCCGTCATCGAGTTTCAGCACGGCATCGGCGGGCAGGGCCAGCGTAGGGCGCAGGCGGCGGTAAGCGTCGTCGGCAAACGGCACAAGCGTGTTGAGTCCGTCGTTGCCCCCGGCAAGCTGGAGCACAACGAGGATCGGTGAATCCTTGCCCGTCGCCGTCGCGATGGCGGAGTCGGCCGCTTGGGCATCCAACGCAAAAAACGTGCGCTCAAGGAACGCGGGGACGGTCCATGCCATCGCGCCGCCGAGGACAGAGGTACGGAGAAATTGGCGGCGGGTGTGGAGGGTTTTGCTCATGTGAGTTGGAATTCCGGGGTGCTCATCATCAGATGGAGAAGGTCGGCGCGCGCCTTCCGGCTCACGCCCTGGCGATCGGCAAAGAGCCGGAACTCCCGGATCTTCAGCGCGGGCGGCGGCGTCGCAAAGAGGCGGTCCACCGCAGCCCCGCAGGTGTCCGCTCCGTCGCCGAAGAGTTCCTCGACGGGCGCTTCCTCGACGAGCACGGCTGCGGCATTGTAGCGCGCAAGCAGGGTGGCCGAGCTGATCCACGCGCGGCCGCCATCCCACCCCTTCACATTCGGCGGGGCGAAAAGCAACTGGCCCAGCTCGCGAAGCAGGTTCTCAGAAAAGCGCTGGGGCGGCAGCGGCACCTCGAGTTCACGGCACGAGCCGACCAGCCACTGGACCGGACTCTTGACCTGCCGACCGACGACCCCCGGCGCGTAGAAGGCACGCGAACGGAAGATCGTCCCGAGAACAGCCGCCGTGGAGTAGTCGGAGGTGCGATACACCTCCGCCAAGCGGTCCAACAACCCGTCCGGCGCGGGGACACCCGCATAAAATGTCCACAGCTTCCCGCAAAGGAACCGGGCGCAGGCCGGTTGCTCAAGAAGGAGGTCGATCACATCATCGCCCGCGAAGTGGCCAGTTCTCCCGAAGACGGTCTTCGGCCCGTCGTCGTGCTGGCGGGGGACGAACGCAAACGCCTCGGTCTCCGGCCGGATCCGGTAGCCCGTGAACGCCCGCGCGGCCTCGCGGACGTCGCGTTCCGAGTAATTCCCCTCGCCCAGTGTGAAGAGCTCCATCAACTCCCGCGCAAAGTTCTCATTCGGCTTCTCGCGGCGGCTTTGTTGCAAGTCGAGGTAGCGGATCATCGCCGGATCCCGCGAAATCTGTCGCGCCATCTCGCGGAAGGACCCGAGCGCGAACGCACGCAAGGTCTCGTTTTGTTTCCACAGCGCATACGGCTCCCGGACCTTCTCCGCACTGGTCGCCCAGTGCCCGTGCCAGAAAAGCGTCGCCTTTTCGCGGGCCGGGAAAGTCGTCCACCGCATGCGGTCGAGCCACCACACCCGCAGGCCCAGGAGGTGCTCGCGGCTCAGGCGCTGGATTTGCTGCTGGACCTCGCGACGCATGCCGTCCTCCTGCCCCTTCGCCTGCTGGCGGAGCGCGAGAAACTCCGTGGGATCGGCCGCTTGGGGGGGCGGAAACAAATCATCGTCCTCTCCGGCGAGGAGCGCGGCGACCGCGCCATCGAGCCCGCGCGCATGCAGCGCCGCGACCTCGGACGGCGTCCCCCCGAACCCCGCACGACGGAGCAGGTGCGCGGCATTCGCACGCGTCCACCCGGCCGGAGGGAGTTTCTCAATCATGCGAAGTTCAACCCCGCGCTGCGGAAAAGGTTGCGGCCGATCAGCGCGCGACCCGTGGCCGGATTTCGCGCAGTGGGTGCTCGTCGAGGACATTCGCGCGAATGCCCTCCCAGCGCTCCGGGTCGTAGAGCTGTATGCCGACGTAGGAGTAGAGCGGCGCGATCACCGCCGCGCGGCGAATGAGAAGGTCCTCGGCCTCGCGCAGGATTTCGAAGCGTCGCTTCGGATCCAGCTCGGCGGCCGCTCGGGCGATGAGGGCGTCGTATTCCGCGCTGCTCCAGCCGGTGCGGTTGTTCCCGCCTCCCGTCACGAACATATCGAGGAACGTATTCGGGTCTGGATAATCCCCCACCCAACTCGAACGGGCGATGTCATAGTCCACCAAAGACAGGGAGTTGAGGTAGACCTTCCACTCTTGGCGCACGAGGTTCACATTAACCCCCAGATGGTCTCTCCACATGCTTTGCAGTTCCACAGCGATGGCCTCGTTCAGGTCGCTCTTACTGTAGAGGTAGTTCGCCAAAGGAAACCCCTTGCCCCCGGGGTACCCAGCCTCGGCCAGAAGGCGGCGAGCCGCTTCCGGATCATGAGGCGGTGCGGTTGCCCCTTCGTAACCGGGAATGCCCGGTGGCACGAACCCTTCGGCGGCTCGTTCACCGGCGCGCGTGATTTTGCTCACAATGCGTTCCTTGTCCACAGCCATGGCGAAGGCTTTGCGAACGCGCTCATCCGTGAACGGGCCCTTCACGTTGTTGAAGCGGAGGAAATAGCTTCCAAGGAAAGGAGCCGAGTGGAAGTCCGGACGTTTCTTGAGATCATCCAGCAGAGCCGGGGGCGCCAGGCCCTTGTCCATCACTAGATCCGCGAGTCCGCTGGCGTAGAAGTTGAACGCCACGTTGGCATCCGCGATGGGCAGGACGTCGATCGTTTCCAGCGCCACCTGCTCGCGGTTCCAGTAGTGGGGACTTCTGCGCAGACGGATCCGGTCATTGATTCGCCAATCCTCGAGGACAAAGGCGCCATTCCCGATCAGACGCCCGGGTTTCACCCAGTCATCGCCCTCACGCTCCACGATCTCGGTTCGCACAGGATGCAGCGTCGGGAATGCACAGAGTTGAAGAAAGTAGGGGGTCGCATTCTCAAGCTCTACCCTCAGGGTCCGGTCGTCTACCGCCTTTACCCCAACCTCGTGGAAGTCCGACAACCGTCCCGCAGCAAACTCTTCTGCGTTCCGGATGGGGAAAAGCATGTAGTTGTAGGCGGCACCTGTCGACGGGGTCAGCGTGCGTCGCCACGAGGCCACGAAATCGTGTGCCGTCACCGGTTGACCGTCGCTCCACTTGGCATCCTCCCGCAGTCGGAAGTCATATGTTTTTCCGTCGGGAGAAATCTCCCACGACTCTGCCACACCGGGAACCGCTCTCCCGTCCGCGTCGTAGGCCATCAAGCCCTCGAAAAGGGCATTGACCACCCGGCCTTCGGGCTGTCCCGTAATGATCGCAGGATCCAGAGTTTCAGGCTCCGCCCCGTTCACGAACACAAGGTCAGCGCGGTCCTTGTGGCTCCCACAGGCAGGGAGCGCCAAAGCCAGAAGTATCCATCTCCACTTCACCCCGTGTATCAAAGCGGGATTCGCACCCGCTGCAACGCCGAATACGGCTTTTGCGAGACCACCCGGGGAATGGCGCGCCCGGCTGGGATCGAACCAGCGACCATCGGTTTAGAAGACCGGTGCTCTATCCACTGAGCTACGGGCGCCCGAAGTAGTCAGTGTTGCGCAAAGGCGTCCTCCAGACAATCTCCGAAAAACGCCGGGTATCTTGTGTTTTGGCGTTTTCGACGGCGAGCCTCCGCGCCATCATGTTGTTTATGTCTCTGTGTATTCAGCCGTGTCGCACAAAAGCGGAGAAGCGTCTCTTCGAGGAAGTTGCCGAGGACTTGAACGGAAAGGATCCTGCATTCACTCCGCCGGTACCGGGATCGATTGTGAGCTTTCTGTCTCCCAACCATCCGTTCCAGCGCCGACACGGTGAAGTCCTGCCTTTCCTGGCCATGAAAAACGGGAAGCCGGTCGGACGCATCGCCGCGATCCTCAATCGCAGTCACACAGCGCGCTATGCGGATGGACGGGGTTTCTTCGGCTTCTTCGAGTGCGAGGAGGATCCTGCCACCGCACGGGCTCTCTTTGAGACCGCCGAGTCCCTGCTCCGTGAGAAAGGATTCACGTGTGTGCGTGGCCCCTACAATCCGAGCGTCAACGACGAGTGTGGGTTGCTCGTGGAAGGCCACTCTATTCCCGTCTATCTCGGACTCACATGGAATCCGTCCTATTATGAGGGTCTCGTTCTTGGCGCCGGCTACCAGCAAGTGCGTGAGATGTATGGATACCAACTGCCGTTGCATCGTTTGGACCCGCCTGCACGGATCAGCCGAATCGTCGAGCGGGCTGCCAAGAAGTCCAAACTGCTTCTGCGACCGATCAATATGAAGAGGTTGGAGAGCGAAATGGGAATCATCCACGAGGTCTACAATGATACCCTCGAGAGGAACTGGGGGTTCACCCCGATCACAATGGATGATCTCCTGACCGCGGCGAATGACATGAAGCAGATCGCCGATCCCGCCATGATTTTGATCGCCGAGATGAACGGCGAGAATGCCGGGGTTGCGCTTTCCCTGCCGAACATCAACGAACTGCTGTTTCTCACGAAGCGAACCCCCCGCTGGCTCAGGTTTCTCCACTTTGCCATTTTGCTGAAGACCCGCCGCATCCGCACGGCCCGCCAGCTCATTTACGGCATCTCGCCGCGCTACAGAGACAAGGGAGGCCTGCATGCGTGGTTGCTCTACGAGCAGTTTATGAAGGCCAAGGAACGCTTCACAGATGCGGAGCTCGGATGGATCGAGGAGACAAATACCGAGATGATTGGGCACGTCGGCTTGCTCGGAGCCAACCAGCACCGGACATGGCGCTTTTACGAGAAAACCCTTTCAAATGCCTGAGCGGCTTCTCATCACGGGTGCAACCGGCTTCGTAGGCAGAAACCTCCTTCTCGATGCCTTGGCAAGGGGATGGGACGTTGTCGCGCCCGTTCGCAATGCGGACAAACTCCACCATCAACTCAAGGCGGAGGCGTTGGATCCAAGCCGTGTAGAGGTATGGCCGTCGGATCCCTCAAGATGGCCCTCTGGGGGCTCGGCAACCATCGACCGTGCCGTACTCAGTGCCGGTCTCCTCTTCGCTCGCAAACGAGAGGAATACATTCGAACAAACGTGGAATGGAATCTTGCCGTGCTGGCTGCTCTCGATCCGTGCACCCCCGCTGTGGTCCTCTCTTCCCAGAGTGCCGGCGGCCCGACTCCTGATGGTGCCAACGCTCGTGATGAGAAGACTCCAGACACTCCGGTCACGGAGTACGGTCGCTCGAAGTTGGATTTGGAGAATCACATTCTCTCGGGAAAACGAACTGCCCATACAACGATCCTTCGACCTCCCATGATCTTGGGCGCACGGGATACCGCCACCCTCCCGCTTTTCCGAATGTCAGCAGGTTGGCTGCGGCTCAAGCCCGGCCTCAAATCCAAGTTCTACACCTTTGTTTCTGTGGATGACGTGGTGCGGGCAATCTCTGCCGCATTCACTACAAGCCTTCCAGGCCCTTTCTATATCGGAGCGAGCGAACCTGTGAGTGATTTGGAACTCATTGCCTGCGCAGCGCACCTTGTGGGGGGTCGGGGCATGACTGTTCACGTGCCGGAGACGCTGATGCGCGGTGTGGCCGCGGTTGTCGATGCGGTACCCGCGTTGCGCTCGGCCGTTCCGAGCCTCGGCAGAGATCGTGTGCGTGAAGTCTGGCCCGCGCGCTGGGTCGTGGATTCCTCGGCTTTTCGCAGTGTGACCGGTTGGACCGCGAAGGACTCCCTCCACAACGCCCTTTCGGCAGCGTGCAGCTTCTATTCCGGGGCGGGGCTCATCCGCTCCCGTTCTTAGGGTTCCCTGTCCGACCCCGACCTGTCGCTCGAGTCTGGGCACCTCCTCTGTGCTGTGCCCAGCGAGGAGCGTTTCCTGCAGCGGAAGGACCGCATGAATCCTTCCCGCTGGTCCCTGCGGTAACGGGGCGGGTCGACCACGGATGACACAGCGGTCTTCGGGATCGTGAACAACTTGAGCTGCCCCTCACACTCTGTCTCCAAGTGCACACTCGCCAAGCCGCGCGGGTGCTGCCAAGGTTTTGCAATGAGCACAATCACGACACTGTTTCTGGACATCGGGGGTGTCCTTCTTACGAATGGCTGGGACACTGCTCTGCGAAAGCAAACCGCGGAGCATTTCGGCGTGGACTATGCAGAGCTCGACCACCGCCATCGCGTGACCTACGACACCTACGAAGAGGGAAAAATGGCTCTCGAGACGTATCTGCGCCAGATCATCTTTTTTGAACCCAGAGCGTTCACTCCGGACGACGTGACCGCTTTCATCCTTGAACAGGCAAAACCCTATCAGGACATGATCGATTTGGTGAAGCGCTTGCGGGCCGTCTACGACCTTCGTGTTGCTGTGGTGAGCAATGAAGGGCGCGAGATTGCCGAGGACCGCATCGCCCGCTTCCGGTTGAAGGAGTTCGTCGACTTTTTCATCGTCTCCGCGTTCGTTCACTTTCGGAAACCCGATCTCGACATCTATAAGTTGGCTCTGGACGTCGCACAGGTTCAGCCCGGCGAGGTGGCCTACATAGAAGACCGGCCTTTGCTCTGCGAGGTGGCGGCCTCCATCGGAATTCGCAGCGTTTTGAACAAGGACGCTGCAACAACGAGGGGGCTTCTCGACAAAATGGGGCTCAGTTTGTAGCTCCCAGAAGGGCATCCAACTCCTCCACGCGGCGGGCAAAGAGATCCAACGCGGCCTGCACCGGCGCGGGACTGCCCATGTCGACACCCGCATCGCGGAGTGTTTCGATCGGGTATCGGCTTCCTCCGCTGCGAAGGAAACCCACATACGCCGAGGGATCGCCCGAACTCAGAACCTGTGAGGCAAGCGCCACAGCAGCCGAAATGCCGGTGGCGTACTTGTAGACGTAGAAGGCGCTGTAGAAATGAGGGATGCGCAATCCTTCAAGCTCCAGAGCTTCGTCGATGGTGAAATTCGAACCAAAGTAGTCATCGAGCAGGCTGCGGTAGATGCGCCGGAAGGAGTCCAGCGTCAAAGCTTCCCCCTTTTCCTCTGCCTCATGAATGGCCCGCTCGAACTCGGCGAACATCGTCTGCCGGTAAAGTGTCCCCCGCAGATCATCAATCTGGCGGTTGATCAGAAACGCCCGCATACGCGGGTCGCTGGTATTCGAGAGCAGATGCTCCGTGAGCAGGATCTCATTGAAGGTAGAAGCCACCTCCGCGAGAAAAATCGGGTAGTGGTAATTTTGGAACGACTGGGCCCGCTGGGAATACCACGTGTGCATCGAGTGCCCTGCTTCGTGTGCGAGCGTATAGACATCGGAAAACACATCCGCTTTGTAGTTCATCATGATGTAGGGCGGGCTGGTGTAAGTCCCGTAGGAGAAGGCTCCACTCCGTTTCCCCTTGTTTTCGTAGCGATCACACCACCGCCCCTCCCGCAAACCGTGAGCCAGCGTGCCGACATATTCTTCGCCGAGGGGATGCAGCGCCGAGAGAACCCGATCGACCGCACCGTCCCAGTCGATCTCCGTGCGGACGTCCGAAACAATCGGGACATATGTGTCGTAGTGGTGGATTTCCTCAAGGCCCAACACCCTGCGGCGGAGGGCGAAGTATCGGAACAACGCCGGGAGATTTCCTCGCACGGTCGAGATCAGATTGTCGTAAACCTCCACGGGCACAGCGTCGGGAAAAAGCGCTGCCTCGCGCGCTGATGGATAGCCCCGAGCCCGCGCATGGAAGACATCGCGCCGCACGGAGGCCGCCAAAGTGGAAGCCAGAGTGAAACGGTGGTCTGCAAACTCGGCATAGAACTGGTCGAAGGCCGCTTTGCGGACGCCGGGCTCGCTTTGCTGGAGGAACGAGGAGAAGGAGCTCTGTGTGAGGTCCCGCTCTAACCCCTCCCCATCGCGAAGAGTGCCGAACTTCATATCGACGTTCGTCAATTGCGAAAACGTCTCGCCATGCCCTCGCAGAGCGGCCGCTCCGAGCGCCAGCAACCTTTCCTCCGGAGCAGAAAGCGTGTGGGCCTTGAGCCGCCGCAAACGCTGCAGGGGAAGCACCCAGTCGGAGAGAACGGGGTCCGCAAGAAACTGCGCGAAGCACTCGTCCGGAATGGATTGGATTTCCGGCGAAAGGAAAGAAAAAGCCTCCCCAACCTGCACCAACAAACTGTCGAGTCGTGCCTCGCGATCCAACGCCGCCGAATCCGAACCGTCCGCGGCCACACGCAAAGCGGCAAACTGGTTGAGGCGTTCCACGCGGAGATCAGTGTTTTTTTCAAACTCAAGGGCTTCGCGCAATAGGGCGGGCGAGTCTGAAAGACGGTCGCGGAACTGAGCCACATCGGCGTACGTCTTTTGGAGCATGGCGAAGTCTTCTTCCCACGCCTCGTCATCCGAATACAAGGGGGTCAGATCCCATGTGTGGGCAGGGTCGACCTCGTGGCGGGCGGGAGTACGAACGGCGGGCATTTGCGACATGGGAGTCACGATACGCAGCAGCCCGCGAGGCTTCCACTGGGAAAATACCCGGATTTCTTTGCGCTCGGACAAAGAAATGCTAGTGTCTCCTTTGCGATGGAAACTCCCGATAGCCTCCAAGAAGACATCGAGTTGATCCGGCAGATCGGACTCGGGAACCGTCGCAGCTACGAGGTCTTTTTCCGGAAATACTCGGGCTTGGTCTACTCCACGGCCTACCGTGTGCTGAACAACCAGGCCGATGCCGAGGACGTCGCCCAGGAAGTACTCTTCATGATTTGGGAGAAAGCTCCGATGTATGACCCTGCACGGGGCAAGCCGATCACCTGGGCCGTCACGATGACGCGCAACAAGGCTGTTGATAAACTGCGGTCTGTCCAGCGACGCTTCCGCCTCCAAGACGAGGTGGAACGCGAGGCGGACAAGGACGATTTTATTCACCAGATGCGACCCGTCGACGAATTGGACGCCTTGGAGAAGGGTCAGATTGTTCGCACGGCCGTGATGAAACTCAGCAAGGAACAGCGCGAAGTGATCGAAATGGCTTACTTCGGCGGGCTCACCCAGCAGGAGATCGCCACCCGGCTCCGCGAGCCCCTCGGAACCGTCAAAGCGAGAATCCGCCGCGGCATGCTGCGTTTGAAAAAGATTGTTGGCACGGCCCTCTAGGCCGCCGCATTTCTCTCCGTGGAGTAACCTGCCACGAAACTCCTGCGGAAGCCTTGAAATGTTCCCTCAAGAATGTGCCTGCGGGCCTCGGCGGCAAGGCCCAAATAGAACGTCAGATTGTGGATCGTCAGCAGGCGAAGCCCGAGAATCTCTTCCGCCTTGACCAAATGGCGCAGGTAGGCCCGGGAAAAGCCAACGCAGGCCTCGCAGAGGCATCCGTCTTCGATTGGACCGCAATCTTCCGCATAGCAGGCGTTTTTGAGGTTCAATGTTCCGCGCCGGGTGAAGACCGTTCCATTCCGCGCCAGGCGCGTCGGAAGGACGCAATCAAACATATCGACCCCTCGGGCGATCATTTCGATGATCTGTGGAGGTGTCCCCAAGCCCATGGCATAGCGGGAATGCGACTGCGGAAGGAAGGGCACGGCCGCCTCGACTGCGGCCATCATCTCGGGCTCTGGTTCACCCACGCTCACTCCGCCGATTGCGTAGCCGTCGAAACCAATTTCCACAAGTGCCCTGGCACTCCGCTCCCGCAAGTCCGCATAGCCGGAGCCCTGTGTAATGCCAAAGACCAACGGCCTCGACGCGCCTGCGTTGGCATCCCACCACGCCCGACAGCGCTTCGCCCAGCGAAGTGTGAGGTCCAAGCTGCGCGAGGCCTCCTCCCATGTGCACGGATGCGGCGGACACTCGTCGAAGGCCATCACAATATCGGACCCCAGATCGCGTTGGATCTCCATCGAGGTCTCCGGCCCAATGAAGGTCGGCGTGCCGTCGAGGTGATTCTGGAAATGCACACCTTCCTCCGTGATTTTTCTCAAGCGGGCGAGTGAGAAGACCTGGAATCCCCCGCTGTCTGTGAGGATCGGATGCTCCCAGCCCATAAAGCGGTGGAGCCCGCCAAGGCGCGCGATGAGTTTTTCGCCTGGTCGGACATGCAGGTGGTATGTGTTTCCAAGGATCACCTGGGCATCGATGCGACGCAATTCCGCAGGAGTCATCGCCTTGACCGTTGCCTGCGTTCCCACAGGCATGAAGACCGGAGTTTCGATGACCCCGCGTCGCGTGGTCAAAAGCCCTGCACGGGCCTCACCATCACGGGCGAGAAGCTGGTAGGGCGAACCGGTGGACATTTTTGCCAAGATGAGTCGCAGCCTTGCCTGCGTCAATCGCGTGTGACCGCGCCAACAAAAGCCAACGCCCCTCCCCATTCGCTGTCCGGAAGCCCTCCGACCACATCATTGTGGCCGGCCCGCTCCAAGACATGCATCTGCTTCGGCTGGGCCAAAGCCTGGTAAAGCCTGCGACCGCCGTCCGGCGGCGTGGTATCGTCGTTTTCGGCGAGCAGAACCACGGTTGGCGGATTCCATGCGGCGAGAGCGGCCATGGAATCGTAGCGATCCTGCACCAAGAGCCGGACAGGTACCCACGGGTAACGATGGGCCGCAGCGTTCACCATGGAATCAAAAGGCGTAATCAGCAGCAGGCCACGCGTTGTTTGCGGGGTCACGGCCTGCGCCGCCACCCCCGTACCCAGGGACTCGCCGATGACAACCGCAGGTTCCTGCAGACTCTTGAGTGCACTCCGCGCAGAAGTCACAAGCGCGGACTCATTCGGCGACCCCGAGCGATCGCCGAATCCGGGATAATCCAAAACATGCACTGTCCCGCGCACGCCGTTTGCACGCAACCGCTGGATCAATTCCCCACGGTCCAGAGCATTCCCACCGTTGCCGTGAAAAATCACGACAGGGACACCGGTTCCGTCACTTGTTTTCCAGCCATGGAGCGTGCCGTCCGGCCCCTTCCACCGTTCCATGCCCAGATCCCTCGCCCTGAGGTCCATCTCCCCGGCCGCGGCACGTGCCGGGAAATACATCATCTCCCGCTGGCGAAGGAAGAGAAAGAGGCAGATCCCCAAATAAACCGCCAAAAGCAAGCCCGCCGCGCGGAGCACAATCAGCATCACGGGAGCTGCCATACCGTCCGTCCCGCCACGATCGTGCGAACGGCACGCCCTTTCCACTCGCAGCCGTCAAAAGGAGTGTTTTTTGAGAGCGAGAGGGAGTTTCTCTTGTCGAATGTCCAAACCCGTTCGGGATCAATCATTGTGACATCCCCCGGGGCCCCCCAAGCCAACGTACCACGATCGAGTCCAAGCAACCTCGCAGGTGCGGCCGTGTAGAGTTCAATCAAGCGAGGAAGGGTGATGAGCCGCCTCCGGTGAACGAGAAGGTCGCAGAAGGTGGCGAACTGCGTCTCAAGGCCTGTGATTCCGAATGGTGCCCTGTCGAACTCGACCTCTTTTTCGTAGCCTGCATGGGGCGCATGGTCGCTGCAGAGAACACCAAGAGTCCCATCCGCGATGCCTTCAAGGACGGCTTCGACGTCTTCCTCGCTGCGGAGCGGGGGATTCATCTTGAAGTTGGTATCGTAACCCTGAACCGCCGCATCCGTGAGCGCCACGTGGTGGGGGCACACTTCGCCCGAAATCTTCACGCCCCGGGCACGGGCTTCCCGGAGGAGCCTCACGCTGCCTGATGCACTGATGTGCTGACAGTGGATCGGTGAGTCGCAAAGCTCGGCGAGCAGGATGTTTCGGGCAACAATGACTTCCTCTCCCGAACGGGGCCACCCCGGAAGACCGAGGCGAAGACTCCACTCCCCCTCGTGCACCACACCCTCCCCGACAATGGAATAATCCTGGCAGTGGTCCATCACTGTCATGCCAAACATTCGGGCATACTCGACAGCACGCCGCATGACTTCGTGGTTCTGAACGCAATGCCCATCATCCGTCAAGGCGACGACACCCGCGCCCACAAGCGAACCGTAGGGAGCGAGCTCCTCACCCTTGAGGCCCTTGGTGATGGCACCGGTACAAAAAACGTTCACCACCCCGTCGCGCGCCGCCTTCTGGCGAATCCACGAGATGGTGGCCGCATTGTCAGCCACCGGAGAGGTATTCGGCATCGCCACAAGGCTGGTAAATCCTCCTGCGGCGGCCGCCTGTGTGCCAGAAGCAATGGTTTCCTTGTGGGACTGTCCGGGCTCCCGGAGGTGGACATGGACATCGATGAGGCCGGGTGCCACCACAAGGCCGCGTGCATCGATGACCTCGTCCGCCGCAGCGTCCTGCGGCGGAGGCGCGAACTTCCCGTCCACGATCCAGACATCCCCTGTTTCGTCGCGCCCCGAGGCGGGATCGATCACGCGCCCGCCGGAAATGTGAATGTTTTTCATGAGGAAAGTCCGGCTCCTCCCGCGCACAGATAGAGGGCCGCCATGCGGACAGCAATGCCGTTGGTGACCTGCTCCAGAATGACGCTCCGCTCGCCGTCCGCGACGTCACTGTCGATCTCGACCCCCCGGTTGATCGGGCCGGGATGCATCACGAGCGCCCCCGGTTTGAGTTTCACTGCCCGGGCTTTGGTGAGCCCGAAGAGTGCTGTGTATTCGCCAAGCCCTGGAAAGTACTCCTTCCGTTGGCGTTCGTGCTGGATACGCAGCAGGTTGATCACATCCGCGTCGCCGATCACGTCGTCCAGTCGGTGCGAGACGCTGACTCCGAGTGCCTCAAAACCCTTTGGCACAAGTGTCGATGGACCGACCAGCGTCACGCGCGCCCCGAGTTTCACCAGAGCGAAAATGTTCGATCTGGCGACGCGGCTGAAGAGGATATCCCCCACAATCAGAACGTGCAGGCCATCGACGCTCCCGAACTTCTCCCGAATCGTGAAGACATCCAGCAGTCCCTGGGTCGGGTGCTCGTGGGCACCATCGCCGGCGTTGATGACGGATGCCCCCACGCGCTCTGAGAGGAAACTCGCCGCCCCGGCGGAGCTGTGACGGAGGACGATCATGTCTGCTTGCAGGGCTTCAAGATTGCGGGCGGTGTCTTTGAGCGTCTCGCCCTTCTGAAGGCTGGATGCCGAGGCAGAAACATTCACGACATCCGCACTCAGCCTCATGGCCGCCACTTCGAACGAGATGCGTGTGCGTGTGCTGGGTTCCACGAAGAGATTCACGAGGGTCTTACCGCGAAGCGCCGGCACTTTCTTGAGGCTTCGCTCCCCCACGCCTTTGAAAGCGGTGGCGGTATCGAGCAGGCATTGGATTTCCGCCCGATCGAGTTCATCGAGACCCAGAAGGTCTTTGCGGGTCCATTGAAAGGTCTCAGGCATGGGGAGGAACAATGACGACCGAGTCCGGGACACCGTCGAGATTTTCAAAGCGAACGCGGATTTTCTCGGTCCGGGAAGTCGGCACATTCCGACCGACGTAATCCGCTCGGATCGGGAGCTCGCGGTGTCCACGGTCCACGAGGACGGCGAGGGAGATCACAGAAGGTCGGCCAAACGAGGCCAACGCATCGAGCGCCGCCCGGCAGCTCCGACCCGTGAAGAAAACATCATCAACGAGCACCAGCGGCCGGCCATTCAGGTCCACGGGGAGGAGTGTCGGCACCACCGTGGTCAAACGCGCCCTCGAGGCCAGATCGTCCCGATGCATCGAAATGTCGACTGTTCCGACGAAGGGAGTGACATTCTCGATTTCCGAAATGTGTGCTGCGAGGCGGCGAGCAACTTCGACCCCGCGTGTCGGGATGCCGGCCAGCACGAGCCGCGAGAGATCGCCCTGTTGCTCGACGATTTCGTGGGCCATCCGCCGAATGGCTTTCTGAATCGCGGCCGCATCCATCACGGGCCGCAGGTTTTGTGCTTCAGGAATTGTCATGGGTCCTTTGCGTCCTCACAGGAACGCATTAAAGGCCTTGGGAGGCTATTTCGGCTGGGAACGCGTGCGATCCGCCCTCCATCCGGAGCGATACTTCACGATCCAATCGAGAAGAGCCCGCTCAAAGCCGATGTCTTGCCCGGCTTTCTCGCTTTCGATCCATTTATGTCGCAGGATCTCTTCGCGCTCTGCGAGGAACTCTTTGTAGAGCACCGAATTCTTAACGAGGTCTCCAACCTCGTTTTTCTGGGAGTTCATTTCCATGCGACATTCGGAGTTACGCTGAGAAAAGTCAAACGGATTCCCCTCCTCCATCGCCGGGGCAGACCGGTCAGGACAGCAAGGCGTTGAGCACAGCCTGGGTATCGGAGAGGTCTGCGAAGAGGAAATCCGGCGCATGCCTCTCGAGATCGGCATAACTGTACTGGCCGGTGGCGATTGCCACCGTTCGCGCGTCGATCGCCCGCCCGCAGGCGATATCTTTCGGCGTGTCGCCCAGCACGAAAACATGAGACGCCGGAAAATCGTAGCCGTGAAACGTGAGGGCACGTCTCCGGGCAAACTTCCCGAGCTCGTTTCGGTCGTGGTGGTCGTCGGCAAACGCACCGAACGGAAAAAAATGCCACACTCCGAAATGGGTCAGCTTGATCTCGGCGCCGCGGGAGAGGTTTCCGGTCAAAAGCCCGAGAGCAACATCATTGCGCAAGCGGAGAGACTCAAGGAGTTCAAGAATACCGGGCAGGAGAAACCCCTCGTGGCGGGGCATGCGCTCGGTGAGGTGCTCGAGATAGCGATCCAGTAGCCGCACGCAATTCTCCTCCGATGCTTCGATCGCATGCTTTTCCAGAAGAGCCCTCGCAATCAGGGCATCGGTCGCACCCGCCAGGGTAATGTCGCGAAAATCCTCTTCGACGCCGAAGAGGCTCTTCATCGCGTCAATCAGCGCGCCTTCACCCGCCCCGCCGGAGGTGATCAGGGTTCCGTCGATATCGAAAAGGACGAGCCTGCGGGCCTCAGTCCTCATCGCCCTCACGATCCTCAGGCTCGGGTTCCAGAACCTCTCCGTGTTTGGTGAACTTCCGGTGTCTCTTCCCGGCGGGAAGCGGACTCAACGTCATCCCAATCGCCCTCCCGACCAACTTCGGCTCCATGTCGACGTGCGCCATGCCCGAGAGGTCCTGCTTCACGCGCTGCACGACGAGCATGCCAAGATCCTGATGCGCCATCTCGCGCCCCCGGAACTGGAGATGCACCTTCACTTTGTTGCCCTTGTCGAGGAAGTCCTCCGCATGCCGGATCTTCGTGAGGTAATCGTGTTCGTCGATGTTCACGCGGAATTTGACCTCCTTGACTTTGCCCGCGGTGTTCTTTTTGTCCTTCTCCTGCTTCGACAAATCGTAGCGGAACTTTCCGAAGTCCACGATCCGGCACACGGGCGGCTGGGCATTCGGTGCGATCTCCACCAGATCGAGCCCCATGGACCGCGCGCGGCGGATGGCTTCCTCCAGCTTCATCACGCCCAGTTGCTGGTTCGTGGCTGCTACGATGACACGCACCTCGCGTGAGCGAATGCGTTCGTTGATGCGAATATCCTTTAAGTTAATGGGACCTCCGGGTTGCTCAAAATCGTGCAATGCGGCACGTGCGCGCTGCGCCGGAGGCCACAAGACTTCCGGCAGAAAGAATATCCCCGTGCGAAGCGCTCAACGGCGGCATGGGCAAGTGATCGGGGGCATCGGCAAAAGAGAAAGTGGAGTCATGAAACTGACTGGCGGAGGTTTTAGAAAATTCCCCGTGGCATGCAAGACGAATTTCCGCTGCGGGCCTTCATGTTTGTGCTTGCGCCTGCCCCGCCTTTGTGGTGCAAGTTATTCACAATGAAGATTGCTGCCTTCGCCCTCCTGACCGTTGCCTGCATTGCGGGCACTGCCTTTGCAGACATCCAAGCCCCACCCGCCTCCGATCAAGGACCGACCCGCAAGCTCGGTCGCGGCATCAGCAACATCGCATTCGGTGTCACGGAAATCCCCGATCAGATCTTCTCGATCAATGCACAAGAGGGCAACTCCGCAGCTTGGAGCTACGGGCTCGTGCGCGGTGTGGGACGCTTCTTTGCCCGCCTCGGCTATGGCGTCTATGAAGTCGCCCTGTTCCCCTTCCCCACGCAGAAGGGCACCTATTATCCTCCGTATCGCAGCGATATCCCGTGGATCAATTCCGGGTATGACGAGTTCCCGCCGGAACTCGGTTGGAATACGAAATACGACTACGTTCGTGAATATGGCCGTGACCCGAACTGAGTCCGGTCTGTAGATCGAAGGAAGTCGTCCTTCAGCAAAAAAGCCGCCTGCGAAAAGGCGGCTTTTTCGTTTGCCGAGCATCGTGGTTTCGGCTCATGCGTTCATCAACGGAATCCTCAGCTGTTGAATGCCGGACCAAGCACCCGACGGTTCTCGCTCAGAACGGTATGTCGTCGTCACCGGAATCCTCCGGCCTGCTTGGAGGCGGGCTGGAAGGACGTTGAGGACGTGTTGAGGTTCGCGGCTCGCTCTCGCCCTCCGATCCCCCGGCGCGGTTTCCGAGAAACTGAAGTGTCTCGCCCACGACGCGGAGGCGGCTGCGTTTTTGTCCCGACTGCTTGTCTTCCCAAGAGTCGAGTTTCAACCGTCCCTCGATGTAAATCTGACGCCCCTTCTTGGCATATTCACCGGCAACCTCCGCCGTGCGTCCCCAGAGTTCCACGTCGACGAAGGTTGTTTCCTCGCGCTTCTCGTTGTTCTCGGCCGTGTAGGTGCGGTTGATCGCGAGGCCGAGATCTGTGACTGCAGTCCCCTTCGGAGTGAACTTTACCTCCGGGTCACGCGTGACGTTGCCGATGAGGATGACTTTGTTGACGCTTGCCATGGATTCCGGGACGTGGGGGATTGGTTTGCGTTCAGGCCGCGACTTTGCGGATCGGGAGCTTGAGGTAATTCTGCAAAAGGACGTCTGCGTCGAGCTTGAGCTTGGCGCGCAGTTTGTCGAGTCCGGCAGCTTCCGTCGTGAAGATGACATTCACGAAATATGCGGTCCGGGTGTGATTGGACTCGTAGGCGAGATCGCGTTTTTCCAAGCGCTGGACTTGCTCGACGACTGCCCCTTCCGAGGCGAAAAGCTTCTCGAGGCGCTCGATGGTTTCCTTGGCACTGTCTTCTTTGCCGCGCGTATCGAGCGCGAGCAGAACTTCGTAACGATTCATGGGTTGTGTGGTTGTTCTTGGTTTGAGTTAAACTGATTCATCGCGGCGTCAATCCCATATGCATTGGCATGTTCAAATGCATCGGCTGCGCGGCGCACGGCGGACTCAACGGCCGGAGCCTCGTCGGGCGTGAAGCGCCCAAGCACATGGGCCTCCAGGGCCTTGCCTCCGGGCCCTCCAACGCCTACGCGGAGCCTCGGCACTCCCTCAGTGCCCAGATGGACGAGAACGGACTCGAGCCCGTTGTGTCCACCCGCGCTTCCGGATCGCCGGATGCGGATTGCGCCGAGTGGGAGGGCAATGTCATCAATGACGACCATCACCTGGTCGGCACCGAACTTGAAGTACCGTGCGTAATCGCCGACGGCTTCGCCGCTGAGGTTCATGAAGGTCTGCGGCTTCATCACCGCACGTCCCCCGCAATGGGCCAAGTCCGCATTCCATTTCGCGTCAAAAGCGAATTGGCATGCAGAGCGCCGTGCAAGTTCGTCGGCGACGAGAAACCCGACATTGTGCCGGGTGCCGGCATATTCCTTCCCAGGATTGCCGAGACCGGCGACCAAGCGGAAAACCGCGGGGGCTTCCACGCTACTTCTTGTCGTCGGCTCCTTCGGCCTTCTTCTCCTTCAGGACCTCAGGGGCAGCAGCAGCTGCGGTGGTCTCCGGCTCAGCCGCGACAGTCGGCTCGGCGACGATAAAGACGGTGAGATCCGCATCGTCGAGAGCGGTGACGCCGACTGGAAGGGTCAGGTCACGGATGTGGATCGCGTCACCGATCTTCAACGCGGAAACATCGACGGTGAGGACCTCCGGAAGATTCTGAGGGAGACACTTGATGGAGAGTGAGCGCATGCTTTGCTCGAGCAATCCACCGAAGTTCTTGACGCCATCGGGTTCGCCGGTGGGTTCGATCACCACCTCGGCCTCGATCTCCTCGGTCATGGATACCGCGTGGAAATCCACGTGCAAGACGTCACCGCGGAGGGGATGGTGCTGAACCTCCTGGATGAGCGAAAGGCGGTTGGTCTTGCGACCGGACTCTTCGATTTCGAGTTCCACGAGGATGTTTTCTCCCACGGCGTGAGAGAGAAGCGCCTCGATCTCGCGGCGCGAGACTTCGAGGTTGGCGGGTTCCTGTGTGGAGCCGTAAATGACGGCGGGGACAGCTCCGCGGGCGCGGACCTGCTTGACGGCGTTGCGTCCGCTCTCTGAGCGCGGACGGGCGGCGAGTTTGACTTGCTTGGCCATGATCTTTTCCTACTTGGTTGGTTTCAGTTCAAAAAGCGAACTCACCGACTCGTCGTCGTGGATGCG
>CAZKHB010000024.1:0-4479 GCA_964552635.1 uncultured Chthoniobacterales bacterium
CCCGCCAGTCGAATGTGCTTGAAGTTCGCCTGCCAAAGCGAATCTTTGGGCCATGTTCCGAGCCATCCTCGTCGCACTTTTTCTTTCCACATTGCCCGCCCTTGCGGCTGCGCAGCGCGAGTACATCCTTGTGAGTGGCGGGCCGTCTCTCATCGAGTGGGAGAAGTTCAAGGCCGAGCCGCACGACCGCTGGTGGGGGAATTTCATCCGTTCGGCCCGCGTGCGGATCCAAGAACTCCGGCAAAAGAACCCCGACGGCCTCATCACATGGCTCGTCCACAAGCCCAGTTACCAACGCCGGGCCGAGCGGCAGGACAAGACCGACCTCATCGCGAACATCCTCTCCGTGCGCGACAAATACAACGTGAACCTCGTCTGGTTCGACGACGGACAGGATGTCATCACCTACCTGAACAGCGGACGTCCGCGGGGCGAATGGAAGATTGCGAATTTCGAGTTCTACGGACACTCGAACCGGGCCTGCTTCATGTTCGACTACAGCAACGAAATCGACAGCGGATCCAAGAGCTGGCTGCACGAGGACGAGCTCTTCGCCATCCGACGCGGGATTTTCACACGCGACGCCTTCATCAAGAGTTGGGGTTGCCACACCGGCGAGAGCATGAGCAAGAAATGGCGTGCCGCCACCGGCAAGAGGATGATCGGAGCGATTGGAAAGACGGACTACTCCTACGGACACCTCCGGAACTGGGTGCCGACCCTCAGCGAAGGCGGACGCTGGGGCGGATAGCCGCACGCTCGGGCATCATTTTCCGCCCCCTGCGAGAAGTTGATCGGCCGCGCGGATCACCTCGTCCGACCCCAATGCGCTGAGCCGCCTGCGTCCGCGGCTGTCCGCCGGAGCGCGCACGGCGACCTGGTCCGGGCGCGGAAGGTGCCATTGGTGGATGTTCGTCGGGCCGAAGAGCGTGAGTGCGGGCACGCCGAAGGCGGCCGCGAAGTGGGATGCGGCCCCATCCACGGTCAGCACCGCGCGGGCATTCGCGCAGAGCCAGAGAAACTCGCGGAGCGTCGTGCCAACGATGCGGGCTTGCTCCGAGGCCAGCCGGCAAACCTCCTCGCAATGTTCCCGTTGCCACGCCTGCCCGCCATGGGTGAGCACGAACGGACCTGCCGCGGCCTGCGCTGCGAGGACCTCGGCCCATCCGGGAGCGGTCCACATTTTCACCTTCCAACCCGCCGTGGGGTTCACGAGAACGAACGTCCCCCGGGTGAATCCGGGTGGAGCCCAGCTTTCGGGCGGGGGGCTGAGCACCGGGGGATGGAACGGGCCATCGCCCGGCACCGGGGTTTTATTCCAGAAAAACTCGGCCACGTAATCGTCACCGAGTTCGGGTCCTGAGAAGGGCGGGAATACCACACGGTGGAACCAACGGAGCTCCCGGCGTTCCGGGGTCACGAGCACTTTGTTCGCGACCGGCGCCAGCAGGAGGCGGAGAGCGGATTTCGAGAGCGGGTCGAAGGCATAGCCGTGCGTCGCGGGGGTGAGCGCCGGACCGGCCTGGTAGACGGCGCCGGGAATGAGTGACACGAGGTCGGCATGGCCGCGCCGCGTGAGGACGCGAACCGGTCCACCGTGGTGACGGCGCAGGCGCTCGAGCGCGGGCTGGAGAAGGGTGAGATCCCCGAGTTGCTTGTGGAATGCGACGTAGCAGCCGGCCATGGGATATGGGGTCAAGCTGGGCGGGTGCGGCGGACGACGCAAGCCCGAACGCGCCGCTTGCGAAATCCCGCCCGCCGGTTAGCCTTGCCCGGCGAGATGGCCCACCACCCCGACCCGACCCATGAACACGGGGCGTTCCGTTTGCGCTACGGTCACCCGCTTCCCTTCGGCGCGAGCCATGTGCCGCATGGTGTGAACTTTTCGATCTTCAGCTCGGCGGCGACAGCCTGCACGCTTGTGCTTTTCGAGAAGGGCGCGACAGAACCGATGGCCGAGATCCCGTTTCCCGACGAGTTCCGCATCGGGCACGTCTGGGCAATGACGGTTTACGATCTCGATTACGAGACGATCGAATACGCTTTCCGTTTTGACGGACCCCACGAGCCGAAGGAAGGCCACTACTTCGATCCCGCCCATCTGGTGCTGGATCCGAATGCGAAGCAAATCGCCGGGAGGGATGCATGGATGCAAGCGGATCCGCCGCGGCAGCCGATCTATCGCGGGCGGATTCCAAGGGATGATTTCCACTGGGAGCACAGCCGCCCGCTGCGGCGTCCGGAGAGCGAACTCATCATCTACGAAATGCACGTGCGGGGCTTTACCCGGCATCCCAGCGCCGGTGTTTCGGCTCCCGGCACGTTCGAGGGGCTGGCGCAGAAGGTCGCCTATCTTGCGGACCTCGGCGTGAATTGCGTGGAGTTGATGCCCGTTTTTGAATTCGACGAACGGGAAAACACCCGCACGAATCCGCTCACCGGCGAGCCGCTCTGCAACTACTGGGGCTACAGCACGGTGGGGTTCATGGCGCCGAAGGCCGGTTTTGCGGCGAGCGGTCCGGCGGGAGGGCAAGTGCGCGAGTTCAAGGCGATGGTGAAGGCGCTGCACACCGCAGGGATCGAGGTCGTGCTCGATGTCGTGTTCAACCACACCGCCGAAGGCGGCGGGGACGGCCCGGTGATCTCGTTCCGCGGGATTGACAATAAAACCTATTACATCCTGGATTCCCAGGGACGCTTCGCAAACTACACCGGGTGCGGCAATACGGTGAATTGCAACCATCCCGCCGTCCGGGGATTTGTGCTGAGTTGCCTGAGATACTGGGCGTCCGAGTTCCATATCGACGGATTCCGTTTCGATCTGGCTTCTGTCCTTGGAAGAGATTCGAACGGCGCACCGCTTGCGAATCCCCCGCTTCTCGAAGCGCTGGCCTTCGATCCCGTGTTGGCGGACTGCGATCTCATTGCAGAGGCTTGGGATGCCGGCGGACTCTACCAAGTCGGCAATTTCCCCTCCTACGGCCGTTGGATGGAGTGGAACGGCAAGTTCCGCGATTGTGTGCGGAGATTTCTCAAGGGCGACCCGGGCAACGTGGCCGAAATGGTCCAGCGCCTCATGGGATCCCCCGACATGTATGCCCCCGCGGGGAGAAAGCCCACAGCTTCGGTGAACTTCGTGACCTGCCACGACGGCTTCACCTTGCGCGATCTGTTTTCCTACAACGAGAAACACAATCTTGCCAATGGTGAGCACAATGCCGACGGGACGAATGACAACCTGAGTTGGAACTGTGGAGCGGAGGGAGAAACCGCTGATGCCGCCGTGCGGGAGTTGCGCCTGCGCCAGCAGAAGAATGCCATGCTCCTCCTCATGGTGAGCCAGGGCGTCCCCATGCTCACGATGGGCGACGAGTGCGGGCGCACCCAGCTGGGCAACAACAACGCCTATTGCCACGACGCGGATTGGAATTGGCTTTCCTGGAATCCGGATGCCGACGGGCGCGAGATGCTGCGTTTCACCAAGGCGATGATCGCCTTCCGGCGCCGGCACCCCGTGTTGCGTCAAGCGGAGTTCCTATCCGGTCGGGACCAGGTGGGCAGTGGCTATCCGGACATCAGTTGGCACGGCACCCAGCCATGGAAGCCCGACTGGAGCGCCACGAGCCGGTCGCTCGCCTTTCTGCTTTGCGGCCGTCACAGTGAGGCCGTCGGAGGGCCGCCCGAGTTCATTTACGTGGCATGCAACATGTATTACCAGCCGCTCACGTTCGGGCTGCCGGTTCTGCCGAAGGGCATGAATTGGACGCTGTTTGCCGACACGGGCCTGCGGGCACCGGAGGACATTGCCGCGGAGGGCACTGCGCCGCGGTTGCTCCATTCCCGCGAATATCAGGTCCGCGAATGGGCGTGCGTTGTGCTGGTAGGGTCACGGAACGGATGACGACTTGGGAAATTCTGGTGGCTGTTCACGTGGTGACGACAGTGGCCATGTTCGGCGTCATTTGGTTTGTCCAGATTGTCCACTACCCGATGCTGGCGCGATATCCGGCGGAGATGTTTCCCGCCATCGCGAAGGAACATTGCGACCGCACGGGGTTCGTGGTCGCGCCCCTCATGTGCGGGGAGGCAGCAACGGGGGTGCTTCTCTTCCTCGCGGGGGAACGCTCCGCTGCCTTCCTCGCCAGCCTCCTTATTCTGGCAGTGATCTGGATCTCCACGGCCGTCCTCCAAGTCCCCCTGCACCGCCGCCTTCTGAAGGGCTTCGACGGGCGGGCTCTGAAGTCTCTCGTCACCACGAACTGGCTTCGGACCGCAGGGTGGACAGCGCGTTGCGGGCTCTTGGCGGCTGTTTTTTCCGCCAGATAACGCTTGCGCCCCCTGCGCTGACGTTATAAATATCGCCCCCTTTCTTCAAAAACCGCGACCGACTTCATGGCGAAATCATCCCAATCCCCCGGCAAAGCAAAAAAGGCTCCAGCGCCCAAAAAGGCTGCCGTCCTGAAAAAAGCTCCTGCCAAG
>CAZKHB010000024.1:4579-45051 GCA_964552635.1 uncultured Chthoniobacterales bacterium
CCGCAAAGCCTGTGAAAAAGGCCGTCGTTGTGGCCCCTGTGAAGCTGAGCACTTTTCTCCAAAAGCAGCGTGAGCGCCTGCTTGCCCTGAAGGACACCCTGCTCGATTCCATGAGCGGCGTGGCCCGGGACAGCCTCCGCTCGCGTGCCGAGGGGAGCGAAGCCTCCGCATTTGGCATGCACCAAGCCGACGCGGGCAGTGATGCGTACGACCGCGACTTCGCGCTGAGTCTCCTCTCGCAGGAGCAGGATTCCCTTTACGAGATCGATCAGGCCCTCAAACGCCTCGAACTCGGCAACTACGGCGTGTGTGAGATTTCGGGGAAACCGATTCCGCACGCGCGCCTTGAAGCCCTGCCCTTCACCCGCTACACTGTGGAGTGTCAGGCGGAGATCGAAAAGCGCAACCGCTACAGCCGTGTGCGCCAGCCGGTCACCTCGCTCTTCGGATTGAACGACGACGAAGGCGGCGACGACGAAGACGATTCACAGACAGACACCAAGGACTAAGACCATGCCACAGGAAATCATCACCCTCGAATGCACCGAGGCCCGCGCCGAGGGGAAGTCCCCCTCGCGCTACATGACCACCCGCAACAAGAAGAGCCCGCGCACGCCGAACCGGCTCGAGAAAAAGAAATACAATCCCGCCCTCAAGCGCCACACGCTTCACCGGGAGATCAAATAACGCCATGCAGCCGAAAACACCGCAACGCCGCTCGAACTTCCGCCGCGCGAACCGGGCCATGCCCCGCCGTCGCGTGGATCTCAATATCGAGGCCATCGATTACAAGAATCCGGACCTCCTCAAGCGCTTCGTCACCGAGAGCGGGAAGATCCTCCCGCGCCGCGTCACCGGGATGTCCGCCCGCCTCCACCGCAAAATCACCCGCGAAATCAAGAGGGCGCGCGCCGCTCTCCTGATGAAGTAATTTCACAATCTCCAAGCGCCGCCGGAGCGAAAGTTCCGGCGGCCTTTTTTATGCTGCGACTCCAATGGTTGGCTCCCTACCGGGACTTCGGGCTTCTTTTTCTGCGTGTCGGGCTCGGCGTGATGATGATTCTGCACGGATGGCCCAAGCTGGCCGGAGGCGAGGCGGTCTGGGTCAAGGTCGGTGGTGCGATGGAGCATTTGGGCATCGCCTTTCTTCCGGCTGTGTGGGGATTCCTCGCCGCCGTTGCCGAGACGCTGGGTGGTTTTCTCCTTGTGATCGGGTTTCTCACGCGCCCTGCCGCGCTGGCTCTCACCGGCGTGATGGCGGTAGCCACACTCATGGTGTACCGGACGAGTGGCGGGGAGTTCCGCGAGTGGTCGCACCCGGCCGAGGTCGGGATTGTCTGCCTCGCGATCGTGCTGATCGGCGCCGGCCGCTACAGTGTGGACCGCTCGTAAGCGTTTACTCGCCCGAGGCCCGTTCCATCGTGGCGAGGAGTAAATGCTCGTGCAGTTGCTGCACGTGGAATTCCGCCTTCTCCCGCGGACCGCTCCAGACAATTGAGCGGCCGAGTTCATGCACCTCAAGCATGTGGTGCGTGGCTTTTTCTTTTGAGAATCCGAACACGCGCTGGAAGACGAGCGTGACGTAGCTCATCAGGTTCACCGGGTCGTTGTGTACGACCACATTCCATGGAATGTCGAGGGCCTCCTCGACTTCCGCAAGCGGAGCACCCGCCGGGGAATCACCCGCCAAGTTCATGCCGCGCGAAGCCCGGCACCGCATTCGCCCGGGGCCGGGAGACAATGCTCCACGGCCGTCCAAAGATCGCCAAGGGGCAGCGTGCGGAATTCGATCAGCAGCAGCGCACCGAGCGCAACGTGCGGTGGCACGTGGAACACGGCGGATCGCGCCGCGAACAGTGTCGAAAAGTGCAGTGGTTGCGGCCCCGCCTCGCGAAGGTAACGGGCGAGGATGCGCTCGCCGGAGGGAGCCACCCCCTGGGCAGCAAGGTGGCGCGCAGCCTCGCGATTCGCCGCCGCGGCCGGGCCGACGAGTCTGGCATCGAGCCGACGGTCGATCGCTTGGAGTTCCCGTGCGCCGGTAACGGCCGCCGCACGGGCCTCAAGGAACGCCGGCACAAGGTGGCGTTCCCAAAGTCCGGTGCCCCAGGCTTCCCAATCCCCTGAGGGATTCGCTGCGAATGTGAGACCCGGAAGGTGCTCGAAGCCCGGGGCGCAAAGGCAGGCTGCATGGAGGAATTCCTCGCGGAGAACTTGGGATGGCCCGCTGGGTTTCATCGGCGATCCGAGAGATATTCCGCGCTCCCGAAGTAGCGTTTGGTTTCGGATGCGATCACGCCGCTCAGGAGCAGAAGCGCCGCCAAGTTTGGAAGCGCCATGAGCCCGTTCATCATGTCGGAGAAATTCCATACGGCCTCGCTCTTCCACACGCATCCGATGAAGACAGCGGCCACCCAGAACCAGCGATACAACCCCACGGCGCGCACGCCGACTAGATACTCCACAGCTTTCTCCCCGTAGTAGGACCATCCCAGGATCGTCGAGAAAACGAATGTCATCAGGCCGAATACAAGAACCCCGTCTCCGAACCAGCCGAGGTGGTGAAACGCGGCATCGCAGAGGCCGGCTTTTGTCATTCCGGGTTCGGTCCAGTCGCCGGAGCCCACAACAACAAGGCCGGTGAGGGCACACACGACCACGGTGTCCCAGAATGTACCCGTGCTCGAGACAAGGGCTTGTCGCACCGGATCCTTCGTCTGCGCGGCCGCCGCCACGATGGGGGCACTGCCGAGTCCGGACTCGTTGGAGAACAGCCCGCGTGCGATGCCGTAGCGCATGGCTTGCGCGATGCCTGCTCCGACGAATCCTCCCACCGCCGCGTGACCGGTGAAGGCGCTGGTGACGATGAGGGAAATCGTGCTCCCGATTTCGCGCCATCCGACTGCGAGGATGACCACGCACCCGATCACGTAAGCAAAAGCCATCACGGGAACAAGGACTTGGCAGAAGCGGGCGATGGACTTGATGCCGCCGAGGATGACAACGGCGGTGATCACCGTGAGAATCACACCCATGGCGAGTTTGATGGATTCATCCGTCATGGCGAAGGGGAGCAGGTCTTTCTTCGCGACCACCATTTCGGCCAGGGCGTTCGCTTGCGCCATGTTGCCGATGCCGAAGGCCGCGATGGCAGTGAACACGGCAAACAGAACCGCCGCCCATTTCGCTTTGAGCGCGTGTTCCAGCACATACATCGGTCCGCCCGACATCTGGCCTTTGGCATTCGTCACGCGATACTTCACCGAGAGCAGGGCTTCTCCGTATTTCGTCGCGATGCCGAAAACCCCCGTGAGCCACATCCAGAGAACGGCTCCCGGACCGCCGAGCAGGACCGCGCCCGCCACGCCATAGATGTTTCCCGTACCGATTGTCGCAGCAAGCGCGGTTGCGAGAGCGCCGAACTGGCTGACATCACCCGGGGCGCTCGGATCTTTCGTAATCGAAAGGCGGATGGCGTAGCCCAGATACCGCTGGATGAATCCCGTCCGCCACGTGAGGAAGAGATGCGTGCCTGCAAGCAGGCAAACCAGCCAAGGCCCCCACACCCACCCGGCGGCTTCCGCGATCCAACGATCGATGTTCTGCATGGGGCGCGATTAGACGCCGCTCCCCGCGCTGCTGCAAGCTTCGAAGCGGATCAGTCGGCGTCGATGTGGTGGATGAAAAACCCGGAGCGCAGCTTGGGCTCAAACCACGTGCTCTTTGGCGGCATGATCTGGTCCGCATCCGAGATGGCCATAACCTCGTCCACCGTCGTCGGGAACATCGAGAAGGCCACCGCCGCACGGCCGGAGTCGACCCGCTCCTCAAGCTCCGCCGTGCCGCGGATTCCGCCGACAAACTCGATTTCCTGGCTCCTCCGGGGATCCTCGATGCCAAGCAAGGGCGCCAACACGCGGTCCTGCAGGACGCTGACGTCCAGCGAGGAGACGGGATCGCTTCCCGCAGCAACGTCCCAAGAGAGTCCATACCAGCGGCCATCGAGATACATCGAGGCCGAGCGCTGCGAAGAAGGCACCGGGTCTGCATCGGGGCAGACGGTCACGACGCGTCCGAGCTCGGAGAGAAACTCGGCGGGGGTGCGACCACGGAGCGTGTGCACCACGCGGTTGTAGGCGAGGATTTGAAGTTCCTCCGAGGGAAAGAGCACGCCAAGGATGCCCTCGTGCGCCTCTCCGGCCTGACCGCGCGCCCGGCGGAGCGCTGCCACGCGGGCCCCGCTCGCCGCGCGGTGGTGTCCATCCGCGATGTAAACGGCGGGGACGGACTGAAATGCGCCGACAATCGCCGCCGTGTCGCGGAGGCGCCAGACCTCGTGGCGGATGCCGTCGGGTGCGACAAGGTCGTAATCGGGTGCGGCCGCGGTTGCCTCGCTCGCGAGACGCGCCAACTCCGCCGTCTGGCGATAGGCGAGGAGAATCGGACCGGTCTGTGCTCCGAGTGTGTCGATGAGCTTCGTGCGATCGTCTTCTTTGTCGGGGCGGGTCTTCTCGTGTTTCTTTACAAGTCCTGCCTCGTAATCCCTCGCGAGCACAGTCGCAACGATGCCGGTTTGCCGGTGTGCGCCCATGGTGAGGCGGTAATAGAAAAAGGCCGGAGCGGCCTCGCGGACGAGTGCCCCAGCGGACTGGAGACCGAGAAAATTCTCGCGGGCTTTCGTGTAGACGGCGTCGGAATACGGGTTGGTGCCGACCGGCAGATCGATCTCGGCGCGGTCGACATGCAGGAGGCTCAGAGGATTCCCGGCGGCGAGGGCGGCGGATTCCTCCCGATCCACAACATCATAGGGCACACAGACAACTTTGTCGGCCAGGGCAGGGGCGGGCGAGAAGCCGCGAAAGGGACGGATTTGCATCGCTTGGCGCTTACGGGTGCCGCACCCGGTCCGCAAGCAAAAATCAATCTGTGCGTTGGAGCGTGTGCAGGGTGATCTCAGGCGGGCAGCAGAGGCGGGCCGCCACCCCGCAGGCCCCGGTGCCCCGCGATGTGTAACCCTGCATGCGACCCTCCGTCCACGCTCCGGCCAGCAGGCGCCGCGGCACGGGCGCGTTTCGGTAAAGCGGGAAACCACCCGGCAGGCAGAGTTGCCCCCCGTGGGTGTGCCCGGCAAGGAGGGAGTCATAATCCAGCGCCGCCGCCTCGCGCCAGACTTGCGGGCTGTGCGCGAGCAGAATCGCCGGGGCCCCCGGCGGCACACCCGCCCTTGCCGCGACGAGGTCGTGTGTGCGGAAGTAGCGGGGATCATCCACTCCACAGACCCAGAGCGTGTCGCTTCCGCGGGAGATTGCGGCGTGCTCGTTCAGCAGCACAGTCACGCCCATGGCTTCGAGATCGCCGACACGCCGGATCACGTCGTGGTTTCCCAGGATGGCAAAAACAGGCCGGCCCAAGGCGGTCACGACACGCCGGATGTCGGGCGTCGAGAGATCGTGAGGCATGCCGATGTTGTTGTGGAAGTCGCCTGTGAGAACGGCCGCGTCCCATGCGATGTCCTGCAAACGCTCGAGGACGACCCCGGCCAGATCGGGGTCGATGTTGATGTGCAGATCGGAAAGTTGGATGATCCGGAAGCCGTCGAATCCCTTTGGCAGCCGCGGAAGGCGCAGGGTGTTCCGCACGATTCGCACATCCAGAAACTCTCTGTGGGCGGCAGACCAAAGGCCGACCGCAGCGAGCATGGACCGGACGAAAGCATCCTTGCCGCCGAAAGGCTGGAGATACCATGGGATGGGGCCGGTTTTGGCCGTCCACACCGCGCGTTCCCGTCGCAGCCTCTCGGTGAGACGTTCGGGACCCAACCGTCCCGCGAGTGCACGGAGAGTCTCGTCGTCGGGGAGTGGCGGACCGCGCATTCCGATGGACTACCACAAATCGTTCCTTGCGCCGGAGTCAAAAATCCTCTCCCTTGCGGGCGATGGAAGCATGCATCGAGAGTGTTCGCCGGACATCGTCCGGGACAGCGAAGGCGCTGACGCTCGGGGGGCTGCTTGCGCTTTACGCCGGGGTCTGCTGGTGGCTCTTCGCCTCGACGGCAGGGAACTGGGGGCTGGTATGGAGCTACCGGCTCACATTCTTGAACGGATGGCTTCTGACCATCGGCATCTCGCTCGGGGCTTTGGTCTTGAGCACGCTTTTCGGGCTCTTGGCGGCGATGGCTCGACGGTCGGCGTTTTTACCCCTGCGATACTCCGCGTTCCTCTATGTCGAGGCGGTGCGCGGCCTGCCGTTTCTGGTGCTCTTGCTGTTCGGCTTTTACGTTGTTGCTGATGCATTGCATTGGAATGACCGGCTCTCGGCGGGCGTGGTTCTGCTTTCGCTCTTTCACGGCGCCTACATCGCGGAAATCATCCGTTCCGGCATCGAGAGCGTGGGGCGCTCGCAGTGGGATTCCGCGCGAGCCATCGGTTTGGGTGCGGTGCAAACCTACCGGTTGGTCGTGTTCCCGCAGGTGTTGCGCCAGTCTTTGCCGCCGCTGGCAGGGCAGTTCTCCTCGATCATCAAAGACTCCTCCTTGCTCTTCATTCTCGGAATCACGGAATTGACGTTCTCTGCGCAGCAGGTGGCTTCGGCGACGTACAGCACGCTGGCCTGCTATCTTCCGCTCGGCGTCATGTATCTCGTCCTCACCGTGCCGGTCTCCCTCGCCACAAAATGGCTGGAGCGGCGTGTTTCTTATGCAACCTAGCGGTATCCGCCACCCATGAAAATCGAACTCCGGGGACTCACGCGCCGCTACGGGAGCCATGCTGTTCTTGAGGATGTCGACTACTCGGTCACCTTCGACCATGCCCTGGTCCTGATCGGGCCGTCCGGTGGGGGCAAATCGACCCTCCTTCGCCTGCTGGCGGGATTGGATGTTCCGGATGCGGGGACCATTGTCATCGATGGCACCGAATTGTCCCGTGATGAACGCGAGCTTCTTGCCTACCGGCGCCGGATCGGCGTGGTTTTCCAGGCGTTCAATCTGTTCCCGCACCTCACGGCTTTCGAAAATGTCGTGCTGCCGCTCACGGCGGTGCACGGCGTGCCCCGCGACGAGGCGTGCCAGCGCGCGAAGGCCGTCCTTGAGCGATTCCGTCTGGCGGGACATGCGGACCGCCATCCCGCCGACCTCAGCGGGGGGCAGCGGCAGCGCGTGGCGATTGCGCGGGCCTTGGCGGTGAACCCACAGTTCCTTCTGCTGGATGAGCCCACTTCTGCACTCGATCCAGAGATGACCGCCGAGGTCCTTGACGTGATTGACGAACTCCGCCACTCGGCGACGCCGCTTGTGCTCGTGACGCACGAGATGGGCTTCGCCCGCCATGCGGCGGATGCCGTGGCGTTTGTGGCCGACGGGGGAATTCCCGCCTGCGCCCCGGGCGGCGAGTTTTTTTCCGATCCCGGCCATCCTGCTGCACGGCGGTTTCTTCAGAAGATTCTGCGCTACTGAAGAATCAGATGCGCAAGGGGGAGGCGGCCTCCTGCACGGCGAATGTTCCGGCGGGTTCGACGAAGCGGTGGCGCTCTGCCAGCAGGATGAGGCTGGCACGGACGATTTCTCCCATCGTCACGCAGCTCTCGAAGCGCGTGTCTTTGTAGTGCTCCGACAGTTGGGCGCGAAGCCCGGAGATTTTGTCCGGATCGGAGAGTGGTTCCCTCACCATCGCGGCGAGGAGACTCCGCAACCGCGGGGCGATGATGTGCATGCGGCGCAGAATGAGAGACTGCTCCTCCCGCTGGTATTGGCGTGCGGTTTTCGCGTTCAGGTGCCGCATGCAGTAAAGGACGAGGGCGCGGTTGTCCTTGAAATACTGGGGCAGGTAGAAGTTTTTCCGCTCGTTGTAGCACTGCTGGTCGAAGTCCATCGAACGGATCCGGATTTGCACCTCCTCGACATCCGGCGTCATGTCCATGACGAAATTGCACGCCCGCATGTCGCCGAGCAGCCGGATGAAGCAGCGTTCGTTGAACTTCACCAACTCCTTCGCGAGGCGGATGATTTTTACCTGCGGGTTGTGGAGCCAGTCGCGGATGAACAAATCCCCCGGGATGCCGGCGACGTGTTCCTCGACAAGCGTCGTGCCGCAGGTCAGGTAGTGCATGCGGTAAGGCGAGAGCAGGTGCTCGAGTTCCAATCCGTAAACGCGCGAAGCGTCCGCCCGCTTGATATAGAAGTAGTCCTGATTTTCGTTGTAGGAATTGACGATGCGGATTCGGAAGGGCTGGGAGTTTCCGAACTGACAGTAGTCGATCCTGTCCACATAGAGGTGCTCGAGGGAGGAACGGTCTCCGCCGCTCTTGAGCAAGGCGTAGACCTCTTTCAACGCGGTGTGGATCTTCGGTGTTTCGAAAGAGTGGTAGCCCACGGTTTGCCAAAGGGTGTCCTTGCCCGACTTGTCGAGCAGCGGCCCGCTGACATGGAAATAGAACAGGTCGTTGTAGGTGATCGGCAGCTTCAGCTCCCTGTCATGCGATGCGAGATACTCGCGGAAAGGCGGCTCGATCGGGTAACTTGGCTTCTTGAGAATCGTGGCCATTCGGTGTCATTCTCCGCGGTTCCGCCGCGAAGGCAAGGCCCCTCCCGGCTGTGCAAGGCGTGTTTGGTGTTGCACAACCCCGCTTTTTGACTCAAGACAACGCGCGCTCGATTTGTCGGAAATCCCTCAAATCCAGCTTGCAGAAAACGCAACAGCGTTATAAAACATCCCCCGCTTCCTTAACCTCACGTCTCGTCATGGGTAAAGTTCTCCTCATCGTTTCCATCATCATCACGGCTGCGACGGCCGCTCTTGGCTTCATCAACAAGGGCAAGCTGGACGGCGCTCTTCAAAGCGTCGCCGAGCAGACCGCTCTTGCGACCTCCGCCCAAGCGTCCCTCACGAAAGCCCAAGAGGAACTCAAGACGACGAAGGACACCCTCGTCACCTCCAATGCCGAGAAAGACCAGTTCGCCTCGCAAGCCGAGACGCTCAAGAGCGAACTCGACAAGGCGAAGGCCGACCTTTCGGCGGCGAACACCCAGATGGGAACGAAGGACAGCCAGATCGCCCAGCTCACTTCCGATATTCAGGCCAAAGAGCAGGAGATTGCCGGCCTCAAGCAGGGGCAAGCTCCAGTCGCCGCTGGCCCGTCTCCCGAAGATCAGGCGAAACTCCAAGAGCAAGAGACCCTCATCGCCAAGTTGCAGAGCGACCTCGACAACTCCCGTCGCCAACTCGAAGAGCTCCGCACCCGCGAGCAAAACCGCATGGCGCTCAAAATGCGCGACGGTTTGGAAGGACGCGTCCTGGCCGTCAACCAAGCATGGAATTTCGTGGTGCTGAACCTTGGAGACCGCAACGGGGTCGTCAGCAACGCTGAAATGCTTGTCAAACGCGGTCCCCGCCTCATCGGAAAAGTGCGCGTGACCTCGGTCGAGCCATCCACCTCGATCGCAGACATCGTTGCAAACAGCGTCCCGCGTGGCTTCACCATCCAGCCCGGCGACAATGTCATTTACCAGTCTGTCGAGAATTAGTCTTCTCGCCCTCCTGCTCGCCTTCCTTCTCGGAGGGTGTGCATCCAGTGACCAACCTGCGAGTCAACATGCCGGGAGTTCCCTTCCTTGGAACCGTCCCGAGAGCTGGGAAGGCCCAGGTGTCATGGGTTCCATGATGCCGGGCAATCAGTAAGGAGATCGATCGCCTCCAAGCCCTCAAAAGGGCCGTTCCCGGCGAGAGTGAGTGCCCTCCCGTTCTGATTTCCCGCAAACTCTTGATTTCATGTCCCGCTCTCTCGTCATCCGTGGTGGAGCGATAGGAGATTTTCTTTTGACACTTCCTGCAATCTCTGCGCTCAGGGAAGCTTTTCACGGAAGCTCAGTTGATATGATTGGATACAGTCATATAGGAGAGTTTGCGCGGAGTATCGGATGTGTGTCTGAGGTTCACAGTATCGAGAATGCAGCTTTGGCGAGGTTCTTTGGGCGAAACACAGAACTAGACTCTGGCATCTGCGAAGTACTTGCTGGATATGATCGAATTATTTCATATCTTTATGATCCGGATAGCCTGTTCGAGGCGAATTTGCATCGGGCAGGTGCTAAGAAAGTGGTTTCGTGGGATCCGCGGCCAGTCGGAGGGATCCATGCGGCGAAGTGGATGCTGCGAGGGCTGGAAGCTCTCGGTGTGGTGGGCGCTCGGCCTTGGGTGCGGTTTGGGGAACCCCGCATGATGAGTACGCTTGGTGGAGACATCGTCATCCATCCCGGGAGTGGATCGAAGCGCAAGAACTGGCCGATCGCGAACTGGGTGGCATTATCGGAGGCTCTGCTTTCCGGGGGGCATCGAGTCACTGTTGTGGGAGGTGAAGCGGATCGCGAGGAACTCGATGCCTTCGCGAAGCGCCGTTGCGAAGGCTTGAGCGTGCTCGATAGTCTTTCACTTTCGGGAGTAGCCGGAGTGATCGGGAAAGCTGCCTTCTTTCTTGGGCATGACTCCGGCATCGGGCATCTGGCTGCCACAGTGGGCACGCGGTGTGTTCTTTTGTTCGGGCCGACAGACCCTGGAGTTTGGGCGCCGCTTCATCCATGGGTGAAAATCGTCCGCGCCTTGGGGGGTGACATGGGGAACATCTGCTTGCGCGACGTGCTTGAAGCGATGGATGATGGCCGGGAATGCCCTCGCTAGAAAACGTGCTGCTGGCTGTGGATCCCTCGCTTCGCGGGACCGGGTGGGCTGTTTTGAGAAAGGCGGCCGACCGCATTCACTGCCTTGAGTACGGAGTGGTGAAAAATCCACCCAAGCTTTCGGTAAACGCCTGCCTGATTGCTATCCATGAACGGCTTGGTGGGGCAGTGAAGGCTCATGGGGTCTCGGCTGTCGCATTGGAAAGCGTCATCTATGTCCAGAGCCTGTCGACGGCTCTTGTGCTGGGGGCGGCGCGTGGGGTTGTTCTCCTCACAGCCGCGCAGGCAGGATTGCCGACGTTCGAGTATGCTCCGCGGCGGGTGAAGCAGGCTGTCGTCGGCAGGGGAGGTGCACAGAAAGACCAGGTGGGATTCATGGTGCGCGCTTTGCTGGGTCTCACGGTGACCCCGCCATCCGACGCGGCGGATGCAATCGCCGTTGGGATCACGCATTTTCAATCGTTCGACAGCCCTTTGAGAGGAATGCGGCGATGACTTCCGCGGTGTGGCTGGGGCGCATTTCTTACGCCGCTGCACTGGAGCGCCAGGAGGCGGCCGTGGCGGACCTGCGGGATGGTCGGAAGGGGGAGGTGTTTTTCCTTCTTGAGCATGAACCGGTCTATACGATCGGTCGGACGCGCGACCGATCCAGTCTTGGCGATCCTGCGGCGCTTCCGCATGAGGTGATTGAAACCAATCGGGGGGGGCAGGCGACCTATCACGGCCCCGGCCAGCTTGTGGGATATCCGATTCTTGATCTCCATCGACGGGGCCGCGATCTGCACGTTTACCTGCGCACCTTGGAGGATTTTCTTGTGGCGCTTTGCGCGATCCATGGCGTGCAGGCGAGTCGTCGCCAGGGGCTCACCGGAACTTGGGTGGGTGAGCGCAAAATCGCGTCGATCGGTGTCGGTGTGCGGCGGTGGATCACCATGCATGGATTTGCGCTGAACGTGACCCGCGTTACCGAGGAGCCCTTCGGGAGCATCACACCCTGCGGGATACAGAATGTTTCGATGACCTCCCTTGAGAGGGAGTCCGGGCGCGAATGGGAAGTTCCTGCGGTGGCCGAGGTTGCAGCGAGGCTCTTTTCCGACTATTTCGCCTGACGGGTTCTCTTCTGAATGCCGAGCAGGGCTGCGGCTGCGGCAAAGGCGGCCAGAGAAAGTGCGGAGGGCTCGGGAACGGCGGCAAGAATCTGGCTGCGGTAGGTGGCGACGGAGGCATGGAAGTTCCGGTCGCCACGGCCACTTCCCGTCACGGCATCGACTCCGAATGTTGAAGTGTTCGCGCCGGACTGCTGTTCCACTAAAGTGGCAACGCCGATCAGATACCAGACCCCTGAGATGTTCTGGAACATTCCCGAGCCCGAGTCGAAAGCCGTGAGGGCCGCCTCGTTGCCGCCGACTCCTCCCGGGGAATCCGAGGGATTCCCGGCCACCGACCACAGGGCCGCATAAGAGTAGGTATCGTAGGAAATGCCGCTGAGCGCACGCGGCACATTGATGCCCCACCGCTTTGCCACAGTATCAATTGCACCCCATGCCACCGGGCTGGAAGATGGGGACGTCGCTCCCCGGCCAACCCCGTAGGTGACGACCGTTGCCGGCGAAACCGAGCCTCCGGTCGAGTCGAGTGCGACGCTGGATGTGAGTGGCACGCTGGCAAGCCGGAAAAGCTTCAGATCCACTCCGCTGGCGATCTGCACGCCGTTCCCGCCATGAAATGTGGTGTCCACGGCAAACGAGTCGACTCCGTTGAACGTCACAAACCGTGTGGGATCGATCGATACATGGTTTGCCGTCAGCATGAATCCATCCCCGATGTGCACGGCGGAACCGCTTGTGCTCCCGGCGGAAAGGTCCGAGCCCGCGACGCGTCCCACGGCATCCCAAGGCACACCGGTTCCCGGGTCAGTGATGTTGGCGTCGTTGCCCGCGCCCCAGAGGACAAGGGCCTCGGCGCGGGGCACAAAGGAAACCAGCAGAATGGCCGCCAGAGCGCCTCTGAGCAGCGGGGGAGTCATAGTGAAGAGCTTCTGCAAAAAGCAGGCCGAGGTCAAACCGGTTTCTGGTCGAGCAACGCCACGCAGTCCCTCGCGTATGCCGTCGGATTCTCGGCTTGGAGAAGTCCGGAGACGATCACGACCCGGCGTGCTCCAGCAGCTGTCACAACACCCAGATTTTCCCGCTTGATGCCGCCGATGCAAAAAACCGGGACGCGACTGAAGGCATGAACCTCCCCGATCTGTGAGAGGCCGATGGGAGTGTAGTCCGGCTTTGTCTGCGTGGCGAAGAGGGGACCGAACCCGATGTAATCAACCGGCCGTTCCATCGCCGCTCGTGCCTGCGAGAGATTGTGCGTCGAGAGGCCGATGATCGCCTGCGGTCCGAGAAAATCCCTGGCCGCCTCAACGGATGTGTCGTCCTGGCCGAGGTGCACCCCGGCACCGCCCACCTCAGCGGCCAGTGCGGCGTAATCATTGATCACGAACGGGATGGAAAACGTGTGACAAACACCCGCGAGTTCCCGAGCGAGATCGGCAATCTCTTCCGGTCGGCGCTTTTTGGCCCGCAGTTGCAGGATTCCCGCACCGCCGGAGATCAGGCTTTCGGCCATCCGCGGGGCTTCCGCGGGAGTCACATAATCCAGATCAAGGATTCCGTAGAGACGGATGGATTCGGGTAGGCCCATGCTCAAGTCTAGCGCGAAAGCCGATTTGTCCCAAAAAGAAATCAGGCCCTGGGATGGAAGCGCTTGAGCACCGATTTGAGGCCGCTTTTCTCCACATGGGTATAGACCTGTGTGGTGGAGATGTCGCTGTGTCCGAGGAGTTCCTGGATGATGCGCAGGTCGGCACCTCCGGCGAGAAGGTGTGTGGCAAAGCTGTGCCGGAACTGGTGGGGAAACACACGGTCCTCCACACCGGCCAAAGCGGCATAGCTTTTTGTGAGTTGCCAGATGCGCTGGGGTGTCAGCCTTCGACCTCGGACGGAGAGAAAAACCTCGCCGCCCGTCTTGGCCCGCACAAGTTCGGGGCGTGCCCGCGAAAGATAAACGTCGAGAGCTTTCAGCGCAGGGGAGCCGAGGGGGACAAGTCGGGTCTTCTCCCCTTTGCCCGTGACGCGGATCCATCCCTCGGCCAGTTCGACATTTTCCAGTCTCAGATCACACACCTCGGTTACACGCAGTCCACCCGCATACAGCAACTCGAGCAGGGCACGATCTCTGAGCGCAAGCGGGGAATCGCCCTGCACCGATTCGATCAAGGCCTGCATCTGCGGAACCGAGAGTGTGCCCGGAAGCTTGAGACCGGCACGTGGCAGAGAAAGATGCTCGGCGGGATTCAGCGGCCAACGGTCCCGCCCCGAAAGGAATCGGAAGAAGATGCGCAGGGCGACCGCTTCGAAGCGGATCGACGACGTTTCCAGGCCTGCCCGCTTGCGCCACGCGAGGTAGTCGGTCAGCCGCGCCGGGGTGGTCTGTTCCAGCGCTGCTGCGTTCTGATACTCGCTCCACTTGCAAAAGCGCTCGAGGGCGGATTGCACCCCGAGTTGGTAATTCGTGGACAGACCTCGTTCCGTGGCCAGCCAGGCGATGAACTCCTCGACCTGGGGAGGGATGGACTCGCTCACTCCATCAATCGGAAGGTCACCAGTTCCTGATCCACTTCGGCTCGTTGGATGCGGCCGTTGTGCTGCCGGCGATGGACCAAAGATCGAAGAAATTCGATCCGTTGTTCGTCCCCGGGAACCGGTATCCGTAGGTCGTGCCGAAGGGATCGACGAGAAAGCCCGCCGAGTTGGTCATGGATTTGCTGATCTCAAGATAGACCTTCGCGTTCGCATTGGTCGGCATCAGGTTCGTGAGGAGATTGAAGTTGGTGGCTCCCGGAAGGTTGGTTCCGCCCGGATACTCTCCGTTGTCGATCTTGAAGCTCTCCAGAGCCGCGGCGATGGCCGCAATCTCCGCCTCGGCCCGGGCGCGGGCACCCTTCTTTTGGATCGACCCGGCGGCGCTGAGGACAAGCCCGGCGAGGATCGCGATGACGGCGATGACGACGAGCAGCTCGATGAGGGTGAAGCCTTTTTGCGATTTCATGTCTGGGCCTGCATCCCGGTGATGATGCTGATAAGCGGAAGGAAGAGGGCGATGACGATTGTTCCGACGATGACCGCGAGAAAAACGATCATGATCGGTTCAAGGAGTGAGGTCAGGCCGGCGACTGCGTTGTCGACTTCGTCGTCGTAGACTTCGGCGATCTTGATGAGCATCTCGGGGAGTTGGCCGGTCTCCTCGCCGACATCGATCATGCTGATCACCATGGGCGGGAAAACCCCGCTGGCCTCGAGGGGGTGAACGATGGATTCCCCCTCCTTGACGCTGTCGTGAACCTTCGTAATGGCCCCGGCGATGACGCTGTTGCCGGCCGTCTCTCGCGTGATGTTCAGAGCCTGAAGAATGGGAACACCGCTCGTGACCAGCGTGCCGAGGGTGCGGGCGAAGCGGGAGATCGAACTCTTGCGCGTCAGGTCACCGAAGAGCGGGGCCCGGAGTTTCACCTGATCGATGACCTGCAGCCCTTGCTTCGTCTTGGAAAGCAGGTTGTAGGCGATCACCAAGACAACAATGCCTCCGACGATGAGGAGCGACTGCTCCTTCACGAAGTTGCTGGCTCCGATGACAAACTGGGTGAGTGCGGGGAGTGGCTTGCCGCCCAACATATCCGCGAAGATCGCCTCGAATCGGGGAACGATGAACACGAGGAGGAAGGCAAGAATCACGATGGCGATCACCAGAACGATGACCGGATAAAACATCGCCGAGACGACCTTGTTTTTGATTTTCTGCGCCTTCTCCTGAAACTCCGCCAGGCGAAGCAAAACGAGCTCCAGCACACCGCCGAGTTCGCCGGCTTTCACCATGTTCACGTAGAGCTTGTTGAAGATGCGGGGATGTCCGCCGAGGCTTTCGGAAAATGTGGCTCCGCCTTGGACGGAGTCGGCGAGATTGGTGATCACCCCCTTGAGAACGGGATCGGGCTCCTGCTTTCCGAGCACCGTGAGGCCGCGGAGGAGCGGAAGCCCGGCATCGATGAGCGTCGCAAGCTGGCGCGTGAAGATCATGAGCGTCTTCGGCTTGATCGTCTTGCGCTGGAGGAAAGGGATATTGAGCTTGATCTGCTTGGAGCCGGCGGACGCGGCCTTTGCAGGCGCTTTGGCTTTGGGTTTCGGCCCCTTGCCCTCTTCGGAAATGCTTTTCGGAAAGTAGCCCGCCTGCCGCAATTGACCGACAGCGGCGTTCTGGTTTTCGGCTTCGATGACACCCGTGGATTCTTGGCCTCGGGCGTCCAGAGCGACGTAAGTGTAGCGCGGCATGGTGGGGCGGGAAAAGTAGACCCTCAGCCTATGAGGAGGGAAGTCGCCTGTCGAGGAAAACCGCCTGTCACGGCCGCACAAATGGGTTCGTGGATTTCTCTTCCCCGATTGTTGTGGCCGGACCGTGCCCCGGAAGCACCAAAGTCTCGTCCGGGAGGGTAAACAGCTTTGTCCGGATGCCGTGGAAGAGCAGTTCTCCATCGCCGCCCGGAAGATCCCAACGGCCCACGCCCCCGGCAAAGAGAACATCGCCCCCGACAAGTGTTTTCGTGGCGGCATGGTAGAGGCAGATGCTCCCCGGACAATGCCCCGGAACGTGAAGAACGCGGAATGCCTCGCCAACCAGTACAGTGCTGGCGCACTCGTCCAACAAAACATCCGCGCAGAAGGGTTCGACGTCGAAGCCGAATCCGAGGCGCCGGAAAAACGTCGGGTCTGTGGCCATGGGTTCCGTGTCCGGATGATAGGCAACCTGACAGCCGTGGCGGCGCCGGATCTTTGCCGCATCGGCCGTGTGGTCATAGTGTCCGTGGGTGAGAACAAGGCAATTGATCGGGCAGTCGGCGAAGTGCCGATCGGCCCCCTCGGGTGCGTCGAAGAGGATGTTGCCCTTCGGGGTTTCGAGCAGAAAGGCATTCGTATCGAGGGCGCCGCCGGTGAAGAGTTTGAACCGATTCATGGTTTCGTGGTCAGAAAGTGCATGCCGAAGTTTGATTTCCGCAGGTTTCTCTGCAAGGTTTTCGCACCAATCCTCATGAGATTTCTTCCCACTTTACGGGTCTCAACGGCGGCGGCCGCCCTCTTGGCGTCCACGGTCCTCCCCCTTCACGCGGGGCTTTCCAGCGACCCGGGCCAGGTGGCCGTCGCTGTGGCGCGCTGGTTGGAGCAGGCCCATTACGCGCGGGAGAAGCTGGACGATCAGATGTCGGCCCGTCTTCTGGCGACCTACCTTGAGGCGTTGGACTACAACAAGCTCTACTTCACCCAGTCCGACGTCGACGAGTTCGCGAAAAAATACGCGACCGGCCTGGATGACGCCATTTTCCGCGGAGACCTCACCGCGGCGCGGGAGATCTTTGAGCGTTTCAAACAGCGCGTGGAGGCCCGCGTGGAAAGCAACAAGAAACTCGCGAAGAAAGACTACGATTTCCAAAGCAACCGCACGGTCGAGTTGAACCGGCAAAAAGCCCCCTGGCCGAAAGATCAAGCCGAGGCCGACGCACTTTGGGCCGCCCGGGTTGAGGCCGAACTCCTCCAGGAGAATCTCAACGAGTTCAAACCCCGGCCGCCGGTCGAGACCGTGACGCGACGTTACGACCAAGCTCTCCGCAACGTGCGGGAAATGGATGACGAGGATGTCGTGAAGACGTTCCTCAGCTCTCTTGCCCAGTCCTACGATCCCCACTCCGAATACATGAGCCCGAGCGACATGGAGAATTTCAACATCGCGATGAAGCTCTCCCTCGTCGGGGTGGGAGCCGTCCTTCGTTCGGACGATGGATACGCCCGCGTTATGGAAGTCGTGCCCGGCGGGCCTGCCGACAGCGATGGACGGTTGAAAGTCGGCGACCGCATCGCCGCTGTCGCCCAAGGTGACGGGGACTTCGAGGATGTCGTGGACATGAAGCTCAACAAGGTTGTGGAAAAAATCCGCGGCAAAAAGGGCTCGACGGTCCGACTGCAGGTCATTCCCGCCGATGCGGCGGATCCCTCGAAACGCCGTGTCATCGAGATCGTGCGCGACGAGGTGAAGTTGAAGGATCAGGAAGCAAAGGCGGAGGTGCTCGATCTCAAGGATGCCGCGGGGGACACCCAGCGAATCGGGTGGATCACGCTGCCTTCTTTTTATGCCAACATGGGGGGGGGAGGGCCCGCCAAAAGCACAACGGAGGATGTGGCTGCGTTACTGGGCCGTTTGAAGCAGGAAGGCATCGAGGGCCTCGTGATCGACCTGCGCAAGGACGGCGGTGGCTCCCTCGAAGAGGCGATCAATCTCACAGGCCTCTTCATTCCGAAAGGTCCGGTCGTCCAGTCCAAGGACCCCAACGGAAAAATCACCGTCTCCAGCGACACGAATCCGGGCGTGGCCTATACCGGACCGCTCGTGGTCGTGATGAACCGCCTCAGCGCCTCCGCCAGCGAGATTTTCGCGGCTGCCCTTCAAGACTACGGGCGGGCGGTGATTGTCGGGGACGAACGGAGTTTCGGAAAAGGGACCGTGCAGACTGTTCTGGATATCGGGCGCGTGATGCCGTTCTTCAGCCTCGGAGCAGCCGACGCCGGGGCTCTGAAGGTGACGATCCAGAAGTTCTACCGCGTCAAGGGGGGCTCCACGCAACTCAAGGGTGTCGAGTCGGACATCGTCCTCCCCTCGCGCACCGACAACCCGGAGATTGGCGAGGGATCGCTCAAGAACCGGTTGGAATACGACGAGGTGGCACCGGCCCGCCTCCCGGAGTTCGCTTTTCCGCCGTTGTTCCTCGACCAGCTTCGCGAGCGTTCCTTGGCTCGTGTGGCGACGGATCCGGAGTTCCTCTACGTCTCGGAAGACATGCAACGTCTGCGGGATCGGATCGCTGCGAACAAGATCTCCGTCAACGAAGCCGACCGCCGCAAAGAGTTGGCCGATGACAAGGCCCGCCGTGAAGCACGCAAAGCGGAACGCCTCGCCCGCGGCCCGCTGGTGGATGTGCAGGCCTACCAACTCACGCTCGACGACGTAAAGAGCCAGAACAAACTCGTCGCCGTGGCCTACGAAAGAGAACGGGAGAAGCGTTACGAGGATCCCGAGGAAACCGAGGCCGCAAAAGCTGAGGATGACAAGGGTCCGGAGCCCGATCCGATCCGGAACGAAACGCTCCGCATCATGAGCGATTTCATCCAGTTTTCGCGGGGGTCGAAGACCGCCCAGCGTGCTGAGTCCTGATCAGGCGTCTTTCAGGAGCAACTCGGCGGCTTGGTGAACATCCTTGTCGCCGCGTCCGGAAAGATTCGCGACGAGAAGTGTCTCGGGATCGAGGTCGGGAGCCGTCTTTATCACATGGGCGATCGCGTGGGCGGACTCCAGGGCCGGGATGATCCCCTCGATCTCCGACAGCGTGCGGAAAGCCGCAAGCGCTTCCGCGTCCGTGGCAAAATCGTATTCGATGCGACCTTGGTCGCGGTAGTAGCTGTGCTCGGGCCCGATGGCGGCGTAATCAAGGCCGGCAGAGACGGAATGCGTGAGTTCGATCTGCCCGTCCCCATCGGCCAGCAGCCAGGTTTTGGTACCCTGAAGCACGCCGAGCTTCCCGCCTTGAAAGCGGGCGGCGTGGCGTCCGGGAAGAATGCCATCCCCGCCGGCCTCCACGCCCGTCATGCGCACCCCCTCGTCGCCGAGGAAGGCATGGAAAAAGCCGATGGCATTGCTCCCGCCGCCAACGCAGGCGACGAGGCGGTGGGGGAGTCGTTCTTCACGTTCAAGAATCTGCCGTCGCGTCTCGTCCCCGATAATGCGGTGGAAATCGCGTACGATCATCGGGTAAGGGTGCGAACCCAATGCGGAGCCAAGGATGTAGTGCGTCGTGCGCACATTGGTGACCCAGTCCCGCATGGCTTCGTTGATCGCTTCCTTCAGTGTCGCCTGCCCGGCAGTAACGGCGACGACCTTCGCTCCGAGGAACCGCATGCGGGCCACATTGAGGGCTTGGCGCTGCATGTCGACAGCGCCCATGTAGATCACGCAGTCAAAACCGAAACGGGCGGCAGCCGTGGCGGTCGCCACCCCATGCTGTCCGGCCCCGGTCTCCGCGATGATGCGGTTTTTCCCCATGCGTTTCGCGAGAAGAATCTGACCGATCGCGTTGTTGATCTTGTGGGCCCCCGTGTGGAGCAGGTCCTCCCGCTTCAGGTAAATCTTTGCGCCTCCGAGCTTTTGCGTCAGGCGTTCCGCGAAATACAGCGGGGTCGGGCGGCCGCAGAAATCTCCGAGCAGGGAAGCGAGTTCCGCACGAAAGGCAGGATCTTTCCTCGCGGCTTCATACTGCGCGCCGAGTTCCTGCAGGGCCGTCATCAACGTCTCCGGTACAAACATCCCGCCGTAGGGGCCGAAATGACCGCTGGCGTCCGGAACTGTGGGAAGAGTGGGCATGGAGACGACTATGCCGGCCACCGGGCCGCGCCGCAAGAACTGCGACGTCGGCCGGCAGCGGCGGACGCGTCAGGCGACCAGAGCGCGCATGTAGGCAGCAGGCTCGAAATTCTCGATCAGCACCTCCTGCTTGCCATTCCGCAGCATGCGGGCCTGGGTGACAAGGATCTCCGGGGTCTTGTGCGGGGCGAAAAGGATGTCATCGTGCGTTGCATTCTTGTGGTTTGCAAACTTCTCCGGCGTGAGGCTGCCCCCGAGATGGTCGCTCCGTCCGGTGGCGACGTGGATTGTGCCCCGGATTTTCTCGTCCTGAATGTCCTTGCCTGAGACGGGGAGGATCTGGGTGCCGAATCCAAGCTCGCCCAGCTCCCCGGTCACGGGATCGGTGACGAGTTTCTCGTTGTGCGCACTGATGGTTTCGGGGTTTCCAGAAAGCAGTTCGGCCTTCACAATGCGACCGCCGGTGACGTGCATGAGACCGATGCTGCCATCCTCGTACTTCATCGGGAACCGGCCCTCGGCACCCGTGGGAACATAATAGATTTCGCCGGCCGGGAGGTTGGCGACATCGGGTTCGTCGCCGCGACACAGCCCGTGGCTCTTTTGGGCCTCCTGTTGTCCGAGGTCGAGGTGCAGGGTGTAGGTGCGGTCCGCATGCAGGAAGTCGATCTCGACCCAGTCGGCACGCGTCATGCCCAAACGGAGCTTTTCGGCATCCGCACTGACGTCGTCATAGTCGACGGCGAGCCCTGAAGAGAGGATCACCTGGTTGAGCCCGTGAAGCGTGGCCCCGCGGAATCCGTATTGCTTCGCGAAGGCGGTGAGGGGGGCGGTCGCCGAGTAGGTCGAGATGCATAGAATGATGTCGTGGTTGGGATAGACATCTTTCTCGAGGCTCACTTTTTCCCCGGTCGGGGTGTAGGCCTCATCGGGCAGGTCAAGGTTGCTGCCCCCTGTGATTTTGTAGGCGAAAATGTCTCCCCCCTTGAGGCCGAGTTCCTCGAGCACCCCATTCTTCAGACCCTCGTAGAAATACTTGTGCGCATTCCTCTGCACCGAGAGGTCCGGGTTTTCAAGAAACGCAAAGTCCTTGATCTGTGAGGGCTCCTCAAGGTCGATGAGGATGGCAACGCGTTGGCCGGCTTTCGGTGCGAATGTGCCTGTGAGCAGGCGGGCGAGGCTGAACGGAGGGAAGGTGCGCTGGGCGGCTTGGTCGGCGATGGTCATGGTCGTCATAGCGTAGGAGATACGGGTGCGCGGGCAAGTCCGATGCAGAATGCTTCACATACAAAAAAAGCAGGCGACCGGGGGCCGCCTGCTTGGTTTTTGATTTGGAGGGAAACCGTCCGCCGAGAGTCAACTCTCCTTGGATTCGCTCTCTGCCTTGGGCTTTTTGGCCGCAGGCTTGCGGGCGGGTTTCTTGGTTTCCTCGACTTTGGGCTCCTCGGGGGCCTCGACGGCAACGGAGTCAACCCATTCGATATAGGCCATCGGGGCCGAATCGCTCTGGCGCGGCCCGATCTTGACGATGCGGGTGTAGCCGCCTTTGCGCTCGGCGGCACGCGGGGCGATTTCCGCGAAGAGCTTCTTCACAGCGTCCTTCTGACCGAGGGTTCCTGCTGCCAGACGGCGCGCATGGAGGTCTCCCCGCTTGCCGAGGGTCACCATCTTCTCTGCGAGAGGACGGAGTGCCTTGGCTTTCGCAAGGGTGGTCTTGATGCGGCTGTGTTCGATGAGGCTGCAGACCTGGTTCGCGAGCAGGGCATCGCGGTGGGCGGTCGTGCGCCCGAGTTTGACGGTTTTTTTGCGGTGGCGCATGGCGGTTTACTTGGCTGGTTCGGCCACGACCTCGACGAGTCCGTTGTCGAACTTCATCCCGAGGCCCAGACCGAGCTGCTGGAGCTTGTCCTTGATTTCGTTGAGCGACTTCTTGCCGAAGTTGCGGTATTTGAGCATCTCGGCCTCGGTCTTCATTGCGAGCTGGCCGACGGTGGTGATGTTCGCGTTGTTGAGGCAGTTCGCCGCACGGACCGAGAGCTCGATTTCGTTCACGCTCATGTTGAGGAGCTTCTTCATGCGCGTGTTCTCTTGGCTGACTTCCTGAGGTGTCTCGTCGAACTCGACCTGCGAGTCGTCGAAACCCACGAATACGTCCAGGTGGTGACGCAGGATGGCCGAAGCTTGGAGCAGGGCATCGTCGGGTGTGACGCGGCCATCCGTCCAAATCTCGAGAATGAGTTTGTCGTAGTCGGTGCGCTGACCAACGCGCGTGTTCTCGACGGCATACTTCACTCGGGTGACCGGCGAGAAGATCGAGTCGATCGCGATCACGCCGATCGGTTGGTCGGCACGCTTGTTCTCGTCGCCCGTGGCGAAGCCGCGTCCGACCTTGATCTCGAACTCCGCTTCGAACTTCTGCTTCTTGTCGAGTGTGCAGATGAGTTGGTCGGGGTTCAGGACCTCGCACTGCTGGGTCGACTCAATGTCGCCCGCCGTGACGGCACCTTCCTTGTTCACTGCAAGGCGGAGGTTGCGGACCTCGTGGTCGTGCGCTTTGAATTTTACCTTTTTCAGGTTGAGAATGATGTCCACCACGTCCTCGACGACACCCGGGAGGCTCGTGAACTCGTGCGGTGCACCCTCGATCTTGACGGACGTGATGGCAGCTCCCTCAAGCGAGCTCAGGAGCACGCGGCGCAGGGAGTTGCCGATGGTGTGTCCGTAGCCGGCCTCGAAGGGATCGGCGACGAACTTGGCGTAGGTTTCTGTGGCGGTGGACTCGTCTTTGACGAGCTTCGAAGGCATTTCGAACCGACCAAGGCGGATGGGCATGTGGTGTGTTTTTTGCTTTTGCCGGGTTTCCCCGTGCGCTTTCGACGGACGCGGGATCGCGTTCGCCACGGGACCTACGGCAAGATTTCTCAAGCGCGGACGAGAACAATGCCCGCACAGCGTGGAATGTCAACCATGGTCTTGCCCTGGAATGGGATTTATCGGCCCTCGCTTGCTTTTCGTTTGCGTTCCCGATGATAGTGGCAGGATATGCCCGGTCCGCTTGAAACGCTTCGCAATGCAGCGGTGGTCTTCTCCCTGCGAAGGACGCCGATCTTCGCGGGTTTGCCAGAGGAGGATCTTGCGATGATCGCCGATCTCGCTGTCCTTAAGAGCTTTTCCCGCGGGGAGTATCTTTTTCGCCAGAAAGATCCCGCGCACGGGTTTTACATCGTTCGACGCGGGATCATCAACGTCCACCGCGTCGCCGCCGACGGGCGGGAACAGGTGATTCACCTTTTCCGACCCGGGGAGTCGTTTGCCGAGAATGCCTTGGTCAGCGATTCGGGATACCTCACCGATGCGCGGTCCGTGGGCGAGAGCGAGGTGATCCTTGTGCCAAAGGCGGAGTTCCTCGAAATCCTGCGCCAGCGGGCCGACATTGCATTGCGGATGATGGCCTCCATGAGCCACCACATGCGGGGACTCATTGCTTCCCTGGAGAGTGTCACCTTGAAGGACGCGGAAACACGGCTGATGAACTGGATTCTGCGCCGATGCCCGCGGCCGCTGACGTCCCATGCGGCAGAGGTCGCCATCGGGATGACAAAGACGATGCTCTCCGGCGAGTTGGGAACTCGGCAGGAGACCCTCTCACGCATCCTGGCGAAGCTCCGCGGTGCGGGCCTCATTGCGGTAAAGGGAAGGCTGATCAAGGTGCCCGACCCGCTCCGTTTGGAGGAGGCCTTCCGCGACCACGTTTCGGGAGACCGCTCGGCCTAGCCTTTCGCGAGCGCACACGCCCATGCCGGGAAATCCCGCGGCAAGGGCGCAACAAAGGCCATCTTCCGGCACGTGGTCGGATGCAGAAACTCCAGCTTCCACGCGTGGAGAAAGTGGCGCTCGAAGTCTCTCCGCTTTCCATAGACCGGATCTCCCGTCACCGGGTGGCCGAGGTGTTTGAGATGGACGCGAATCTGATGGGTGCGGCCCGTCTTTGGGCGGCACTCGATCAAGCTGAACGCGCCTTCATGGCCCAGCACGCGATACGCCGTGGCGGCCTCCCGCCCGCGCGGGTCGACGGCCATCTTCTGGCGATGAACTTTATGGCGGGCGATTGCCGCGTCGATGACTCCGTGGGGCATGCGCGGCGTGCCGTCGGCCACGGCAAGGTAAACCTTTGATACCGCGCGGTTGGCGAACTGGTCCGAGAGCGCATGATGGGCCGCATCGGACTTCGCGACGACGAGACACCCGCTTGTTTCCTTGTCGAGCCGGTGCACGATTCCCGGACGTTCGACCCCGCCGATTGAGGACAATCCCCGGCAATGGTGAAGCAGGGCGTGCACGAGCGTGCCAATCTGGACTCCTGCCCCGGGGTGCACGGAAATGCCGGCGGGTTTGTTCAGAACCAGCAGGGCTTCATCCTCAAACAGGATGTCCAGCGCCCGGTTTTCGGGAATCATTTCCGCGGCCTCGGGTGGCCCCTCTGCAGCAATATGAACCGCGTCACCGGACGAAAGGAGGAGGGAAGCGCGGGCTGGCTGGCCGTTTACCGTAACGTCTCCCTGTTTGATGCGCGCTTGCACGCGGGATCGCGAGACACCGCTAAGCATGGATGTCGCGAAGACATCGAGACGCACGCCGGATTGCTCGGCTCCAACCACATGGTCGGTTGCCGAGGGGAAAAAGGCTTTAGCGTTGCCGTCTGTCATTCCTGCGAGGTAATACTCTCCGCAAATAGCGTTCCCCGCGCTTGTCGCCAAAGCAAATCCCTCCGCCCATGTCTGAAACCCCCGATCACCCCGAGGCCGCAGAGACCGTGTCGGAACCGATTCTGGAGAGTTGTCCGGCCTGCGGCGGCTTGATGGATGTGAGCGAAGTGATGCCCATGGCCGAGGTGGTCTGTCCTTCCTGCGGGCAGACCGCCCGCGTGCGGCAAAGTTTCAACCACTTCACTCTGCTCGGTGTGCTGGGCGAAGGCGGCATGGGCTCGGTCTTCAAGGCCCTCGACAACAATCTCAACCGCCACGTCGCGCTCAAGGTTCTGAAAAAAGAGTTCAGCAAAAGCGAGGAAGATTGGATCCAGCTCGCCGATGAGGCCCGCATGACAGCGGCGGTGAATCATCCGAACGTCGTGAAGGTTTTCGATTTCGGCCAAGACCGCGGTCAGTTCTACATCGCGATGGAACTTGTGGAGAAGGGATCGCTCGACCACCTGATGGGGATCCAGAAGCGCGTCGCGGAGGCTCAGGTGCTCGAAGTTGGCATTCAAATCGCCCAAGGCCTCAATGCGGCTCTCGAGAACGGGCTGATCCACCGCGACATCAAGCCCGGGAACATCCTTTTTGCGGATGCCCACACGGCGAAGCTCGTCGACTTCGGCCTTGCGATCGTCATGGATGCGGACGCCCAATCCAAGGGCGAGATCTGGGGAACCCCGTATTACATCGCCCCGGAGAAACTCGACAACCAGCCGGAGGACTTCCGCAGCGACATCTACAGTCTGGGAGGAACCCTTTTCCACGCTCTTGCCGGGCGCCCGCCGTACGAAGCAGACACTCCGTCGATGGTCGCCCTCAAACAGCTCAAGAGCCAGGCCGTGAGCCTGCAGAGCTTCGCGCCCGACGTCACGAGCGAGACGGCGTATGTCATCAACCGGATGATGGCAAAGGATCCGGCGGATCGCTACCAGTCCTACGACGAACTCATCGGGCACATGCACTACGCGCGCGAGAAACTGCTCGAGCGCGCGAAAATGCCGGTGAAGGAAAAACAGCGGGTTGTCTTGGAGACAGCAGAAACACGGAAATGGACGGCGTTGTTCTCTCTTGGTCTCCTGGTCGTCGTTTTGCTCGCCGGCGTGCTTCTTTACCTCAATCGCGAGCGGATTTTCCCCGCGGATCCCAAAGTCGCCGAACGTGCCGAGGCGAAGAGTGTGAAAGCTGGCGCGGAGAGCCAACTGCTTGCCGCCGCGCAGGAGATAGTCGCCGGCCAGACGGCAACGGCCATGGAGTCGCTCGTTCGGATGATCGCCGACAAGGAAGTCCCGGCCCCCCTGAGGAATTGGGCCGTTCTCAACCTCTCTTTCGCTCAAATGCTTGCCGGCCTTGATGCGGCGGCGGTCCGCAAAACGCTGGGCTCGCTGGTGCCCCTCGAGACGGCCACGGTTGAAGATCAAAAGCTGGCAGACTATTTTCTCGAAACGGCGAGGGTTCTCCGAACCCGCGACGAGATCAATCCCTCCATCATCAGCTTTTACAACACGCCGGAGGATTCCTTTTCCGTCCTGCTTTTCGGGATGTGGAACTGGCAGCAGCAATCGCGGATCGATCAGGCCGGACCGTTCTTTACCTCCTTCCTTCGGGTCGAGGGCCAGCCTGCGTGGATGCAGCCCTACCGCGGGATCGCCGAAAAGTACGCGGCGGAATCGAAGCTCCTCGACCCGGTCTTCCGCGCCCTCCGCCCCGCTTCTCCGAAGTCGGTCGCCGAGAAAGCCCTTGCCGAGATCCCTGCGATCCGCGCCCGGCTCCAAACAGGGCCTCGGGCGGTTGAAGCACTGGATTCCGCCGAGAAGGGGTTGAAGGAAAAAATTTCGAAGCCCTGAGCGGCGCTCTCAGGGGGCAATGGTAAAGGGCTTCTCGCCCACGCGGATTGCCTCGGTGAGGTCCGGCGGAGTGGCGCCCTGCGGTGCCCCGACCCAGGACTCCTTGCGGTAGACGTCCCCGGTTCGCGAGATGCGGTCTGTCCAACCATCCGGCCATGAACAAACGGCCGCACCTTCTTGGATTTCCCAGCGCCCCTCGGTGCCGCCATTGAGTGTGCTCAGCGCGCGGCCGGAAGATTGCAGAGTGATGTAAAGGAAGTTTCCTTCAAAGTCCTTGTTGAGCCGCCAGACGCCAACGAATCCGGCCTGTTCGCCGCTCAGCTTCCTTGCTGTCGCCTGATTCGTCGGAGCGGCATCAAGCCGAGTTCCCGCCGCGAACCCTTTGTGAATGAACCCATCCCCCGACGCCTCGATGCGGTCCGTCCATCCATCGCCGAGAAAGACGGTGACGCCCGAGGCGTCAGCCCGCCATAGACCCCTTTGTCCGCGTGCTCCAGCAGGGCCTTTGGCCCATGTGCCAACAGCCTGATTGTCGGGAAAGAGCACAATCTCGAACGTCTCGCCCATTTTTCCGTCTGTGATCCATGTGCCGATCCATTCTTCTTGGGGCACGGCCGAAGTGGGAGCCTTGGAAGAGGAGTGCTTTGCGACCTCGGGAGGTGCAGGACGTTCAGAGCAGGCTCCCAAGCCGAAGGCGAGGAGCAGGCAGAGACTTGTGCGGGAAAGCATGTGCAGAGAGTTCCTCCTCCGCGGTGCAGGTGGCAAATGCAATCTGAACTACCAACCACCCCCGCCGCCTCCCCCGCCTCCACCTCCGGAGCTCCCGCTTCCTCCTCCGCCCGAACTTGATCTTGGGGAAGTGCTCGCCGCGGCAACCGCCCCGGCGAGGGAACTCCCGATGGCGGTGGCAAACACGCGGCTGTCGAATCCGCCTGCGGCGAATCCGCTTTGCCATTGCGGTGCGTACGTGCTCCCGTCCAGAACACCTGCGAACTGCTCGGCCCATTGCTGTTCGACCCCGAGGGCGAGCGCGTATGGCAGGAAGCGCTCGAAAAGTTCGGGCGTGCGCTCGGGCGGATTCTCGAGGGCCAGCCTGTCGGCCTCGGCAACGGAGAGGTAACGCCGGAAACCGCTCAGATGCGCGCGCAGGCGCTGGCCGTCCTCGGTCGGGCGCTTGAGCAGGACCTGGAAAATCGCACACAACACGATCGCCAGCACATAGAGCACGACCACCGGACCCGAGGCGGCGTGGGCGAGGGCGGAAATGCCGAAAACCCAGCCTGCAAGAAAGGGAATGGCGAAAAGGGTGAGGGGCAGCGCCGCCAGGGGATTTCCCGATCGCCAGCCGGAGACCGCCGCGGTCACGAGAAAAGCGCACCCGATCGTCCATCCTCCCAGCCACACCGACATGAAGATCGCCCCGTCAGGCTGCGGAGACGAGGCCAGAGAGAGGAAAAGCGGAACGAGGGTGATGAGAATACCAATGACCCAGACGTGCCGGTTCATGGAGATCATCCGGCCGTTCTTTTTGCGGACCCCCCGCTCCAATTCCGTGCGGGCGGCACGGACGGTCTCATGGTTGCGGGGAACGAGTTCCAGCGGGCTGCCGTCCTTGAAGAGTGTTTCCGCAAAATCCCTCTCCTCGCCCTCAAGGCCCTCGCGTGGTTTTTCCACCAGTTCGTAATTCCCGCTTGTGCGCCGCCGGATTTCGAGCGCTCCCTGCACGGCGAGGTTCAAAATCGCCGCGGCAAAGCTCTTTTGATCGAACTTGCCGAGTTGCAGCAGGTAGCGCGCATCCTGAGGCGTGCAAGCGTCCGGGGGTCCATAGAGCGGAATCACCGTGCCAAGAGCCGGATCCCGCCCGACAAACCACCACGCGACCACAAAGTAGCAAAGCGCGCCGAGTAGCCCCACCAACCCGATGAGCACGCCCTTGTTGGAGCGCGCAAGATCGGCTGCGCGGGCAAGTTGGCTGGGAGCTTCCACAATGCCCTTTTGCCAGCGGATCGCAATCGTGAGGCCTTCCCCGGGTTGGAGCGGGCGGGTCGTCGCTCCCGCGAAGGCGCAGGCGCTGCGGTGCGCTTCGCGGAAATCGTGTCCCCTTGTGCCGGTCGGCCCCGTGTAAACGGAAGCGTCACTCACGCGGGCTCCGGCCGGCAGGCGCACGCCGACCGAGGCTTGAGCGATCGGGAACGCCCAATCGTTGCCGGTGACGTTCCAATAGAGCTCGTCGAAGTCCGCGAAATGCCCGAGTTGGCGGTCCGTCCGATAAGTAAACTCGTACGTTGTCGGCCCGCTTGGGAGGAGGAGGTTTTCGGACCCGAAGGCAATGCGGAGACCGTTCGCAAGACGGCGGGTGTGCCATGGTTCGGGACGGCCATCGCGTTTCACCGAGAGAACCTCGAACGGCACATCGACACGCAGGCCCCAGCGCCCGGAGTAGACGGTGGGAAAGTCACGGTAAATGCCGCGGCGAATCTGTTGCCCGCCCACATTCACACGGATTGTTTCCGTAACGACCATCGAGCCATCCTTCGCGACGTCGATGAGCGCATCGAAGCTTTGGATCTCCTCCAAGGCCTGCGCGGACCCCGCAGCGAAGAGCAGGACAGCAAAGATGGCTGCGGGAATTCTCATGAAACCCGCGGAGCCTCGCGCTCAAGAACGGAGGAGACCTCGAAAAACTCCCCGGGACGGAACCCAAATGCCCCTGCCACGAGATTGCTCGGGAAGGACTCGCAGAGATTCCGGAAATCGCGCACGGCTCCGTTGTAAAAGCGCCGCGCATATTGAAGATCGTCCTCGATCGCAACAAGTGTCGCCGAGAGTTGACGGAAGTTCTCCGAGGCCTTCAGGTCCGGATACGACTCCGCCACAGCGATCAAACGCCGCAGAGCACCGGCGACTTCCTCCGGGTTCCTCAGGCGCGCTGTGTCAGCCAGTGTGCGCGATTCGTGAGCGGCATAGGCCCGGACGCTTTCGGCGAGGAGCGGGACCAGATCGGCACGCTTCTTCAGCTGAACATCAATGCCCGACCATCCCTCGGATTGTTGGTTCCGTGCTGCGACCAGCCTGTTGAAGGTCCACGCCGTCCAGACGACGATCACTGCAGCAGCGGCGGCGGCGAGAAACGTCATTTGCGCTCGGGGACGTGAATCTCGAAGAGCGTCGCCCCCCCCTTGCCGCTTCCCTCGACCGGCTCGAGGCCGAGCTCCTGATACGCTTTTTCCAGCGCGGCCGGATCGAGGCGCAGCTCCGGATACATCTTTTTCAGGCGTTCCTTGACCCAACGTTTCGCCATCTTGCGGTCCAACGGATTCAGAGGCGGCTCACCCCCGAGACGTTGCCGGAGATACTCGAAGATCGTCTTCATCGTCCGGAGAGTTCGCGCACCGTCGCCGCGAGGAAAGGCAGATTCAGCAGAACAAGAAAAACCACTTCACGATGTCCCCGGCGCAAGCGGGTTGGCGCCGGAATCGCCCATGCCAGCAGGAATGCACACAGGAACGCAGCGAGAAGAATTGCCGGGGCGACCCAAACGGGCACGATCCCGCCGAGCGGATTCCAGAGCCACCACAACCGCACGCCGCTCAGGAACGCGGCCGCATTCGCGAGAGTCCCCGTGAAAAGGACCGCCGCGCCGCCCATTACAAGCCAGCGCCCCGCCGCAGGCCACAGTGACGATACGGCGCGCTGGCCGAGCACGAGCACGGAAAAGGAAAGGACTACCGGTAGCACCGGCAACACCCCGCCCGAGCGCGGACCCACATGCGCCGTGAACATCAGGGGCATCACGCCGGAAATCAGTGCGGCGAGCAGGATCGCCGCGAAACCTGCAAGCAGGGCGGCCGCTGTCACGCGCGCCGCCGCAAGGCCGGATCCGGCCGCGAGGCTGGCATACGCCACCGCCGCCCCGAGGAGAACCCAGAGCGGATTCCACCAATCCCACGCCCCCTGCGGCAGAAAAGCCAGTGCCACCCCGCCCAGCGAGCAGAGCGCAAAAAGAAAGTGGAGGGCGTGGAGAGGGGAGATCATGCGCGATTCAGTCGGCGTTTGAGGACCTCAAGCGTCACCCAGTAAGCTACCACTGCCGCAGGGACAGCAAGAAACAAGGACCCCACCAAGAGAGGAAGGCCGACGTCCAGAAAGGTCGTCCATTTGAGAAGCTCCATAAGATGAATGTGGTGCCCGGAGAAGGCACTCGCTCCCATGGGATGCCCCAGCACGAGCGTCCCGATCCGGTATTCCAGCACCAGCAGGAAGGGCCAGAACGGCGTGACAACATCATGCAGCGACACCGCGACGACTGCGGCGATCGGATTGCAGCGCAGCGCGTAAGCCAGCCCGAGGCAAAGCAGGGTCTTGATCCCGAAAAGCGGAGTGAACCCGATGAACATCCCGATCGCCACACCGCCCGCAATCGCATGCGGCCGATCTTTGAGGTCCAAAAGCTTGTGCGCCAACCGCAAAAGGTGTCCCCTCAAGCGGGAGAAAAGTCCCTGTGAGCTGGGAGGGTTCTCGGACATGCCCGCCAATGAGTCCCATCCCCCTCGCTCACGCAAGACGTTTTGACCCGGTGCGGAGACAAATCGTCTGAGAGACCAAGGTCTGAACCGCGTCTTTCGCGGCCCAGTCTTGCACTCAACTTTCCGCAGGTCCGCCCAAAAACAAAGCCGCCGCAGGCGCGGGGGCCGGCGGCGGCTTGAGGCTGGCGGGATCGCTGCGGATCAGCCGAGCATTTCGGCGACCATCGCGCGTTCGTCGGTGAGTTCTTTGTTGGTGGCGGCGATTTTCGACTTTGCGAAGTCGTCCATCGTATAGCCGGTGAGGACTTCGTAGCTGCCGGGGGTGGTGGTGCGGACGGGGAGTCCGGCCCAGACGTTCGGATCGAAGCCATAGTGGCCCTCGGACTTCACCGCGATCGAGTGGATCGCACCCGGGGTGGAGAGGTCGCGGACGTGGTCAACGAGCGAACTGGCGGCCGAGGCGGCGGAAGACGCCCCGCGCGCGGCGATGATGGCGGCCCCGCGTTTGCCGACGGTCTCGCAGAATTCCCCCTCGAGCCACGCGCGGTCGGTGATGACGTCGGTGGCGGCCTTTCCGCCGATCTTCGCGTGGGCGAACGCGGGGAACATGGTCGGGCTGTGGTTTCCGTAGATGAAGATGTCGGCGACATCGGTCGTCTGGACCCCGGCCTTTTTCGCGAGTTGGCTCTGCGCGCGGTTCTGGTCGAGGCGCACCATGGCGGTGAAGCGGTCGGGTGTGAGGCGCTTGGCCTTGCTGGCGGCGATCATGCAGTTGGTGTTCGCCGGATTTCCCACGACGGCCACGCGGGCGTTGTCGGCGGCGACTTCATCAATGATGCTGCCCTGTGTGGTGAAAATTTTGCCGTTGTCCTTGAGAAGGTCGGCCCGCTCCATGCCGGGTCCGCGCGGCTTCGCGCCGACGAGGAGGCACCAGTTGGCGTCTTTGAATCCGACACGCGGATCGTCGGTGAGGACAAGACCCTGCAGAAGCGGAAAGGCGCAGTCATCGAGTTCCATCGCAACGCCCTCGAGCGCCTTCATGGCCTTCTCGACGGGGACTTCGATGAGTTGAAGAATGACGGGCTGGTCGGGGCCGAACATTCCGCCGGCGGCGATGCGCGGGAGGAGGGCGTATCCGATTTGACCGGCCGGGCCGGTCACGGCGACTCTGATGGGTGATTTCATAAGGAGCTTTGCAGGCTACTGACTCCGGGCGGGCGGGAAAAAGGAAAATCCTCGCTCAACGCGGGCCGGGGAAGCTTTCGACGAAGCGGACGGTGAAGTCGGGAAACGAGTCGACAAGTTGCACCTTGAAGTCGGGAAACGAAGTCACGATCTGCCAGAGGCCGGGCTTGTCGGCGAAGGCCTCAACGATCTTCACGTCGAGGTCGGCAAAGGACTTGACCACCTTCACTTTCACGTCAGGGAAGGCGTCGACGAACTGGATCCTGCCGAACACGCGACCGGGATCGGCTGGCCGGTCCTCCGATGCTCGCAGTGTGGGAACAACGAGCCATGGCAGGCCGGCGAGAAACCCGCGCCGTGTCACGGCCGGGTTTCGGCGGTGTTGATCGCGTTGAGAAAGAGGCGGATCGTGCCGAAGTCGTGCTTGTCGGGTGTCAGCACGAGGCGCGGCATGCCGGCCAGTGCGGTATCGTCTTTTTCCTCGGGAAGCGGACCGGTTTGCTGGATGGAACCCGAGACGAGCATGCCGGAGAAGCGTGCATTCAGATCTTCCAGCGCCGCCTCGGTGAGAGGCCGCTCGATCCGCACGACCATGCGTTCACGAACCCAGCGGTACGAATGGAAATTCCGGTAGAATCCAACGATCTCGGCCACGGCCTCGTCAGGATCGTGCGTGATGTGGAAGAGGTGAAAATCCGTCGGCGAAATAAGACCACGGTCGAGGAGATCGTTGTCGATAAAGCGTCGCCATGTCTCCCAGTAGTGGCCGTTCGGCCTGTCCAGCATGATGATGGGCACGACGGGCATCTTGCCGGTCTGCATGAGGGTGAGGACCTCGAACCCCTCGTCGTGGGTGCCGAATCCGCCGGGAAGAAGCACAAAGGCGTGGGTCTCCTTGGCGAAGTTCAATTTGCGGGTGAAGAAATAGTTGAAGGTGATGAGCTTCGGATCACCGTCGATTACCTCGTTGGCGCGTTGTTCGAAGGGAAGCCGGATGTTGAGGCCGAAGCTTTTCTGGGCACCGGCACCCTCCTGAGCCGCTCCCATGATGCCGTCGCCGCCGCCGGTGATCACCATGAAGTCCCGCTCCACGATCTTCTGCGCAAAGGTGCGCGCCAGAGCGTATTCGGGTTCGGCCGGCTTGGTGCGGGCACTTCCGAAGACGGCCACCTTCCGCACGCCGGAATACTTTGCGAAAACGTGTGCCGCGTAACGCATTTCGGCGAAAGCCCGTTTGAAGAGCTTGAGATCGGCGATGTTCGTTCTGTCTCGGCCGAGCTGGAGCACCGTGTCGAGCATGTCGGAGAGGAGTTCGGCGGAGCGTCCCTTGGAGACCTCGGATGCAAGGGCGGAAAGGCGGGAATCGTTCGGCTTCATGATTCCCATTCATCCTAACGGCCATCCATCCGCGGGGCGACGCAATTTTCCCTGATTCCGGCTTTTCGGAGGCGGATTTGGCGTTGCCCGGCCTTCTTCGCGGGGCGATACTTCCCGCATGATCATTGTTCTCCGTCCGCATGCGACCCGTGAGGCGGTCGATGAGGTGATCTCAGAGGTTAAAAAACTCGGCTACGAGCCCGCTCCGATCCATGGCGCGACACAGACCGTTATCGCGGCGATCGGCGACGAGCGTACCCATCAGACGCTCGAGTCGCTGACCGTCTTGCCTCAGGTCGAGAGCGTCCTGCGGGTCCAAAAACGTTACAAACTTGCCAGCCGGGAGTCCAAACCCGAGGGAACGATTGTCAATGTCGATGGGGTCCAGATCGGTGGCGACCGCGTGGTGCTCATGGCCGGTCCGTGTTCCGTCGAAAGCGAGGAGCAGCTTCTGGCCACGGCGCGTGCGGTGAAGGCCGCCGGGGCTCAGATTCTTCGCGGAGGAGCGTACAAGCCGCGGACATCTCCCTACGAATTCCAGGGTCTGGGGCGCGAGGGCCTCCGCCTGCTCGAACTCGCCCGACGCGAGACGGGACTCAAGGTCATCACAGAGGTTCTTTCGGAGCGCGATGTCGAGCACGTCGCGGCCTCGGCGGACATCCTGCAAATCGGCGCGCGCAACGCACAGAACTTCCAGCTTCTCATCGAATGTGCCCGATCGGGCAAAGCCGTTCTTCTGAAGCGCGGCATGAGCGAGCGGATCGAGGAGTGGCTTCTCGCCGCGGAGTATCTGCTTGCCCACGGCAACCCCAACGTCCTGCTCTGCGAGCGCGGGATCCGGACATTCGAGACGTACACGCGGAACACCCTGGATCTTGCGGCCGTGGCGATCGCGAAGCGCGAGTCTCACTTGCCGGTGATCGTCGATCCCAGCCAGGGTTGTGGGCGTGCCGATCTTGTGCTGGCTTTGTGCCGGGGAGCGGTGGCTCTGGGTGCCGACGGACTTCTTGTCGAGGTGCATCCGAATCCTGCCGAGGCGCTGAGTGACGGCCAACAGCAGGTAGATTTCCAAGGATTTGCCGCCCTGCCGGGTTCACTCCGGCCCTTTGCCGAAGCCGCCGGGCGCACGATCTGACGCCGAGGGATCCCATTTCCCTGCCGCTGGCCAAAGCGCCTCCTGCCGAATCGCACGGTCGAGTTGGCGGAGGTAGTCTTTCCTTGCGACATCGATGGCGCCAAACGTTCGGAGGTGGGGCGTTGTCCATTGCGTGTCGAGGAGAGTGAAACCTCCTGCCTGAAGAATCCGCACCAAGTGGACAAGCGCGACTTTCGAGGCACCACTAACTCGGTGGAACATCGATTCTCCGAAAAATGCCGCGCCCACACGGACTCCATACAGCCCGCCGGCCAATTCGCCATCGCGCCAGACTTCGACCGAGTGTGCCTGACCCTCCGTATGGAGGGCGCAAAAGCTGGCGAGGATCGTTTCATCGATCCATGTGTCGTCCCGCTCGGCGCACCCGAGCATCACGGATTCGAAGGCGCAGTCGATGCGTACCTCCCATGCCGGGTCGGAGAGCGTGCGACGGCTCCCGTGCGGGATATGGAAGCCATCCAATGGAAGGATTCCCCGCGGGTCGGGAGAGAAGAGGCCGATCCCACCCTCGACCGGCATCGGGAAAAGGCCGGTGGCGTAGAGCTCGAGCAGTTCGTCCGCAGGAATGATGTTTGCCATCGCGATGTGAACGATTATGCTCCGCCGACATGAAAGGTGTGACACTTTTTTCTGTTCTGGTCCTCGCCGTTTTCGCCCTCAGCGCCTGCTCGATCGCCGAGCAGGACGCCTCGGCCGTCGGTGATCAATTCCAGCAGGGTCTTTCGGGTCGTGGACAGATCGTGCCGAATGATCCGACTTCGGACTCCTTCGGATCGGACTACCGCTGAGGCCGTCACAGACCTTCCATTATGAGTTCCTCCAAGCCCGCCGGGCAGCGCATTCTCATTCTCGATTTCGGTTCTCAATACACGCAGGTCATCGCGCGCCGGGTTCGGGAATGCCGGGTTTACTCGGAGATCCTCCCGTTCACTACAACCGCCGCTGCGATCGCGGCGATGAAGCCGGCGGGCATCATCCTCTCCGGTGGACCGGCGAGTGTTTATGCGAAGGGAGCTCCGCAGGTCGACAAAGGCGTCTACTCGCTCGGCGTGCCGGTTCTTGGAATTTGCTACGGCATGCAGCTGATTGCCCACGGATTGGGCGGCAAAGTCGAGCGCTCCAGCCGGCGCGAATACGGCCAGGGCCGCTTGCGTGGTGAGAAATCCTGCGAGCTTTTCCACAAACTTCCGGCCGAGCTCGATGTCTGGAACAGCCATGGCGACAAGATCACCAAACTTCCCAAGGGATTCCGCGCCTTGGGACGCACGGAGAACTCGCCCCACGCTGTGATTGGTGATCCTGCGCGCCGCATTTTCGGCCTCCAATTTCACCCCGAGGTCGTCCACACGCCCAAGGGCAAATACATCCTCGCGAATTTCCTGCACCGCATCTGCGGATGCCGTTCCGAGTGGACGATGGAGTCGTTCATCGACCGCACGTGCCGCGAGATCCGCGAGCAGGTCGGTGACGGGCGGGTCATTCTTGGCCTCAGTGGCGGAGTCGACTCCTCTGTTGCTGCAGCGCTCATCCACAAGGCGATTGGAGACCAGTTGACCTGCATCTTTGTGGACAACGGTCTTTTGCGCGCAGGGGAAGCGGATGCCGTCGAAAGGCTTTTCGCAGGCGAGTTCCGGATTCGCATGCGCAAGGTGGATGCCTCGCGCCAGTTCCTCACAAAGCTGAAGGGCGTGACCGACCCCGAGCGCAAGCGGAAGATCATTGGAAACGAGTTCATCAAAGTCTTTGAGGCCGCCGCCCGCGATCTCAAGAAGACTTCACCGGGCCGCTACCGCTTCCTCGCGCAGGGCACACTGTATCCCGATGTGATCGAGAGCGTGTCCATCTCGGGCAATCCGGCCGCTCTCATCAAAAGCCATCACAATGTCGGCGGCCTGCCCGAGCGCATGAAGTTCGAACTCGTCGAGCCGCTCCGACAGTTGTTCAAGGATGAAGTCCGTCGCGTCGGCGAGGAACTCGGGCTCTCGCGGGAAATCGTCCACCGCCAACCGTTCCCCGGTCCGGGTCTCGCAGTGCGTGTACTCGGCGACCTCACGCCCGAAAAACTCCGCATTGTGCGCGAAGCCGATCGCATCGTCATCGATGAGATGAAGTCTTCAGGGTGGTATTACAAAGTCTGGCAATCCTTCGCCGTGCTCCTTCCGGTGCGCTCCGTGGGCGTGATGGGTGACGAGAGAACGTATGACTACACGATCGCGCTCCGCATTGTGCAGAGCCACGACGGGATGACGGCGGATTGGGTGCGCGTTCCCTACGATCTGCTCGGGCGTATCTCCGCCCGCATCATCAACGAGGTCAAGGGCGTGAACCGCGTTTGCTACGACGTTTCGAGCAAGCCGCCCGCGACGATCGAGTGGGAGTAGGCCGGCCGGTCTTTCAGCGCCGATCGAAACGGATCACCGGCAAACCCGGGATCTGCTCGAAGTGGGCATCCTGCGTCAGCACGGGCACCCCCGCGCGGAACGCATGTGCGGCGATGAGAATGTCCTGAGCCGGCAGGGTTTTGCCCTTGCGACCGAGAGCCCACGCAAGGTCTGTCGCTTCGTCCCAGAGGGAATTGTCGGTGGGCACGTTGCAGAGAGCGTCGAAAAATGCCGCGAGAGCATCCCTGTGGCGCGGGACTTTCTGCCCTCGCAGCACTTCGAGCCTTACCATGCCGCAGGTGTAGACATCTTCAAAGTGTTGCCCGAGCCATGCCGCGGGATCCCGGCCGCCCCGTAGCAACGCGATGAAGACGCTGCTATCGACGAGCGCGACGCTTGCCATAGGGCTTGGCAGACTCGGCGGCACGAAGGGCCATCAGGTCGTATGCGGGGTCCACGCTCGCTTTGAGCTCTTCGGAAGTGAGGCCGAGCCCCTTTTTGAAAAACTCCTTCAATCTGGCTTTCCTGTCCATCTCCCTGAGTGCGGCATCGACCGCTTCGGTCTTGCTGGCGAAGCCGTGCATCGCGACGATCCTGTCGAGCAACTCCTCGTCGATGTGCATGGTCATCTTCATGCCATACTCGGTATGGCATTGAAAAACACCCGTCAAGACGCTTCCCCACATTCCATCGATCTTGCTGGTATGCACGGCGAGTGATAGCAATTCACGATGCACCGCGGCATGGCCATCTACCCGGGGACCTTCGATCCCGTGACTTTCGGTCACATGGACGTCATCACACGTGCCACGCAGCTGTTCGAGAAGGTGATCGTCGCAGTGGCCACGGGGGAGGGGAAGCATCCGTTCTTCTCGATCTCCGAACGGGTCGACATGCTGCGCGAAAGCCTGGACCCGGCGCTGGCCGTGGAGATCGTCCCGCTGGAGGGGTTGCTGGTCGACTTCGCGAAAAAGCGGGAGGTGTTCACCGTCATCCGAGGACTTCGCGCCGTGTCCGACTTCGAATTTGAGTTCCAAATGGCGCTCATGAACCGGAAGCTGGAGGCGCGGCTGGAAACGGTCTTTCTGACCCCGAAGGAAGACTATACATACCTGAGCTCGCGCATCGTGAAAGAAGTTGCACGCCTCGGCGGGGATGTCGCCCCGTTTGTGCCGGCTCCCGCCGCGGTGCGTCTGAAGCGCTACCTTGAGAAGACCGCCTGAGGTCGCGGGGCTTGATCGCAGCCGGGATGCGGCCTATTCTGAGCCCCTTTTCCCATGAAGCCGGTCACGATCTACGATACAACCCTGCGCGATGGCACGCAGGGCACGGGCATTTCTTTCTCGGTGCTCGACAAAATTCGCGTGGCCGAAAAGCTCGACGAATTCGGAGTCGATTTCATCGAGGGAGGATGGCCCGGATCGAACCCGAGGGACGTGGCGTTCTTCACCGAGGCCGCGGCAAGGGAGTGGAAGCACGCCCGCATCGCAGCCTTCGGCAGCACCCGGCGTGGAGGAGTGGCCGTGGATGCCGATCCGCAGGTGCGCACGCTCCTTGAAGCGCGTACACCCGTGGTGACGATTGTTGGAAAAACCTGGCTTCTGCATGTCACCGAAGTCATCGGGGTCACCGCCGAGGAAAACCTCGCAATGATTTCGGACACCGTGGCTTACCTCAAACAGCACGGCCGTGAGGTCTTTTACGACGCCGAACACTTTTTCGACAGCTACAAGGACAACCCCGAGTATTCGCTGCGGACGATCCTCGCCGCCCACGAGGCGGGGGCGGACCTCGTCGTTCTCTGCGACACGAATGGCGGAACGATGCCCGACGAGATCGCACAAATCACGGCGGCCGCCATCGCTGCGCTCGGCCGACCGGTCGGCATCCATACCCATAACGACTGCGGGCTCGGTGTCGCGAACGCCCTCGCCGCCGTGCGGGCGGGAGCCTGTCAAGTGCAGGGAACCATGAACGGTTACGGAGAACGTGTCGGCAACTGCAATCTCACAACCGTCATTCCGACCCTCCAAGTCAAACTCGGCCTTCAAGCGGTACCCGACCTCTCTCGGCTCCGCGAAGTGTCCCGGTTTGTGGATGAACTGGCCAATGTCCCCCAGGACATTCGTGCTCCTTACGTGGGGGAGGCCGCCTTTACACACAAAGGCGGGTTGCACGTCCATGCTGTGCAGAAACTGGCCCGCTCCTACGAGCACATGGATCCCACGCTCGTCGGCAACAGCCAGACGATCCTCGTCTCTGATATGTCGGGCCAAAGCAACATCCTCGCCAAGGCGCGCGATCTCGGCTTCGACATTGCCAAAGGGAGCGCAGAAGTCGCGGCCGTACTCAAACAAGTCAAACAAAGTGAGGCGGAAGGCTACGAGTTTGAAGCAGCCGATGCCTCCTTCGCCCTCTTGGTCCGCCGCACCCTCGGCCAGCACAAATCCCTTTTTGACCTCAAGGAATACCACTGCTCGTTCCGACGCTCTGCGCTCCACGATTTCACCACGTGCGAAGCGACCGTCAAACTTTTGGTCGGGGGGGTCTCCGAATACACCGTCGAGGAGGGGGATGGGCCTGTCAATGCGCTTGACGCCGCTCTTCGCAAGGCCCTGCGACCCTTCTGCCCGTGGATCGACGGCATTCGCCTCTCGGATTACAAGGTTCGCATTGTCGACGGTCTCCGCGGTACGGCCGCCCGCACGCGGGTGCTCATCGTCTCGACCGACGGACACCGCACCTGGGGAACTGTGGGGGTTTCCGACAACATCATCGAGGCCAGCTGGCTTGCCCTCGTGGACAGCTTTGAGTTTTACGCTGCCACGCGAGCGCTTTAGGGGTGCATTTTTGTTTTTGACACCCTCCGGCGAAACGCTACGGTTTCTGTCCCGCCTGATTTTGGAGGGAGAGATACTGCCCGTTTTCGCTCAGAGCGACGACGGCAAGTGTCTTTCACCCTTTTTCCGGCGGGACACAGCGCCCAAATGATGTTCAACCCACGCGGACCCGTCCGCCAGATGCCCATGTAGCTCAGTCGGTAGAGCACGTCCTTGGTAAGGACGAGGTCACCGGT
>CAZKHB010000025.1:0-42507 GCA_964552635.1 uncultured Chthoniobacterales bacterium
AGGCTCTTCATGGGGGAAAAGGGGGACTGCGTGAAGTGTTTACATGGTATTTACGCCGTAAAAGTTGCGTGGCAAGTGTTTTTCTCATTCTTGCAAGGTTTTGCTTCACGCGGAATCGGCTCTTGCGCATATTTGACGTCCGAAAGGTTTTTTGCCCTGCAATGAGAAATCCCCCCTATTCGTCAGAACGGCCCGCACGACGGACCACGGGGAAGCGCGACACGGTGGCAGGGCGCGCGGGATGATCATTCGGAACCCGATTATTCCCGGCTATTTTCCCGATCCGAGCGTTTGCCGTGTGGGCCGGGATTTTTATCTGGTGAACAGCAGTTTTGAGTATTTCCCGGGGGTGCCGGTCCACCACAGCCGGAACTTGGTCGACTGGCGGCAGATCGGGAATTGCCTGACGCGCGCCTCGCAGTTGCCACTGGCCGGGGCTCCGGCCTCGGACGGCATCTACGCACCGACGATCCGGTATCACGACGGCCTTTTCTACATGGTGACAACGAACATCCGTGGCGGGGGCAACTTTTTCGTCACGACAGCAGACCCCGCCGGCGAGTGGTCCGAACCGGTGTGGCTGGAACAGGGAGGGATCGATCCGTCCCTGCTCTTCGAGGGGGAAAAGACCTACCTCACTACAAACGGAACGAACTGGTCGGGCGTGCGGGGGATTTTCCAATGCGAGATTGATCGCAGGAGCGGACGCCAACTCACGCCGACGCGGTTCATCTGGCCCGGGACCGGCGGGGCGTATCCGGAAGCCCCTCATCTTTTCCGCCGTGGAGAGTTCTACTACCTGTGCGTCGCGGAGGGGGGCACGGCAGAGTGCCACATGGTCACCATGGCGCGCTCCCGGCAGCCCTACGGTCCCTTCGAGTCCTGCCCGCACAATCCCGTTCTCACGCACCGCAGCCTCATGAATCCCATCCAGGCCACGGGGCATGCGGATTTTTTCGAGGATGCCCGCGGCGATTGGTGGGCGGTGTTCCTTGGGATCCGCTACGGGGAGTTCGGATGGCACCATCTCGGGCGGGAGACATTTCTTGCACCGGTGGATTGGACGGCCGACGGCTGGCCTGTCGTGAATGGCGGGCACAAGGTGAAGCCGTTGCTCCCGGTGGATCGTGCCCCGCTTGGCGGGGACGAGCCGGTGAGTCTGGGCGGGCGCGATGACTTCGACGCCCCGGCGCTTGCCCCTTGCTATGTGCAAGTGCGGAATCCGGAACCGGATGCCGTCTCGCTCGCGGCGCGTCCGGGGTTTCTTCGCCTCCACTGCGGAGTGGCCTCGCCCGACGACACGGGCGCCCCGTCGTTCGTCGGACGCCGCCAACAAGCCTTTGCGTGCCGCGCGGCGACGGTTTTGGAGTTCGAGCCCGCGAGCGAGGCGGAGGAAGCCGGATTGATCGTCCGGCTCGACGATGCCCACCACATCGAAATCGCCGTGACGCTCCGCGCCGGACGCCGCTCGGTGATCACTCGACGCCGGATCGGCAGCTTGGTTGCCGAGACCGCCTGTGTTCCGGTCGAGCCCGGTGCCGTCGAACTCGTCATCGAAGCCTCGCCGACGGAGTATGCACTTTTCTTGTCCCGCAGACCCGAGCCTCTTGATAAAAGCCCGTCCCGCTACCTCAGCACGCAGGTCGCCGGCGGCTACACCGGCGTGGTGATCGGCATGTATGCGACAGCCCGAGGAACGGTTTCGCAAACGTGCGCGGACTTTGACAGCTTTGATATCCAAACCCATCCATGAAACTCCTCGCCTGTCTCCTCGCCTGTCTCCTCGTCGCGGCCTCCCTGGCCGCCGGCCATGACGCTGATCTGCCCACCCAACCGCTGAAGGTGAATGACGGCACTGTAGCAGCGCCTCCCTTCCAGACCTCCGGCGGGTTCCTTGCCGCCTTCGGGGAAACCCTCGTCGCCTCGGGCACCTCCGGAGCGGGGCAACATCTTTGGATCCTTCCCAAGGGAGCCACCGAATGGAAAGACACGGGCCTCACCATTCCGCTCTATGCCGCAACGGCTCGCTGGGGCGAAAAATGGATCGTCGCCGGCGGACTTCGCGACGGAGTCCCCGTGGCGGATGTCACGGTGCTCGCGCTGGAATCCGGCAATCTCACCTCCCGCCCGCTCCCACCGCTTCCGCAAGCCCGCGCAGGAGCCGGAGCCGCCGTGATCCTGAACCGCCTGCATGTCTTTGGCGGCGCGGAGACCCTCGAACCCTTCCAGCCGCGGAAAGACCTGTTTCTCTTGGATCTCTCCGCCGTCTCCCCCGCATGGACCGACGGCCCCGCATTCCCCGGGGAGGCCCGCGCCTTTTTCGCAGCCACCGAGCAATACGGCATGCTCTGCGTCTTCGGCGGCATCACCGCCTCGCGCTCCATCCTCGCCGAGACATGGGTGTTTCGTCCGAAACCGCTTGAGGGCACTAGTGCCTCCGGTTGGCGGCAGATGACCGACACACCCCAGCCGACCGCTCGCGCCGCGGCACTCCCTGTCGGGCAGGCCCAGGTGATTCTTATCGGAGGCGACCACTCGCCCACCGTTTCCTCGCTTCTCACAGCCACAACGCCCGGACAGGATGGCGGCCACCCGCTGCTCTTCCACACGCTTACGGATGCCTGGTGCGCATTCGACGCGACGCCGGGCGTCGAGTTCCCGCTGGCCGCAAAAATCGGGAACCGCTTTGTCGTCCTCGGCAGCCGGGAGGACGGCACGGGCGCGGCGGTGGAGCTCGAGCTCCAGCGCACGGTGCGCAATCTGGTCTGGGTCGACTACATCGTCATTGTCGCCTACTTCGGCCTCATCATCGGCATCGGCTGGTATTTTTCGCGAAAGCAGGAATCGAGCGCGGAGTTCTCCCTCGGGAACCGCAAGGTCATTTGGTGGGCGGCGGGGATCAGCATGTTCGCCACGGGGGCTTCCGCCATCAGCTTCATGGCGGTCCCGGCCCTTGCCTTCGCGACGAATCTTGTCTGGCTCTTCCCGCTTTTGGCGATGATCCCCGGCTACTTCGTCACCGCCCATCTGATTTATCCGATGCTTCGCCGCATGGAGATTACCTCGACTTACGAGTATCTCGAGCGCCGCTTCAACCGCGCCTTGCGGGTGATCGCCAGCCTCCAGTGCATCATCTTCCAGACATTCGCCCGAGCCGCGGTGGTTCTCGTGCTCCCGTCGATCGCCATCTCCTCGATGACAGGCATGAATGTTTACCTCAGCGTCTTCATCATGGGCGTCGTGACGACGATCTACACGGCGATCGGAGGTTTCGACGCCGTCATCTGGACCGAGGTCTTCCAAGGCGTGCTGAAGTTTTTCGCCCCGCTGGCAATGATCCTCATCGCGATCGCCGCCCTCCCGGCGGGATTCAATGAGTTTGTGAAGATCGGGCAGGATTACTCGAAGTTCGACTTCGCCATCGTGACGACGGACCTGACGCTTCCCGCGTTCTGGATCCTGATGCTCGGCACATTTCTGACCATCACGGTCTCCTCCGCCGGCGACCAACCGATTATCCAGCGTGTCTTCTCCGCACCGATGAAAGAGGTCCGCCGCGTGAACATGACGTTCACCGTCTGCGGCATCCTCATCGGCATCATCTCGAACGTGGTCGGCCTCGCGATCTTTGCCTACTTCCGCGCCCATCCCGAGAAATTCGATCCGGGTGCCTCGAACGACCAGATCGTCCCCATGTTCGTCTCGCAGGCCATGCCGGTCGGCATGGCCGGTGTCGTCGTGGCCGCGATTTTCGCCTCCGCCATGGCGACTGTCGCGAGCGCGATGAACAGCGTGGCAACGATCTTTACCGAGGATTTCTACCTGAAAGTGCGACCCAAAGCCACGGACCGCGAACGCCTCTTCACCCTGAAGGCGACATCTTACGCGGTGGGCATCATCGGCACGATCATGGCCCTGTTGCTGGCAGCACAGGATCTCAAGTCCATGATGGTGCTTTGGAACCAAATGGTGGCCCTCGTGGGCGGCGGCATCGTGGGGGTGTATTCGCTCGGCATGTTTAGCAAGCGCGCCAACGGCTTCGGGGCCGTCTGCGGAGCCATCGTGAGTGTGCTCGTCACGCTGTTTGTGAAACTCTACACCCCCCTGCATTGGGGCACTTACATCCCGATCGCGATTTTCTCCTGTATCGGCGCCGGATACCTCTTCAGTCTCCTGCGTCCCGCTCCCGGCGACCTCCGGGGCCTGACCGTCTTCACACCTGCCCAAAGAACCGAGTAAACATCCCATGATACGTCTCCACCGCCTCGTTTGCCGCACGCTGGCTGCACTCGCCTTCGCAACCGTCACGGCATCCGCCGATTCCGGCGGCCAAAGAATGACCGTGGAGAAGGGACCATTCCCCGCACCTCCGTTCGATCCCGCCGGAGGTTTCCTTTCCCAGATCGGCGGAACATTCGTCGCGGGTGCGCCGGGTTCCGCCAAAACGGCGATCTGGACATCCGACGGCGGGGCATGGGCCGACACCGGCCTGAGCGTTCCCGTTGCCGCCGCAGCGATTCCTGACGCATCGTCGGTGATTCTGGTGGGCGGGTTCGATAATGGCGCGGCCACGCCCCGCGTGTCGCGTTTGACTCTCGAAGGCGGCAAACCTGTACTGACTCCGTTGCCGAATCTTCCCTTCCCAGTCGGAGGAGCTGCTGGAGCGGTGATCGGACGCAAAGCGTATGTCTTCGGCGGAGCCGCTTCGCCCGATGGACGCAATGCCTCGAAGGCGCTGTGGGTGCTGGATCTCGACAATCCCACCGCATGGACCGGTGGAGCGCCGTTCCCCGGAGACCCACGCTCCTTCATGGGGGCCACCGGACAATACGGGATGCTTTGTCTCTTCGGCGGGCTTTCCGCCACCGGTGCCCCGCTATCCGAGACGTGGGTCTTCCGCCCTTCTCCTTTGGAAGGCACGAAGGAGTCCGGCTGGCGCCGTATGGCCGACCTCCCCAGTGCGGCAGCAAATCTCTCGGCTCTCCCGCTCGGCCAGGCGCAAGTGCTGGTCACCGGCCTCACCGGCGGTCCGTTCCTCTTCCACACAATCACGGACGCCTGGAGTCCGATCGCACTCTCCAGCCCCCTGAGTGATATCGTGCCCGTCTCCGGCACGGGTTCCGTTCCGGCGCTCGGACGAGATTCCGGGGGGACATTCGTCGGCGTGTCGCTCCGTTCGGAGAGCATCATCCGGACGCTGGGATGGATCGACTACGGCGTCATCATTCTCTATTTCGTGATCCTCGCGTGGATCGGGTTCTCGTTCTCGAAGCAGGAATCGAGCGAGGAATTCTCACTCGGCAACCGGAAGGTGAAGTGGTGGGCGGCGGGCCTCAGCATGTTCGCCACGGGGGCCTCGGCGATCAGCTTCATGGCCATTCCGGCGCTCGCTTTCTCAACGAACCTCGTCTGGCTCTTCCCGCTCATCGCCTTCATTCCCGGCTATTTCGTGACGGCGTACTTCATTTTCCCCATGCTGCGCCGACTCGAGATCACCTCGACCTACGAATATCTCGAAAGGCGCTTCAATCGTCCGCTCCGCCTGATTTCCAGCGCCCAGTCGATCCTTTTCCAGACCTTCGCGCGAACGAGCGTCGTCCTTGTCCTGCCGGCGCTCGCCATCTCCGCTGTGACCGGCATCGATGTCTACCTGAGCGTTCTTGTCATGGGCCTGCTGACAACGATCTACACCGCTGTCGGAGGCTTCGAGGCGGTGATCTGGACAGAGGTTTTCCAAGCCGTCCTGATGTTGCTCGCCCCGATCGCCATCATCGCGGTGTGCATCTTCAGCCTCCCGGGTGGAGCCGGCGAGTTCGTGCAGATCGGGAATGCAAACGGGAAATTCGACTTCGCCCTCCTCACCTGGGACGTCACGGTGCCGGCGGTGTGGATTCTCATTGTGATGCAATTCCTCACCTGCACGGTGGCGACAGCCGGTGATCAACCGGTGATCCAGCGCGTGTTCTCCGCCCCGCTGGCCGAAGTGCGCAAAGTAAATGCCATGAGCACAGTCTGCGGCATTGTCATCGGCATCCTTGTGAATGTGATGGGACTCGCGATCTTCGCGTACTTCCATGCCCACCCGCAACAATTCGACCCTGTCGCCCAGAATGACCAGGTCGTTCCCATGTTCGTCGCCCAAGCGATGCCCATCGGCATGGCCGGAATGATCATCGCGGCGATCTTTGCCGCCTCGATGAGCACGGTGGCCAGCATCATGAACAGCGTCGCCACGCTCTTCACGGAAGATTTCTACATGCGCTTCCGCAAATCCGCCACGGACCGCGAACGCCTCCTCACACTGAAGACCGGTTCCTACGTCGTCGGGGTGATCGGCACGGTGATGGCCCTGCTGCTCGCCGCTCAGGACATCAAGTCCATGATGGTCGTCTGGAGCCAGCTCAGCGCCCTGCTCGGTGGCGGAATCGTCGGGGTTTACTCGCTCGGCATGTTCACGAAACGCGCCAACGGCTTCGGGGCCATCTGCGGAGCGATCACGAGCATGATCCTGACCGTTCTCATCAAGGCCTACACACCTCTGCATTGGGGCACCTACCTCCCCATCGCCATCATTTCCTGCATTGTCTTCGGCTACCTCTTCAGCCTCCTGCGGCCGGGCACGAAGAACATCGAGGGACTCACCGTGTTCACTCCCGCCAAACGTCCGCAATGAAACGCCTGAAAACCGCAATGGTCGGCCTCAACTGGGGTCACGCCGTCATCAAAGACCACCTCCTTCCCGGCCGCGCGGGAGCAAAGTTCTTCGAATTGGATGCACTTTGCAGCCAGGAGCGCGAGAAGGTGGATGCGCTCGCGGCGGAGTATCGCTTGCGGGCATTTTACAGCTACGACGCCCTGCTCGCCGATCCCTCCATCGAGGCGATTTGCCTCATGACCGGTCCTGCCGGACGTGCCGGTCTTATCCGTCAGGCGATCGAAGCCGGCAAGCATGTGCTCACCACGAAGCCGATCGAGATCGATCCCGATGCTGCGCTCGACGTCCTGCGGCGGGCACGCGAACTCGGCCGGATCGTTCACCTCAACTCCCCCACCCCCCTGCCTGCAGCCGATGTCGCACAGATTCAAAAATGGCGCGACGAACTCGCCCTCGGTCGCCCTGTTGCGGCACGGGCGGACATCTGGGCGAACTACCGCGAGAAAGAGGACGGCAAGTGGTATGACGATCCCGAACTGTGCCCGGTGGCACCGATTTTCCGCCTCGGCATTTACCTGATCAATGACCTCGTGCGCCTCTTCGGCCGCCCGACCGCTGTCTCCGTGATGAGTTCGCGTCTCTTCACCGGACGACCAACCCCCGACAATGCGCAGCTGGGCTTGCTTTTCGAAAACGGATCCCTTGCCAACATCTTTGCGTCCTTCTGCGTGAATGACGCCCAATGGTGGTTGAGTTCCCTCACCCTGAACTACGAGAACGGAACCATCTACCGGAACGTCCTTCCCCAAACTTCGGAGTGCCCGCGATTCCAGCCCGAACTTCAGGTTGCCACCAACCGCGGTGACGGGACTCCCGAGTTCCGCAAGGCCATTGCCTCGGCGAGCACGGAAGACTACCAGTGGGAAAACTTCTACAACGCGATCAAAAACGGTCCGCAGGCGGATGAACTCTCTCCGGAGGATACCGTCTACGCCGTGCGCGTGATCCGCGCCATGGCGGTCGCCGCGAAATCCGGCAAGACCGAACCCGTCATCGTCTAGCACTCGCCAGGCGGACAGGTTACCGGGTTGGCACCTGCCCGCCTCGCTCGGAGACTCAGGCGAACAGTGGACCGTAGGCCGCGCAGGCGCGGAAGTCGGCGGACTCGAGTTCGCTCGTGCCGAAGAGATTCCATGCCGAAGGACGGAAGATCCGGCCTCGGTCGACGTTGTGCATGTAAACGGGGATGCGAAGGATCGAGGCCAGCGTGATGTAGAGGTGGCCGACATGGCCGGCCGTGAGCACACAGTGGTTCGCGCCCCAAGAGTTCATCACATCGTAGGTCGAACCGAACGCTCCCGCACCTGTGAGCCTCGGCGCGAACCAAGTGGTGGGCCACGTCGGGTTCGTGCGCAGGTCGAGGGCATCGTGCACATGCGGCGGCACGGAAACCGTCCATCCCTCGGCGATCTGGAGCGAGGGCCCGAGACGGTCGGCAAGGTTCAACCGCACCATCGTGGCTGGCATGCCGCCCTTGGTGAGGTAGCGTGTGCTCCAGCCCCCGCCGGGGAAGTACTCGGTGATCGAAGGGTGCCATGTCGTGGCATCGAGGCAGGCCTTCACCTCTTCGTCGGTGATTTCCCAGAAGGGTTTCATCGTCGGATTGCCCGAGGCGTCGCTCTGCTGGCCGGTGCCATCGAGAGCAGCCGGACCCGAGTTGATGAGGTGCAAAAGGCCATCCGCCGCCGCTCCCTCGAGTTGATAACCTCCCGCCGCCTTGGCAACAGCCGCCGGACTCCAATACGTGCGGAGATCCGCAAAGATCTGCGCGGTATTGGTCAGGAGATTGCCAAAGAGCATGCCCGCTGCGTTCAGCGCATCGTTCTCAGTCGCCACAATGATCGGCGCCCGTTTGCCGTTCCAATCGAACGAGGAATTCAGAATCGCTTCCAGGTAGTCGCCGTTCGGGTGGTAGTCGGTCCATTGTCGCTGCCCTTGGAATCCCCCCGCCAGCGCGTGGTGGCCCTGGGCCTGTTCGTGGAAGCCGAGTTCGGCCAGACGCGGATTGCCGAGCATGAGGTCCCGCGTGACGAGAGCCATCTTGACGGATGTTTCCCATTCCGCGTCGAGGCTCGCGCGTGAGCGGGTTTTCTCCGGGCTGTTGAAATCCTTGCCCTCGGGGCAATTCGCCTTCGTCCACGCCAGTGCGCGCTCGTATTCCTCCGGATCAAAGACTCCGTCACGGATGCGACCGGAGACTTCGGACATGTCGACCGCCTCGACGCGCATGCCGAGGTATTTCTCCCAAAACGCGCTGTCGACCATGCTGCCCGCGATGCCCATGCTCGTTCCGCCAATGCCGAGGTAGGACCGTCCCTTCATCAAGGCCGCGGCCAATCCGGCCCGCGTAAAATTCAAGAGCTTCTCTTCGACATCGGCAGGGATCGATGTGTCCGAGGCATCCTGCACATCGCGTCCATAAATGCCGAAGGCCGGAAGCCCCTTCTGGGCATGTCCCGCCAGCACGGCAGCGAGATAGACGGCGCCGGGGCGCTCGGTGCCGTTGAAACCCCACACCGCCTTGGGCCGCGTGGTGTCCATGTCCATCGTCTCGGATCCGTAGCACCAGCACGGCGTCACCGTGAGGCTCAGGCCCACATTCTCACGACGGAACTTTTCCTCGCAGGCCGAGGCCTCGCGAACGCCGCCGATGTTTGTATCCGCAATGACGCAGCGCACCGGCGAACCATCCGGATAACGGAGCTTCGAGGAGATCAAATCGGCAGCGCGACGCGCCATCGACAGGGTTTGGTTTTCGAGGGATTCGCGGACGCCGCCATAGCGGCCATCGATGGTCGGACGGATTCCAACGGCGGGGAAGGATGCGGAGGGGTTCATGATGGAATCGAAGATTCTTGCGCGGGCTCCGGGCTTTTTCAATGCCGGCGTGGAGGCATTTTTGCGCAAGTTCCTGCTTCATCCGGTGAAGAGTCCTGCCGTAGCATGCACACGCCATGGCCACCTCCCTCGGACTCGACATCGGTTCCTCCTCCGTCATCGCCGGCATTCTCAACGGCACGCGCGTGATCCAGGAATCGCCCCGCATGTTTTTTCGTTCCCACTGTCAGGGCCAGCGAGTCGACGTTGCGCCGAATAGCGTTCTCGAGGCTGTCGCAAAGGCCATCCAGTCCCTCGGAGACCGGGCACGCCAAGTCGACCATGTTGCAATGGCCGTGATGTGCCCCGCTTGGGTGGCGATGGACAAAGCCGGCCGCGCCCTCACGCCTCTCGTAACGCATCAGGACCGCCGGAGCGTTGCCGAAGCGGAGGCGATCGAGCAACGGATCGGCAAAGCGCGCCATCTGAAAATCACAGGATGCCGGCCGTTTCCGGGCGGGATCAGTTCGACCACTTGGGCGTGGTTTCTCAAAAACGAACCCGCCCGCCTCGCGAAAGCGGAGCTCGTGGGGCATCTGAACACCTTCATGCACCGTCAACTCACGGGCGCGCGTGTGACGGATCCCTCGAATGCCTCGTTCACCGGCCTTTACGAAACGCTGAAACTCGGAGGCTGGAGTGAGCCGTTGTTGGCAAACCTCGGCGTGAACCGCTCCGTGCTGCCGGATGTACTGCCGGGCAATGCCGTCGCGGGACATGTGCTTCCGGGCGCCGCTGCAGCGTTCGGCCTCCGGCCCGGCACCCCGGTGCTCACCGGCATCGTCGACGGGAGCGCGGGCATGCTTTTCGCCGGAGCCGACCACGGAAGGCTCTTCAACGTCACCGGCTCCACCGACGTGCTCGCCCTCTGCACGCGGAAACCCGTGCCCCACGAAAAACTTCTCACCCGCGCACTCGGCATCGACGGGAAGTTTCTTTCCGTGAGCACCCTCGCCGCTGTGGGATCCGCCATCTACTGGGCGCGCGACCAGTTTTTTTCCGAAATGCCCATCGAAGAGTTCCGCAAGGAATTCCATCGCCTCGCAAAGAAGGGCCCGAGGGCATCCGGCGGCGTGACCTTCGACCCTTACATGGCGGGCGAACGCACCAGCATCATCCAGCGCACCGGAGCCTTCCATGGCTTGACCCTGTCGACCACGCGCACACAATTGCTGTCCGCCATCCTGGAAGGCCTCATCACTGCAAGCGCGGCACGCTTTCCCCTGCTTGCCTCCACCGGCACGCGGTTCCTTCCCGAAGTCGCTGTCTCCGGCGGGAGCGACAGCCTCGATCGCATTCTGCGCCGCGACTGGCCCGGAAGTTGGACATTCCGCCCGACCCGCGATGCCACCATGCGCGGCCTCGGCCTGCTGCACCCCGTCCACTGATCACTTTTCTCCTTGCGTCCATCGCAAGAGCAGTTACGTTGCCACTCCCTTATCGCGGGGTGGAGCAGCCCGGTAGCTCGTCAGGCTCATAACCTGAAGGTCGTAGGTTCAAATCCTACCCCCGCAACCACTTTTTCTTGCGATGACCCACCGTGTCTGTGTCGTCGAGAATCCCGCAGGAAAAAAGCACATCGGAATCAGCGAGGATGTTCAACTTCGCCACTGTCAGCACAACGACGATGTCTCAAAATGGACGGCTGGAAAAGGCCCTTGGAGGTTGATCTGGACCAGCGAAGCGATGTCCCTTTCGAGCGCACGAAAGCTTGAGAACAAACTCAAACGCCAAGGCAGAGGCTCCGGATTTTACTCCATCACCGGGCTTCCCCGCCACTGCGGCTCATAATCCGGCAGCTGCCGGATCGTAGGTTCAAATCCTACCCCCGCAACCACCCTGCGCCAAGGCTTCGGGTGGCAGGCGACCTTCAAGGATCGGAGGGTTGGCTCTGTGCCACCTCATTCGGTCTCTCCGAGGGATGGAATCTTTACCCCTGCCTGCTGCAGGGCTTTGTCGAAGCGCTTTGCCGGGTTGGCATAGCCGGGATAGCGGGAGGTCTCTCCGGTGGAGGGCCGAAATCTCCAGTGCTTGTAGGACCAGAGCCAATGCTCAGGATGTCTCCGGATGTTGGGCTCGAGCACATCCCAGCAGGCCTGGGCGATGGCGGCCGCCGGTGCATCGGGGGAGAATCGGAGTGGGGGATGGTAGACGAAATGGTGGGTGCCGTCGCGCTGCGGGCGACACTCCGCGGGAACGATGCGCGCGCCGGTTCGAAGCGCAAGCGCGGCGTGCATTTGCGTGACGCAGGTTCGAAGACCGGAAAACTCGTCGATGATCACGCTGGCCTCGCGCGGATCGAGATTCAGATCGACAACCATGCAGAAGGAGCCGCCCGCCTTCAGATGCCGGAGCATCCGGAAGAGAGCTCGCTCCTGCGGGATCAATGCATGTCCCGTGCTCGCACGCAGCCGGGCAAAAAGGGCTCCAAGAAGGGGATTCTTGAACCTCTGCGTGACCACGATCCCCGGCTCACGGACCAGAGGGATGGCCTGGCTGAGCCACTCGAAATTCGCATAGTGCGTGGTGACATAAATGGTCGGTTCCCCGGGCCCTGCGTCGAGCCCGGAGACAGTGAAAAGGCGTCCCACGGATTCCCGCGTGAGGCGCGGGGACCAGAACAGCTCGACCATCGTGCGTGCGAAACTCTGGTAACTCCGTTCCGCCGTGCAACGACGCTGCCGCGCATCCATCTCTCCACCGAAGGCCGCCACCAGATTTTGCTCGGCTACAGCACGTCCGTGACGGTCGATGTGAAATGCCAGACTCCCCAGGAGTTTCGAAAAGGGCAGCAGCAGCCCGTAGGGCAGGCTCCGCACAAGACGGGCGGCGCACTCCAGGCCCGCAGCCTCGAGACGCTGGCGAAAGGTCGGAGCGGACGCCGGCTGGGGGGCGGGAACTGAAGAGGAATCGGATGCGGGCAAGCCGCAACATGGCACGTTTCGCTCTGTCCCGCCGGAAAATTTTCCAACCGCAACGGAGCCCGGATGCTTTACGAACTCTTCAGGTGGGTTGTCTCCTGCGTGCAGGCGCGGTCCAGATGGACATAGCCCCCATCGACAAAAAGCCACTGGCCGGTTGTGTGGGAGGATCGCGGAGAGGCGATGAAAACCACCGTGTCGGCGATCTCTTCAACCGTCGTCGTGCGGCGGCCGAGTGGGATCGTCCGGTCGAGTTGTGCGCGGGCGGCGGCAGGATCGGGAGCCTGGGCCAACCAACGCTCGTAGAGCGGCGTGATGACTTCGGCGGGGATCACGGAGTTCACCCGCACACCGAACCGAGCGAGGTCGAGAGCCCATTCGCGGGTCAGGGCGTTCATCGCTCCCTTGCTGGCGGCATAGCCACTCGTGCCACCCTGGCCTGTCACCGAGCATTTCGAGCCGATGTTGACGATGTTCCCCCGCGAGGCGATGAGGTGGTCGAGGGCGTGGTGGACGAGAGTGAAGCACTGGACAATGTTTTTCTCAAGCGAGGCCCGGAAGTCCGACGGCGAGTGACGGATGCCGACGGCGTCGTTGCCCCCGGCATTGTTGACCAGCACGTCGATGCGTCCGTGTCTCCCGGCGACTGCCGCAACCGCGGCTTTCACCATCTCTTCATCGGTCATCTCCACAAGGTGACTCTCGACGTGTCCGCCACGAGCTTCGCAGTCCGCTGCCAGGCGCGCTGCCTCCTCCCGGTTGCGCCCGAAGATGCACACCTTCGCCCCTTCGGCCGCGAAGGCACGTGTGATGGCCTCGCCGATTCCCTTGGCTCCGCCGGTGACGATGACGACGTGGTTTTCGAGTTCGAGATTCATTGGTAGGTGGGATGGCAGGAGGGACCGATGGGCTCGAAAGATTTGTAGCCGAGCACGAATTCCTGGTGACCAAGGGTTTCCGATGCGGTGGCGCGACCGTCCGCAACGGCGAGGACGCTTTGGAAAATTTCGTCGCCGACTTCATCCAACGATCCCCTGCCTTCAAGAATGCGTCCCGCATCCACATCCATGTCCTCCTCGAGATTCCGGTAGGTCTCGGGATTTGCGCAGACCTTGATGACAGGGGAAATGGCAGAACCAACGACCGATCCGCGGCCGGTGGCGAAGAGGACGACATGCGAACCGCACGCGATAAGCTCCGCGATTTCCGCGTTGTCGTTGATGTTGGGGAATCCGAACCGGACGTCGCCATCCGGAACGACATCGAGCAAATACAAGCCCCCGGCTCCGGGAACATCCCCGGGCTTGAGCAGACCTGAGATCGGAGAGGATCCGCTCTTCGAGTAGGCACCCATGCTTTTCTCCTCCTGAGTCGTGAGCCCTCCATCGGCATTCCCCGGCGCGAAACTCCCGTGACCCAGCGTCGCATAGTAGCGGGCTGCCTTGTTCACCGAATCCGTGAGCACATCGGCCAATTCGGACGTCACGGCGCGCGAGGCCATAATCTGCTCGCATCCGATCAACTCCCCCGTCTCCTCGAAGATGCACCGCGCTCCCCCGGCGACCAGACGGTCGAACGCCCGCCCGATTCCCGGGTTTGCTGTGATGCCACTGGTGCCGTCGCTCCCGCCACAGACTGTGCCCACAACCAGTTCGTCCAGACGCATTGGCGCCCGCGGTGTGTCGCGAAGCGTGGCGAGGGCCTCCTGAACCCATGCGCGGCCGGCAGAAATGGTAGCCCGTGTGCCGCGATTTTGCTGGATCACAAGAAGTTCCGCCCTGCGACCGGACGACCGGACAGCCTCCAGGAGGCCGCGGCGGTTGAATCCCTCGCATCCAAGCGACACAAGCAGAACGGCCCCGACATTCGGATGGGTGCAGAGGGAGCGCAGCATGCGGAACGAATACTCGTTCGGGTAGCAGCCGCCGAATCCGATGAGATGGACGCCTTCTTCGCGGTGGGGAAACTGGATTTCCCTGGCCACGTGGTGGGCGCACTCGACGAGGTACACCACGGCGACCGTGTTTCGGATTCCCTTGCGTCCATCGCTGCGAACGAAGGCACGCGGTGTGATGATCTTCTCGGTCATGACGCGGAGTGGAAGGAGCGACCGGACTCGAGGGTGTAGGTCGGCAGGTAGTCGCTTTTCATGTTGTGCAAATGCACGTGCTCACCGACGGCGATGTTCCTTGTCGCCGAGCCGATCGGCACGCCGTACTTCATGATCTTCTCGCCGCAGGCAATGCCGCGGCATGCCAGCTTGTGACCGAGCGCCAACGGGGCGGGCATGGGAAAGTCCTGCCCGGAAATCCGGATCCGGATCCCAGCCTCGACGCTGCGCGCCAGCACGACGATATTGTCGACGGGGGAAAGTTGAATCGTGTCCATCAGAACTTTCTGTATTGGAGATACGCCTCAACAGGATCGATTCCTCTCAGGATGGCCGTGCGCACTTTGTTCTCGGTGCGCAAAACTTCCTCGACCTTGAGAGTCACTTCTTCGGCCTTCTCCGCGGGAATGACGAGCGCCCCGTCGCGATCAGCCATCAGGTAATCTCCCGTGCAAATCGTCACGCCGCCGATGACCACCGGCTCGCCGAAACGATCCGGCACCCACCGGCCCACCACATCGCGGGGTGTCGTGTAGCGAAACCAAACCCGAAGCCCGGTCTCAAGGATGCGCGTGGTATCCCGGCACCCCCCGTCGCACAGGTAGCCGCGGACGCCTTTGTAAGAGAAGGTCTCTGCACTCAACTCCCCCATGTGCGCCAGTGTATCGTCGTTCGGTTGGCAAACCACCACGGCTCCACGCGGTGCTCGGCTCAGCATCTTCGTCCATTCCAAAAGCGTCGTGTGGCCATCGACGGTGTGGTCCGCGTAGCCACTGAAGGTATAGATCGGCCCCGCAAGCGGCCGGGCCGGGTCCAGCGGACGGATCGTGCGGGGAAGGATTTGGTCGGGAAGACCCATGCTCCGCAGAACATCGTAGACAGCCCCCGAGTAGCATTGCTCGAGGCGGTCGGCAAGGGAGGGGTCGCCGGAGGATGGCTCTCCGGTCGGAGCGGGGGAACTCGGGGGCATGGCGGGATGTTTGCCCCAGCCCCAATGAGTGATCAAGCGCGGAAACCCGAGAGTTCACGAAGGCCGGTTGACTGGCTCTTGATCAAAAAGTGGAGCCATGGGGATGATCCTGCCTCCGGCAGGCTCCGCATGATGGCTGTTGCCACCTAGGTCGTGCGCTTCGCTCGGGCGGTCGAACCTAGGTTCGAGTCTTGCTTCGCAACTCCACCACCCCGCCGGGGTGGTGGAGCCATGGGGATTCGAACCCCAGACCTCCTCAATGCCATTGAGGCGCTCTACCAACTGAGCTATGACCCCGCGTGGGTCGGAAAAGATGAACCTCGCGGCACGGGGAATCAAGAACGAATTGTGGAATTCAGAATCTGACGCTTGCCGAATCCCCGGGGATCGCCCATTGTCAGCGTCCACTTTCGAGACCGCTCCCGAGACGGACGGTCAGAATTTCAGACTCTTCCATGAACAATTCCTTCACGGCGAGATCCAACGAAGCGTTGATCGAGCAGAATTATGAACGTTGGGTGCGGAATCCGCGCGAAGTCGATCCGCACTGGGCTGCTTTCTTCGAGGGATTCGAACTCGGGTTTTCACGCAGCGAGACGAACGGCGCGGCCGCGGCGGATCCGATCAATGAAAGCGCACTGCCGCCTTCTCTCCAAACCCGTGTCGACGCACTTGTTTATGCCTACCGCACGATGGGGCATTCCGTCGCGCATCTTGATCCGCTCGCAGAGGAAATCCCGGTCAACCCTCTTCTTTCGCTCCGCGAGTTCGGTTTCGAGGAGAAGGACCTCGATCTGACCGTTTCCTCGCGTTTCTTCCGCGACGACCGGAAAATGTCGCTGCGTGAACTCATCGCCGACCTGCAGTCGATCTACTGCGCAACGGTGGGTGCCGAGTTCATGCACATCCAGAATCCGAAGGTCAGGAACTGGGTGCGCGACCGCTTGGAGAACCGCCGGGCGGCCTCGCTGACGGACGCCCCCGCGCACCGTGAGGTGCTCAGGAAGCTCTACGAGGCCGAGACGTTCGAGTCCTTCATCCACGCGAAGTATGTGGGACAGAAGCGCTTTTCTCTCGAGGGTGGCGAGGCTCTCGTGTTGGCACTCGACGGGATCCTCGAGCACTGCAGCGCAGGCGGGATTCATGAGATCGTGATGGGAATGGCGCACCGTGGACGCTTGAACGTGCTGGCCAACTTTCTCAACAAACCGCTGGACGTGATTTTCAACGAGTTCCAGGACAATTTCGTGCCGGAACTGGTCGGAGGAAACGGAGACGTCAAATACCACCTGGGTTACCAGACGACCCGCAAGCTGCCCGACGGCCACAGCGTCGAAATCCGCTTGGCCGCAAATCCCAGCCACCTGGAGGCGGTTGATCCCGTGGTCCAAGGCATGGCGCGGGCGCGTCAGCGGGTGCTGAACGACACGGGAGAGCGCAAGAAAGTGCTTCCCATTCTGGTGCACGGCGACGCCGCCTTCATCGGCCAAGGGATCGTCGCGGAAGTCTTCAACATGTCCCAGCTCCACGGCTACCGCACAGGTGGCACCGTGCACATCGTGGTAAACAACCAGATCGGCTTCACGACGCTTCCGGCCGACGGGCGGTCGACCATGTATTGCACCGACGCGGCCAAAATGATCGAGGCACCGATCTTCCACGTGAACGGCGAGGATCCGCTGACGGTCATTGAAGTGGCCAAGATGGCCCTCGAGTTCCGGCAAGAGTTCGGGCGCGATGTCGTGATCGACATTTATTGCTACCGCCGGCACGGACACAATGAAACGGACGAGCCCAGCTTCACGCAGCCCGACCTCTACAGCCGCATCAAGGGCCACCCTCTGCTGAGCGAGAAGTTCGCCGCCCAAGCCCAGGCCGCGGGAACGGTCTCGGTCGATGACGCCGCGGGCATCCGGGCCGCCGCAATCGCTGAGCTCGAAGCCGCCCTCGCCACCGTCAAGAAACAGACCGAGCCCGCGAAAAAGAGCGCCTTCGCCGGGTCGAACGCCATCTTCCAACCGCCGTATTCCCACGAACCCAGCCAGACGGCGATTTCCCCCGAGATGCTGGAGAAACTCGTTCGGGGACTGACCAGCGTGCCGGAGGGATTCCGCATTCACCCCAAGATCAAACGCACCGTCATCGACCGACGCCTGCAGATTTGGAAAGCCGGCAACGGTTACGACTGGGGATTCGCGGAGGCATTGGCCTTCGGTTCGCTGTTGCTGGAGGGCACCCCGGTACGCCTCTCGGGTCAGGACAGCCGGCGGGGCACCTTCAGCCACCGTAATTCCGTGCTGTATGATGAGGTGAGTCGCGAACGGTACATCCCGCTGATGAATCTCGCGGAAGGGCAGGAGCGCTTTTGCGTCTACAACAGCCCGCTCTCCGAGTATGCGGTGCTCGGTTTCGACTACGGGTATTCCATGGACTTCCCCTCGATGCTCTGCATCTGGGAGGCGCAGTTCGGTGATTTTGCAAACGGCGCCCAGATCATCATCGACCAGTTCATCGCCTCGGCCGAGTCCAAATGGCGGCGGCCCAGTTCGATCGTCATGCTCCTCCCCCATGGATACGAAGGCCAGGGGCCCGAGCATTCAAGTGCGCGGCTCGAACGCTTCCTGCAGCTCTGCGCGGAGGACAACATGCAGGTCTGCAATTTCAGCACACCCGCCCAGTTTTTCCATGCTCTCCGCAGGCAAACCCACCGCGGCTACCGCAAACCGCTCGTGATCATGACGCCCAAGAGTCTCCTGCGCTCGGAGGCCGCCGCGTCGCAGACGGAGGATTTCACAAACGGCCGCTTCCATGAGATTCTGGACGATCCTTCTGTGCGCGACGCCAAAAAGGTGGAGCGGATCGTATTCTGCTCCGGGAAGATTTACTACGATCTCGTCCAGGAACGGGAAGCTCTTGGCCTGAAAGGCAAGGCGGCCATCGTTCGGGTCGAGCAACTCTACCCGCTCTACGGCGAGGAGCTTCAGAAGATCGTGAAACGCTACAAAAATGTGAAGCGTTTCGTCTGGTGCCAGGAGGAACCCGAGAACATGGGGGCATGGAATTTCATTGCTCCGAAGATCGCCGGACTCGTGGGATCCCTCATCGGGTATGCCGGTCGACCCGCAAGCGCGAGCCCTGCCACCGGCTCGCTGGGCACGCACAAAAGCCAACAGGCGGCTCTGGTCAAAGCGGCATTCGAAGTGTAAACCCCGATTTCCCATGAATATCGAAGTGAAAGTCCCTGCCGTCGGAGAATCCATCTCCTCGGGCATCCTCTCCGTCTGGCACAAAAAAGACGGCGACACCGTCCGGAAGGATGAAGTGCTCTTCACACTGGAGACCGACAAGGTCTCGCAGGAAGTCAACGCCCCGGAGGCCGGGTTGCTCCATCTCAGGGCCGCAGAGGGGGATGAGGTCAAAATCGGCCAGACCGTCGCTGAGATCGTTCCGGGTGCCGTCGCTGCGCCTCCGGCAGAAGAGAAGCCGGTTGCCACCCAACCGCCACCGGTCCAGTCAACACCAACTCCCACCGCTCCCGCAGTGAGCCCGGCCCAGCCCGTCGCGCCCGCTGCAACGTTCTCCTCCATGGCACCCGTCACCCGCTCGGGAGAAGATCCGCGGGTGGTGCGGAAAAAGCTCTCCCCGCTTCGTCGCAAGATCGCAGCTCAGCTTGTCATGGCCCAGCACACAGCGGCCATTCTCACCACGTTCAACGAGTGCGACATGAGCGCTGTCATGTCGCTGCGCAAGGAACTGCAGGAAGAATTCACCAAACGCAACGGGGTGAAGCTCGGCTTCATGAGCTTCTTCGTGAAGGCCGTCGTCGACGCTCTTCAGGCCGTTCCCGCCATCAATTCCCGGATCGATGGTGACGAACTCGTGCTCCAAAACATTTTCGATATCGGTGTGGCCGTCGGCACCGAGCGCGGCCTGATCGTTCCTGTTTTGCGGGACTGCGAAAGCCTGTCGTTCGCACAGATCGAACTCCAACTCGCGGCTTACGCCCAAAAGGCACGCGAAGGCAAGGTTTCGATCGAAGAATTGCAGGGTGGCATTTTCACGATCTCGAACGGTGGCGTTTACGGCTCTCTCCTGAGCACGCCGATTCTCAATCCTCCCCAGAGCGGCATCCTTGGAATGCACAAGATCCAGGACCGCCCGGTCGTGGTGGACGGGCAGATCGTCATCCGCCCGATGATGTATCTGGCCCTCAGCTACGACCACCGCGTTGTGGATGGCAAGGAGGCGGTGACATTTCTTGTTCGCGTGAAGGAATGCATCGAAAATCCGGCCCGCCTTCTCCTCGGAGCCTGAGCGTCGGATTTTCCTCTGCTTTTCCGTGCCGGACGTCTAGTCTCGCGACTGACGGCCTTCTGGCATATGACGATTCTCGGCATCGATATCGGCGGGACAGGAATCAAGGGGGCTCCTGTGAACGTGGAAACCGGCGAACTTCTTGCCGAGCGGTTCCGGATCGAAACGCCCCACCCGGCGCTGCCGAACGCGGTCGCCGGTGTTGTCGAAAGCATCGCCCGGCACTTCAACTACTCGGGTCCCGCCGGGATCACTTTTCCGGCCATCATCAAGAAGGGCACCGTCTTTTCGGCTGCGAACGTGGATGAGTCATGGATCGGAACCGATGCCGCTGCGCTCTTCACCAGCCGACTCGGCCACCCCGCGGCGGTGGTCAACGATGCCGATGCCGCCGGGGTCGCAGAGATGCGGTTCGGCGCGGGAAAGGACCGTTCGGGTGTTGTGATTCTGCTGACCTTCGGAACCGGAATCGGTTCGGCGATTTTTCTCGATGGCAGGCTCCTTCCGAATTCCGAGTTCGGGCACCTCAAAATTCGGGGGAAAGACGCCGAGAAACGCGCCTCCGAGAAGATCCGCGAAGATCATGATCTGACGTGGCGAAAATGGGCCGGCCGGGTGAGCGAGTACCTCGGGGAGATGGAAAAACTTTTCTCTCCCGACCTCTTCATCATCGGGGGTGGCGTGAGCCGCAAAGCCGACAAATTTCTGCCCTACCTGACAGCCAAGACCGAGGTGCGCATCGAGGCGGCAAGGATGCGCAACGAGGCGGGCATCATCGGCGCAGCTGTGCTCGCTGCGGATGGTGCGCCCGCCTGACATTTGTTTTCCCGCCTTGTCAACGCGGACCAGAGGCGGTATTCCCCTTCATCTCCCATGGCAGCAGCAAACGATCTCCGCAAAGGCATGGCCATCCGCTACAACGGGAACCCGGCCATCGTCCTCGACGTCCAACACCGCACTCCGGGCAACCTCCGGGCTTTCGTCCAGTGCATCATCCGCTACATCGGCACAGGAAAATCCGCTGATATCCGCTTTTCCTCGACCGAGAAAGTCGACCTGGTGGATGTGAACCGCCAGCAACTTGAATTCAGCTACGCCGATCACCAAGGCTACCACTTCATGGACCCCGAGACTTTCGAGACCATCACGCTTCACGAGGAGTTGATCGGGGAGTCCAAGCAGTTTCTCGTTGAGAACCTCAAGGTCGAGGTCCTCAGCATCGAAGGGCGCCCCGCGCAGATCGAACTTCCCTCCTCCGTGACCCTCAAGGTGACGGAATCCGCCGACGGTGTCCGCGGCGATTCTGCCAACAATGTGCAGAAACCCGCAACCCTTGAGACCGGAAAGGTGATCAACGTCCCTCTTTTCATCAAGGAAGGCGAACTCATCAAAGTCAGCACAGCCGACGGCACCTACCTCGGCCGGGCCTGAGAACCTTCCGACGTGGCCGCGAAACGCCGCCGCCGCGCGAAATTGAGAGCCTCGCTGGCCGGGGTTGTTCCCGCCCGTGTTCCGACGAGGTGGGTGAAATTCATCGTCGGTCTTTTCCTCCTGCCGCCGGCTTGGGTGCTGACGCAGACGTTCTTCACAGCCTTCGCGCGAACGACCCTGCATGACGCCTTCTGGGCGACTGCGGAGTTTTGGTTTTTCTCGCTCGGAGTCGCCATGTGGTTGGTAATCTTTTTTGGACTCCCGAAAACCGTGTGGATCTATGTCTTCGGACATGAACTCACCCACGCGTTTTGGGTGATGCTGATGGGGGGGCGGGTGCACCGCTTCTCGGTGGGCAAAGACGGGGGACACATCCTGGCCGACAAGACCAACACATGGATCGCTCTCGCGCCGTATTTCTTTCCGATCTACAGCGTGCTCGTGATCTGGCTCTACGGGATGCTGGCGATTTTCTTCGACATGGCTCCCTACCGGGAGGTGCTGTATTGGGCGGTCGGGTTCACGTGGGCCTTTCACATGGCCTTCACCTGTTGGATGATCCCCAAAGGCCAGCCCGATCTTGCCTACGGCGGGACGTTTTTCTCCCTCATGGTGATATACCTTTTGAACCTCGCGCTCCTCGCCGTGCTTTTGATCCTTGCCTCACCCGGCGTCGGGGCCGCGTCCTTCCTGAGGGAGTTGTTGGGAAATGCGGGAACGTTCTCGAACCAGGTCCTGAACCTTGTTACCCGGCTGCTCCAAGCCCTACCCCCTCTTCCGTAGCGCCCCGAAGCGCTCGATGGCCGCGCTCCACTCCGGAGAGGCCGATGGCGCGAACGACGCGACCGGGAAAGAAGCGCGGGAAGCCTCCCGCAGCGCCGCCAGCGAAGCGAGGCGCCCCGCGACGATGGCCTGAATCAGGATACTCCCGATGGCCGTGGCCTCGACGGGGCCGGCCAGCACTTGGCGCCCGGTGGCATCGGCGGCAAACTGGTTCAACAGAGCGCTCTGACTCCCCCCTCCCACGATGTGCAGCGTGCGGATGGTTCGCCCCGTAAGGTGCTCCAAGCGGCCCAAAGTCTCGCGGTAAAGCAAAGCAAGGCTCTCCAGAATGCAACGCGTGTAGGCACCGGGTGAAACGGGCTCCGGTTGGCCGGTCTCGCGCGCGAATGCCGCGATTTTGGCCGGCATGTCGCCCGGCTTCAGAAAACGCGGGTCGTCCGGATCGATCAACGTGCGGAGCGGCTCGGCATCCGCCGCAAGTTGGTTGAGTTCCGCATACCCGAGCGAATGCCCCTCGCGCTCCCAGTGGCGACGGCATTCCTGCAGGATCCAAAGGCCGACGATGTTCTTGAGAAACCGCGTCGTTCCCCCGAAGCCGCCTTCGTTCGTGAAATTCAATTCCCTCGCCTCATCGGTCAGGAGCGGACGGTCGAGTTCCACTCCGATCAAAGACCAAGTCCCCGAACTGAGAAAGGCCCAGTCCTCCCCCTCCGCCGCTGGCACGGCAGCGACCGCTGCCCCGGTGTCGTGCGAGCAGGTCGCCACAACATCGACTCCCCGCAGGCCGGTCTCGTCGGCGATCTCGGGCTGGAGCGGACCGAGCTTCGTTCCGGAGGGCACAATCTGGGGGAAGGCATTCGCCGGAAATCCGAAGGCCTCGATCAACACCTGCGACCACGTCCGGGTTCGCGGGCTGTAAATCTGTGTCGTGCTCGCGAGACTTTCCTCCATGCGGCGCACGCCGGAGAAAAGGAAATGAAGATAGTCGGCGATGCAGAGAAATCCGTCACTGCGCCGGTAGAGGTCCGGACTCGTCTCCATGTCCGCAATAAGCTGGTAAAGGGTGTTCAAGGCCATGAACTGAATGCCCGTTTCGGAGAAAATTTTCTCCCGACCGACGGTGGAGAGCGCTTTTTCGAAAGGTCCCTCGGTGCGGGGATCGCGATACACGTGCGCCGGGGCCAGCATCGCCTGCCCGAATCCACTCCAGACATAATCCACGCCCCATGAATCCACGCTGAGACTCAAAGCCTTCACATCCCGTCGGCCCAGCTTGGCCAGACCTTCCTTCAATTCGCCAAATGTCCTGAGAATGTCCCAGCGCAGCGTGCCGTCCAGCCGGACAATAAGATTCGGAAAGCGATGAATTTCTTCCAGCGTGAGCCGGCCGTCCGAGAGCGTGCCAAGCATCACGCGTCCACTTTCGGCACCGAGGTCGCAGGCAATATAGTGAGTCGTCATGGGGAATCTGATTCTGGCCACGGCCGGGAAGGATTCCAACCCGATTTCGGGGGATTTTTTGCTTGCTCCGCCTGCCTGCGGGGTGGACCGGCCGCGAAAGTTTCTTCAAAAATCGGTTGTCTGCACCGCGGCGGGCGTCTATTTCTCGGAGCTCCCCTTTTCGCAGACCAGTCACCACATCTCCATGAGCCATAAAGGAAACATTGTCCAAGTCATCGGTCCCGTAGTGGACGTCGAGTTCCCTCCTGCTGAGGGAGCTCTTCCCAAGATTTACGACGCCCTCGAGGTCACCTTCGAAGTCGCCGGTGCCACAAGCAAACTCACCCTCGAAGTTCAGCAACATCTTGGTGAGAACTGGGTGCGCGCCATTGCCATGAGTTCGACCGAAGGACTCAAGCGCGGAATGGACGTCGTCGCCACCGGTGCTCCCATCTCCGTGCCCGTGGGTGAAGGCGTGCTCGGGCGCATTTTCAACGTCACCGGCGAACCCACCGACGAACGCGGCCCGGTGCCGTTCGAGAAAAAGTATCCGATTCATCGCAAGGCTCCCCCTCTCACGGAACAGGATACCAAGGCAAAGATCCTTGAGACAGGCATCAAGGTCATCGATCTCATCTGTCCCTTCACCAAAGGCGGCAAGGTCGGGGCCTTCGGTGGTGCCGGCGTGGGCAAAACCGTAGTCATCATGGAACTCATCAACAACATCGCCAAGGGCCACGGCGGTTACTCGGTTTTTGCCGGAGTGGGTGAGCGCACGCGCGAAGGAAACGATTTGTATGCGGAAATGAGCGAGGCTGGCGTCATTGTGCAGGACGACCTCGCCAAATCCAAGGTCGCCCTGGTCTATGGTCAGATGAACGAGCCCCCGGGTGCCCGTCTCCGTGTCGCTCTCACCGCTCTCTCGATGGCGGAGTACTTCCGCGACGAGAAGAACCAGGACGTGCTCCTCTTTGTCGACAACATTTTCCGCTTCTCCCAAGCCGGCTCCGAGGTCTCCGCCCTACTCGGCCGCACCCCGAGCGCGGTCGGTTACCAACCCACGCTTGCCGCGGAGATGGGCGACCTCCAGGAACGCATCACCTCGACAACCAAGGGTTCCATCACTTCGTTCCAAGCGGTCTACGTCCCGGCGGACGATTTGACGGATCCGGCCCCAGCGAATACCTTCGCCCACTTGGATTCCACGATCGTTCTGGAACGATCAATCGCCGAACTCGGCATCTACCCTGCGGTGGATCCGCTGGCTTCCACATCGAAGGCGCTCGCCCCCGAGATTGTCGGAGAGGAACATTACCAAGTCGCCCGCGGCGTGCAGACCGTCCTCCAGCGCTACAAGGATCTGCAGGACATCATCGCGATTCTCGGCATGGATGAGCTTTCCCCTGAGGACAAGCTCACAGTCTATCGGGCGCGCAAGATTCAGCGCTTCCTTTCGCAACCGTTCCACGTCGCCGAAGTTTTCACCGGAACGAAGGGCCAATACGTGACCATCGCCGAGACAATCCGCGGCTTCAAAGAAATCCTCGAAGGCAAACACGACGACGTGCCCGAGGGGAATTTCTACATGAAGGGCGGCATCGACATGGTCAAAGAGGCCTGATCGCATTCCCATGCTGAGACTCGAGATCGTCACACCCGAGCAGAAAGCCTACGCCGAGGACGTCGATTCTGTCGTCATTCCCGGGGTGGAGGGCGAATTGGGCGTGCTGCCCATGCACGTGCCACTCATGACTCAACTCCTCCCCGGAGAGTTGCGCGTGATGAAGAACGGCGAGGAACTCCGCCTGGCTGTGGGTGAGGGATTCGTCGAGATCAGTGCGGATAAAGTGGCCGTCCTCACAGATATGGCCCTGCGCGAAAGCGACATCGACGCCGACGCCGCCGAGGAAGCAGTCCGCCGGGCCGAGGCGGCAATGAAAGACGACAAACTCAGCGACGAAGAGCATGCCACAGTCAAGGCTGCCCTGCAGAAGTCGCTTGCCCAGATCCGCGTCAAACGCCGTCGCAGCGTCTGATTTCCTCCGCCTCCGGAGGCCTTCTCGCGGCGTATCTTGCAAGTGATGGCATCCGCCGAGCTCAACACCTCGTCGAACACCCAGCTTCTTTGCAGCGCGATCGCCGCAGGCTACCGCCGTATCGGTCAGATTGTTCTAACCGTTCAAACCAGCGGCTTTTTTTTATGTCACGAGGAGGATTCCGCGAGGTCGGACCTTGAGGTTTTCTCAGACCCCTACGATGCGGTTCGTATCGCACTCACAGATGACGCAGGGCGCTACCGCCCGCTCAAAACAGCGCCCAACCTCCGTCATGGTTGGCGGCTCGATCTCACGGATATCCACTCCCTCCAAACGGCCCTGGACCATCTTTATCCTGCAGCACTGGGCAACTGGCGTGCCATGCTCACAGGTTCCCTCATTCCGATTCCTCTGCGGGAAACGCTCAACCGACAGACCGGCATGTATCGCATCACGGGGAAACTGACCACGGAACAGGCTCCGGAACTGGTAAGGTTGATCTGCACCGAAGGCTGTAGTCGCCAGATTCTCTGGCCCACGGAGCCGGAAGGCGCTACAGCGCCATTCAGTCCATCGCCACTTGCCATCCCGCTATTGTGCGGAGAAGCCTGCTGTTTGCTCGTTGCAGCGGCCCGCAAGATCGTCAAGGGCATCCCGCTCGATCAGGTGGAATAGCAACGGCAAGAAACTTTCACGCACAGCCGACGCCGCCCGCGGCATCTTCCGGGAAAAGAGAAAAGCGCACCCGCGTAGCGGATGCGCTTTCCGGAAGTGATCAAAAAATCTTAGAACGGAGTGTTCTTTGATTTCTTAGCAGAAGCTTTCTTTGCCTTGCGCTTCGCTTTCTTCGGAGCTGCGGCCTGTTTTTCAGGCTTCTCGGCAGTCTTCGCAGGAGCAATCTTGTAATGTCCGGCATCCACACGGGTGATTTCAGCGAGTTTCTTGCCTGTGCTGCTGAACCAGACATGGATGTTTTGAGGATTCACCCCGAGTTGGGTCGCGATGTCCTTCACGCGCGCACCCGTCTCTCCCGCGGCGTCCAGAATGGCTAGAATCTGTTCCTTGAGCGCTCCGCGGCGGCCGCGTTTGCGGGATCCCTTGCGTCCGGCTTTCGATCCTTTCGCGGCGGGAACTTTGAGGGTGGCCGTCGCACTCGCGGCGATTTTGCCTCTGGACAATGCCAGCAGGTCAGCCTCAATCGAAGCAATCTGGCTGAGCAGGTTTTCTTTTTTCTCCGTAAGCTCAAGAAGCTTGCGAAGAACTTTCGTGTTGATTTGTGTTACATCCATAACAGGCTTGAAGTAGTCACGAAGTGACGGAACGTTCAAGACAAAATCTAATGTTTGCTTTTCCACTCATTCCTCCACCTAGTGCCTTAGATTGGCCTGCGGACTCTGAAGTGGATATTTGGTGGAGTGCTTTGACGAACAAAAAGAGCGGACGAGAGATGGCCGCCAGTGTGGCAAACTTTTATTTCGACAACCCTTCGAACATTGTCCTCGCAGAGAGCGGGAAACCCTTTTTCGCCGGAAGGAAGAATTGCTTCTTCAGCGCGAGCCATTCAGGGAGCGTTTGTATTGTGGCATTTGCCTCCTGCGAAGTTGGCATTGATTTGGAATCGACACGGCGCAGCCGCAGGTTCGACGAAGTCGCTAAACGCTTTTTTCACAACGACGAACGTGAAGCCCTGACAATGAGTGTTTCTGAAAAACACCGGGTTTTTTACAAGATTTGGACCCGCAAGGAAGCAGTTCTGAAGATGTCTGGCAAAGGACTGGCCACCAACCTTGCAAGCTTCAATGCCCTGAGGAATCCCGTGGACTCTTCGGATGGCCCTGTCCACGTCGCGACTTTTCAAGACAGGGAGTGGATGGTGTCGATCGCCGCTCACAAGCCGCTGCGGGTAAAAAACTGGTTCTCCGCGGATGAGGTGATATCTTGAGCAGCTCTTACGTATGTCTTTTCAAGATCTAGGCCTCTCCGATCCCGTTCTTCACGCTGCCCAGCGCATGGGATACTCCGATCCCACACCGATCCAACTTCGCTCCATTCCGGTGATCCTCTCGGGCAAGGACGTGATCGCCTCCGCCCAAACTGGAACGGGAAAGACGGCGGCCTTCGCCCTTCCCGTGCTCTCCAGATTGGATCATCCGGAGCCACAGATCCGTTGCCTGGTTCTCGAACCGACCCGCGAACTCGCGATGCAGGTTGAGACGGCCTTTCGTGACTACATGCGCTTCATGCACACTGAAGTCTCCCTTGTGCACGGCGGGGTCGGTTACGGAAGACAAAAAGACGATCTCAAACGCAAGTGCGACGTGATTGTTGCAACGCCCGGGCGCCTGCTTGACCACATGTCCCAAGGCGCAGTGGATTTGTCGCACCTTCAGTTTCTTATTCTCGACGAAGTCGACCGCATGTTGGACATGGGTTTTCTTCCCGACGTGCGACGCATCGTTGAGGCCTGCCCGAAGCAAAGGCAGACTCTTCTTTTTTCCGCCACGGTTCCGGATGAGATCGCCCGCCTCGCCTCATGGTGTCTGAAGGATCCCGAGCGCATCGAGATCGGTGCGCGGCGCTCGCCGGCCGAAACGGTCAACCATGCTTTCTACCCTGTTGCGGTGGATCAAAAGTTCGACCTCCTGCTCGCACTGCTTGAACGGACGAATTTCGACAGCGTTCTGGTGTTTTGCCGCACGAAGGACGGTGCCGACAGAATTTCGAGACAACTCAAGGCGAAGAACCATTCTGTCGCGACATTACACTCGAACCGTACCCAGACCGAGCGTGTCGAAGCGCTGGAAGGTTTCAAGGCGGGACGTTATGAAGTCCTTGTTGCCACCGATATCGCGGCACGTGGCATCGACGTCGCTGGCGTGAGCCACGTTGTGAACTATGACGTTCCGCAGCATCCGGAAGATTATGTGCACCGGATCGGACGCACCGGGCGCGCCCTCACTGTCGGCGACGCTTTCACTATCATGACGGCGGAGGAACTACCGCACGTGAAGGACATTGAACGCTTCATCGGCCAGAGCGTGCCTCGTTTGAAACTGGACTCCTTCGACTATGTCTATACTGCTCTTTTCAACGAGACTGAAGCGGCGGCCGCTTTGAAAGCCGCCAAGGGTGTCCGGACCCACAAAGGCTACCGCTTCGGCAGTCGACGACGCCGCTGAGCCCTCACTTTATCTTTTGCCCCATGAGGCGGAGACACTCGCCTCCGCAACAACCGGGACCTCCGGGAAAAGACGCCCCATCTCCTGCTCCATGATGGTGACGGCCATTTGAGCGACGGGGTTTGATTTTTCAACGGGAACCTCGATCACAACTTCGTCGTGAACGGTGCTGACGAGACGCGCATCCGGCGGCAGTTCGGTGGCCAGAGCAAGCATGGCATTTTTGAGGCCGTCAGCACATCCGCCTTGGACAGGAGTATTGACCAGGATTGTGAACCGTTTCCACCGATCGGCACCGGACGGAATCAAGCGCCGCCGTCCCGCGCGCGTGCGGACCTCGGGAACCTTCTCGCTGGCCATTTTCCAACAAAGAGCATGCCAGGCAGCAAGAGCTGGATATGCGGAGAAAAAACGAGTCCGCAGAGCCAAGGCCTGCTCGACGGTGAGATCAACCCCAAAGGCACCCCGTGCATAGGTCACAAGCCCCTGAGCTCCCTGACCATAAAGCAATCCGAAATTCGCACTTTTGGCCAACTGCCGATCCGCCCGGGACACCTCGGCCGTATCGAGAATCGCACGGGCTGTGACCGCGTGGAGGTCTGCCCCCTCGCGATAGGCGGAGATCATCCGTTCCTCACCCGCAAGGGCTGCGGCGACGCGGAGCTCGATCTGGTTGTAGTCGATCGTCAGAAGAACCGTTCCATCCCGAGCGCGGAAACACTCACGGAGCGGCCCGCGCGCAATGTTCTGAAGGTTCGGCTCGCGGCTCGCGAAGCGACCGGTTTCTGTTCCCGTGGGATCAAAGTGCGAGTGAATGCGGCCATCTTCTTTGATGGCGGTGCGAAGAGAAATGGCCTGCTGGGCCAACTTCTCTTCGGCACGGAAGGCAAGGATGGATTCAACGAGACGCCCGTCATTCACTGCGCGCAGGGTGGACTCGTTGGTGTTGGCCACCTTGATTCCGTGTCGGGCAAGAGCGCTTTGAACTTGCCGCGGACTCGAGGGATTCAACGAGGAAATTCCGAACGCCTGCGAAACGCGGGCCGCGCTTTCCCGCGCCGTTCGGGTGAGATTCTCCTCGGTTGCCGCCAACTTCTCGGCGTCGACGGGAAAGCCGCGGAGTTCCATCTCGACAAGGTGCGGAAGCAGCTTCATCTCAAGCTCTGCGATCGATTCCAATCCGGCGGTTGCCAGTTCCGCACCGAGCTTCGCCGCCAAGGCATGCAGATGAATGACATCCGCCTCCGCATAAGCCACCTGCGCATCAGTGAGAAACAATCCGCCCCAGTCCGAAGCGGAGTGATCCTTGGGCAGAACAATTCCTAGATATCGCTCGAGAACGGCATCCAGACTGTTGGACAGGTCCGTGCCGGCCGAGAGAAGGCGTGCCGCAGTGAGAGTGCAAAACACAGAACGGCACCGGATGCCGAGGTGCTTGGCGATCCAGACAAGATCGAACCGTGCATTGTGGGCAATGATCGTTTTCTGCCCCAGCACCTCCGCTGTCGCGGAAGGAAGAGGCCCTTGGGAGAGGTCGATCATGCGCACTGCCCCGCATGCGGTGGCGAGCGTGACGAGGCGAATTCTTCCCGACCAAGGGTCGAGCGCATCGCCGGGAGCAACGCCTTCGGTCTCGATGTCGAGCGCAACAGACCCCGACTCTGCGAGAGCCTCCTCGAAACTCCTCCGCCGCCGACTCACGAGCACGAGCCTCCGGTTGCGACCCAGCGCCCCTGCACAAGCGGTTCGGAATGGTCCAAATGCGCTTCACAAATGCGGAAAAACTCTTCACGGGATCCGCATCGACGAATCGCGTGGAGGAATTCTGGCCCGACGTCTTCGCCGATAAAGTTCATGTATTTCTTCATCTTCTGAACCTGAGCCTTCTCAGGCGCTTCCGGCGTGCAGGTTTCCTCATAAAGCGCCCGCACATAATCCAAAAGATCACGCCCTGTGGGGATTATTGCCGTCCGCCCAGCGATCCGATCGCGGATCTGCGCGAAAATCCACGGGTTCCGGATGGCCCCCCGCCCGATCATCAACCCGCGCGCTCCCGTGACCGACAGAATCCGAGCGGCACTCTGGGGGCAGGCAACGTTGCCGTTGGCAAGCACCGGAAAATTCAAGCGTGCCACTGCTTGAGCGATTTTGTCGTAATGCACCGATGGACCGTATTTCTCTGCAACCGTTCGGCCGTGAACGGTGAGCAGATCAATGCCGGAATCCGCAAAGACATCCAGCAAACGGTCGAACTCCTCGGGATGTTCGAAACCCAGGCGCGTCTTCACTGTGAAAGCGCCCCGCACCGCACTCCGCAGGACGCGCAGCAGGGAGCGCACGCGCTCCGGATCACGAAGAAGACCGCCTCCTGCGCATTTGCGATAAACAACCGGGGCCGGGCATCCGAGGTTGAGATCGATGGCCACGACCGCATACTGCTCCAACCGCGCGGCGGTGCGTGCCATCCACTCCTCGTCGTTTCCGATGATCTGCGCAATGGCAGGCCGCCCGGTGGGATTTTCGACGATGGCGCGGAGGATGGTCTTCTCCGGACTGTAGCCCTGAGTCACACGGAAATACTCGGTGTAATAGACGTCCGGGCCTCCATAGCTGGCCACCAACCGCCAGAAGGGGAGATCGGTCACGTCCTGCATCGGCGCAAGGGCGAGAATAGGACCGCCAGTGGAAAGCAGTGTGTCGAAATTCATAAGCCAGCGCGCGCTGCGGAACAGCCCGCCCGGAATCCCGTCGCGAAGCATCCCTGCATGAGATAACCGCCCGTGGGGGCCTCCCAATCGATCATCTCTCCGGCCGCGTAGACCCCGGGAAGGCGATGGAACATCAGGTCTTCATCAAGCTCTTTCCACGCCACACCGCCTGCAGATGAGATCGCTTCCGCGATCGGGCGAGGCCCCTTCAAAGGCACAGGAAGATTCTTCACGCAGCCGACCAAGACTTCTAAGGATGCCTTTGCATCCGGCGGAACAATCGCTTCCAGAAGCCGGCGCGCGATGCCATCAAGCCGCCAGCGTTCGAAGGCTTCATGAAGATGAAGCCGCTTCGCGGTCGCCATTCTGCGGAGGAGTTCCTCAGAGCTCCAAGCTGGCTTCAAATCAAGAGCAAGAGAACCAGAGGAGCGGATCTGTGGTGTCACTGCATAAAGCGCACCTCCCTCCAACCCGTAGTTCGTAATTATGAGTTCACCGCGGCAGGTAACGCCTTCGGAGAGCGTGGCGATATTCTTGAGCGGACTCCCGGCAAGCGCATCCAAGACTTCCTGAGGCCATGCCACTTCCCAACCGCAGTTCGAGGGAACCAAAGGCTCCACCCGTACACCATGGCGCGCCAGAAAGTCTGCCCACGTCCCGTCCGAGCCAGTGGAAGGCCAGGAGGCCCCGCCGAGCGCAAGCACGACGGACGTTGCACGAAACGACAATACCCCGCCCGGCGTGGCAAACGAAAGCCGCCATGCGTCTGAATCGCGAGTGAGTTCGCAGACAGAGTGCCGACCATGGAAGCGCACGCCTGAGTCGCGCAAACTTGCCACCCATCGCCGCAGGAGCGGTGCGGATTTCATTCCCGAGGGATACACTCTCCGTCCGGATCCCACGAAGGTTGAGATGCCGTGACTCTCTACCCAGGCGCGAAGACGCTCGGGGCCAAAGTCGGCGAGGAGCCTCATCCATCGTTCTTCTCCGCCGCGATAGCGCGCAAGGAAGGCCTCGAGTGGCTCGGAGTTGGTGACATTCAACCCACCCCGCCCGGCAACCAGGAACTTCCTTCCGACCGAGGGCATGGCATCGAACAGATGGACCTCAGCACCGAGCGCCACGGCAGCCTCGGCCGCGGCGAGCCCGGCCGGCCCACCGCCGACGACGGCAACGCACGGACTCATCGGGTAATGTCGAAATCCCGCACAACCGCCATGTGCTGCATGCCCGGCACCCCACTGTCACCTGCTTGGGCCGGCGGGACGGAAGAGAGCGGCTCAAACACCCGTGTGTCAAAAACCAAACCGTCCGGAAAGTTCCCGCCTCCGAGGACTACAGGCACCTCCGCAGCCTCGGTCGCTGCATCGACAAGCACCCAGTCGTACGGACGGTTCCTCGGTGCGTTCGTGTGAATGTTCCCCGCTGCGTCGGACGGCGGGTGCTCGGGAATATGGACGACGCGCGCGAGTTCGGTGAAACACGACTCCGCCAGATCGCGCGTATTGAGGTCTCCCCCAATCACAACGCGGTCGCCGGGTTGGATCCTGGACTTCAGCAACTCCGCGAGTGCCGCCGCCTGCTGCGCTCGTACCGGAGCTTTTTGCGCATAAAAATGCACGCTCACGGCCCAGAGGCGTGAACCGTCCGGGAGAGCGAGGAGTGCCCAGACGAAATCCCTGTTCTCGAGAAATGGGTCGTCCCACTCACCGCTCTCAACGATGGGGAAACGGCTGATGATGCCGTTGGGAATTCCTGGTCCGGGTTCGCTGACGAAAGAAAACTGCTGCCCGAAGGTCTGGTTGATCCACTGGCGGGCGGGAATCGATGTCTGGAACTCCTGGATCAGAACGATGTCCGTCGCGAGGGCTTTCAAGATGCGGGCTCCGGCACCTTCGATGTTCGAGTGGTTCGCATTGTCGGGCGAATAGCTCTGGTGGTTTCCGGAGGTGAGGTTGGCTGCCACGATCCGGATCGGTGCCGCAGGAAGCGGGGCGGAACCAAGGAATATCAGACAGCAAACGAGAATCCGGAAACGCATGGCTCAGAGAATTCGCGCCACGAATGCCTCACGCTGGAACGGGGCGAAATCTTCTGCACGCTCGCCCGTGCCGACATACCGCGTGGGAATGCCGAGTTCGTGGTAGATCGCCACGGCCACGCCTCCTTTGCCGCTCCCGTCCAGCTTTGTGAGAATCAGGCCGGTGAGTCCGACGGCTTGATGGAACTCGCGCGCCTGCACAAGCGCGTTTGATCCGGTGGTGGCATCGACGACGAGCCATTTTTCGTGGGGTGCGTCGGGATCGTGTTTACCGAGGCTGCGCGAAATCTTCGACAGTTCGGCCATGAGGTTGTTCTTGGTGTGAAGGCGGCCGGCTGTGTCGCAAAGGACGAACTCCACACCGCGCTTGTTCGCGCTCGACCAGGCGTCGTGGCAAAGAGCCGCGGCGTCGCCCTGATACTGGCTCTTCATCACTTCAATGCCGAGGCGGTCTCCCCATGCCGAGAGTTGCTCGATGGCGGCCGCCCGGAACGTGTCGGCCGCAACGAGGAGGACGGAGGCGCCGCCCTTCTTAAGGAGGCCCGCAAGTTTCGCGCTGGAGGTCGTCTTACCGGTGCCGTTGACGCCGACGACAAGAACGACCTTGGGCTGCGAGGCCAGCGGACGCAGCGGGATCGGATCCACCGGCAGCACCCGCAGAATCTCCTCGCGGGCGACTTCGGCCGCCGTCTCGCCGGTGACTTCACGCCCCCGCTCGCGAAGGGCCTCGAGAATGCGTTCCGTCATCGGCACACCGAGATCGGCCCGTATGAGAGCCTCTTCCAGTTCGTCCCAATCCACGGGCCGACCGGTGAACTTCTGGACAAAGCTGCGGAAGAATCCCAGAGCCATGCGTCAGCGCCCGGCGGCCGATTTGCGAATGTTGTCCAGAATCCCGTTCACAAAGCGGCCGGACTCTTCCGTCGAGTATTTCTTGGCGATCTCGATGGCCTCGTTGATGGCAACCGCGGAAGGAACGTCCGGACAGTTGAGGAGCTCGTGGGCGGCGATACGGAGGATATTGCGATCCACAGCGGAGAGACGGTGGAATTCGTAGTTCTTCGCATGGGTGCGTATCGCTTCGTCCACGCCCTCGCGGTGAGCCATCCAGCCGCGCAGGAGTCCCTCGCAGAACTTGCGGGCGCTGGGACTCATGCCCCGCATGCGAAAAAACTCCTCCAGGCCCGAATCGTCACCGTCGGCCTGGATATCGCGTTGGTAGAGGTATTGCACCGCGGCTTCGCGTGCATCGCGTCGGACTCCCATAATGTTGTTACTTGATGTCCCGGAGGGTGCGGGCTGCCGACACCGCTGCCCGTGCGGCTTCGATCCCCCGGTTGAGTTCCTGCCCCATGCAGCGCACCACGGCCTGCTCCTCGTTCTCAAGAAGAAGGACCTCGTGGATCACGGGAACGTGGTGTTCAAGCGAAAGCCTCAGCAACGCCTCGGTCACGGCCTGTGCGACCAATGTGGCATGCGCGGTTTCCCCCTGCAGAATCACGCCCAGCGCGAGAATCGCCTGATACCGCTCGAGTTCGGCAACAGCCTTCACAAGCAGTGGAATCTCGAAGGACCCCGGAGCAGGCACCAACGTCACCGTGGCACCGGGCTCAAGAAGATTCAGTTCGTTGTAGGCATTGTCCACGAGCGGTTGCACATACTGGGCATTGAACTGGCTGGCCACGATGGCGAACGAAAGCGAAGCCTTCGGCGCGAGTCGTGGACGCATGGGAACCGATTTGGACATGAGGTGCCAAGTCTTCGCCGATTTCCCTCCCCGCGCAACACTATCCTCGCATGGCGAAACGCGCATTCGCTTGACCATGCCCAGCACCGCGTGTGATTCTGCACCTTACCTCAAACCACCAGACCTGTGGACATCAAAGAAATTCGTACCCTGATCGACATGATGAAGAAGAACGGCATTGCCGTCTTCAAGATGGAGCGCGAAGGCTTCAAAATCACCCTCAAGACCGGCGAGGCCGCCGCGGTCACGCAGGTCGTCGCCCCAGTCGCCCAGCAGGCGGCAGCTCCCGCTGCTCCGGCGCCTGTCGCCTCGCCAGCCCCCGCGCCCGCTGCCCCGGTGGCATCCGGCCCCGAGATCAAGAGCCCGATGGTGGGCACATTCTACACCGCCCCCTCTCCCGATGCTCCCGCCTTCGTTTCCGTCGGCCAGGAAGTGACCCCGGATACCGTCGTCTGCATCGTCGAAGCGATGAAAGTTATGAACGAAATCAAGGCCGAGGTCTCCGGAGTCATCACCGAGATCTGCGCTGAGAATGGCAAGCCGGTCCAGTTCGGCCAGCCGCTCTTCCGCCTGAAGTAACATGTTCAAAAAAATCCTGATCGCCAACCGGGGCGAGATCGCACTGCGCATCATTCGTGCCTGCAAGGAGCTCGGCGTCCAGTCAGTCGCCGTCTATTCCGAACCCGACTTGGAAAGCCTGCACGTCCAACTCGCGGACGAGGCGATCTGTATCGGACCGGCCCCAAGTTCCGACAGCTACCTCAAGATCGACCGCATCATCAGCGCGGCGGAAATCGCCGACGTCGATGCCATCCACCCCGGCTACGGTTTCCTCGCGGAGAATGCCCACTTCGCGGATGTCTGCGCGAGCTGCAACATCAAGTTCATCGGGCCGCCCGCGAACGCGATCCGTCTCATGGGCGACAAGAATTCCGCCCGTGAATGTGCTCGCAAGTCGGGCGTTCCGATTTCGCCGGGCAGCGACGGCACGGTGGACTCCGAGGCGGAGGCCCTGCGCATCGCACGGCAGATCGGCTACCCCGTGATGATCAAGGCCGTCGCCGGCGGCGGCGGTCGCGGCATGCGTATCGCCAGCAACGAAGGCAGCCTCGTGCAGGGCTACCATGCGGCGCGAATGGAAGCGGAGAAAGCCTTCGGCAACGGAGCCGTTTACATCGAGAAATTCATCGTCAACCCGCACCACATCGAGTTTCAGGTTTTCGGCGATGAGCACGGACGCGTGGTCCACCTCGGTGAGCGCGACTGCTCGCTCCAGCGTCGCAACCAGAAGATCGTCGAGGAGTGCCCCTCCCCGCTTATGACCCCCGAACTCCGCGAGAAGATGGGGGCCGCGTCCGTGAAGCTTTGCGAGGATGTCGGTTACGCCAACGCGGGCACGATCGAGTATCTCGTCGATGATCACGGAAACTTCTACTTCATGGAGATGAACACCCGTATCCAGGTCGAGCATCCGATCACGGAAGAGGTCTACGGGTGCGATCTCGTGAAGCAGCAGATCCAAGTCGCTGCGGGCGAACACCTCAGCGACTACGTCGTGAACGCCAAGCCGCGCCACCACGCGATCGAGTGCCGCATCAACGCGGAAGATCCCGAACGGGGATTCCAACCGTGCCCGGGGAACATCGAGCTCTATTATGCACCCGGCGGTCGGGGTGTCCGCATCGACTCCCATGCGTATGCGGGATACCCGATTCCGCCCAACTACGACTCGATGATCGCCAAGGTGATCGCGACCGCCTCGAGCCGCGAGGCGTGCATTCGACGCATGTCGCGGGCGCTCGGGGAATACATGATCACCGGCATCAAGACGACGATTCCGTTCCAGCAGGCCATCATGCGCAACGCCGACTTCCGTCGCGGCCGTTACCATACCGGGTTTGTGGAGCAACTCCTCCGGGATGGCGTGCCTGTTGTGCGCTGACGGTCAGTAAAGCTCGACCGGCGAACGTTTGCCGTCCTCGGGACTGCGGACTGCCGCGCGTTCTTCTCCGAGAACTTCCACGCGAAGGTCCCAGATCTCCGCATCGACAGAGCGGAAGAGCTCCTCGGAAAAATCGAACGGCGGGATCAGATTCTTTTTCCACCGGGACACGGTTTCCAACGCCCGGTCGAGCGCGGTTCCCATGGGTTCTATGGCCCTGCGCGCGGCGGTCGCCATTTCAATCCGGTGGCAAATCATGAGGAGATCGTTCCCGGCCTCGATGCCCAGCCGCATTGTCTCGTCGAAGCCGTAGTGGTTCAAGATGGCCCCCATGTCGAGGTCATCGGTCATCACAAGGCCCCGGAAGCCCATGTCTTCGCGGAGCAGGTGGGAGATGATCGTCGGCGAAAGCGATGCGGGGCGTTTGACGTTGTCGAGTCCGGAGACCGAGATATGGCCGATCATCATCGAATCCACAGTCCGCGAAAACGCACGAAAGACCGCGAGTTCCTGCTCCTCCATGGCCTCGCGACTGCGATCGATGGCCGGAAGTTCATGGTGCGGATCCAGGCCGGCTGAAGCATAACCGGGAAAGTGTTTGCCGCAGCTCAGAATGCCGGTGCCGCGGAGTCCCTCATTGAACGCACCCGCCTTCTCGATCACCTCGGCAACCGTCCGTCCGTAGCACCGTCCCCGCAGCGAATTGTCGGCCTCGTCATCGAAGGACAAGTCGAGCACCGGGCAGAGGTCGAGATTGAATCCGAACACCCGCAGCAGGCGACCGGTGATATCCCCATGGCGGCGGATGAGGGCTGTGTCTCCCCGGTCGCGGAGTTGGTGGGCATTCGGCGGTTCGTTGCCAATCAACTTCAAACGGGACACACGCCCACCTTCTTGGTCGATGGTGATGATGGGTTCGACCGTGCTGAGGTCGCGCAAATCGTCGATGAGTTTGCGAAGTTGATGCGGTGTTTGGATGTTCCTGCCGAACAGAATGAAACCTCCGGGCTGAATCTCCCGGAAACACCGTGCGGTCTCCGCATCAAGTTCGGGACCGGGCACACCGACAAGTAGAAGTTGACCTGGAGTCATAAAGCAATCGCGTCAGGCACGGTCCGCATCAATTGCGACGATCTCACCGTCCTCACAGCGGACGCGAAGCCGGATCGGGCGACAGCAGACGGCACAATCTTCAATCATGTCGCACCGCGCATTCCAAACGTCCACAGCCACGGCAAAGCCGGCCCCGCAGTACGGACAGGCAATCTCGACATCCTCGCCCGGGTCCATTTTTCACTCCCCGAGGGAGATGTGCTTCGCGTCGCTCCACAGATTCTCAAGGTCGTAATACTCCCGCTTCTCGCCCACGAACAGGTGGCAAATCACGGTGCCGTAATCGATCACAATCCACTGGCTCACGGGATACCCGTCCTCCGCAAACGGCTTCCGGCCGAGTTTTTCGCGGACCACCTCGCGGATCGACGAAGAGATCGCCTTGAGCTGCGGCTCCGAGCCAGCGGAACAAATGAAGAAAAACTCCGTGAAGGTGGAAACGCCAGTGAGGTCGAGGAGAACAGGATTCTCAGCCTTCTTTTCAAGAGCCGCCTCGGCACAGAGGCGGGCGAGGGTTTCGGACTCAGTCATTCCGATACAGGCCGTTTTGAAAGATCATGATGCATACCTCTTCCGGCAGCAGATATCTCACGCTCAGGCCGGAGGCAACCCGTTTCCGGATTTCGGAGGAGGAAATCTCGATCTTCCGTGAAACAACCGCGTCCCCGGCTCCGCCGCGGGCCAGGACAATAAAGGTAACCTCCCGCCGCAAGGCCTCGATCTCTTTCCACGTGTGGAGGGCCTCCGTGTTGTCATCCCCGATGAAGTAGAACAACTCCGCCTCCGGATGATCGGCGCGATACTCCCTCACCGTGTCGATGGCGAACGAGGGCCCCTCACGACGGAGCTCCCGCTCATCACACACGAAACCCGGTTCTTCCCGGATCGCGGCCTGCACCATGCGCAATCGCCATTCCGCCGGCGCCGGAGGGCGGTCGAGTTTGTGTGGTGAGATCCGTGCGGGCAGGAAGATCACTCTGTCCAGGCCGATGCTCTCTCTCGCCTCCCGCGCAAGGATCAAATGCCCGTGGTGGATCGGATCGAACGACCCCCCGAACAGACCGATGCGCTCGCCCACCTTCGTAACCGTGTGCATGCGCCAGAGTCCGCCCCGCCTGCGAAGTCGACAACTCTTTTTGCGGGGTGGCTTCCCGAGATTCCCGACGGAAACCATTGACTCGCCCCCGGATTCCCCTGACACTGAACGGTTCCGTCATGCGACATACCATTTCGATTCTTGTAGAGAATAAGTTTGGCGTGCTGGCCCGTGTGGCCGGCATGTTCAGCGGCCGCGGCTTCAACATCGACACGTTGAACGTCGGGCCGACCCTCGACTCCTCCGCTTCGCGCATGACCATTGTGGTTCGCGGCGACGACAAGGTGCTCGAGCAAGTCACCAAGCAACTCAACAAACTCGTGGACGTCATCGACGTTCAGGATTTCCGCGATGAAGAGTATGTGGACCGCGAACTGGTCCTTCTTCGCGTGCGGGCGACTTCGAAAACCCGCGCGGATGTGATGCAGATCTGCGACATCTTCCGCGCGAAAATCATCGACGTGCAGGCCGAGAAGCTCGCCATCGAGATCACCGGCAGCGAGAGCAAGATCAACAAATTCCTTGGTCTCATGGAGACCTTCGGGATCGACGATCTCACCCGCACGGGCAAAGTCGCGTTGTCCCGCATCAACTGAAACCCCTTTCACCCACAAAGAAAAACAACCCCATGCCAGCCAAGATCTACACAGACAAAGACGCCGACCTGAAAGTGTTCAAGGGCAAGACCCTTGCCGTTCTCGGGTTCGGTTCCCAAGGCCACGCTCACGCCCTCAATCTCAAAGACAGCGGCGCCAAGGTCCTCATCGGGCTCTATCCCAAATCGAAAAGCCGCGCCGTGGCCAAGAAGCACGGCTTCGAAGTCGTCGACACTGCCGAGGCCGTGCGCCGCGCGGACGTGATCATGGTGGCGATTCCCGATACCAAACAGCCCGGCGTCTACAAAAAAGACATTGCCCCGAACCTCAAGCCGGGCAAAACCCTGCTCTTCAGCCACGGCTTCAGCATTCACTTCAAGACGATTGTTCCGCCGAAGGGCGTCAACGTCATCATGGTAGCCCCGAAAGGCCCCGGGCACATCGTGCGCCGTCAATTCACCGAGGGCAAAGGCGTCCCGGCTCTCATCGCCGTCTACCAGAATCCCGGCAAGGACGCGAAGAAGATCGCTCTCGCATGGGCCAAAGGCGTCGGCGGCACTCGCGGCGGCGTGATTGAAACCAGCTTCAAGGAAGAGACCGAGACCGATCTCTTCGGTGAACAGACCGTCCTCTGCGGCGGATGCTCCGCCCTCGTCCAAGCCGGGTTTGAGACCCTCGTCGAGGCAGGTTACTCGCCGGAGATGGCCTACTTCGAGTGCCTGCACGAACTCAAGTTGATCGTCGACCTCATGAACGAGTCGGGCATCGCCGGCATGCGCTTTTCGATCAGCGAAACGGCGAAGTGGGGCGACGTCCTCGTCGGACCCAAGATCATCGACGCCTCGGTCAAGAAACGGATGAAGGCTGCCCTCAAAGACATCCAGACCGGGAAGTTTGCAAAGGATTGGATCAACGAGACACAGACCGGTTACAAGCGTTACAACGCTCTTCTCAAGAAAGGCGAGCAGCACGGAATCGAGAAAACAGGCACCCGCCTCCGTTCGCTGATGCCTTGGATCAAGAAAAAGAACCTCAAGGGCGCCCAAGCAGCCTACTGAGGCAAAAAACGGTTCCTAACCCTTCGCGGGCGCGGCATCTGCAAAGATCCGCGCCCGTTTGGTTTCCGTTCCGGGTCGTTCCCATCACGGTCATTTCTTCCATTCAGCCCACGAGGTTTCGGAAGCTCGCCTTGCATCAGGGATTTTGCTCAAGTCGCGGCTTGCAACCCGGCTTGCGAAAGACAAATCTGGCAGGCTGAATTCCGCCCGTTCATGAGATACCTCAAAGCCACCGTCCTGATTGGCACGATTGCCGCAACGCTCGTGCTGGTGCTCTACGCCGCCGGGTGGCTCGTTAACACGCCGAACCTCGTCCTGCTTCAGGCCTACAAGCTCAGCAAGCCCTTCGTTGTTCCGCAGGGGGCCCATATTCTTTTCATCGTGGTTCTCGCTTTTGCAACGGCGTGGACGACGGTGGACATCACGCGTCCCGTCTTGAAAGCGGTTGTGGCACTGGGTGCGGTGTTGTCGCTGTTCACGGCCTCGATGGTGCTGGCCCTTTACAACGTCTTTTTCTCCCCGTTCCCGTCAGCCTTTGCGATCCTCACGGCGTTCTTCCTGGGGTTGGCCTACGGGCGAACCGACAGCGGGGCGCGCAAGCGCGTCATGGAGCGACTTTTCGGTCAGCGGCTCTCGCGCTCGGCCTTTTCCCATCTGGTCAACTCGAATGCGCCCCTCGATTTCCCGGGAACACTCCAAGAAGGCACGGTGCTGGTGGTCGCTGTGAACAACCACCGCGAACTGATGGAACTGCTCACCCCGGAGAACTACGCCGCGATGACGAATCTCTATCTCCGCGTGGCCTCCGATTATCTCGTCGAAGTCGGCGGATATCTCGACGAATGCGGCGGTGAAAGTGTGCGCGTGGTCTTCGGTGCACCGATTGCCGATGACAACCATGCCATCAAGGCCTGCCGTGCGGCACTTGATCTCGCCGTGCGCCTCGATGATTTGAACAAGGAGTGCGACGCGACGTGGCAGCGCCGTCTGGATTTCCGCATCGGATTGAATTCGGGCGAAATGATTGCGGCCGCTTACGGGGGCTCCCGGCTCGGGAGCTTCAGTGTGGCCGGGCCGGCCGTGGAGTTTGCCCGCCGCCTGTGTGGAGCGTGCGGCACGTATGGTTGCCGCATCCTCATTGGATCGGACACGTTCGACAAGGCAGGAGAGACCCTCGAAGTGCGAACGATCGATGTGATCCGCACTTCGGGAGAAAAGAAGCGGACCGAACTCTACGAGGTGCTCGCTCCGAAACACGGGCTATCGCCGGAGCGCGAACGCAGTCGCGACAGTTTCTGGACCGGCGTCCTCCATTACCGCAAGGGGGAATGGGACAAGGCGATTGAATCCTTCTCTAAGGCCCGCATCACGGGGATTCCGGATCCTGTCTTGGACTACTACATCCGTCGGGTCGAACGCAGCCGTCGGGG
>CAZKHB010000026.1:0-39140 GCA_964552635.1 uncultured Chthoniobacterales bacterium
AGCGCTGAAAGCATCTAAGCGCCAAGCCTCTCCCAAGATGAGATCTCCCTGAAGAACCGTGGAAGACCACCACGTTGATAGGTCACGGGTATAAGCGCAGTAATGCGTTCAGCTTAGTGATACTAATGTTCGTTCGGCTTTTTCTCCATCTTTACAGCCTGTCATGATGGACAGTTGTGTTTTTCCCCTAATTTGCAGTTTTCAGAGAATCGCGAAAGCGGTTGTTCTTTTCAATTCTGGCAGTTTGCGTGTCACCAGACACACGATAATCTGAGACAATTTCTGAGATTCCCGTCGTCTGGTGATCCAGCGCGGTGGTCCCACCCGTTCCCATTCCGAACACGGAAGTGAAACGCTGCAGAGCCGATGGTAGTGCATCTCTAGGTTGTGCGAGAGTAGGTCGTTGCCAGTATTGTGCCCGGCAGGTTGCGAAAGCAGCCTGCCGGGCCTTTTTTTGTTAAGACTCTTCGCGCCGAGGTGCCTGTTCCCGCTTGCTGACGCCAGGATTTGCTTGTTCGATAGCCACCCATGAACGCCATCGAATGCCGCCGTCTCGCTTGTGCGAGGTCGGAGTGGAACAATGCCGGGTCGGTGGAGCTGAGTGGCGTTGACATTGAGATTGCGAAAGGAAGAATCGTCGGCATTGCCGGTTCTGACGGCTGCGGGAAGGGCCTGCTCCTGAATGTGATCGGACTTCTGGAGCAACGTGATGGCGGGGATCTTGTGCTCGATGGAAATCAGGTTCCAAAGGCCGGAATTGCGGAACTTGCCGAGTGGCGCGATCGGGCGTTCGGCTTCCTCTTCGATCACCCCTATCTTCTTCCCTCCTTCAGTGTCGGGGAGAATGTTGCAGTTCCCTTGTTCAGGCTGTGCGGTGGCAATGCAAGCGAGGCGAGAGTTCGAACGCTTGAGGCCCTCGAGTTGGTCGGGCTCTCGGGCAAAGAGAGCGAACTCGCGGGGCGCCTGGGGCGTGAGGAACGTTGGCGGGCTGCGTTGGCAAGGGCCATCGTGCACAAGCCGAAGTGTCTCGTCGCCATCTCTCCGCCGATGGAGTGCGGGCTGCAGTCCTTCGTGAGGCAGATCAGAGACCAACTCGCCATGACCGTTCTCTGGAGCGGCAATGTCTCGTTTGTGGGAAGATTCGCGGATCGCATCATCACCATGGAGGCCGGCCGAGTCATCGCGGACTCGATCGCGGGGGAGACGGCATGACGCCTGGCAAACAATCTTCGCACCTCGCAGGGGCCCTCAAGCACCTCTCGAGCGAACGTCGGGAAGATGCGCTGAGCTTCTATCAGTTTTGCCGGGAAGTCGATGACTTGGCTGACGATGACGTGCGATCGAAAAAGGAACGAATGCATTTGCTGGATCGCTGGCAAGCCAGGATCCCGGACGATTTACCCGGGCCTCTCAATCGCCTTGTGATCCGATACGGTGTGGATCCCATGCTTTTTGCCGAGATCGTGAAAGGCTGTGCATCAGACCTTGAAGGAAACCGTTTCGAGACATGGAAGGAGCTGGAGGCGTACTGTTGGAGAGTGGCTTGTGCCGTTGGTCTGGTTTCGATCCGGATCTTCGGAGCGCGAGAAAAGGAATCCGAGAACTATGCGGTCAATCTCGGGCATGCGCTGCAGTTGACAAATATTCTGCGGGATGTCGGTGAGGACGCGAGAATGGGAAGAGTCTACCTGCCGGCGGAACTGCTCCGTGAGCACGGCCTTCGGGAAGCGGATCTCCTCGAGGGAAGCCCGGGGCCGGGGTTCGGAGAAGCCTGCCGGGTCGTGGCAAAGCGGGCGCGAGGGAGATTCGCCGCTGCCGTGCCGCCAGCTAGGGATCGGAAATGCCTCTTGGCTCCCCGGATCATGAAGGCGCTGTATCAGGAAATCCTAAGAAAACTCGAAAAGAAAAAATTCCCAGTATTTGATGAACCACTCCGCCTCGGTCGTCTGCAGCGCGCCTTGATCGCACTCCGAGTGGCGGTTTTTCGAACGGAGTGAATCAGGGCAGGAAAGGTGTCGCGCTGCGCGGTCTTTTCCAGCTTGCCAGCCTGAGCCCATGTGATACGCAGTTCGACGAATGCCTCCCGTTAGCCGCGACACACGCAGACAGAACAAAGCCGCCAGAATGCGTCGCGCGTCTGGACTCTCCAGTGGACGCATCGTGGACCACGCTCGGACCAAAGACTTGCTTCGAGCCATCATTGAGCCGGGGGACATCCTCTGTTTGGAAGGAGACAACCAGAAACAGGCGGACTTTCTCGCGGCAGAGCTTTCTGCGCTCGGACCAGAGGCACTGAAGGATATCCATCTCGTGATGTCCTGTATCACGCTTCCCGCCCACATTGAACTGTTCAAGCAGGGTGTCGTGAAGAGGGTGGATTTCTGTTACGCTGGCCCACAGGGCAAAACCGTTGCGGAATTGCTCGCAGCCGACCAGTTCCCGATCGGAGCGATCCACACTTACAACGAGCTCTACGCGAGATACTATCTGGACCTCACGCCGCGTGTGGCTCTCATTGCAGCTGCAAAAGCGGATCGCGACGGCAACCTCTTTTTGGCAGCCAACACGGAGGAGACGCCGGCCATCGTCGAGCCGACGGCCTTCTATGACGGGATCGTGATCGCGCAGGCCAACGAAATCGTTGACACGCTTCCTCGGATCGATATTCCCGCGGATCAAGTCGACTTCGTCATCGAGGCGCCGTATCCCATGCATCTCACGGCGCTCTTCACGCGCGATCCCGCAGCCATCACGGATGTCCAGATCCTCATGGCCATGATGGCACTCCGGGGTATCTACGAAAAGTATGAGGTTGTTTCACTCAACCATGGCGTGGGGTTCAACACCGCGGCCATTGAGCTGCTTTTACCCACCTACGGCGAGGAACTCGGCCTCAAGGGAAAGATCTGCAAGTATTGGATGGTGAACCCGCTCCCGACCATGATCCCCGCCATCGAATCCGGCTGGGTGGAGACCGTTTTCTCGGTGGGCGGAGAAGTCGGCATGGAGCGCTACACGGCGGCCCGTCCGGATGTTTACTTCACCGGGCGCGATGGAAGCTTCCATTCGAATCGCGCCATGGGGCAATTGGCCGGCCACTATGCGATCGACATGTTCATCGGGGCCAGTCTCCAAGTCGACGTGCATGGAAATTCCTCCACTGTCTCCAAGGGCCGGATCACTGGCTTCGGCGGGGCGCCGAACATGGGTTGCCAACCCACGGGCCGACGCCACGCTTCCAAGGCTTGGCTGAAGGCCGGGGCGGAAGCCAACCCCGGCCAGGGATCTCTGCCTGGCCGAAAGCTTGTCGTCCAAATGGTGGAGACTTTCCAAGCGGGTCGCGTTCCGACTTTTGTGGAGTCTCTGGATGCCCAGGACCCGGCGATCAAGTCCGCCATGCATGGAGTTGCTCCGGTCATGATCTATGGGGACGATGTGACCCACATTGTGACCGAGGAGGGTATCGCGAACATCGGCGCGTGCCGCACTCCCGAAGAGCGCACAGCAGCGATCCGGGGCGTTGCGGGCTATACGCCGGTCGGCCTCAAGCGCTCCCAAGCAGACACTGCCGAGTTGCGGGCCCGTGGGATTATCCGACTCCCGGAGGATCTCGGAGTTTCGCCGGCCCGGGCCAATCGCAGCCTGCTTGCCGCGCAGGATATCAAGGATCTCGTGCGTTGGGCTGGAGGGCTCTATGATGCCCCTGCGCAGTTTGTCGACTGGTAAAGCCGCTACATGGAACAGATCGAGACAACCTTTCCTTCGCGTCCGCTGAAATGGCCTGCGGATCGGTCATGGGCACTGGCCGGTGTCGTGGGTTCGGGGAATCTTGAGGTGCTCATCGAGCGCAACGCAACTGCACCCGAAACGGTGGAGTTTTCGGTCGAAACCTCTTTTCCGGGCTATAGGGAATCCTGGCTGGCTGCACTGGCAGATTTTTCGCACCACTACGCGCTGGGCGGAAGTCGCTTCACGCTCCACGACCAAGGGGCACCGCCCGTCGTGATCACCATGCGACTGCGTCAGGCCCTTGACCACCTTCTCCAACCATGAGCCGCGTTCCGTATCATGAATTAAAGGCCCGTCAGCGCGTGGCCGCGATCGCGGAAACGTTCGACGAGATTCTCCCGCCCCCGGATCGCGTGATGAGCACTTACCTGCCGAAGTTGGGGATTCCGGTAGAATTCGACGACGGACTTGTGATAGGCCGCGCGAAAATCGGTGGACACGAACTCTATCTGGCTGCGCAAGTCGGGCAGTTTGTGGGAGGCTCAGTCGGCGAGGTCCACTCCGCAAAGCTTACCGGCCTCCTGAAGGCCGCGGCCCGCGACAAGCTGCCGTTCGTCATTCTTGTGGAAAGCGGCGGCGTCCGGCTGCACGAAGGCTCTTCGGGCGAAATCGGCATCGCCGAAGCGATTCGCGCGGTGTTCGTATGCCGCTCCGCCGGGGTGCCAACCGTGGCGGTGATCGGTTCTGACATCGGGGCTTACGGCGGGATGGGAATTCTTTCCGCCTGCTGTGATTTTCGCGTGATGACAGAGCACGGTCGCTTGGGGATCTCCGGGCCGATTGTCATCGAGAAGTGGATGGGTAAAGAGGCCTATGATTCGTCAAATCGCGCACTGGTCTGGAAGACGAGTGGAGGGAAAACCCGCTACCTGCTCGGGGATGCGGACGCCCTTGTGGATGACTCTACCGAAGCCGTCAAAGCCGGCATCGTCGGACTTCTCGGGAAATCCACAAAGCCTGACCTTTCCGGCATCGCGTCGCAGCAGGCGACGCTTTCCAAACGCCTGGAGCGCTTTGCCTCGACCCCGCATCCCGACGAGATCTGGACGGCCTGCGGGATTCCGGACGTTGCAGCCGCCTCGCTCGCTACGGCTTCCGAGTTCGTGAAAACTCTCGCGGAGGGGGGACGATGAGCGATTTGTTTTTCTTCGGTGACTCGTCCGCCGCCTTGAAGATCGAGAACAAACTCGTCACCGGTTACGCGCGGGTCGGTTCCACCGATGTGTGTGTGATTGGCACTATCGACGGTACGTACATCAATGATGCCGCCGCCCTCCATCTCGCGGGACATGTCATCGACTGTGTACAGAACCATCCCGGGCTTCCGATCGTCATGCTGGTCGACAGCGCGGGGCAGGAGCCCAACCGCACGGCAGAGATGCTTGGACTGCCTGTGTACTTTGCCCATCTCCTCACTTGCCTGCAAGTCGCCCGGGAGCGCGGCCACCGTCTCGTGACCGTCGCAACCGGGAAAGCCATCGGGGGGGCTTTTATCTGTTACGGCATGTTCGCCGATGCCATCTACGCCCTCGAATCCGCATCCGTCGGGTTGATGCCTGTCGAGGCCATGTCGGCTGTGACGAAGATTCCGGTCGCCACCCTCGAACAACTTTCGAAAGAACTTCCCGCCCTCGAGTTCGGAGCAGCTCCCTTCGCTCTTCTCGGAGGCGTGCAGGAAGTCTGGCCCGTCGACGCTTCCCTTCCGGCACGGCTTGAGAAAGCCATTGCAGCCGCGACGCCCGAGGATTCGCGGGCGAAACTCGGCAAAGAGCGCGGCGGCCGCCTTCTTGCCCTCGATGTGCAGGATCACGTCCTTGCGGCCACCCTCAGGTGATCCGCAGGCATTCCCTGGTTTGGCTCCGCGATTCACCGGCCGCGAGACCGTTGGACGACGTTGCCGACACATGGCGCGAGGCAGGCAACCCCTTCGTTGTCTGCCGGCGGCGACCGGATGAGGAGGTGTCGCTTGGATTTTGTCTGCCAGGGGCCGTCGGTCGAGCGCCGCAGCGCAGAGCCTGCTCGGCCCTCCTCGACGAGGTCGTCGAGGCGACGAGGCCTCCACTCCTCCGAGAAGTCGCCGCCAAGTTGCCGGGAGACTGGAGCGAGCGTATCGAGTGCTTCACTGAAGGCTTCCAAGTCCGACTCGTCGGCAGCCGAATGTGGGATGTCCTTTTGGGCGGCGGCTATGCGCGTCCCGAGTCCGACCTCGATGTTGTTGTCGACGTTGCGGATACCGCCGAGGCGGATGCCGCGGTCGAGGCTCTCACGCAGTTGCAAGCCTCCCTTCCCTGCCGTTTGGATGGTGAGATCTCACTCTTCCGTGTGGGGGAGATCCACTGGCGCGAGTGGTTGAGGGATGAGGTGATGGTGAAATCCGTGGATGGAGTTCGCCTTGTGTCGCGCGCTGGGCTGTGAAGAGTGCGCCGGACATCGCCGATGCAGCCGTGGCAGCTCTGCTGGCCGAGGCAGCGCTCTATCCCAAACCCGGTCTCGTGAGTCCGGTGGACTCGGGATCCCATAACGACATGGACTACGGTCTGCTGTGCGCCTCCGCCCGCTCGCTGCATCCCGACTTTTGCCGCATGGCGGTTGCGGGTGGCGAAGGACGAGGATTCCGCGAGGCTCTAGTGCCTCTCGGCCTTGCGGCGGAGGAACGCATGCTGGCTGTCACCAACGGAATCAACACCCATCGGGGTGCCATTTTCGCTCTTGGCCTGCTGGCAGCAGCTGCGGGGTCGGCGGGGTCGGCGAGGTTGGTTCGCGATGCGTTACGCGACCGGTGGGCCGGCGAATTGGAGGAACACCGTGGCTTGCGGCCCGAGAATGCCGACGGCGCACGATGGGAAGCCGCGGCGGCGTATCCCTCGGTTTTCGATAAAGCATGGCCGGGATTCTGCGACCTCAGGGACCGGGTGCCGCTGCAGGCAGCCGCCACACAGAGCTTCTTCGTGCTCCTCGCTTGCGTGAAGGATACGAACCTCATCCGTCGCGGAGGAGTCAGCGGGGCCTCGTTCGCGCGCGAACAAGCGGAAGGGTTTCTAAAGCGGGGAGGAGTGTTGCGCAGTGGTTGGAAGGAGGATGCCGTGGAGCTGCACCGGGAGTTTGTCCGCAGAAACCTCTCCCCCGGCGGGGCGGCTGATCTTCTTGCCGCGGTCTTGTTCCTTCATGCCCTCGAGCGTGGGCCCGACTCGCTTAGCGTGTGGAGTCCGTAACGAAACCGCCAACGACCTCGATGCCCATCAAGTGCAAACGGGAGGCTGCGGCCGGCGAGAAGCGTCCGTTGGTCAACACCACGGCGCGACGCGCCCCGCGTGCAGTCGCAAGGTTCCGGAAGCGTTCCGCGGCAGCCTGTGCGTCCGGTGTCCAAATCGCGTAGTCCAACCATAGGGGAGCCACAAGCGAACCGTCGCGCATCACGCAGACCACAGTGCGGCTGAGCAGCACAAGCTCCTCGATCGAGGCACCCCGCTGGGGGAGGGCGGCCATCATCTGTGCGGTCCGGAGGAAGAAAAACGCGTCCAGTGGGGTGGTCGCTCCGGCGGCCTGCTCGACAAAGACGGTGGGGTTCACCCCGAGCGCCGCAAGGCAGTTCCAGATCGCCGTCGAAGTCCAAGGGTCGTAAAGCGGGTTTGCAAGAAAGGCGTCCACCGCCGCAGCCGGGACACCCGACTCCAGTCCGCGCAGGCGGTTGGCCGCAGCGAGATCCCGGGGTTCCGCGGCGATCTGTTCCTTGGTCAGGAACGTCGTCACGTTGATGCCTGTCAGGATGTGGCTGATTGTGCCGGTAATCAGAAAAAATGAACCGACATCGACAGTCACCCTTCCGAGCGACCGCACAAGCGAGACTTCGTTCAAGAGTCGTTGGAGTTCGGGGTTTCGGCTGTAAGCGCTCACTCCCAACTCGGCGGCCAAGAGGCGTTTGGCCCGCTCCGCACCCAAGAGGCGGCGGGCCGTCTGGTCGGTGGTTGCGGACGGGTCGACATCGAGTGTTCCCTGAACCGCATTTCGCACGGTGCCGCCGACGCGTCCGAGAAATCGCGCGGCTCCTCCGGGGAGTTGGCGGGCGGTCTCCACAGGGTTCCTGACAATCTGGGCTGCCGCTTCAATTTGCGCCTGCCCTGCATCGCGCAGCCCGAGGGCAAATTCGCGGCCACGACTCACATCCTGCAACCATCGGATCGCTTCGATTTCCAAAAGCAGAAGAGTGAGCCGGTCGGTCCCGGTAACGCTTTGTGTGCCGGAGGCCGATGTTACGCTCCAGGTATTGTAGAGTCCGTCGTTCGCAACGGTTGGGCCGACCTGCCAGCCTGGACCAGCCGGGGCATTGTTCCCAAGAAAATCCGCAGCGGGCCACACGCGCGGGACCTCAAAGGGAGCCGGTGCCTGTGCGAAAGCCGTGGCGGCGGCGAGCAACAGGACTGCAATCGCATGGGAGGTCGCGTGCATAGGTCAGCGCGAGAGTTCCAACATGCGGCGCACGGACAACTCCGCACGGCTCCTCGTTTCCTCGGGAATGAGGATCTCGGGTTGGAGCCTATCGAGGCAGTCGCGGAGCTTTTCCAAAGTATTCAACTTCATGTAACGGCAATCGGCGCAGGCGCAGGCATCCGTCGGTCCCGGGATGAAGGTTTTTCCCGGCACCTCGCGGCGCAACCGATGAAGCATGCCGCTCTCAGTAACGATGATGAAGGCGCGGGCCGGATTGTCACGGCAGTAAGCGACCATTTTCTCCGTCGAGCACACTTCGTCGGCCAGCAGGCGCACGGCGTGCGTGCACTCGGGATGCGCCACGACCGGAGCGTCGGGATACTCCGCTCGGATGCGCTGGATGCTGTCGCGGGTGAACTCGACGTGCACGTAGCAGTTGCCCTGCCAGAGGTCCATCGGCCGCCCGGTGCGCTCCGTGACCCACGCGCCGAGATTCTGGTCCGGCACGAAAAGGATGTTCCGGTCGCGCGGGATGGATTCGACAATGCGAAGGGCATTGCCGCTGGTGCAGATGACGTCCGCCAGCGCCTTCACACCCGCACTGCAGTTGATGTACGCCACCACGTGGTAGTTCTTGTCACGGTGCGCTTCAAGGTAGGCATTGAGCTTCTCGGCAGGGCAGGAATCCGAGAGCGAGCACCCCGCATTTCTGTCGGGTATCACAACGGTCTTCTCAGGACTCACGATCTTCGCCGTTTCACCCATGAAGTGAACCCCGCAGAACGCGATTACTTCCGCGTCGGTCTCAGCGGCCTTGTAACTCAGCCCTAGCGAGTCACCGACGAAGTCCGCCAACTCCTGAATCTCCGCGCTCTGGTAATTGTGCGCGAGAATTACAGCATTGCGGCGTTGCTTGAGATCAAGGATCTCGCTCACGAGGTCATTCGCGACGGCGGGCATGGTTCCGAGAGGATGCGGCAGAGGGAACGAACAATCAAGCGTGCGCCGGTCGTGAAGGCCCCTCTTGCCATCCTCCAGCGGGTGCTTGTATAGAGCGGGAATGACCCTCCCCCACGGCTCCCCGGCCGTTTCCGTTGCCGGCAAGAAACTTCTCGTCGCAAACCGAAGTGAGATCGCCATCCGTGTCTTCCGCGCCGCGACGGAACTCGGCATGCGAACTGTCGCCATCTATGCGCCGGAAGACCGTCTCTCGATCCACCGGTTCAAAGCCGATGAGGCGTACGAAGTCGGTGCGGGCAAAGGGCCGGTCGGGGCTTACCTCGACATCGAAGGCATCGTCGGTCTCGCCGTCGAACGCGGGGTGGAAATGATTCATCCCGGGTACGGATTCCTCTCGGAGAACGCCCGCTTTGCCGCCGCCTGCCGCAAGGCGGGAGTCGTCTTCGTCGGGCCCGAACCGAAAATGCTCGAACAAATGGGCGACAAAACAGCCGCGCGGGCTTTGGCGCAAAAACTCGGCGTGCCCACCTTGCCCGGAACCGAGGATCCAGTGACGGACCGTGCCGAGGCGCTGCGCATCGGACAAGAGATCGGGTTTCCGCTCATCATCAAGGCGGCATTCGGCGGAGGCGGACGCGGCATGCGCGTCGTCCGCTCGGCGACAGATCTCGCCCCGCTTCTGGACGAGGCACAAGGCGAAGCCGGCCGCGCCTTTGGAAATCCCGCGGTGTTTCTGGAAAAGTACATCCCGCGTGCCAAGCACATCGAGGTGCAGGTGCTCGGTGACAAACACGGCAACGTGCTTCATCTCCACGAGCGGGACTGCTCGGTTCAGCGTCGCCACCAGAAAGTCATCGAGATCGCCCCGTCTGTCGGTCTGCCCGATGCCGTGCGCCACGATCTCTGCGAGGCCGCTGCCGCGATCGCGCGGGGCATCCGCTACAGCAACGCCGGCACCGTTGAGTTCCTTTACGACGTCGATGCGCACAAATGGTTCTTCATCGAGATGAACCCGCGCATCCAGGTCGAACACACCGTCACCGAACAGATCACCGGCATCGATCTTGTTCGCTCGCAGATTCTCATCGCTGCGGGAGCGTCGCTTGAAGGACCCGAACTCGCGCTCCCTCCGCAAGCGGGCATTCCCCGCAACGGCTTTGCCGTCCAGGCCCGGGTGACGACGGAGGATCCCGCGAACAAATTCACCCCGAACTACGGCAAGCTCGTCACGTATCGCAGCGCGGCCGGTCTCGGAATCCGTCTCGATTCCGGCATGGGCACGACCGGTGCCGTCATCACGCCATTCTACGATTCGCTGCTCGTGAAGATCACAGCCAGCGGCCAGACGTTCCCGATGGCTCTCCAGCGCATGCACCGCGCGCTGCGCGAGTTCCGCATCCGGGGTGTGAAGACGAACATCCCGTTCCTGGAAAACGTGATCCACCACCCGGTTTTTGCGGAAGGGGATGCGACGACGACGTTTATCGACACGACACCCGCGTTGTTTGATTTCAAGCCGCGGCGCGATCGTGCCTCAAAGCTCCTCTCGTTCCTTGCCGACGTGGTTGTGAATGGAAATCCGCAGGCAAAAGGACACAAAATCAGCGCCCCGCTCGGCGCCGCGCCGCGCCCGAAATACGATCCCAAGCAGGTTCCGCCTGCGGGGACGCGGCAAATGCTGCTGGAGATGGGGGCTGCGGAGTTCGCACGCTGGGTGCGTTCGCAAAAGCGTCTCCTCTTCACGGATACCACATTCCGCGATGCCCACCAGTCGCTCTTGGCGACTCGGGTCCGTACGTTCGATATGCTTGCGGTGGCTGATGCGGTCGCCCGGCGGACGCCGGGATTGTTCAGTCTTGAGATGTGGGGTGGAGCCACCTTCGATGCCGCGATGCGCTTCCTGCGGGAAGACCCCTGGGAGCGCCTCCGGGTGCTTCGCGAACATGTCCCGAATATCTGCTTTCAGATGCTCTTCCGCGGCTCGAACGCCGTTGGCTACTCAAACTATCCACCGAACGTTGTTGCGGGATTCGTCCGGCACGCCGCCGCCGCCGGGATGGACATTTTTCGCATTTTCGACTCGCTCAACGACCTTCCGAATCTGCGTGTGGCCATGGAGGCGGTGCAGGACACGCATGCCGTGTGCGAAGGCACGCTCTGCTACACCGGGGACATCCTCGATCCCAAGCGCACCAAGTATTCTCTGAAATACTACGTGCGGCTTGCAAAGGAACTCGAGCGCATGGGGGCACACATCCTTGCCGTGAAAGACATGGCGGGCCTCTGCCGCCCGTTTGCCGCGCGGGCTCTCATCAAGGCCCTGCGGGACGAGACGTCGCTGCCAGTTCACTTCCACACCCACGACACGAGCGGGGTGAATGCCGCCTCGGTGCTGATGGCCGCCGAGGCGGGGGTGGATGTTGTCGATGCGGCGGTCTCCGCCATGTCGGGATCGACTTCGCAGCCGAACCTCAACAGCCTCGTTGCGGCTCTTGAGCACACGCCCCGCGAAAGCCGCCTCGACCTCGATACCCTGAACGAGTTCGCCGACTACTGGGAGCAGGTGCGCACCTTCTACGCGCCATTCGACACGGCGCCCCGCACGGGGAGCGCGGAGGTTTACCTCCATGAAATGCCGGGAGGGCAATTCACAAACCTCAAGGAGCAAGCCGCCAGCATGGGACTCGCAAGCCGCTGGCCCGAGATCGCGCGGTGCTATGCCGAGGTGAACCAACTCTTCGGCGACATCGTGAAGGTGACCCCTTCGAGCAAAGTTGTGGGAGACATGGCGCTCTTCTTGTTCACCCGTGGCATCAGGCCCGCCGATGTGGTGAATCTTGATCCCGGGACCACGCCCTTCCCGGAGTCCGTGAAGGATATGCTTGCCGGCGGCCTCGGAACGCCGATGGGCGGATGGCCCCGCGAGGTCGTGCGCGTCGTGCTGGGGAAAGACAAGCCGCGCAGGGCCCGTGCGCCGAAGGTGAGCCTGAGGGCCGTGAAGACCGAACTCGCTGCCAAGCTCAAGCGCGAGCCCACCGATGACGAGCTCTTCAGCCACCTCATGTATCCGGACGTGTTCGCGGATTTCTCGAAGTTCGTGCGCGAATACGGCGACGTCTCCGTTCTCCCGACACCCGCCTTTTTCTACGGTCTCAAGCCGGGCGAGGAAATCGCGGTCGAGCTTGAGGAGGGGAAGATCCTCTTCATCAAACTCATCAACGTCGGGGATCCCGGGAAAGATGGACGCCGGATCGTTTCGTTCGAACTCAACGGCATGCCGCGCGAGGCCACGGCGACCGACCGCACCGCGCAGACGGCGGTGAAGGCGCGGCCGAAGGCAGACCCTGCGAAGCCCTTCGACGTCGGTGCCCCCATCCCGGGTATGATCACATATGTCGGTCCCGGGCTCGGTGCCCGCGTGGCGAAAGGCGACAAGCTTCTCACGCTCGAGGCGATGAAGATGCAGACAACACTCTACGCTCCGGCCGATGGCGTGATCGCCGAATTGCTCGTCGGCGTCGGTGATGCCGTCGACGGGGGGGATCTTCTCCTGCGCCTGAAGGCCTGATCAGCCCGCCTTGCGGCAGTCCGGGCAGACGCCGAAGAACTCGAGCGAGTGCGAGAGGTCCTCGAACCCGTAGTGTTTCGAGATGAAGCGCTCGGCCTCGCCGAGCGGACAGGGGATGTCGAGGATGACCACATGGCCGCAGCCCTTGCAGACGAGGTGGTCGTAGTGTTTGCGCGGATCGTTGAGTTCGTAGTAACTGCACGACCGCTGGAGGTTCACTTTGTGGACAAGGTGAAGCTTTTCCATCAGCCCGATAATGCGGAAGACCGTCGCGTAGTCGGGCGCGCCTCCATGACTCCGCGCGGCGTCCTGCAGATCCTGCAGCGTCACCGGTTCCTTCGCGGCGAAGAGAGCCTTCAGGATCGCGACGCGGGCTTTGGTGATCCGCAGGCCCTCGGACTTCAGAAGCCCGAGCACAGTGTCGATGGTGAACGGCGAGTCTGCGTGTGTCATGAAGTATCCAGTTTAAGCCGCGGGCGGTGTCTCCGCAAACCGCCGGCGCACGGGCAGACCGCGCGAGGCGAGATGGGCTTTCGCATCATCCACCGTGAAGCGTCCGAAGTGGAAGATGCTGGCGGCCAGCACGGCATCGGCCCCCCCATTGTGAAGAACATCGGCGAGGTGGTCGAGTTCCCCCGCCCCACCGCTGGCGATGACTGGGATGCCCACAGCCCCGCCGACGGCCCGTGTGAGTTCCAGGTCATAGCCTCCGCAGGTGCCGTCCGCGTCCATGCTCGTGAGCAGGATCTCGCCGGCACCGAGTGAGGCGGCCTCCCGGGCCCATTCCACAGCGTCGCGGTCGGTCGGCTTGCGTCCGCCATGCGTGTAAACACGCCACTTCCCGGGTCCGTCGCGTTTCGCATCAATCGCCACAACAACGCACTGGGCACCGAATCCCAGAGCGGCTTCGCGAATGAGTTCAGGCCTCTGGAGGGCGGATGTATTCACGCTGACTTTGTCCGCCCCCGCGCGCAGCATGGTGCGGAAATCGTCAACGGTGCGGATGCCGCCGCCCACAGTGAGCGGCATGAAGCACTGCTCGGCAGTGCGCTCGACGACGGAAACCATCGTCGCGCGGCCATCGCTCGAAGCTGTGATGTCGAGGAAGACGAGTTCATCCGCTCCCTGGCGGTCGTATTCCTTCGCGCACTCGACAGGGTCGCCGGCATCGCGCAGATCGAGGAACTTCGTTCCTTTCACCACACGGCCGTCCGTCACATCGAGACAGGGAATCACACGTTTCGCCAGCATGGGCAGGAGTATCGGAAGGCACGGCGCACCGTATCGAGACTAAAATGTTTGCCACACCGCGAGGGGTTTCTATCTTCGCGCATGCGGTGGCGATCTCCGGCCGGCGCGGATGCTATCCCGAAATGACAATCTTTTCCGATATCCACCCAGCAGGCGCCTTGCGGGCCTTGCGATGCGGGCTCGTCGGCGCGGCGCTTCTTCTCTCCCTGGCCCTTGCGGGCTGCGCCTCCCAGGGAGGAGGACGCTTTGGTCCCGGAGCCGGACACTTTGATACGGTCGTCGTTGATGCGGGCCATGGAGGGCACGACACAGGAGCCCGGGCACGGTTCGGGAAAAATGAAAAGGCACTGGCACTTGACACATCCCGCCGTCTGGCTGCCGAGCTGCGCAAGAGAGGCTTTCGCGTCATCGAGGTGCGACGCGGCGACTATTTCGTGACGTTGGGGGATCGCGTGGCCGTCTCCAACCGGCAGGGGAACGCCATCTTTGTCAGCGTGCACTACAACTGGGCGCGGAGGCCCGGAGCCTCCGGGATCGAGACATACTACCAAAGCCGGCGCTCCGCGCGGTTGGCCGCGAACATCCAGCGCGAAGTCACAAAGGTGTACCGCACCGATAACCGCGGCATCAAGGAGCGCGGGTTCTACGTACTGCGGAACAACAAACGCCCGGCGGTTCTCTGCGAACTCGGGTTTGTTTCCAACACGCCCGACAACACGTCGATCCAAAACCCCGCTGTCCGGCAGAAACTGGCCGAACGTATCGCCGCCGGAGTCGAGGCCGAGCAGCGCGGACGGGAACCCTGAGCCATCCGACCGGAAAGCAAAAGGACGGCTTTTCCCGAAGGAAAAAGCCGTCCATGAAAAAGTTGCCCCGCTCGTGCCGTTCCGAAGCAGTTCCCGTTCCCCATTGATAGGGTGGATGACCGCCTGCCCTGCGCTCCGACTTCCAGTGAAGGCCTGTCGTTGCGCCGGGAGCCAAGCCTCCGGGATGATTTGAATTATCGGTTCGGGAGTTTGCTCCGTTTAATCGCGAACACAGAAGGGCAAATCGTTGGGAGGGCACGTCGTCGTGCCACTGCCCGAAAAGTTTTGGAAAGAGCTATTCTCGGAAATCGACCCCCAAGCCGGACCGCAGACTGTCCCTTATGCGGTCGGTGGCAGCGCTGACTTCCTCTGCTGTCAACGTCCTCCCGGGGGCACGGAAAGTCAAGGAGATCGCGAGCGATTTCTTGTCCGCCGGGAGCTTCTCCCCGGTCGGATCTGCGAAGAGATCAAACAACTCCACAGCCTCCAGAAGGGGCTCGTCGACGCTGTGCACTTGGGCTTCCACCTTGGCGAATGCAAGCTCCGCGGGCGCCACGAGAGCGATGTCCCGCGACGAGGCGGGGAACTTCGGCAAGGGTGACGTGGTGCGTTCCCGCGCGGCAAGCGGTCGCCACGCAGCGAGGTCGCATTCGGCAAGCACCAGGCCCGGCAGGCCGAGTCGGCGGGCTTCGCCGGGATGGAGTATGCCGACAAGGCCGATGCGTGTCGCGCCGGACATCACCGACAGCGCTGCCCCGAAGGGCATTGGAGGTTCCGCAACCGGAACGAAGGCAACTTCGAGAGGCGCGCAAAGTTCGCCCACAAGACCCTTGAGGTCAAAGACGTCCCAGCCCCGACCGGCCGTTCCCCGCCACGTGCGGGCTGCGCGGGGCCCGCAGGCAACGAGAGCAAGGCGCGGTGCTTCCTGATCGGGGTGGAACACGCGGCCCGCTTCGAAGAGACACACCGATTCGGCACCTTGGTCGAGATTCCGACGCACAGCCGCCAAGAGGCCGGGAAGGAGACTGGTGCGGAGGCGGGATTGCTCATCTCCGAAAGGGTTCTTGAGTGCCACCGCCGGGCCGAACCACGACGCATCCTGTTCGGAAACGAGAGTGCTCGTTCGCGCCTCGTGAAAGCCGGCCCCTGTCAACCGCAACCGCAGGGCCATGGCAAAGTCGTAGGCCGCGTCCGCGTCCGAGGCCGGAGCGAAGCTTGCCGCGGCGCGAGAGGGGATGTTCTCGATGCCGATCACGCGCACGATTTCTTCGACGAGATCGACCTCCCGCATCACCTCACGGCGGTAGCCGGGCACTGCCCATAGCGAGTCCGTTCCGCCGGAGAGGCGTTCGAATCCGGCGGCGGAGAGAGCTTCCTCGATCCGGTCGTCGGCGATCTCCGCTCCGAGAAGGGCCCGCGCCCGGGCATGGCGCAGCGGGATCTCCGGTCTGGCCCAGTGGTTTCCGGTTTCCAGCAACTCTTCGTCGGCCGTGCCGCCCGCAATCTGGGTGATCAATTCCGCCGCTCGGGCGGATGCTGATGCGACCATTTCCGGATCAATGCCGCGTTCGAACCGATAGCTCGAGTCGCTGAGCAGGCCGAGGCGGCGCGAGGTGCGGCGCACGCGTGCGGGATCGAAAACGGCACTCTCGAGAAGGATTTCTGTCGTCGTTTCCGTGACGCCGGAATCTTGCCCGCCCATGACACCGGCCAGCGCAAGAATGCGGTGGTTATCGGCGATCACAAGATCCCCTTCTTCGAGAAGGTAGGTCTTTCCATCGAGAGCCGCGAATGTTTCACCAGTGGAGGCCTCACGCACCTGAAGGGGGCCTGAAACCTTCGACGCGTCGAAGGCGTGGAGGGGCTGGCCCAGTTCGAAGAGGATGTAATTCGTGACGTCCACGACGTTTGTGATTGCGCGCAATCCGACGGCTTCCAGGCGTTGTTTGAGCCACGCGGGACTCGGGGCAACACGGACGCCCTGAATTCTCCGAAGTGTGTAGTAGGTGCAGCCATCACCATGGAGTACGACTTCAGCGCCGGCTGGCTTCATGGCGGCGACGGGGAATGGTGGAGGCGTTACGGGGGCCCCCGTGAAGACCCCCACCTCGCGGGCCACACCGAGGTGGCTGAGCCAATCGGGGCGGTTCGGGGTGATCTCGAGTTCCAGAAGCGTCTCCGCAGGAAAAACCTCGCTGAGGGGAGTCCCCGGCTCCAGTGAGGGATCCAGGATGAGAAGACCGTCGGCTTCCTCGGCAAGCGAAAGTTCCTTCGCGCTGCACATCATGCCCTCGCTCTCGACACCGCGGAGCTTGCCGACCTTGATCTTGAAGTCTCCCGGCAACACGGCCCCGGGCAGTGCAAGCGGGACCTTGTCACCGACTTTGTAATTCTTTGCACCGCAGACGATCTGGCGCGGAGTCTCCGAGCCGTCATCCACCTGGCAGACGCTCAGCCGGTCGGCATTCGGGTGTTGTTTCGACTCCAGAATCCGGGCCACGACGACTTTCGGGAGGGAGACTCCGCGGGTTTCGATGGCGGCCACCTCAAGGCCAGCGCGCCGCAGCAACGCCTCCAACTCCGATTCGGAGAGCTGGCAGTCCACAAAATCTCGCAACCAAGAAAGGGAAATCTTCACAGGAACCGGGAATTGAAATCCACCTCCCCGCCCTTGACCAGTCCTTTGTCGCGCCGAAGCGCTTCAGGCGATCTCCAGCGAAAAGTCGATGGCCCGCGCGGAGTGCGTGAGGGCACCGATGGAAATGAAATCGACGCCCGTCTCGGCGACGCTGCGGATGGTCTCCAGGGTAATGCCGCCACTCGCCTCGAGCAGGATGCCATCCGGGCGTGCGGCGACCGCCCGGCGCATCTGCTCCGGAGGCATATTGTCGAGGAGAACCACGTCGACGCCGCGCAGGCGGAAAAACCCAAGGGCCTGCTCGAGCGTATCGGCCTCGAGCTCCACACGGAGACCCGGGCACTCCCACTTCAGGTGGTCGATGCGCTCCTGAAGGGTGCCGGGATTCGCTGCGAGATGGTTGTCCTTTACCATGGCCATGTCGAAGAGGCCGATGCGATGGTTCGTCCCGCCCCCGGCGCGCACCGCGGCCTTCTCCAAGACGCGGAAGCCCGGCGTGGTCTTGCGGGTGTCGAGAATTTTTGCACCCGTGCCCTCGACGGCTTCGACATAACGCCGTGTGAGGGTGGCCACGCCTGAGAGGCGCTGGATGAAGTTGAGGGCCGTTCGCTCGGCTGTGAGCAAGGAGCCCGTGCGCCCCTGGATTTCGAGCACGTGCTGGCCCGGCGAAAGTTGCGTCCCATCGGCAGCCAACGGGCGGCATACGAGGTCGGGATCCACCCGGCGAAAAACCTCGATCGCCACATCCAAACCCGCAAGGCAGGCCGATTCACGAACGAGGAGGACCGCCCGCGAGGCGCGGTCGGGATCCGTGAAAAACTTCACGGTGACATCTCCGGTGCCGAGATCCTCGGCGAGCGCGAGGGCGATGAGGTCCGCGCTCACTCGTAGGTCACGAGGGCCTGCACATCCACGCCGCCCAAGGCGGTGCGTCCACCGAGCGGAGCGAGTTCGATGAGGAACTGTGCAACGACAGGTTCTGCTCCCGCGCGACGGATAAGATCCAGCGCTGCAGCAGCCGTCCCGCCGGTGGCCAGGAGGTCATCGACAAGCGCGACACGTTCCCCGGCTGTGAAGGCATCGGTATGCACCTCGATCTCCGCCGTGCCGTATTCCAAATCGTACGCCTGCCCGACCGTCCGGAACGGAAGCTTCCCCTTCTTGCGGATCGGGACGAAGCCGACCCCGAGTTCGAATGCCACCGTCGCCCCGAAAAGGAATCCCCGGGCATCAATTCCCGCAACCCGCGTGACACCATGAGCCCGGGCGGAAGCAACGAATTCCGCGATCACCTTGCGGAACATCGCCGCATTCCCGAGAAGCGGCGTAATGTCGCGGAAAAGGATCCCGGCTTTCGGGAAATCCGGCACGTCGCGGATCGCTCTGCGGATCTCTGCCTCGAGGGACATCATGGACTAGTCGCCGAATGTGATCTCAACGGCGCGTGCCGTTTCCACCATTTGCGAATCCGGGCTCACGCGGCGCAGTTTGTGCACGGCATGCGAGATCGGGACCTCCATCGTGAGGTAGTTCTGGTAACTCACCATCATGCCGAACTTCTCCTCGGCGACGAGTTGGACGGCTTTGACGCCGAAGCGCGTTCCCAGGATACGATCGAGTGTGGTCGGCGCTCCTCCGCGTTGGAGGTGCCCCAGAATGCAGGTGCGGGTTTCCTTGCCTGTGCGGCTGGCGATCTCCCGTCCAACGATTTCGCCGATTCCTCCGAGACGGTTTTCGCCGCTTCCCGTGGCGTGGCGGTGCTGCTGCCCGTCGCGTGGTGAGGCGCCCTCCGCCACGACGATCATCGTGCTCTTCGCACCCTCGCGGTCACGGCGCAAAACTTCCGCGGCGACCTTCTCGTAGTCGAACGGGATTTCAGGAATCAAAATCACATCCGCGCCCCCGGCGAGTCCGCCGTGGAGGGCGATCCACCCGGCGTGGCGCCCCATGACTTCGAGCACCATCACGCGTTTGTGGCTTGTGGCCGTCGTGTGCAAGCGATCCAGGGCGTCGGCCACGCAGGCGACAGCGGAGTCGAAGCCGAACGTCATCGCGGTGGCTTCAAGATCGTTGTCGATTGTCTTCGGCACGCCGATTACGGGGAAACCTTCCTCGTGCAGCTGGAGTGCCGTACTGAGCGAGCCGTCGCCGCCGATGCAGATCAGGGCATGCAGGCCGAGGGCGTCGAATGTCTGGCGGGCCTTGACGATGATCTCCGGCGGGATGGCCATTTTGTCGCCATCGCCGACCTTGGCGACAAAGTGGCCTTTGTTGACCGTGCCGATGATGGTGCCGCCGAGATGCATGATGCCGGCCGTCGATTTCCGGTCGAGGAGCATGTAGTCGCCCGGAGGCAAAAGCCCCTCGTAACCGTCGCGGAAACCGATGACTTCCCAGCCGAGCTTGTCTGCCGCCCGGCAGGCTCCCCGCAATACCGCGTTGAGCCCCGGACAATCCCCCCCGCTTGTCAGAATCCCTATCCGTTTTTTTTCCATAGTGTCAGAGCGTTTTGTTGGATGGCGTCTTCCGACCGCTTGCGGCCCATTGATCGTAGAGGCCCCAGCCTTGTCGGATCATGGAGAGTCCTTCCCCGAAGCGGTCGGGCGAGCGGAGGAGAACCACGGTGATTCTGCGGGGAGTGATAAAGACCTTCTCGCCCTCGCGCTTGACCTCGGGCGGCCGGTCGGCGGACAGAATGAGGCAATCGCCGGCCCGGCGGGTGCGGCCGGTCTTGACGCCGTCGATGTTGTCCTGACCAAGGAGTTCATTGGTGTTGTCGATGGCGACCGGGATATCCTGACCGGCGCGCAGGAGATGGACGGTGCGGCGGGGTTGCGCGACGTAGAAGGCGAAGCCGTTCGTGGATGCGTAGGCGTGGCGGACCAACCGGGCCATGTCCGCTGCAGTGGAAAATGGCGAGGCCTCGGCATCCGAGTCGAGGCCGGTCGGGTTGAGGAAACGCGTCCGACGCATGCCGAGCGTACGGGCAAGGGCGTTCATGTGGGCGACGAAGTTCCCCACGGGATCGAGGCCCTCGGCGTTCGGCAGCAGGACGCCCAAGTGGTTGGCAAGAGTCATTGCCGAGACATTGTCGGAGGCGAGCAGGGCGCAATAGAGGAGGTCGCGAAGCGTCATCTGGTCCCCGGGCTGGAGGCCTACCGGATTGACTCCGCCCTCGCGCACGGCCCGTTCGGGAACGGTGGCCAGCGCCGTCAGGTCAGCGTCGCGGAGTTGGGCGAAATCGAGGACGACCATGGCCGTCGCGATCTTTGTAAGGCTGGCGACGGGGAGTCGCTCGTCGCGGCTCTTCGCACCGAGAATGTAACCCGTCTGGTTGTCGATGATGATGAAGCTTTCCGCAGCGAACGCGGGGGTGACGAGCGACAGGAAGCCCAGAACCAACCAGAGACGCCGTAAAGAGACCATGTGGATCAAAACGCTCCGGAGACTAACCTCCGGCCCGGTGAGATCAATCCCTTTCCGCAGTCGGGACGCACGGCGGGTTGACCACGGTCAAAAATCGCGCGATCAGCGCCCCGGCATCGCGCCAAGCAGGAGGCCTTTCAGGTATTCCGTCTCGGGAAGTCCGAGCACGACCGGGTGGTCAGTCGGCTGGCCGATCCGTTCCAGCACGCGCATGCTGCGGCGTCCGTCGGTGCATCCCTCGGCGACAGCCGCTTCGAACTCGTGGGCCGCGACGTGGTGCGAGCAGGAGAAGGTGGCGAGCAGCCCGCCGTGGGAGAGCAGCGGAACGGCCCGGGCATGGAGGTCACGGTACCCACGGACGGCTTCCTTCACACGCTGGCGGGCTTTGGCAAACGAAGGCGGGTCGAGAATGATCAGGTCGAACTCCGCACTGCGTGCGCCGGCGAGAAAATCGAACACATCCGCCTGCACGGCGTCGACCGCGAGAGTGTTCCGGCTCGCGTTCTCCTTGAGGCGGGCGATGTTTTCTCCGCCGCTTTCCACGGCGGTGACCGCCGAGGCACCCGCTGCCGCGCAGGCCAGGGCGAAACCGCCCTGATTCGAGAAGCAGTCGAGCACCCGCCGGCCGGGCGCCAGCGAGGCGATGCGTGCGTAGGCGGGCAGTTGGTCGAGGTAGAGCCCGGTTTTGTGGCCGCGCAGTACGTCCACCTCAAAGCGGACACCGGCTGCCTCGACGTCGACAAAGACCGGAGCGGTTCCACAAAGCACCCCACTGCGGGGCGTGAGGCCTTCGGCGGCGCGGATCGGAGCGTCGTTCCGTTCGATGACACAGGCCACGCCGGGCAGGGAGGCCAAAACTCGGGCGATTTCTTCGCGGTGAAGGTCCATCGCCAGGGTGAGCGTTTGCAGAACGATGACGGGGCCATAGCGGTCCGCGATTACGCCGGGCAGCCCGTCGCTCTCGCTCCAGACCACGCGGCAGAGATCCGGGCGGCACCCTGCCGCCGTGCGGTATTCGACGGCTTGCGTGATCCGGCGCCGGAAAAAATCCTCATCGAGTTCCTGACGTTTGCGGGAAAAGCGGCGGACGACGATCTGGGACCGGGAATTGTAGATGCCGACACCGAGGAGTTTGTCGCGCCCGTCCTTGATGGAGACGACATCCCCGTCCACGGGGCTGCCGAAGGTTTTCAGAATCTCGCTCGCATAGACCCAATCGTGTCCGTGGAGAATCCGCGAGCGGGGACGGACGATGATGCCTCCCATGTCCGGTCAGGCTCCGATGAGTTCCGAGGCGTGGTGATTGGTCACAGGGGCTGCGGCGGAGGGTTCGGGATATTCAAAAATGCGGCCCTCGAAGTTCCGGATGACGACTTTCTCGCGGTCGTGGAAGAGGATGTAGCCGGGGTTTACCGGCACCTTGCCACCCCCGCCGGGCGCGTCGATCACAAACTGGGGAACGGCGTAGCCCGAGGTGTGTCCGCGCAGTCCCTCGATGATCTCGATGCCCTTGGAAACCGGCGTGCGCAAGTGGGACGAGCCCCGGATGAGGTCACACTGATACAGATAGTATGGCCGCACGCGGCACATGAGGAGTTTGTGGACGAGGGCCTTCATGGTCGGCAGGTCGTCGTTTACCCCCGCAAGCAGAACGCTCTGGTTGCCGAGCGGAATGCCGGCATCGGCCAGACGCCCGAGGGCTTCCCGCACCTCCACCGTGAGTTCGCGCGGGTGGTTCACATGCACACTCATCCAGAGAGGGTGGTATCTCCGCAGCATGTCGCAGAGCGCCGGGGTGATGCGCTGGGGCAGAAAAATCGGCACGCGCGTCCCGATGCGCAGGAATTGGATGTGAGGAATCGCCCGCAGGCGGGCGAGCAGGCTCTCGAGCTTGTCATCGGAGAGCAGAAGGGCATCCCCGCCCGAGAGAAGCACGTCGCGGACTTCGGTGTGTTTCTCAAGGTAGGCGAAGGCCTCTGCGAAATCCGTGTGAAGTTCCTGCTCGCCCACGCCGCTCACGACCCGGCTCCGCGTGCAATACCGGCAGTAGGAGGCGCACCGGTCGGTCACAAGGAACAGCACACGATCGGGGTAGCGGTGGACAAGCCCGGGCACGGGCATTGAGGAATCCTCTCCGCAGGGGTCGGCCATGTCGTAGGGGGAATCGTAACCTTCCTCGATGCGAGGCACGACTTGCCGACGGATTGGGCATCCGGGGTCCTTCGGATCGATAAGGTTGAAATAATGGGGCGTCACGGCCAGCGCGAGTTTTGTCCCAGCAAGCAGGACGCCGGCGCGTTCTTCGGGCACGAGATCGATGCGGCTCTCCAAGCCGGCGAGCGTGGTCACGCGGTTCCGGAGTTGCCAGCGCCAGTCCGACCATTGCTGCGTGTCTTCGCCGCTCCAGTAACCGGGCGCATGGGAGACAAACTGCCCCGGGTTTTCGATGTCTTCGGACTGCATTTCGTGAAACTTGCCTGACGCTACGTGCAACGCCTGCCCTGTCAACGCAGGACATGTGGTGCTTTCCCGTTTTTGCGCTTGCCCGGGGCGATTGTCAAAATACCTTGCTCACACTATGAGCGCACTCAGTCCGGTGGCGTATGATTCGAAGATCGAGGGGAACGTGATTTTCACGCAACTTGATGCTGCGGTGAACTGGATGCGCAGCAATTCTCTCTGGCCGATGCCGATGGGGTTGGCCTGTTGTGCCATCGAGTTGATGGCCGCCTCTTCCTCGCGCTTCGATATCTCGCGGTTCGGTGCCGAGGTGATGCGTTTTTCTCCCCGTCAGAGCGACGTTATGATTGTCGCCGGGACGGTCACTTACAAAATGGCCCTTGCGGTGAAACGGATCTGGGAGCAGATGCCGGAACCGAAATGGTGCATCGCCATGGGGGCTTGCGCGTCCTCCGGCGGCATGTATCGCAGCTACGCCGTCCTTCAAGGCATCGACCACCTCATCCCGGTGGACGTCTATATTTCCGGCTGCCCGCCGCGCCCCGAGGCGCTTCTTGATGGATTGATGAAGCTTCAGGCGAAGATCATGGGAGAATCCTCGCTCATCGAGCAGAAGAAGGCCCTTCTCGACACACTATGAACCCGAAGACCGCCCTCGAACGGATCCGCTCCCGATTCCCGGCCGCCGTGCTTGCGGACAAAGAATTCCGCGGCGAGGTATCCGTCACGGTCGACAAGGCCTCGCTGCGCGACGTGATGGGATTCTGCCGGGACGAGTTGGGCTTTGATTACCTCCTCGATATTGCGAGCGTCGACCACTTCGGCGACGAGCCCAGGTTCGAGGTGGTTTATGAGCTTTGCTCGCTCGAAGACAGTGCCCACCTGCGGATCAAGTCCCCGGTGAGCGAGGACGAGCCGGAGGTGCCCACGGTGAGTGATTTGTGGCCGACCGCCGATTGGCACGAACGCGAGGTCTACGACATGATGGGCCTGAAATTCTCGGGCCATCCCGACCTCCGTCGGATTTTGATGTGGGAAGGATACCCCTACCACCCGCTCCGCAAGGATTTCCCGCTCGAAGGGAAGCCCAGCGAAGTGCCTGAAGTCGCCTTCACCGGCGTCGCCCCGCTCGCGGGCGGACCCTTCGTTACAGTACCCACGGACGGAACAACCCAGGTGCGCGAACCCCGCGCCCGCCATGCGGGAGAACTCACCCGACCGGAGAAGTTCATCGAGGAACCTTGATCGCCGAGCCCGAAGGTTTGGCCGGTCTTGTCGACCGGCTGGGCGAATCCCCCCAGATCGCCCTCGATACGGAGGCGGACAGCCTCCACTGCTACTTCGAGAAACTGTGCCTTGTGCAGATCTCGGCCGGGGGCTCGCACTGGCTGGTGGATCCGCTCGCGGGTTTGGACCTCCAACCGCTTTTCGATGTGGTTTGCGCGCGACGGCTCATTTTCCACGGTGCCGACTACGACCTTCGCCTCTTGCGGCGGGTGGGGACATTCGAGCCGGTCGATCTCTTTGACACGATGATCGCCGCCCGGCTCACGGGCCAGCCCGGCCTCGGCCTTGCCGCGCTGGTCGAGAAGTTTTTCGGTGTGAAGCTCTCCAAGGCATCGCAAAAAGCGAACTGGGCGATCCGGCCCCTCTCAGACCAGATGGTCGAGTATGCGCTCAACGACACGCGGTATCTCGAGGAGATCGCGGCGATTCTTGAGGCCGACCTCCGGCGCATGGAGCGCTGGGCATGGTTCGAAGAGTCGAGGGATCGCATGATTGCTTCGACCAGAGAGGTGAAGGAGCGCGACGAAAGCACCGTCTGGCGCATCTCGGGCAGCGCGGCCCTCTCGCCCCGTGCGCAGGCTGTTCTGCGCGTGCTGTGGTTCTGGCGGGATGCCGAGGCGAAGGCTTGGGACCGCCCGCCCTTCCATGTCATCGGGAATGAGGACATGCTGCGCGTGGCGGAGCAGGTCACGAAAGGCGGAGCGTACTCGACGCCGCGAATGAACGGCCGCCGCCGCAAGAGCTTCGAAGTCGTCCTCGCCCTCGCCCTCCAGATCCCGGAAAACGAGTGGCCGGTGACCGAAAAGACACGCCGGAAACGCCCCGCGAAGGATTACCTCGCGCGGTTCGATGCCCTGAAGAAAACGCGCGACACGGTCGCCGCCTCGCTCGGGCTGGACGCCTCGATCATCGCGCCCAAGGCCGCCCTCGAGGCCACGGCGGCCGATCCCGCCTCCCCCGCTCTCATGGTCTGGCAGCGCGGCCTGCTCGGGCTCGACTGAGACGGCATCCGAAAAATTCGCATTGCGGCGCGGATGTGCGATAGTCCCCGCCGAACACACCCCACCCATGCTCACCGCCCAACTCGTCGTGTACGTCATTTTCGGGATCATCCTCGTCGTCGGTCTCGTCCTCGTTCTGGTCTTCGCGAATTTCTTCGGAGTCTGGCTCCGGGCGAAAATCGCCGACGCCCCGGTCCCTTTCCTCAAACTTATCGGTATGCGCCTGAGGCGCGTTCCGATCGGGTTGATCGTTGACAGCCGAATCACGGCGGTGAAGGCGGGTATCGCTTTGGACACCGACCTCCTCGAAGCCCACTTCCTCGCCGGCGGCAACGTCACGCACGTCGTTCTCGCGCTCATTGCTGCCGACAAAGCCGGCATCGCCCTCGACTACAACCGCGCCTGCGCCATCGACCTCGCGATCAAGGGCACCAACAAAACCGTGCTCGAGGCCGTGCGCACAAGCATCAACCCGAAGGTCATTGACTGTCCGAATCCGGCCTCCGGCAAAACCACGATCGACGCCGTGGCGCGTGACGGCATCGGCGTGAAGGTCCGCGCCCGCGTCACCGTGCGCTCGAATCTTGACCGGTTCGTCGGCGGCGCGACCGAGGAGACGATTATCGCGCGCGTGGGCGAGGGCATCGTGACCTCGATCGGCTCGGCGGTTTCCTACAAGGACGTTTTGGAAAACCCCGACCGCATTTCGAAGACCGTGCTCGACAAGGGACTCGATAGCTCGACGGCCTTCGAGATCCTCTCGGTCGACATCGCCGATGTCGACATCGGTGACAACGTCGGCGCGAAACTTCAAGCCGAGCAGGCCGAAGCCGACAAAGTCGTTGCCCAGGCGAAGGCGGAAATGCGCCGCGCGGCGGCCGTCGCGAGCGAGCAGGAAATGAAAGCCCGCACGCAGGAAATGCGTGCGAAGGTCGTCGAGGCAGAGGCTCAAGTGCCGCAGGCCATGGCCGAGGCCTTCCGGAGCGGCAACCTCGGCATCATGGATTACATGCGGATGAAGAACATCCAGTCCGACACGGCCATGCGCGATTCGATTGCCACGCCGGAGAAGCCGGTCTCCCAGTAATTCCTTCCGCCATGGAGCAACTCATCATCCTCGTTCTGATCGCGGTGATCAGTTTCGTGAACTGGTTGCTCCAGCGTTCGTCGGAACTTCGCGAGAAGCGGAAGGCAGAAAAGGCACGCACCGCCAGCGGGGGCGATCACACCTACGGCCAGCCGGCTCCCATGCCGGAGCCCGAAAGGCGTCCGGCTCCTGCGATGCCGAATACCGAACTCCGCGAGATCATGGAAGCGCTGGGGATTCCCATGGAGGAACCCCGGCCCGTCGAGACCATCGCTCCCCCGCCGCTTCCCGAACCTGCTCCCGAGCCCGTGGCGGTGGCTCCGCCGCCAGCCCGCCCGGCGGCTCCTCGCCGTCCGCTCTCTGTGGCGGCTCCTGTCTCCGCGCCCTCGGGCGGGAGGCATTGGCTCCAAGAGGCGCTGAAGTCGAGAGAGGAAGTGCGGAAGGCTGTTGTGCTCCGCGAGGTCTTGGGTCCGGCCAAGGCATGGACTCATTGAAAACCGGTGGCATCCCTCGGGGTTGCATGCGACGTTCCCTCTCATGAAGCGCATTGTTTTCTTTCTTTGTGCCCTCAGCTCCGCGGCCCTCGCGGAAAAACCCGCTCCCATGCTCACACCACTCCAGGAATACGTCACCAAGCAATGCGGCACCGAGCCGCCCTTCAAGAACGCGTATTGGGACAACACACGCGACGGCATTTACGTGTGTATCGTGTCCGGCGTCCCGCTCTTCAGCTCGAAGGATAAATTCGACTCCGGCACCGGGTGGCCAAGCTTCACCAAGCCACTCAAAGACGAAACGATTGAGGAGAAAACCGATACCTCCCACGGCATGCTTCGCACGGAGGTCCGCTCAAAAGAGGGCGATTCGCACCTCGGACATGTTTTTCCTGATGGTCCCGCACCCGGCGGGCAGCGCTACTGCATCAACTCCGCCGCACTCCGATTCATTCCGGTCGAGGACCTCGAGAAGGAGGGCTACGGAGCGTATGTGCAGCTGTTTGCGAAGCAGGAGAAAAAATAAGCGCTACTCGCGCTCACACACACCTGTGTCCCGTCGGCGATAAACCGAGAATCCGGCTTTCTTGGCGTCGGTGACCGACAAAGGTTTACTGATCTTGGGTGAGTTCACCGTCGAAAGAACACGACGGACAGGACGTCGACACACGGGACAGTGGGTCGGGTGCGGTCGGTCGGCGGGGCGGCGCAGCTCAAAACCCCCGCCGCAGATGCGGCATCCGGGGTTCCCGTCATCGGGAGCGTATTCGTAAATCGGCATCGTCGGGGCCGCTGGCCCGGACTCGGCTTACCAGCTCGATTTCGTCACGCCCGGGATCAGACCCGCCGAGGCGAGTTCGCGGAACGTGATACGGGAAATCTTGAAGCGGCGAATGTAGGCGTGACGACGACCGCTGACCTGGCAGCGGTTCACAAGGCGCGTCGGGCTGGCATTGCGGGGAAGCTGGGTCAGCGAGGCATAGTCTCCTTTTGCCTTCAATTCAGCGCGCAGGGCGGCATACTTTTCCACCGTCTTCTGCTTGCGCTTGTTGCGCTCGAGCCATGCTTTCTTTGCCATAGGGTCGTTGAGAATCTCACGATTTCCGTCAAGATCAAGAGATTTTTCGGTCTTTTTGCACACCCCGCACTCGACACGCCGCGGTTTTCGCGGAAAGTCTCTGCTCCACGTGCCTTTCTCGATGCCTTTCCGCTCTCTTGTCTTCCGCAGTTTCCGCCGATTCCGCAATGGACGTCTGGCCATGGAGTTGCCCGACGGGGAGCCGGTTGTTTTCGGTGGGTTGGGCCGGACACCGCAGGCGACGATCTGTGTGCGGAATGAGGAATTCTTCCGCCGCTGTGTGCTCTTCGGGCCGATCGGTTTCGCAGAGGCCTACATGGAGGGTCTCTGGGACACGCCGGATCTGACGGCTGTCATCGCGTGGTTCATCCGGAATGCGGAGGATGCCGATGCGATGCAAACAACACGGAGCCTATCCACCGGGGTTTTCAATCTGCTTGGCATCCTGAACAAAGTCCTGCACGCGCGGAGGCCGAACAGCCTCACAATGAGCCGCGAGAACATCCGGGAGCACTACGACCTGAGCAACGAGTTTTTCCGGCTCTGGCTGGATCCGACGATGACATATTCCAGCGGGATTTTCCGCTCGCCGGATCTCACGCTCGAGGAGGCTCAGACAGAGAAATACGACCGTTTGTGCCGCAAGCTCCGGCTCGATCCCGGTGACGAGGTACTGGAGATCGGGAGCGGATGGGGGGGCTTCAGCCTGCATGCGGCGCGCACTTACGGATGCCGCGTGACGACGGTCACGATCTCGGAGGAACAGTTCGCGGAGGCCTCCGTGAGGATTCGCACGGCGGGACTTTCCGATCGCATCACGATCCTTCTGGCCGACTACCGCACGTTGGAGGGGCGCTTCGACAAAATTGTCTCGATTGAAATGCTCGAGGCGGTCGGTGACCGCTACGTCGATGCCTATTTCGCCAAGATTGACTCGCTGCTCAAGCCGCACGGACTGGTTGCGCTTCAGGCGATCCTTTGCCCCGACCGCCAGTATCCGATCCTGAGAGACGGGGTGGACTTCATTCAGAAACACATTTTCCCGGGATCGCTTCTGATGTGCAACGCGCGCATCGCCCAGGCCATGAACCGCTGTGGCGACCTGAATCTCTTCGACTACTTCGACATGGCGCCGCACTACGCGCGCACTCTGAGGCTCTGGCGCGAGGCGTTCGAGGCGCGCCTCGACGATGTGCGGGCCCTTGGATTCGACGAGAATTTTATCCGGAAGTGGCGCTACTACCTGTGCTACTGCGAGGCGGCTTTCGGCACGCGCCACATCACGGTGGCGCAGATGGTCTATTCGCGTCCGGATAACGCCCAACTCACCTCGCCGGTGTACTCGCTTCCGTGAACCCGATTCCCCTCATCGTCTGCGGAACCCTGCTGGCCATGGCGATCATGGTGGTGGTCTGGTTTTTCGCGAAGCGGATGAACAATGCCGGGATCGTCGACATCTGGTGGTCGTTTGCCTTCACGCCCGTGGCCATCTTCTACGGTCTCTACGGCAGCGGGCATCCGCTGCGGAACTCGCTCCTCGCAGCGATGGTTTGTGCTTGGAGTGTCCGCCTCGGCATGCACCTCTACAAGCGTGTGATGGCGCACCACCCGGAGGAAGATCCGCGCTATGCCGCATTGCGGCGGCAGTTTCCGCGGCATACGTGGCTCATGTTTTTCGGGTTTTTCCAACTGCAAGCCGTGCTGGTCGGGCTGCTTTCGATCCCGATCGCTCTCGCGTGTGTGAATCCCGCGGGCGGTCTGGGGGTTTTCGAAATTCTGGGCCTGGTTGTCTGGCTCACCGGAATTGGCGGGGAGGTTGTGGCGGACGCCCAACTGGCAGCCTTCAAGGCGCATCCGCTTGCCAAGGGCCGTGTGTGCGAATTCGGGCTCTGGAAGTATTCGCGCCACCCGAACTATTTCTTCGAGTGGGTCATCTGGCTTGGCTATGCCGTCTTCGCCCTCGGTTCCCCCTGGGGCTGGGCCGGACTCGTGAGCCCGCTTCTGATGCTCTATTTCCTTTTGTGCGTCACCGGTGTCCCGCCGGCCGAGGCGCGGTCGCTCGCCTCGCGAGGCAAGGCCTACCGCGACTACCAGCGACGCACGAGTGTGTTTTTCCCCTGGTTCCCGAAACATTGACCCCATGATCTCGCTCGACGACCTCCTCTCACGGAATCTTCTCCCCGATGCTGCCATCCGCATCGGCATCCGCAATCTGCTCGCCAAGAAACTCCGCGAGGAGACGCGCGAGGATGCCATCGCGCAATCGGAGGCTCTTGCGGCCTTCATCGCCGAGCTGCGTCGGAGCCCGATCGCCGTGAAGACCGAGGCGGCCAATGAGCAACACTACGAAGTCCCCACCGAGTTCTTTCAATACGTGCTCGGGCCGCGCATGAAATACAGCAGCGGCTACTGGCCCGAGCCCGGGACGACATTCGCCGAGTCCGAAGAAGCCATGCTGGCGCTCACCTGCGAGCGCGCCGGTCTGCGCGACGGGCAGGACGTGCTCGAACTCGGATGCGGCTGGGGCAGCCTCACGCTCTGGATGGCCGAGAAGTATCCGAATTCCCGCATCACCGGCGTATCGAACTCGGCGACACAAAAAGCACACATCGACACCGAGGCCGCGCGGCGCGGATTCCGCAATGTGACGATCCGCACCGCGGATATGAACGAATTCGAAGCCGGCGATGCGGCGTTCGACCGCGTGGTGTCCGTCGAGATGTTCGAGCACATGAAGAACTATCAGCTGCTGCTCGCAAAAATCGCACGCTGGCTCCGCGCCGACGGGAAGCTCTTCGTCCACATCTTCACGCACCGCGAGTTTGCCTACCATTTCGAGGGGAAGGATCCGTCAGACTGGATCACGCGCTATTTCTTCGAAGGCGGGACCATGCCTTCGGATGATCTCCTGCTCTACTTTCAGGACGACATGGTGCTCGAGCGCCACTGGCGCGTGAGCGGCACGCACTACCAGCGCACCTCCGAGGAATGGCTCCGCAACATGGATGCCAACGAGGGCGCGATCCGGCCGATCCTCGAGCGCACCTACGGTGCGGCAAACGTGCCGAAGTGGCGTGCCTATTGGCGTATCTTTTTCATGTCGTGCGCCGAACTCTGGGGCTACCGCGACGGCAACGAATGGCTTGTGAGCCATTACGTGTTTCGCAAGCCCGGCCGATGATCGGTCGTGCGCTCACACTTCTTCTAGCACTCTCCCTGCCCGTCTTGGCCCAGTCCGCCGGCGAGCTCATGGCGCGCGGTGATGCCCTCAATGCGAAGAACAAGCACTAGGAGGCCCTTGAGCTTTACCTGCAGGCCGACAATCTGAAGCCTGACGATGCGGAAATCCTCCGTCGGGTCGCAAAGCAATGCGCCCAGCTCATGGTCGAGACCAAAGATGCCGGTGCACAAAAGGAACTCGGCACGAAGGCCCTCGCGGCCGCCCTCCGCGCCAAGGAGCTCGCGCCACGCAATTCAAAGGTCCGCCTCTCCCTCGCCATCGTCTACGGCCGTGTGGCCTTCCTCGAGTCGCCGAAGCGCCGCATCGAGATGTCCCGCCTTATCAAGGAGGAAACCGAGGCCGCCCTCTCGCTTGATCCCAAGGAAGGCCTCGCATGGCACGTTCTCGGTCGCTGGAACTACGAGTTGGCAAACTTCAACCCGTTCCTCAAATCCATCGCCCGGGCCGTCTTTGGAAAACTCCCCGACGCGTCCAACGACAAGGCCGTCGAGGCGTTCCGCAAGTCGATCGCTCTCGGTCCCACGCGGCTTGTCAACCACGTCGAACTCGGCCGCGCTCTGGCTGCCGTCGGACAGAAAGACGAAGCCCGTGCCGAGCTCACGAAAGCCCTTGCCATGCCGTCTGTGGAAAAAGACGACGACGAGGCCAAAGCCCGCGCCCGCAAAGCCCTCGCGTCGCTCTAGCGGGCCCCCCGGGGCTGTCGCCGGACGGAATAATCACCACCGGCCGGGCGTGTCACCAGCGTGAGACGGAAACACCTTTCATCCCGCGCCCTCCGGGCCAAAACTTTCTCCAGTTGGTAAAGCGCCGTCTTCCCTCCCTTGTCACGGTCCTCATCTGGGCCGCAGCCCTGTGCGATTGCTCGAGTGGCGCTTCTGTCCGCCGGACCCCTTCAGCCGCATGACCTTCGACGCCCTCGACTGCGGACCCAGGTACTCCGACGCGGACTGCGTCAACAAACCAACTCACCCAATACACCCCCCAAAAGAGACCGACGGAAGCATTCTCGGGTTCAGGAAGATCCACATCATTTCATTTGTGTCTTCCAAAGGGGATTGCTTGGAGAGTCCCGCAGGCGTCCGAATGCGACTCATGGCTCTGGGCAGTCGCTGATCGGCCAGGTTAAGAAATGTCCGGCCGACAAGCAGGTGAAGTTCGAGGCGCTCATCTTGACAACAAAGCCAGCCATCATACGCTCATACTTGTGCGCACTACGATCATACTTGATGATGAACTCGGCCACCGCCTGCGTCGGGAGGCGGAGCGTCGGGGGCAGAGCTTCAGCGCCTTTCTGGCGGAAGCCGGTCGTGCGGCGCTCGGGCGGCGTCCGGCTCCGAAGGTTCCGGACTTCGAGTTGATCGTTGAAGACGGGGAGGGGGTGCGCCCGGGCGTTGATCTCGACAGCATCGCTGCCTTGCAGGCTGCGGACGATGAGAGGGCGTTCGGGCGATGATTCTTGCGGATGTCAACGTGCTGGTCTACGCGCATCGCCGCGATGCGTCGACGGACCATGAGGCTTACGCGGAGTTTGTCACCGCGATGGCGCCGGTGCGGGGGCCTTCGGCCTTTCCGAAGCGGTGTTGAGCGGATTTGTGCGTGTGGTCACCAACCCCCGCGTCTTCAAGACGCCGACGCCGATCGGGCGCGCGCTCGGGTTCTGCGAGCAGCTTCGGCGGCGGCCCCAAGCCTGCCTGCTGAAGCCCGGCGAACGGAACTGGGCGATTTTCCGCGAGCTGTGCACCCAGCTTCCGGCATCCGGCAAGCTGGTGGCCGATGCATGGCATGCGGCTCTGGCCATAGAAAATGATTGCGAATGGGTGAGCACGGATGGCGATTTCGCCCGCTTCCCCGGCTTGCGCTGGAGGCATCCCTTGCAAGGTTGAGTGCGCCGGATAAGCTGGCGTGCTGTCGTAAAGCGTGGGTCCGCACATCCCTCGCGCATACCTTTCTTCCCGCTGAATTTTTCGATTAGCGTATCCCGCGAAGGCTCACCGGCCGGTGGCTTTTCGCAGCCCGGCCATGAAAAGCCGGAACGGGAATGCCACAACTGTCGCGTAGGCGCGGAGGGGCCAGTGGACGATTCGGAAGAGAGGCGACAGGATGGTCCGCACGACGGCATTCTTTTCGTATACCATTGCGATTCCCGCGATGAGGCAGATGCCGAGGAATTTCCCGAGCGTGCCGATTTCGATATGCCAGATCAGCTCGGCAAGCAGCAGGCAGCCGACATAGCCGATGAGCACAAAGGCGGTCGGTTGCAGGATCGGGAAACGCTCGATCAGACGAATGCAGTAACCCGCCAGAAAACGCAGGGCGAGGATCCCGATGAAGACGCCGGTGCAGACCACCCAGAGCTTCGGACTCATCGCGACGGCGGCCACGACGTTGTCGACGCTCAGGCTCAGATCCATCAACTCGATCGATGCGATCGTTGCCCACAGCCCGCCCTTCTTTGGCTCGGCCGTGAGGCCGGACTCCCCTCCGGCATGATTTCCCGAGGTGACATGGGCCGCCATCAGATAGACAAGATACGCCGCCCCGAGGATCTTCAGCCACGGATTCGCAATGATGGCGGAAGCAAAGAGCAGGCACAGGCCCCGGAAAAGATAGGCGCCGATGATGCCCAGCTTGAGCGCAATGAACTTCTGACGGCCCGGCAGGTGCGAGGCCATCGCCGCGATCGCAAGAGCGTTGTCCACCGAGAGCAGCCCCTCAATGATAATCAGCGAAACAATAATCGGCAGCGCATCCGCCAACTCGGCAAGCGTGGGAAAGGCAAGGGCAAACATCGCGAAGCCGCGTTCTCGCAGGCCCCCGACGCCTCCGCAATCTCAAACCGGCGGGATCGTGCGCCGCCTCAAGCCACCGTTACGTCTTTGCAGAGATAGACGTCCTGGATCGCATTGAGCAGGGCGACACCCTCTTTCATCGGGCGCTGGAATGCCTTTCGGCCGCAGATGAGTCCGGTCCCGCCGGCCCGCTTGTTGACGACGGCGGTGAAGACGGCATCCTGCAGGTCGTGGGCCCCCGAGGCTCCGCCGCTGTTGATGAGTCCGGCCCGGCCCATGTAGCAATTCGCGACCTGGTAGCGGCAGAGGTCGATCGGGTGGTCAGTGGAGAGTTCGGTGTAGATGCGTTCATCAAGTTTTCCGTAGCTTGAGGAGCCCGTGTTGAGAGCTTTGTAGCCGCCGTTGTTCTCGGGAAGCTTCTGTTTGATGATGTCGGCCTGAATCGTGCAGCCGAGGTGGTTCGCCTGGCCGGTGAGGTCCGCCGCGACATGGTAGTCCTTCTCCTTCTTGAAAGCGGGATTCCGGAGATAACACCAGAGAACGGTTGCCATGCCGAGCTCGTGTGCGAGCGCGAAGGCCTCGGCAATCTCTACGATCTCGCGCCCGGCGTCGTCGGAGCCGAAGTAAATCGTGGCTCCCACCGCCGCCGCGCCCATGTCGTGCGCGGTCCGGATTTTTCCAAAAAGGATTTCTTTGAAAGCGTTCGGATACGTGAGGAGCTCGTTGTGGTTGATCTTCACGAGGAACGGAATCTTGTGTGCGTACTTGCGCGAGACCGCGCCGAGCACGCCGAAGGTCGAGGCGACGGCATTGCAGCCGCCCTCGATGGCCAGCTTCACGATGTTTTCGGGGTCGAAGTAGATCGGGTTCTTCGCGAAGCTTGCGCCCGCGGAATGCTCGACACCCTGATCGACCGGCAGGATCGAGAGGTAGCCCGTGCCGGCGAGACGGCCCGTGGTGTACATCCACGCAAGGTTGTTCAGCACACGCTGGTTGCGGTCCGTCGGAACAAAAATGCGGTCCACGAAATCCGGCCCCGGCAGATGAAGCAGATCTTTCGGGATGGTGGTCGAAGTGTGATCGAGAAGATACGAGGCCTTCTCGCCGAGGGAGGAAACAATGGCGTCGATCATGGCCGTTACAGCCTAAGCCCATCGGGCCCGGGTGTCACGTCCCGGCTCAGGAATAGAGCGGATCGCTTCCCGGGTCTGTCTGGTAGGTCGCCGTCCGGCGGGCAAGCGTGACGGGATCGAGCACCTCGGTTTCCAACCGTCGGAATGCGGGATCCGCCAGCAGGACGCGGAGTTTGGCTTCGGTCTCGATGCTCACCGAGAAGAAGAATCCGTCGGCGGATTCGCCATCGAGCCGCTTGCCGCAGCGGACAGCGAGAACGGGTGGCAACTTGAGCAATCTGAGACGCGTTTCGCGCAGCAGGTGGTCCAGCGTCTCGGCTGTGTGTCCGTGCTGCAAATCGCACAGGACGACATGCTCGATCATGAAGGGGGAGGGCGGGGCGGGGGGCGGGGCCGGACCGGTCAGCGCGACCAGTCGAGCGCGCCTTTTTTGACTGCGTAGATGTAGCCGAACATCAAAATCGTGACGAAGCTGAGCATGCTCCACAGGATCACTGTGCCGTGCTCGGCGACGAACGATGTGTAGACGACCGCCCACGGATACATGAAGACAATTTCGATATCGAAAAGGATGAAGAGCATCGCCACGAGGTAGAACTTCACGCTGAAGCGCGGCTGCGGGCCCGCCTCGGGGATGACACCGCACTCGTAGGCGGCATCCTTCATCGCATTGCGCGTCCCGACGCGGCCGAGGATGAGGTTCGTCAACAGCGCGACGGTGGCGAATCCGACCGCCACGATCACGTGGATCAGCACCGGGACATACGTTTCGAGCATGGCTTTCCTTTACCGGCCGGCCGTCGCCCGCGCAACGCAGAAAATGCCGATCCGATTCACCATGTGTAGCGGACGGTGTAGGTGAGAGTGCGTTCCTCGCCGGGATTCACGTCCACCAGAAAACGGATTTCGTCCGCCGCCGCCTTCTCGAAGGGCGCACTTTTTGCGGTGATCTCCCAATTCGCCCCGCGATAGAGCCGCTCGACGACGCGGATCTGCACCGGTTCCTTTTTCCGGTTCCTGAGAGAAATGGCGAACGTCTCCTCCGCGGTCGCATTCGCGCTGTCGATTTTGAAGTCGGTCTGTTTGCGCTCTGCGACCAAGTCGAACGCGGTTCCTGTCGCGATGCGGACGGTTTCATCCGACGGTGTGTGGCCGATCTCGTTCTCGCCGAGGAATTCCAACTGCGCGCCATCGGCGCGGTAAAAGCGGACGCGCCCTTTGGGAAGGGGGATCCCGAGGCGGTTCTCCGCCGTGTTCCGAAACTCGCGCACGATCTCGACCGCGCCGCGGGCCTCGTTGCCGAATGCGGGATTCATCCGGCGGAAGTCGGTCGGGGTCCCGCGAATCGCTTCCGGCGTGAGCCCCGAACCGTCGAAAATGTAGAGCGTTTTCGATGCGATGCCGGTGGCCCGCAGGAATTCGACTTGCTTCGTTTCCTGATCGCGCAGGGTCACAGGCCGCGGGAGCGTGTACAGGTGGAACTCATCGAACGCCTTCGACGTGACAGCCTCGGCATCCACCATTGCTGCGGCAGCCACCGCCCGGCGCGCCCACGGTTGTTCGGGCGGAGCGAGCTTCCGAACGTTGCCGGCAAGAAGTTTGACCGCGGCCTCCTCGAAGGCGCGGCCGCTGGTGTTTGTCATGGTGATCCAACCGGTAAGGTCGAGCACGTCCCCTTTGGCCGGAGCGACGAGATTGTAGCTCGCCTCCCACGCCAGCCCTCCTGTCAGATAACCGACCTCGGCCGTTTTCTTCAGCGCCTCGTCCGCCGCGATCTTCCATTCGAGCCGCGGCTTGAGAATCACGTCGCCCCCGAGCGGAGGGAAAAGAGGCTGCCCCGGCAACCCGAAACGCAGTGCTCCATCCACTTCGACTAGCGGCTCGCTCGCCGCCTGCGGCGCGGCCACCCCCGGCGGCACGTAGCCCGAGCGGATCACCCGTCCACGCACCGTGCGATCCGGCTTGTTCGGCTCGCGGACAAAGAAATCAACCTCCCGCCCCTCGAACAGCGAGAGCAGGAGCCCCTGACTGACGGGATCGTTCCGGTAGGTTTGCTCCAGCACCTTGAACTGGGCGCCGGACGGATCCCGGAGAATCACCGAGTCCGGCTCGACTTGCAGCGTGGCCCCCTCGTAGGTCACTGCATTCACGCCGGGCTTGAGGTCGAGCGCAACGCTGTCCCGCACGACGGCGAAATCTGCGTTGTAGATCGTCAGGCCCGGACCGGCGAGCGCCACGGCCGGGGCGAGAAGCAGGGAAGCGAAGAGGATGCGCATGGACCCAACCTATCCCGCGCAGCGGAGGATTTCCTCAACAAAAACCTGACGTCCATTCCGCCGGGATCCGTCTTTCTGTTTGCGACATCGCCTGCCGGTGGATAACCTTCCTGCTCTTCATGACAGACGACCTTCAAGCTGTGGATACCTCCGTGATTGCGGCCAAACTGGCCTCTCTGCGGAGGTTTCTTTGACTTAGACGACCTCACCCGCAAGCTGGCCGAGATCGAGGCCAGGATGAACGAACCCGACTTCTGGGACAACCGCGAAGCCGCCCAGCGCGACATGGCCCGCGTCTCCCAACTCCGTGGAAAAATCGAGCCGTTCAAGCGCCTCGAGAGCCGCGTCGGCGACCTCGACGTCCTGCGCGAACTCGCCCTTGAGGAAGCCCCGGAAAACCAGGCACAGGCCGCCGCCGAGGTTCGCAAGGAATACGACGCCATCGGCGCGGAACTCGATCGTTTTGAGATCGCCTGCCTGCTCTCCGGCGAGCATGACAACAGCCCGGGCTTCCTTACCATCCACGCCGGGGCCGGCGGCACCGAATCGTGCGATTGGGCGGACATGCTCCTGCGCATGTATCAACGCTGGATGGAGCGCCGGGGCCTGCAAGCCGAGACCGTCGACATTCAGGTTGGCGACGAAGCCGGCATCAAATCCGCCACGCTCCGCGTCTCGGGCGAGAATGCCTACGGCTACCTCCAGACCGAACGCGGCGTCCACCGCCTCGTGCGCATCTCGCCGTTCGACGCGAACAAACGCCGCCACACCTCCTTCGCCAGCGTCGACATCGTTCCCGAGATCAAGGATGTCCCGATCGAAATCAACCCCGCCGACATCGAGCGCGACACCTTCCGCTCCGGCGGCAAGGGCGGCCAGAACGTCAACAAAGTCGAGACCGCCGTCCGTCTCCGCCACGTTCCGACCGGCATCGTCGTGGCCTGCCAAGCCGAACGCAGCCAAGGGCGCAACGCCGAGATGGCCATGCAAATGCTCAAGGCCAAACTCTACCAACTCGAGGCCGACAAGAAACGCGCCGAAGTCGACCGCCAATACGGCGAGAAGGGCGACATCGCCTGGGGCAACCAGATCCGATCCTACGTTTTCCAGCCGTACCAGATGGTCAAAGACCTCCGCACCGGCGTCCAGACCAGCGACATCCAAGGCGTGATGGACGGAGACATCGACGCCTTCATCGAAGGCAAACTCCGCGGCCTCACCTACAAAAAAGGTGCCGACGACACCGAAGACGATTAAACACCCACACCATGGACGAAATCATCAAAGCCCTCAGCCAGAAACTCAACCTTCCCGAGGAATCCATCCGCTCCGGCATCGCCACCATCCTCCGCTTTCTGAAGGACCGTGCGGCCGGCACCGAGTTCGAGAAATTTGTTTCCGCCATCCCCGGAGCGGACACCCTTGCCG
>CAZKHB010000027.1:0-34768 GCA_964552635.1 uncultured Chthoniobacterales bacterium
CTGAGGCTCCCCGAGGGGAAATGGAGAACGGGGAGTGGAGCGGGTGAAGGGAATCGAACCCTCGTATGCAGCTTGGGAAGCTGCCGTTCTACCATTGAACTACACCCGCGACGGGTCAGGCCCGGAAGCTTGATAAAATAACACCGTCACCGCGCGGCGCAAGCGCCGAAGAAGACTTCACTCCCAGGAGGTGACGTAGCGCCGTGTACGCTGGTTTGCCGGGGTTCCTGTCTGTGTGGAAGGATCATTCCAGACCGCGACTTTTTTGCGGAGGGTCTGGCTGTTGGTGCCGGCACCGGTGACGGTGTTGTCGTAGTCGGTATCCAAAGCGATACGGTAGCTGCCGCCCCAGGGATCGATGAATGCACCGGATGCGTTGGTGCCGGATTTGCCTTTTTTCCACGCCTGAACCTCGAGGAAAACAATTCCTCTGGGGTTATCCGTGGTGTTCTGCCCGGTGAGGGACTGCAAGAGAGCCCCTGACACGGCAGTGGCATTGGTGGGAAGACGTCCGTATTCCGCCTCGAAAGCGGTGACGGCTGTGGCGATCTGCACGGCATCGTTCTTCGCCTGTGCCTTGCGGGCAGCGTCAATCGCGCTGTTGACGGCGGGGAAAAGGAGGGACATCAGGATGCCGATGATGGCGATCACGATGAGGAGTTCGATGAGCGTGAACGCACGGGGCGCACGGGGTCTGGAGGAAAGAGTCAACATGCACAAAAACGCTCGCACAGCGGCGGGCGGCGGCAAGCATTTTCTTGCATCTCAGGCGTCCAGACGCGATGACGCGGACGTGAAACACACCCACGGCCGCAAACGGACTGGCCGCCCGCCGATGGAACCCCACGTGGCCAAGGACCGCAAACGACGGAGCCGGAGCGAGCAGGCGGCATGGATCAAGAAGATTGCCGAGCCCGCCAAGGCCGGCCAACCGGAGCGCCCCCACGGCGGCGTCCGGCCGCGACCTGCGAAGAGCCTTCAGACGCGCATTCTTGATCTCCTGCGGGAGCGTCCGCTGGACAAAGTGGAGATTTCAAAAGCTCTCGACCTCCCCGCACATCAACGTGGGAAGCTCCGCGACCTCCTTCGCTCCATGGAAGTCGGCGGACTCATCGCCCGGATTCGCAAGGACCGTTATATCCTCCCCGACCAGGCCGACCTCGTGACCGGGGAGATCCAATTTCACGCCAGCGGGGCCGCCCATATTCTGAGTGAAAAGCGCGGCGAGCCAGACCTGTATATCGGCGCGGAAAACACATTCATTGCGATGCACGGCGACCGCGTCGTGGCGAGATTGGATGCACCCCGGCCGGGAGACGGAGCCTCCGCCAAGCGACAGGGGCGCGTCATCCGCATTCTCAAACGCGCCAGTGAAACGATTGTCGGCACCCTGCAGAAATCAAAGAATTTCTTCTACGTCGTCGCGGACGATCCGAGGTTCGTTCACAACCTCTACGTCGCCGAGCCGCGGCCGCCCTTGGATGCGAAGATCGGTGACAAGGTCGTCGCACGCATCGACGCGTGGGTCTCGCGCCACGTGAATCCCGAGGGGCATCTCGTCGAGGTGCTCGGGCCGGCCTCGGATCCAGGAGTCGACATGCTGTCGATCATCCGCAAACACCGGCTGCCGGTCGCCTTCCCGGACGACGTGATTGCCGAGGCGAAGGCGGTGCCGCCGGAGGTCGATCCGCGCGAACTGCGACGCCGCGAGGATCTGCGCCACCAACTGATTCTTACGATCGATCCGGATGATGCCCGCGATTTCGACGACGCGATCCATGTCGAGCGCCTCGCGGACGGATGGCGTGTCGGCATCCATATCGCGGATGTGTCGCACTACGTGCGCCCGAAGTCGGCATTGGATCGGGAAGCCGTCGGGCGCGGAAACAGCGTCTATCTGGCGGATCGCGTGATCCCGATGTTGCCCGAAGAATTGAGCAACGGAATCTGCAGCCTCAAGCCGCATGTCGAGAGGTTGGCCTTCTCGGTGTTCGCGGAGATCACCAAGGCGGGCAAGGTGCGCTCGGCCCGATTCGCAAAGAGTGTGATTCGCAGTGCAGCCCGCCTCACCTACAGGCAGGCTTTTGCCATCCTGCAAAAGCCTCCGGGCACGGACCCCGTTGCCCAACGCGTGCACACCGCTTGGGAACTCTCGTCCCTGCTCCGCCGCAAGCGCTTCGAGCAGGGCTCGCTCGACCTCGATTTCCCTGAGGTGAAAGTCTGGCTCGATGAACGCGGCAAGCCCGTGCGGCTGGAAAAAATCGAGAACGACATTTCCCACCAACTCATCGAGGAACTCATGCTGCTCGCGAACGAACTCGTGGCCCGAGAGCTCAAGATCCGTCGCCAGCCGACGATCTACCGGATCCATGAGAAGCCCGATCCGGACAAGCTCGCTGAGTATCGCGAATTCGCGCTCAGCACCGGCCTGCGCTGCGGAGACCTCACGAATCGCGCCGAGCTCCAGAAGCTTCTCCGCTCCAGTCGTGGACGGCCCGACGAAGCCGCCGTGAAGATTGGGCTGCTGAAGAGCCTTAAGCGAGCACGCTACGCACCCGATCCGGCAGGCCACTACGGCCTCGCCAAACCCGACTACGCACACTTCACAAGCCCGATCCGCCGTTATGCGGACCTTGTGGTGCACCGCTCGCTCGAACGTCTGCTCGGCCTCACGAAACAGGGACCCGATGCCGCGGCTCTGGCGGCCCTGGCTGAACACATTTCGACCACCGAGCGGGTGGCGGCGGATGCCGAGAAGGAATCCGTCAAACTCAAGAAGTTGGAATTCTTCCAGCTTCAGATCGCGGGCCGCTCGGGTGCCGCGTTTCCGGCCGTGATCAGCGACGTGCGGAACTTCGGGTTGTTCGTCGATCTGCCGGATCTCTTGATCGGCGGCCTCGTTCACGTCTCGTCCCTCGACGGGGACTTCTTCGTGTTTGATCCGGTCCGTCGCCGGATGGTTGGTCGCAAGTCGAAGAAAACCTACTCCACGGGCGACAAGGTGGAAGTCATCGTCGCGCGGGTGGACACCTTCAAGCAGCAGATCGACTTCAAGATCGCGTAACGCTCACGCTTGTAGCGTGTGGGCCTCGAGGGCTTCGCGGGTGATCCCGTGCCGGGCTCCGCACCGCGGGCAGTGAATGCGAAGAACGGGGTCCCCCTCGAACAGCGCCTCCCCCTGGCGGCGGAAGATTGGGGCGAGGAAATCCAGCATGCGTTGCTGATTGCACCCGCAGAAGAACCGGTAGCTGCGTTTCTCAAGCAGCGCGAGTTCCACGTCCTGATCCAACCGCCGCGCGGCCTCGGTATCGAGCGAAGCCAGCCACTCCAGATCACAATCCGGCTGGGCGGAAACCATCACCAAATCCTCCTCGGCGAGGGCAAAGAGCCGGCAGGGTCGCTGTTCGCTCCGGTCGTAAAACGTCTCGACCGCCGGAAGGACGGTTCCGCCCTCGAAGTCGACGACACTGCGCCGCGGCGGCTTCCCGTCGGCGACGACGTCGGAGTAAAAGACTCCCGCCTTATCCGGCTTCACGTTGTCGGTGAGCACATTCACAACAACAGTTCCCTCCGGATTTGAAACGGCCGCGAACACGTTTGCGAGCGGATCGCCGAAATGCACGGTCCATGCGCAGGATTCTTTCCATGGCCGTCCGGCGGCATGGAGTGTGATGGCCGCCAGCACGTCGCGTCCAAGAGTGTCGCAGACGGGCGACAGCGTGAGGCCGGCGTCCATGCGGTGCAGATACCAAGCCGCAAAGAGTTCCGAAAACTCCCCGCGCGCCACGAGGGCATTGCGGTGCCGCGCGAAGTATGTCCGTATCTCGATTCCCGTATCGTTCATGCCAAGAGCCTCCGAAGATGCGCGGTCTTTTCAGGGAAGCAATCCCTCGCTGCCGCAAGCGCAGCCTCTGCGGCCTCCTGCCTCGCCGCATGGAGGCGCCGAACCATGTCGGGACGGATATCGACAGCGTTTTCCGCGAGAACGACAAAATCATTGTGCCTGCCCAGCAGGGCAGCCAGATGCATCGCCCGCACGGCCACCGGATGCACAGGCGGGAACGAATCAAGGGGCTCGGACTGGTAGACAAGCCGCTTTACAGCCTTGCGCAGATCGTGGAGCCGCGCCGCGTCGCGATCGTGCACGCAACGTGCCGCCAGCTTCCGCGCGCGGCGATAGCCAGCCAGCCACGCAGCGAGAGCCGTCTCACAATCCGTCCCCAACCCTTCCAGTGCCGCAGGGCAGAGTCCGACCGCCAAACGTGCTGCCCGGAGGGAAGCCCGTCCGGACCAAACCGCGTGGCCTGCCGAGGAAAAACCAGCCAGCGTGCGTTCGTCGGCACCGATCTCGCGAAGGAGGGCGGTTCCGACCGAGGCATCGCGGTAGGCCCCCAGGAACTTCTTCGTCCGCCGCACCGTGCGCTGGAAGGCATCCGGGTGAGAAGACCGGGGGAACAGCCGCAGCAGGGCATCGAGGCGTTTCATCGCCACGCGGATGGCATGGACACGTTCCTCCAAGGTCTCGGGCAGGGCCTCAAGATCAGCCGCAGCGCGAATGGTCAGCGTGGTGCACGCCGAGGCAATCCGAAAGGAGACGGCTTCGTCGGACGGAAGCGGGGGCTTCATCGTCCCGAGGGTCTACCACCGCAGGGCGGAGGAGTGCGACGTTTTTTCAGACCGCCTTCGCGAGGAGCGTGGCATTGTGCCCGCCGAAGCCGAAGGAGTTGCTGAGGACGGTCTTCACGCGAACCTCGCGCGGGGTGTTCGGCACGCAGTCGAGATCACACTCGGGGTCGGGGTTGTCGTGATTGATCGTCGGCGGGATCACGCCGTGCTTGAGTGCGAGCGCACAGGCGGCAAGCTCCACTCCCCCGGCGGCACCGAGGAGGTGGCCGGTCATCGACTTGGTCGCACTGACCATGGTCTTATAGGCATGGTCGCCAAGCGCGAGTTTGATGGCCTTCGTTTCGCAGATGTCTCCGAGGCCGGTCGATGTGGCATGCGCGTTGATGTATTCGATCTCGTCGGGATTCACCCGCCCGTGTCCCATCGCGATCTTCATCGCGCGGGCAGCACCCTCGCCTTCGGGCATGGGGGCCGTCATATGGTAGGCGTCCGCGGTGCAGCCGTAGCCGGCGATCTCACAGTAGATGGGCGCCCCGCGCCGCTTCGCGTGTTCGTATTCCTCGAGCACCATGATGCCGGCGCCCTCGCTCATGACGAAGCCGTCGCGATCCTTGTCGAACGGGCGGCACGCCTTTTGCGGATCGTCGTTGCGAAGGCTCACAGCTTTCATTGCCGAGAAGCCCGCGATGCCGAGCGGGGTGATTGTGGCCTCGCATCCGCCTGCGAGAAAGACGTCGGCATCGCCGAATTTGATGATGCGCCATGCTTCGCCGAGCGAGTTGTTCGCCGTGGCGCAGGCCGTCACGATACACATGTTCGGACCCCGCAGATCGTATTCCATCGAAACGATGCCACTGGCCATGTTGGAAATCATCATCGCGATCGTGAAAGGCGACACACGCGAGGGTCCACGCTCCAGAAGGCGTTTGCACTCGTCCTCCATGCTCTGGAGTCCGCCGATTCCACTGCCAATCATCACCCCGAAGCGGTTGCGATCCACGGCATCGAGGTTGATGCCGGAATCTTCGAGCGCCATTTTCGAAGCGGCGATGGCAAATTGGGTGAAGCGGTCCGTGCGTTTCGCGGATTTCGGATTCTTGAAATACTTGGCCGGCTCGAAATCCGTGACCTCACCCGCAATCTTGCAGTCGAAATTCGTCGAGTCGAAGGCCTGGAAACGGCGGATCCCGCTGCGGCAGGATGTCAGCGATTCCCAGAATGTCTGAAGGTCGTTTCCGATCGGTGTGACGACCCCCATGCCTGTGACAACTACTCTTCGTTCGCTCATGTCTCTTTCTCGCTGTTGATGGTCCGGTCCGCTGTGGCGCGGTTGGCTACTAGGCGGGATGCCTCCGGCGTTGGCAATGAAAAATTTGCGGCCGGGGCTCAAAAAATCCGCGGAGCCAGAGGCTCGTTGCGGCTCCCGCAACGCGGACAGACGAGAAGGTCGGCAGCTCCTGGCGGGCGATCATACTCCATGCGGCAGACTTGGCACTGAACGCGCCGTGCAAGTTGCCTTGCGGCCCGGCGACGACGCCCGAATTCGCCGGCCAGCCATACGGCCAACACGCCCGTCAAAAACAGGAACAGACCGAGAAAGACCAACCAGGGAAGTTCCAACCGGATCATGGGAGTGCGCGCACCACATCGCTTCCCCAGTGAAACTCCACCTCGTCCCAAACGGCGCGATCCGGGCCCGCCCTGAAAGCGAGGCGCCCGAGCAACGCCGCCGCCGCGGCGTCGAGGCCCTCGTTTCCGGACCCCGAACTGAGGAAAATGTTGGACACACGGCCATCGGGTTCGACCCGCACAAGGAACTTCGCAGGCGGCAGCGGGGCGGCAGCTGTCGCACGCAGGGCATCGGCCGCAGACCCCAGGTCGGGCACGCGGTCCGCGAGGATTCCACGGGCGAAGAGCCGCGTGGCGGCGGACCTCGGGGCGGGAGCGGGTCTGCGAGGGGCAAGACGCACAGGCACAGGCTCGGCGGCGTGGGGGGCGGCGTCCACTCCATCCGCCGGCGGCAGCGCGACAAGATCGACCCCGCGGCGCAGAAAAGAGGGGACGTAGGGGGTGGTATTCGTCGCAACACGGGCAGGCGGCAGCCTCCCGGGGGCCACAAGGGAGGGATCAGACGCGGCCAGAAGCGCCCGCAACTCGACCGCATTCGGAGTGTCCGGCAAGGGGAAAAAGACCGTGACCGAATCGATGGGATCCGCCTGCGGGCGTGGGTAGATCACGGAGAACAGGAAAAAGCCGAATCCGTGCAGCAGGACGGCAAAGACGAGCGCCGCAGGCAGGACGACCTGGAGGTGGTGGCGCCCCGGCCAGTCAAAGAGCAGGGAACGTCCGCTCACCGGGCCTCCGCTGTCGCGATCACGGTGGGGAACCCGAGTTGGAGAGCCACAGCCATCACCCGCGAGACATGCTCGAATGGGGCATCGCGATCCGCCTTCACCACCACCGTGCGCTTGCGGTCCGACTGCACTGCCAGTTTCTGCTCAAGTTCCTGCAAGGTGACCTGCTGGTCGTCGAAAAAAATGGCCGCCGAGGGAGCGGCCGTCACGCTCACCACTTGGGGATCGCGCTGCGGAGCAAGGAGAAAAGGGGAATCCGGAACGGACACGGCCACGCCGGGTTGCAGGAGGAAGGACGTGCTCAGGACGAGGAAGAATACGAGCACCAGCACGACATCGAGAGCCGGCGCAATGAAAAGCAGGGCCGGGTGGGGGCCGGGATGACGGACCAGTTTCACCGTTCGATGGCAGAGCGGCGGGCTTCGTCCAAAACCTCAAGGGTCTCGATGGCGGCGCGCTCGATGTCGTGGATGACGTCGTTGACCCGCGCGGAGATGTAGCTGTGGGCAACGAAGGCGGGGATCGCAACCGTCAGCGCCGCGGCCGAGGTGAGCAGACTCTCATAGACTCCCCCGGCGATCTCGGCAGCCGTGGCATAGCCCCCGTGGGCGGTGATTTGTTGAAAAGCTGTCAGCAGACCGAGGATGGTGCCCAGAAGACCCACGAGTGGTGTCGCGTAGGCCACGGTCGAGAGCAGGGCGAGATTCTTCTCGAGCCGCGGTACCTCAAGCTGGCCGGCTTCAGCGGCGATCTCGCGCAACTCGGCCCGGGAGGCCCCGTGTTTCACGAGCATCGCGTGGAGCACACGAGGCACCGGCCCCGGCGTCCCCGCGCATTCTTCGACTGCTTCGGCGATATTGTTCTTTCGGATCAGATTGGCCAGCCCGCGCAGAAAGTCCCCGGTGTGGATCGAGGCACGGTGCAGGAAAAACAGACGCTCCAAGAAAACGCCCAACGCGGTCACGCTGCACAGCAGGATCAGCCACATGAGCGGACCGCCTTTTTGCAAAAGCTCCAACATAAGCTTCCCAATCTCCCCCAGCCCGGCGGGCGGGTCGAGTCGAAACGGTCAGGATCTGGGGGGCAGCGCGAGGCGCGCCTTTGAGAGTTCCGCGATGGCAGCCGTCATCTTTTCACGCACACCGGGCACAAAACCACGGTCCTTGTGGAACACCAGCAGGGCCAACTCGTCGCCGTGGAAGAAGCTGATCACGCCCTTCTCCGTGTGCAGCGTCACGGCGGGCACCGCGCCCACGCCCATGCGTGCGGAGGATTCCCGCATGGCACGGAGCATTTCGGTGGCATTCGCGCTGAGCGAGACAATGTCGACATGCGAGGGGACGTTGTGCGCGGCGATGACGCTGGCCCCGCGCGCCAAAACGCAGGAAGTGATTCCGGGGAGTGTGCAGCAGAGCTCCAGCACCCGGGGCACGGTGAGATTTTCCTCCGTGAGGAAGAGCGCCTGCAGAGCCTCCTGCTGCTCGATCTGGGGTTCAGGAGACATGAGCGTTTCCGTCACGAGCACTGGCGCAGCGCCCGGATCGCCCGCGATGCGCTGGGTGAGCGGCTTGGGCGGGGGCAGCGGAACCTTCTTGGGTGGCTCGGGAACGGCGCGCGGCGGAGCGATCTCGGCCATCTCGCCGGATTCTGCCGCGGGCCCGGGCATGGCGGGCAGGACGATCGAGGCTTTCGGAAGATCGGTCGGCGGCTCAGGCGGGGGGAGGATGACCTCGGTCTTCGGGACCGCCCGGCCCGGCGGTGGTGGCGGAATGGCTTCCGGCGTCTTTCGCCGGAAGAGCGGGATGCCACGCAGAAACCCGCTCCGTCGCGCAGCGCTCAATTGCTCGGCGGCGGCATTCCCGGGCAGTTGGATCTCCGCGGGTGCGGGAGGAGGCTCCACGAGCACGGCCGGATCGTTCGCCGGTGGCTGCGGAACTTCTTCCGGTGCGAGGAAGGCCGGCGGGGGCTCGGCCGCCTCCACCATTGGAGGCGTGGAAACGACCACAGGAACGGCGGCGACAGGTGGTTTCGGAAGTCGCACCTTGGGCATGGGAGGTGCCGGAATCACGAGCTCGGGGGCAGGGGGCTCCTGAGCGAGGGACTCGGCCGGGAAAGGCTCGGGCTCGACGACGACAGGCTCGGGCGGAAGCTCCTCGGACTTCTCAACGAGGAAGTAGGAAAGCGCGAGATCCCTCACGGGCAGTGTGATCGTTCCGGGCGAGGGCCTCACGTGCTCGGGGAACAACTCGGCCAGGCGCTGGATCGCCAGGCGGGGCACGTTCGAGGAGAACACCTCGCCGGCCGGAAGGGTGACGGTCTCGGCAGTGAAGGCGTGCCCGCGCGCGGCTTCCGGCAACAGTGTGCCGAGCAGGGTCGTCTTCAGAACCACCTCGGCAGGGGGCTCGGTCCAGTAGCGATACCTCGGGGCACCCCCGCGTGCGGGAGCGGTGTCTTCTTGATGTTTCATCCGCGCTTCCCGATTATCGGAGAAACTGAGAGGAAGCAACATCGTGGATTTTGATTTCAAGTTTACAGAAGACGGTCTCATTCCCGTGATCGTCCAGGAGGCCGCAGGCGGAACACACCCGGCCGGCCGGGTGCTGATGTTCGCATGGATGAACCGCGAATCGCTGGCCAAGACGCTCGAGACGCGGCTGATGACGTATTGGAGCCGCTCGCGCGGGAAGCTTTGGCTCAAGGGGGAAACCAGCGGGCACACGCAGAAGGTCGTGCGTTGGTTTGTGGACTGCGACCGCGATGTGCTCCTGTTCGAAGTCGAGCAGACCTCGGGCGCATGCCACACGGGCTACGAGAGCTGTTTCTTCCAGGAGCTCGACTTCGACGCGGCGCCTCTGCCGATCCGGGAGAAGAAATGTTTCGATGACGCAGCCACCTACGGGCGGGGTTGATGCATCGGGCGGGGTTGAATCCATCGTAACTCCCGCGTAGTCTCACACCTGCCATGCCTGCCTGCGCCGAAGACGCCATTGTTGACAAAATTCTTGGGGGAGAACGCATCTCCCCGCAGGATGCCCGCGAACTTTACCGTCTGCCTCTTGAGGAGTTGGGCGCACTGGCCGATCACCGGCGACGTTTCGCCAAGCAGGATGCCTACGACGGCCGCGGCAACGAGATCGTCACCTACATCGTCGACCGCAACATCAACTACACGAACGTTTGCAACGTGTATTGCAAGTTCTGCGCGTTCTACCGCACCGAGAAGGACGACGACCACTACGTCCTTTCGCTTGCCCAGATCGATGAGAAGCTCGACGAGCTCGCCGAGGCGGGCGGCGTGCAGGTACTCCTCCAGGGAGGGCACCATCCGAAACTGGGCATCGATTTCTATCTGGCCATGCTCTCGCACATCCGCGAGAAGTATCCGCAGATCAACATCCACGGATTCAGTCCGCCGGAGTTCAACCATTTCGCCGAGGTCTTCGGTCTCCCCGTGCGCGAGGTCGTCGCGAAGTTCATCGAGGCCGGCCTCGGTTCCATCCCCGGCGGTGGCGGCGAGATTCTTGTGGACCGTGTCCGTGACCGAATCGCCCCGCTGAAATGCAAGAGCGACGCGTGGTTGGAGGTGATGCGCCAAGCGCACGAACTCGGCCTTCGCTCCAGCGCGACGATGATGTTCGGGCATGTCGAGACGCTCGACGACCGCATCGAGCACCTTGGTCGCCTGCGGGCTCTTCAGGACGAGACCGGCGGCTTCACGGCGTTCATCTGCTGGACGTTCCAGCCGGAGAACACGAAACTCCGGGCCGAGCCGGTAACCAGCGCGGAATACCTCCGCATGCAGGCGCTTTCGCGGATCTTCCTGGACAACTTCGAGAACGTGCAGAGCTCGTGGGTGACCCAAGGACCGAAAATCGGCCAAGTCGCGCTGAAGTACGGAGCGAATGATTTCGGAAGCGTGATGATGGAAGAGAACGTCGTATCCAGTGCCGGCACGACATTCCGCCTGGCCTCGGACGACATCGAGCGCCTCATCCGCGAGGCGGGTTACGAGCCGCGGAGACGGAGCACGTGGTATTCTCTTCTCTCCTGATCCCGTGTTCACCGATACCCACGCGCACCTCGATTACCCCGACTTCGAAGCGGACCTCGAAGACGTCCTTAGCCGCGCCGCGGCGGCCGGAATCCATCGGGTCGTCACAATCGCCACCGGGTCGGAAAGTTCCCGCCGGGCCGTTCGTCTCGCCGAGCAATTTCCATCCGTCTATGCCGTCGTCGGCGTGCATCCGACCAATGTGGCCGAAGAGCCCGATAACTGGCCGGACGTCATTCGGCCGCTGGCTTCACACCCGAAGGTGGTGGCCATCGGGGAGACCGGCCTTGATTACCACCATCTGCCATCGGAGAAACTCGGAGGCGCCCCGGGTGTGTCCGCACTGCTGGCCGAAATGCCCCAGGATTCGGAGGCTGCGATCGTGGACGGGGCCTACAAAGCCGCTCAAGCAGAAGCGTTCGCGATCCAACTCGACATGGCTGTCGAGTGCGGGAAAAACGTCGTCATCCATCAAAGAGACGCTTGGGACGACACCCTGCGGATTCTTTCCGAATATACCGGACGGCTGCGCGGGGTTTTCCATTGTTTCGGGAACACGCCGGATCAAGCCCGCGAGGTTCTTGCCCTCGGGCATCTCGTGTCTTTCACCGGCATCGTCACTTTCAAAAATGCACCACTTGTCCAGGAAGTGGCCTCAGCGATCCCTTTGGACACTTTCCTCGTCGAGACGGATTGCCCTTATCTCGCCCCCGTGCCGCACCGCGGCGGACGCTGCGAACCGGCGCACACCCGGCTGGTCGCCGAGAAGATTGCCACCTTGCGCGGGATCGGCCTCGAGGAACTTTCCCGTGCCACCGAGCAGACCGCTGATCGATTCTTCCGGTTTCCAGTCCCGGCCTGATTTTTCCATTTGCCATGCCTGATCCGAACGCCATCCGAGCCGCACTCGCCACTGTGAAGTATCCGGGATTTTCCCGCGACATCGTCTCGTTCGGTCTCGTGAAGGACGTCCGCATCGAGGGCGACCGCGTGGAGCTACAACTTGTTCTCACCACAGGCGAGACGAAGACCGCAACACAGATTCGCGACGAGGCGGCCGCCGCGGTGGGCCGTCTGGATGGCGTGGCGACCGTGAACGTCAAAGTCGATGTGCAGGCCCCGGCCGCACCCGCGGGGGAAGTTGGTCCGAGCCGGATCGATGGCGTCACCCACGTCATCGCGGTCGCCAGCGGAAAAGGCGGCGTCGGAAAATCCACCATCGCTGCCAATCTTGCGCTCGCCCTCGCGCAGAACGGGTGCCGCACGGGTCTGTGCGATTGCGACATATACGGCCCGAGCATCGCCCTCATGTTCGGTGGAAACGAACGCCCGCTGGCCGACGAACAGAACAGGATCCTCCCCATCGAGCGCTATGGTGTCTCCCTGATGAGCATGGGGTTTCTTTTGGATGACGGATCCCCGGCTGTCCTTCGCGGGCCGATGGTGACGCGCTACACCCAGCAGTTCCTCCGCCAGGTCGCATGGGGCGCACTTGATGTGCTGGTGCTCGACCTGCCGCCGGGCACGGGAGACATCCAACTCACCATTGTGCAGACGGTCGCCCTGAGCGGGGCCGTGATTGTCACCACACCGCAGGAAGTCGCCCTCATCGATGCGCGGAAGGCGATTGCGATGTTCGGCAAGACGAATGTTCCTGTGCTCGGTATCGTCGAAAACATGAGCTATTTCCTCTGCCCGGGCGATGGGCAGCGCTACGACATCTTCGGCAGCGGAGGTGGAGCCCGTGAAGCGGCTCGACTGGGAGTTCCCCTTCTCGGCGAAGTGCCCATCGAGCCGGGCATTCGCCAATGCGGAGACACCGGACACCCCATCGTTGGCAAGTATCCGGAATCAGCCGCCGCCAGGGAGTTTTTGAGGATCGCGCAGAACATCCGCTCCGCCATCACGTCGCGCGCTTGATCCCGGTTCGGCATTGCGTCATGCTGCAGGCATGAAAGCCCCCGCCGTTCTCTTTGCCTCGCTTCTTCTTCTCACCGGCTGTCTCACCACTCCCGTCGAAAGCTCCGGCGGACCGGGTGCGGTGACCATTACGAACACGAATCCCGCGGCAATCGTCGCGGCAGCCCAGGCAGTTTTCCCGAATTATGGATACTCCCTGGGGCCTGCCAACTTCCCAGACTCCGTTTCCTTCGACAAACCCGGCGGGGCTTTCAACAATCTGCTGTGGGGAAGTTCCATGCGCCCGGTCACCATCCGCGCCAAGGTGACAATGACTCCGATTCCCGGTGGCAACGACTACCGCGTCGGTGTGCGCGTCTCGCGCGTCACGAGCGCCGGGGAGGCCGGGTTCGAAGACTCGACCCGCATGATGAGTCTCTGGTCTTCCGAGTTCGGACCCATCCTCCGTCAGGTTCAAGCGCAGGCTGCGGGTGCGGGGAATTGATTCTCTCCGCGGATCGTCTCTGCCTCCCCCTCAAGACATCGGGGCGTTTTCAGCAGACAGGGCCTCGCTCGTTGAACCTACAGCTTTCCCCTGAGAAAGATTACGGGATTCGCAGAATTGCCGCGTAGGTACCGCGGACCTGAATGTCGTGGCGTTATGAAAAACCCCTCCCTCAACTCCCGTTCGGGCTTCAGTTTGGTCGAGCTTCTCGTTGTCATTGCTGTCATTGCCATCATCGCAGCGATTGCGATTCCAAATATTGCCAACATCACAGGCAGTGCCACGGATTCCACCAACCGTCGCAATGCGCAGAATCTGGCGTCCGTCGCCTCCGCCGCTGTGGCGGCAGGCCATGCGGGTGCCGTCAGCGTGGATGCATGGCTTGTCGCGCTCCAGAACGGCATCACAGTGACCAATGCCTTCGGCCAGACCAATGGCGTCTTCCGCGTCGAGGGTCTCTCGACGAACTCAATCACTGCCGCTGCGGCTTACCTCACCAACAACGGGAACAACCTCGTTTACCGTCCCTAAGCTTCTGTCCCGGCCGGACCCGGGTCCGCATGGCCCCGCATCCGGGAGGACTTCGCTGGAGAGTCAGGGGAAACATGCAACGTTGCGTAAATCCACCTACAGGAATTCCCTGACAAAGAATGCGGGGTTCCGGGAATTGTGCTCCAGCCACGAAATAGGCGAATCTCACACCGTTATGAAAACACCCTCCATCAAATCCGCTTCAGGCTTCAGCTTGGTTGAACTCTTGGTCGTGATCGCAGTCATCGCCATCATCGCGGCGATTGCCATCCCGAACATCGCGAACATCACAGGCAGTGCCACCGAGTCCACAAACCGCCGCAACGCGCAGAACATCGCTTCCGTGGCTTCCGCTGCGGTCGCTGCAGGCTACGCCGGCACGAACTCCGTCACGGGCTGGATCGACCTGCTCACCAACACCACAGGCATTGTCGTGACGAACGCCTTCGGCCAAACCAACGGCGTCTTCCGCGTGGAGGGTATCTCCGCAGCGGCCTCGACAGCGGCTCAGGCTTATCTGACAAACAACGGTAACAATCTCGTCTACCGTCCGTAAACAGCACAGCGTCCCTTTCCCCCACCCCACCGGAGCCCGTCCAGCGCAAGCTGGGCGGGCACGGTGTCTCAAGCATGAGACAGCATGCTTGAGTTTTGCATCAGGTTTCGCTAAATGCTGACTTGCAAAGGAGATTGCCGTGAAAGCCCCCCGCAGATCCCCCTCAGGCGCGTTCAGTCTGATAGAATTGCTTGTGACGATCGGCATTGTTGCCATCTTGGCGAGTCTTGCGATTCCGGCCATTTTCGACACTCTGGGCTCCTCCGCTGTCTCAAAGAATCTCCGGAATGCCCAGACTCTGAGTTCCATGTCCCAAGCGGCGGTTGCAGCCGGTTTCCCGGGTACCAATTCGGTGACAGGTTGGATCGATTTGCTCACCAACGGCATTACGGTCACGAACATCTTCGGCGACACACTGGGCTACTTCCGTGTGGATGAGCTGAGTTCCGGCGACGTCTCCGGAGCGACAAACTACCTGACGGTCGAGCAGTCGAAACTGGTCTATCTTCCGCAGAACTCTCCCTGACGCACCGAACGCCGGCGTGCGTTCATCAAATCGCTTTCTCACCGCGTCATGCGATGTTATCTTGAACTCATGATCCCCGGACGATCTCCCCACGGCACCGGGTCCCGCAGCCCGGGCGGCCCGGCAGCCGCATTCACTCTGATTGAACTGCTCATAGTGATTGCTGTGATCGGAGTCATGGGGGCGCTCATTCTCGCCTCTGTGACGAATGCCGCCCAAGACTCCCGCACCGTCATTGCCCGCCAACAGCAGGTCGTCCTTCAGGAGGCGCTGAATGCTTGGATTGCCTCGAGTTCCAGCGGGACCAATTCCCTGCAGGATGCAAGAAACCTCTACACCTCGAACTCCACGGCGATGGCAAGGCTGGCGCTGTTGCAGCCCTACCTGCACTCGCAAACCTATTCCCATTTCACCTCGTTCTCGACCACGAACCAGATCCGCTCCGAGGCCATGCAGCGGGCGGGTTTGTACCTGACGTTCTCTGCTTGGTCCTCGGCGACAAACTATCCCGTGGTCGAGATGAATCCATGAAGCCTTCCCACGTGCAAATGTCTCCGCATCGATCCGCTTTCTCACTCGTCGAGGTATTGGCCGCAATCACCATCATCGGCATCGTGACGTTTCTTGCGATCCCCAACATCGTCCGACTGAAACAGGACGGGGAAGATAATCTGGCCCGTTCCCGCGCCGAGGCACTCAACATGGCGATCGCCTCGTATGTTCAAGCGGTCGGCCCGAACGCCGCGCAGTCCGCGTGGACCACGGCAGCGAATGACACGAATCGCTTTGCTCTTGTGCGCAACTACCTTTCCTTCGCGGAAACGAATCTCGCGACCTTCGTGCCGGACGGTTACTCGGTTACCCTCCCCGCCACGATCAACCCCATGCAGACCAAGGTGCAGTTGACCGGACCTTCGGGCAGTGTCGCCTACTGATGATGTCTCGCGGGATTTCGGCATCTGTTGGATCACGGAGGGCCCTCTCGCTGCCCGAGATTGTTATCGTCGTCGCAGTGGTTGGCCTTCTTGCAGCAATCGCCATCCCTCTCATGGCGCGGGTCACCACCGGCAGCGAACGCTCGGTGGCAACGAGGAATCTGGACGTGCTCAACGGCGCCGTGCTGGCCTTCAACCAATCCAACTGGGAACTGGTTCTGAACACTGCCGCCGACACAAGCGATGAGCGCGCAATTTACGATTCCCTCCGCTACAGGGCCGCGACAAATCCGTCTCCTGGCTCTCCGTATCTGACGGACACAACCGTGTTTATCGCGTCGACGTCTTCCGAGACCTACCGTGCGCGTTGGAACGGGCGGATGTTCGAACTTTTGCTTCCCGGCACAGCCGGGCAAGGCTGGGATCTCCAGCGCCTCCAAGGCTCTGTCCAAGCTCCGAACACGTCGGTAACCCCCATTCCGGCCCAATGACAGCGGAAAGTTGGACAACCCTCAGCGCCCTTCTGGAGCAGCACGGATTTCGCGCCGGGGAGCAGCCCGAAGAGTCGAGTGAACTCCACTCCCACGTTGCCCAAGCCAACGACGTGCCCGCCCAGGAGGCCCTTGAATGGTTCGCGCGGAAATTCGGCCTCACCCCCTTCAGCCCGAGCCAGACCGGTTGCTCGACACGGGCAGAGGATCTCTTCCGGCGGCTCGCTTGCGGCACCTCGCCTGCGGGAGAACCATGGGTTCCCTTCGGCACGGTGGGCCCCATCCTTCTCTTCGCCCACTACAATCCAACCGCCACAGACTTTTGGGGGATCCCGGACGAATTTCTCCTTCCGCTGCTCATCCCCCAGTCCAAGTACCAGATCCTTCTCAGAGACCTGAAGGCCCGGATTGAATTGCAGCCGCTGGCAAGGACCGAACCCTTTTCCTTGTCGAGGCCGCTGGCTCAAGGATCCTCCCCCGAGAGTGCACTCGCATGGTTGATGGCAGAGTATCCTTTCGATACCGAGCTGCTTTCCAAACTTGAGCGGGCCCGCGAAGAACTCAGTGGAAAAACTGCTGATGCCGTGTTGGGAGTGCGCTCCCTGCCGCCCGGATTCGGCTCGGCTCTGATCCGACTCTGCACGGGTGAGGTGTGCTTCAATCCCGAACACGCCCCCCAGCAATCCCTCTTCCCCGACGCCCTTCTTGAGAAACATGCCGTCTATCCGCTTTACTGCGGTGCGAAGAGCGTGTTTCTCCTTTCACCTCAGAAGGAGAACTTTGCATTCGAGGACGAGTGGCTCTCCAGCGGCAATGACCCATTCGTTTTCCGGACGGTCATTGCCGAGCGTGAAGCGATTCTTGGCGCGATCAATCGCGACCGCAGTCGCTCTGTCAACCCGGTTGCCGCTGCCAGTTCGCAGGATCTGACATATTCGGATGTTGCGAACATCGTCGAGATCGACGTGCAAGACATTCAACGCATCAATCCCTCCAGCATCAATGCCACGCCCGAACAGGTCGTGCACTGGATTCTCCACCGCGCGATCAGCGGCCGTGCGAGCGATCTCCACATCGAGAAGTTCTTCAACATGGCACGCGTCCGCGCGCGCATCGATGGCGAGTTGAAGATCATCCATTCGTGCCCCGAAGAGCAACTTCCCCGCTTCATCAGCCTCATCAAGAACTACTCGAACATGGGCCAGCGGCGGCAGGATGCGCAGGATGGCCGCTTCTCGCTCATGCTTGGCAAACGTCGCGTGGATTGCCGCGTCTCGGCCATCCCGTGCCGCAAGGATCTTCAAAAAATCACGATCCGCTTCCTCGACAAGCAGGATGGTGTGCGAAAGCTCTCGGAACTCAACCTCTCGCCAAAGAAACTCTCCACGCTCGGCGATGCCATGGGCCGCGACCAGGGGTTGATTCTTGTCACCGGACCGACGGGTAGCGGAAAGACGACAACCCTCTACGCGCTTCTCAACAGCATCAACTCCGACAACATCAACATCCACACAATCGAGGACCCGATCGAGTACGAGGTCGAGGGCCTGAACCAGACACAAACCGACCCTGTCAATGGAATCGATTTTGCAGAGGGTCTCCGCCGCCTCATGCGTGCGGATCCGGATGTCATTCTCATCGGCGAGTGCCGCGACTTCGAGACGGCGAACTCCGCGATCAACGCGGCCCTCACGGGTCACCTGGTCCTCACGACGCTGCACGCGAACGACTGCCTGCGGGCGGTGAGCCGGTTGATCTCGATGGGCATTCCGCCGTATCTGCTCGCAGACTCACTGGCACTCAGTCAGGCGCAGAGGCTCGTGCGGAGGCTTTGCACCTACTGCAAGAAACCGGTATCGATTCCGGACGATGCACGGCGCATTTTCGATGCGAACCGGATACCCATTCCGGAAGAAACCCATTTCATCTACGAGAAGCACGGATGCACCGAGTGTCGCGAGACGGGCTACACAGGACGGATGGCTCTGATGGAGATGTGTCCATCCGACAACGCCCTCAGCGACCTGATTTCCCGAAATGCCCCGCAGAGCGAAATGCGAAAACTCGCATTCGCCAAGGGCGTCACCACGCTTTACCAAGAGGGCCTTCTTCAAGTGCTGGCAGGGAGTACCTCCATGGAAGAAATCAGCTGCCTGAGCTACACAGCGATCGATGCCGATTGGGACAGGGATTTACCGGATCCTGAATAGAAGCGAATTTCCCGCCCTGCAGGAAGGGGAGCGTCGACCACTTCATTCCGCTCAAAACGAAGAAAGGGGCTGGCAGATGCCAGCCCCTTGTCGTTGAGACTCGTGTATTGAGATCGGTTCCTTACCAGGCCTGTCCGGTGAAAGTGCCAATCACGTTCGTAAAGGTCGAACCTGTCTGGCGGGCTTGGAGAATGGAACCGTCACCGCCTTTGCGGAAGACAATGAAGCCCTTGTCGCCGTAGGGAATCGCGGTCGCAACAGGGCGCGTACCACCGCTCGCGCTGTTGGTGAAGTTTGCGGAAGTGAAGAGAACTGCGGCGGAGTCGTTGGTCTCCGACACGTTGTAGAGGATGATGGCACGGCCGTTGCGCTGTCCGGGTTGAAGACCAGCGGGGCTGGTATTCGCCGGAGCAGTAATGCCCGGAGCGGACACCATCTTCATGAAGTCGTTCGTGCCCATGTAGCCACCTACAACGTTGGTCGCCCATGCCGCCCAGCTCGGGCTCGGGATATCGCCGGGCCAACCGATGTTCGTGTCACCCGTGGTTGTGGCATCAAGGGCCATTTGCTGAGTCACAAGGTGCAACTGCTTCATGTTGCTCAATGTCTGCGTCATCTGGCCGCGGGCTAGAGCGCCGGTGATGGCGGGAAGGGCCAGGGAGGCAAGGATTGCGATGATCGAGATGACGACGAGCAGCTCGATAAGGGTGAAGCCAAGGGTCTTTTTCATATGAGGGACTGAGGGAAGGTGGTGCTTTTCGTGGCAGAAGTCAATCGGGATTCGGCACAGGATCCCCTAGGGATTCTCCTTTTTCTGATCCTTCGGAGCAAAGGCGTCCTTGAGTGATTCCCCGACATTTTTGATTGCGGATCCGAACTGCTCGACGGCCTGGCGCGCCTGCGTGACGGCATACGCCATGCGGGCGGCTTGGAAGTCGGACTCGACCCCGGCCAGCGTGGCATTGAGCTCTCTGAGGCGGCTTGTCTGCCCGGACTTCTCCGTGGCGGCGACGGCAGCCCGCGCATCCGCGACCGCTTTTTCCGCAGCCTCCTCCGTTGAAGGGCTGGGAGTGGCTTGAAATGCGGCGACGGCCTTTGATGCTTGATGGAGATGCCGCTCGGGTGAGTCACATCCGACCAGAGTGAGGAGACACAGGAAGACCAGACAGACCCGGACTTTCATGCGGCCGAGAAGGTATCGAGGGCCGGAGAACGGCCGTTTTGAATTTGCAGGCCTGCCTTGTTTGCCACGAGGTGGCGGCAAACGTGAAAGACATCCTCCGGGTCCGCCGCAAGGGATTCCGCGATCTGCTCAGCCGTCGCGGGTGCTTTCGAAGCCTTGAGGAAAGCGACCACGCCGGCCTGAAGCTCCAGGACCTTCGCGGCGGCTTTCTTGCCGGCTTCGACGCCCGGTTGGTGGTAAGCGTTGATATTGACCAAGGCGCCGTAGAACCCGACAGCACGCTCGTAAAGCGCAATGAGGGCGCCGAGTTGGAAGGCGTCGAACTCCGGGATGCTCAGCGTGATCGACTCCCGGCCTTTCTCGTGGAGGGCCTTGCGCGTGCCCCGCAGGAAGCCCTGCAGGTAGTCGCCTGCGGTGACACCGGATTCGACTTCCGGCTCGGGCGTGGCCGATGCCTTGCGCACTTCGATAAAGGTCACGAAGAAATTGTTCACACCGTCGCGCAATTGCTGAACATACGCGTGCTGGTCGGTGGAGCCTTTGTTGCCGTAGACCGCGATCCCTTGGTTGACGACTTTGCCCTCCAAATCGAATTCTTTGCCCAGCGACTCCATGACGAGCTGCTGCAGGTATCGGCTGAAGAGCAGAAGCCGGTCTTTGTAGGGCAGGACGACCATGTCCTTCGCTCCACGGCCCTTCCCGGCATGGAACCACATCAAGGCAAGCAACATCGAGGCATTGAGTCGGATGTCGTCGTTGCGCGTCTTCTCATCCATCGCCGCGGCGCCGAGCAGAAATCGCTTCACGTCGAGACCTTGCAGGGCCATGGGCACCAACCCCACCGCACTCATCACGGAGGTGCGGCCTCCAACCCAGTCCCACATCGGGAACCGACGGATCCACCGCTCCGAGACCGCCACACGGTCGAGTTCACTGCCGTCACCCGTCACAGCGACGAAGTGGCCGGCCGGATCGAGACCCGCGGCGCGGAACGCAGCCTGCGCGGCGAGCATGCCGTTGCGCGATTCCTTCGTGCCTCCGGACTTCGAGATCACGACAACCAGCGTGGTTGCAAGACGGCTCCCGATCTGATCGATGACCTTCGCCATGCCATCGGGGTCCGTGTTGTCGAAATAATGCATCGCCATCGCATTCGTCGGAGCCCAGAGGGCATCGGCCACGAGTTGCGGACCGAGGGCGGATCCGCCAATGCCAACCACGAGCACATCCGAGAAACGCCCCCCGGACGGCGGGGCGACCTTGCCCGCATGGACATCCGCGGCGAACGCCAGGATGGCCGCCTCGGTGTCCTCGATTTCCTTCCGGAGTTCCGGCGTGGGGGCGAGCGAGGGGTGTCGCAGCCAGTAGTGGCCAACCATGCGGTTCTCATCCGGATTCGCAATCGCTCCGGCTTCGAGTTTCTTCATCTCGGCACAAGCCCGATCGGCCGCGAGCGCCATCCCTTGGAAGAAGTCTTCGGGAAAATCCATACGGCTGATGTCGATGGAAAAGCCGAGGTCATCGTAACTGAGAAAGTACTGCTGGAAGCGGGGCCACAGAGACGATTGGGAGGTTGTGCTCATGCGATGGAGCGAACTAGAATCCCGCCCCGATGGCAAACCGAATCGCCCCCGGCACGAATGGCGCTCTGGCAGAAACAGAGACCGCGCTGCGCATGCTCGGAGCGGAGTTTTCCGCAGGCCTTACGGAGGGAGCGATAGTGAGCCTGGAAGGCCCCATGGGGGCTGGCAAGACGTGCTTCGTGCAAGGGATGGCGCACGGCCTCGGACTCGACGCGAATGACGTGTCGAGCCCGACATTTCCCATCCTCCACGAATACGGCGGCGGACGGCTGCTGCATTTCGATCTCTACCGCCTGCAGGACGCAGGGGAACTGGCTTCCGTCGGCTGGGACGATGCCATCGCCAGCGGCGACATTTGCGCCATCGAGTGGGGGGACCGATTTCCTTCCATGCTCCCTGCGGGCACGCTCCACCTCATTTTCGAGATTGTTCCCGAAGGACGCCGCGTGAGGCTGAGGGAGCCGCTACAATGACGATCCTCGCGTTGGAGTGTTCGTGCGCGGTGGGCTCCGTGGCAATCCTGTCCGGAAGAGAAGTGCTCGCAGAGCAAACGTTCGAGACTCCGCGTGGACGCGGCACGGCGCTTTTCCCGGCATTGGAGGCGATGCTCCACCTCGCAAGACCCGAGGCCGTGGTCGTGGGAACCGGGCCGGGCAGCTACAACGGACTACGCGCCGCATTGGCCGTGGCGTGGGGGATCTCGCGGGGCCTCGGTATCGCCTGCCACGGGGTGCCCTCGGTTCTGGGCTTCGACGCAACGGATTATACCGTGCTGGGCGATGCCCGCGCCGGCCAACTTTTCGTCGCACGCGTGCGGGGCGGACGGCTGGATGCTGAGCCCTTCCTTTGCACGCCGCGTGAAGCTGTCGATGTCGCGGGAACGGTATTCTCGGTCTCGGCGGTTCCGGGAATTCGCGCCACGCCCGCCATGCCGCAGGCCCGCGTGCTTGCGGGACGACGCGAAGCCTTCGGCGCGCCGGTTCCGATCTACCTGAAACCGCCCCACATCACGACGTCGCGCCGTCCGTCTCCGTGGGGTTCGATTGCTGGAGGAACCGGATCCGACGATCCGCCCGGGGGAGACGGATCGACAACGTAAGGCCGCGGCCGGGCGCGCTCTCGAGGGCGACTTCCCCGCCGTGGGCACGGACGATGCGGCGAACGATCAGAAGTCCGAGACCGCTGCCTCCCTCTTTCGTCGTGAAATACGGCTCGAAAATGCGACTGATGTTTTCCGGGGGAATGCCGCCTCCGGTGTCGGCAAAGGATACCGTCACATGGGTCTCATCACTCGAGGAACGGATGCGCAGGATCCCGCCGGTTTTCATCGCCTGGAAGGCATTCCGGACCACGTTGTAGAAGGCCTGCTTGATCTGGTCGCGGTCGATCTCCAACAGGGGAAGACCGTCCTCCAGTTCCACTTCGACAAGGATATCGCGGTCCGCGATCTCGGCCCGAAGGAAGGCGATGGATTCCTCGATGACAGCATTGATATCCCCGCGATGGAGGGTGATGGGCTGCGGCCGGATGGCCCTCAGGAACTGCGTGATGATGTGGTCCAACCGTGCGACTTCGCCCCGGGCGACTGTCACGGATTGCTCGAGTTCCTTGCGGTGCTTGGCCGGGATTTTCCCGAGCCGACGCTGCATGAGTTGGAGGTGGATATCGAGGGAGTTGAGAGGATTCCCGATCTCATGCGCAACTCCGGCCGCCAGCATTGTGAGGGCACCGAACCGCTCGCTCTCGATCGTCTCCTGCGTCGCCCGCCGGGTCTGCGTGATATCGCGCAGGATCACCGCCCGCCCGACGGTCTCGCGCTCGGCATCGTCGCTCAGCAGGGGAACAACGTAGAAATTCAAGAGCCTGTTGTCGGGATAAAAAATCTCGAGATCCCGATTGATCACCTCATCGCCCGGACCGCCGACTCCCTGCCAATCGAGCCCTCGAATGACCTCATCGATGGGCTTGCCGAGAGTCGCATCCGCATCCACTCCGAAGAATCCGGAGGCGGCGCGGTTCAGGTAAATGATATGGCCGGCGGGATCGGTGACAATGACGCCCTCGAGGATGGCGTTGAAGATCGTTTCAAGGAACCCCTTCTCGCGCGCGATCTCGACGAGGTAGTTCTGCACCTCGCCGGGTTGGACGAGGGCGATGCGCTCGATGAGCTTGTCGAGGAACCCGCGTTTCACGGCGTCAGTCTTTCCATTGCACAGCCTGTTCGTCCACGGCAAATCTCACGAATCCCCGCCCCCCCGGACGCCCGTTGCCCGACCGTCCCCAACCGCCGAAGGGCAGGGTCGAGGGCGAGAAGGTGGTCGGGAGATTGCGATAGAGATTTCCGACACGGAAACTCTGCGTGCACCGCTCAAAGAGCGCCGTGTCCTGAGTGAAAACGGAGGCCGTGAGGCCGAAATCCCATGCATTGTGGCGGACAGGCAAGTCGCATTCGCTGTGGAGTTTTTCCACGACCAAAAGCGGAACGAACGCTTCTTGCGTCGCGAGAGGCGACGCATCCAACGCACCAGTCTCCCTCGTCAAAAAGACGGCCGGGCGAACGTAATGACCACGCTGTCCGCTCGGGAGCGTGGGAACAAGACCGGGGGAGACCACCCATTCGCCGCAGCGGAGATCAGCCATTTCTCTGTAGCGCTCCACCGCCGCCGCGCTGATCAATGGCCCCAGCAAAGTGCCCGCATCGAGCGGATCCCCGGGCTGAAAGGCCCTCAAGCTCTCTGTCAGGGCGGCCAGAAACTGGTCGGCAACATCCTCGTGAACCAAGACGCGCGAGGTCGCGTTGCAACGCTGACCGGCTGTGAGGCACATGCCTTCTGCGACAGCGGCCGCTGCCCCTGGAACGTCGGCATCGCGCCATACGACGGCCGAGTTTTTTCCTCCCAATTCCAGAGCAAGAGACTTCGAGTAGTCGGCTGCAAGGTCCGTGGCCAGTGCACGGCCGGCCGGGATGGAGCCGGTGAAACACACCGCGCGCACACGCGGATCCGCGGCCACCGCACGTCCAGCTCGGGCACCCCCTTGGACGAGTCCGAAGACTCCCTCGGGGAGCACGGAGGCCATGATTCCGGCGTAGGCCGCCCCGACGTTCGCCGCAAGGGGAGAGGGCTTGAAGACCACCGTGTTGCCCGCCGCCAGATAGGCCAGCGCGGCACCGTGGCCGAGGTGGATCGGAAAATTGAAAGGCGCAATCACGGAGGCGACACCGCGCGGCACGTGGCGCACAATCGCGGGGTGGGGTCCGTCGGCCACGACGCGATCGGCGATTTCGCGACGGGCATCCTCGAATGTGAAGTCGAACTTCGCGATCACGGCCCCGAGTTCGAGGCGTGCCTCGCGGAGCGGCTTGCCGGTCTCGCGCGAAACCAGACCGGCGAGATCTTCACGGGACGAGTCGATGGCCGCGCGGCACAAAGCCAACAGGGCGAGGCGATCCTCGAGCGGCCGCGCCGCCCAGTCCGGGGCCGACTTTGCGGCAGCGTGGATGACGGCCTCGGGGTCATTCTCTGAAACGGCGGGGAGAAGATCATCGAGATTGCCGGGCGAGGGATTCCGCCACTCGGAGAGGTCCATGCCGCCAGCATAGCACCACCGGGAGGGCGGGCTCAACGGCGATGTCTCACTTGGCAAGAAACTCGCGCCAGAAGAAAAACAGCGAGAGGGCGATTCCAATCCCGGCCACGAGGCTGCGCACTTGCTTCTGGGTGATGCGCTGCGCTCCACGGGCACCAAGGTAGTAACCCACGGTCGCCCCTGCGGTCATGACGACCGCCTCGGGCCAGACAATAAGACCCGCGAACACGAAGTAAACGGACGCCACCACATTGATCAACGCGGAGAGGACCGTCTTGATGGCGTTCATCTCGTGGATGTGACGAAGCCCGATCATGCCCAGCGTCGCCAACATGAGGATTCCGATTCCCGCCCCGAAGTAGCCCCCGTAGACGGCGACACCGAACTGGAGAACAGCGGCAAAAACCATCCCGCCACCAACCGAACTCCGGGAACCGCCCAGGCCCGCGAAACGACGGAAGAGATCGTTTGTGAGGAAAAGGATCGTCGCGAAAAAAATCAGGAACGGCACGAGACGGTCGAACATCTCGGGCCGTGTGATGGTAAGGAGCCATGCACCAAGGAGTCCCCCCACGATGCTCACGGGGGCAAACGCCTTGAGCCACGGCAACGCGGCCGGCAGATGACTTCGGTATCCGTAGAGACTGCCAATGATTCCCACAAGAAGCGCCAGCGTACTGGTGGCGTTCGCTTGGATCGACGGCATTCCGAAGGCGAGAAGAGCCGGGAATGTCAGGATTGTTCCGCCGCCGGCGATCGCATTCATTGCGCCGGCCAGCACGGCGGCAGCGAAGAGAACAGCGAACTCGGTCATCGCCTTACAACTAGACAGCATCGGCACTGCGGAAAAGCCGGGAATCGGACTCGCGTTCCGGAAAGCCATTCGCCACACTTTGAGTGTCTTCATGCGACCCAATATCGTGCCCCGCGCCCGGGCTTCCATCGCCGACTACCCGTTCGCCGTGCTTCTGGCGGCGCTTTTCCTGATGATGGCCCTCGCTCCTTCCGTCGGCTACCTGGAGCGGTTGACGGATTGGTTTTCGGGCATGCGGGCGCTCACTCCGCTGAGCATGATCGTGGTGGCCGCGTCGACTCTTGCGTTGTGGAAACGGGCCCGCCACCACGCATTGAACATGTTCCTCGCGGGAGTCATCATCCTCGTTCTTGCCGTGGGGAGTTCGCTCATGCACCGGGGGTGGATCCCGATCCAACTCGCCACGCAGATTCTCTTTCTCTCTTATGTGCTCCACATCGTCGTGCGCAGCGTCTTTCACGCGCGCCGTGTGACGGGTGACATCCTGTGCGGTTCCGTCTGCGTGTATCTGCTGGTCGGTGTGCTGGCGGGGCTGGTCTTCGTTTTGATCGAATATCTCTTGCCGGGCAGCTTCAAGATCGCCGAGTTCGAGGGCGACCACCGGCCCGACATCATGGAATATCCGGGCTGGTTGCTTTACTTCGCCTTTGTGACTCTGACCACTGTGGGCTACGGCGACGTGCTGCCCGATGCGCCGGTCGCCCGAAGCGCGGCGACCATTCTCGCCGTGATCGGTCAGATCCTGCTCATGGTGCTCATCGGGCGGCTCGTGGCGATCAATGTCGCCCAGACTCTCCCGGAGGAACGCCCTCCGGCTTAGACCTTCCAGAGCTGGAGCACGCGGAGGTAATTGGCCCGTTCGAACGCCGAGGGATCGGGTGAGTTTTTGTGGCTCAGACACCCGCGCATTGCCGCCACATCGTGGTAGTCGTGTTCCTCCATCCAGTTTGCAAAGTCCTTGCAGAGGCTCTCGAGGGCCTGCGGGCCGTGGCGGAGAATAAGCGAAACGATCTGCACGACATCGGCGCCGGCCATCACAGCCTTCACCGCGTCGTGGACCTTGTGGACGCCGCCGCTGAGGGCCAGCGACGCGTTCACGCGGCCATGCAGAACCGCCATCCAGCGGATGCGCAAAAGAAGCTCGGACGATGTGGAAAGGAAAAGCTTCGGCTCCACCGCGAGATCCTCGATGTCGAGGTCGGGTTGGTAAAAGCGGTTGAAGAGCACGAGGCCGGACGCCCCGGCCCCGGCAAGGTTTCGCGCGAGATGCGGCAGGGAGGAGTAGAACGGCGAAAGCTTCACCGCGAGCGGGATGCGGAGTCTTTCCCGCACCGCCGCGACGGTCGCAAGAACGCGGGCCTCGACCTCGGCTCCGCTCTCGGACGGGTCGGTCGGCACCTCGTAGATGTTCAGCTCCAGAGCATCCGCGCCGGCTTCCTCGATGAGTTTGGCGTGCTCGACCCAGCCGCCGGACGAACGACCGTTCAGAGAGCCGATCACAGGAATCGCGAGGCGGGATTTCAGCTTCGCGACGTGGTCGAGATACTCTTCGGGACCGAGGTGGTAGTCGGCTGTATCCGGAAAATAGCTCAAGGCCTCGGCGTAGGAATCCTCGAAGGGCTCGGTCACGGCGTTGAGGGCGACGGACTCGTTGACGAGTTGTTCCTCGAAGAGCGAATGGACGACCAGCGCGGAGGCCCCGGAGTCTTCGAGGCGGCGTGCCATGTCGAGATCGTCGGCGAGCGGCGAGGCGCCGACGACGAACGGGGACTTGAGTTCGAGGCCGAGGTAGTGGGTGGTCGTTTTCATCAGGCGTTGGTCTCCGGCGCTCCGGCGGCAGCGAGGCGGCGGTAGTTTTCGTACCGGTCCCGCACGAGATCCTGCGCGACGGAGGCGAGGCGTGTGGCGCGTTCCTTGTCGGTGGCCTCAAGGAACCGGTAGCGGATTTCGTTCTCGGTGAACCGGCTGAGAGGGAGCTTCGGCGCGGCGGAGTCGAGCACGAGCGGGCTCTGCCCGGCGGCCCGGCGGCGCGGATCGTGGCGGTAGAGCGGCCAGTATCCCGTCTCGACCGCGAGCTTCTGTTGCTCAAGCCCCTGCGCAAGGTTGTAGCCATGGGCGATGCAATGGCTGTAGGCAATCACAAGGGATGTGCCCGGATATGCCTCGGCTTCCGCGAGGGCTTTGACGGTCTGCGAGTCCTTGCCGCCGAGCGAGACGCGAGCCACGTAAACGTCCCCGTAGCTCATCGCATAAAGTCCGAGATCCTTCTTCGCGCGGCTTTTGCCATTTGCGGCAAATTTTGCGACAGCACCCGTTGGCGTGCTCTTGGACTGCTGGCCTCCGGTGTTCGAATAAACCTCCGTATCGAGCACGAGGATGTTCACATTCTCGCCGAGCGAGAGCACATGGTCGAGCCCGCCGAAGCCGATATCATAGGCCCAGCCGTCTCCGCCGACGATCCACACGGATTTCTTCACGAGGTAGTCGGCGAGCCGGTCCAATCGGAAGGCAGCAGCTGTCGGAAGGTGCGGGAACTTGGCACGCAGGGTGGCCACGCGCTCGCGCTGGTCGCGGATGCCCGCCTCGGTCGATTGGTCGGCCTCGAGGAGCGCCGTGACGAAGTCGTCGCCGAGTTCGTTGGCGCAGGCCCTCACGATCTCCCGTGCTTGGGCGGCCTGGTCGTCGATCGACAAGCGGAGCCCGATGCCGAATTCCGCGTTATCCTCGAACAGGGAATTCCCCCATGCCGGTCCGCGCCCGCAGGCGTCTGTCGTGTAGGGGGTGGTCGGCAGGTTGCCGCCGTAGATCGAGGAGCAGCCCGTCGCATTGGCGATCACTGCACGGTCGCCGAACATTTGCGACACGAGTTTGATGTAGGGTGTCTCTCCACAGCCGACACAGGCCCCGGAGAATTCGAACAACGGGGTGAAGAACTGAGAATCCTTCACGAGATCAGCCTTCAGTCGCGTGCGATCGGGCGCGGGCAGAGACTCGAAAAAGGCGAAATTCTCCCGCTCGGCGCCCTTCAGCGGCGCCTGTGGTGCCGGATCCAGCGCCTTGTGTTTTGCGTTCGATTTGTCTTTCGCGGGACACACGTTGATGCAGAGCCGGCAGCCGGTGCAGTCCTCGGGGGCGACTTGCACCGTGTAGAGCTGGCCCGGGAGATCGTTCGAGCGGAACGGCACCGAGCGGAAGGTCTCCGGGGCCCCGGCCAATGCCTCAGCCGGATAGTATTTTGCCCGGATCGCTGCATGGGGGCACACGATGACACACTTGTTGCACTGGATGCAGAGCGCGGGATCCCAGACGGGAAGTTCCTGCGCGAGGTTCCGTTTCTCCCAACGCGTGGTCCCGGTCGGCCAGACACCGTCCGGCGGAAATGCACTCACGGGAAGATCATCTCCCCGGCCCGCGAGAAGCGGGCCAGAGACATTCCGGACGAAATCCGGAGCCTCCACAGGAATCGGCGGCGGGCGGCGCCAGACCGAGGTCACCGCGTCGGGAACGGAGACCTCATGGACACCGGCGACAGCCCGGTCGACCGCGGCGCAGTTGCGCTCGACGAGTTCGGCACCCTTGCGGGCATAGCTGGTGTGGATGGCGTTTTTGATTTCCTCCACGGCCTTCTCGAACGGCATGATGCCGCTGAGTTTGAAGTAGGCGACCTGCATGATCGTGTTGATGCGCGCGCCCATCCTGGTCTCACGCGCAATCCGGTAGGCGTCGATGACATGGAAACGAAGCCGCTTCGCGAGGATCTGCTGTTGGGTCTCGGCGGAGAGGTGTTCCCAGGCGGACTCGGGTCCGTGCGGGGAGTTGAGCAGGAAAATCGCGCCCTCCCGCGCAGCATCGAGCACGGGTTGCTGTTCAAGAAGGTGATATTGGTGGCACCCGACAAAGTCCGCGCCGCTGATGAGATACGGTGCACGGATCGGGTCGCGACCGAAGCGCAGGTGGGACACCGTCACGGCACCCGCCTTCTTCGAATCATAAACGAAGTAGGCCTGCGCGTGGAGTCCGAGCTTTTTCGCGATGATCTTGATCGTGTTCTTGTTTGCTCCCACGGTGCCGTCGGACCCGAGACCGAAGAACACCGCTTGATCGTAGCTCTGGCCGGGCAAACGGAAGGCCGGATCGTAGCGGAGAGACAGCCCGGTGATGTCGTCCTCGATGCCGACGGTGAACTCGGATTTCGGCTCCGCCGACGCCATGTCTTTAAACACCGCGAGCGCCATGGCGGGGGTGAACTCCTTCGAGGCGAGGCCGAAGCGGCCCCCGGTCACAACGGGAAGCTCGGTCCAACGCGTCCGGCCCTGCGAAAGAACCGCCGCAGAGACATCCAGATAGAGCGGCTCTCCACCCGCACCGGGCTCCTTCGTGCGGTCGAGCACCGCGAGATGATGCACCGTTTCGGGAAGAGCCTGGAGAAACCTTGCCGCATCAAACGGCCGGTAAAGCCGCACTTGGAGCACGCCCGTGCGACCGCCCGAGGCGTTGAGAAACTCCGAGGCCTGTCGGAGCGTCTCCGCGCCCGAACCCATCACCACCACGACGCGTTCCGCGTCCGGAGCCCCGTGATATTCAAAGAGCCGGTAGCGCCGCCCTGTGAGAGCGGCAAACTTCTCAAATGCCTCCTCGACAAGCCCCGGCACCGCGGCATGGAAGGGATTCGCCGCTTCACGCGCCTGGAAAAATGCGTCGGGATTCTGGGCCGTGCCCCTGATGCTCGGCCGGTCAGGCGTCATGGCCCGCCGTGCATGGGCGGCGATGGCCGCCTCGTCGACCATTTCGGCGAGGACGCTGTCGTCGAGGATATCGAGGTCATTGATCTCGTGTGAGGTGCGGAAACCGTCGAAGAAGTGGAGGAAGGGCACGCGCGCCTTCAGTGTCACCGCATGGGCAATGCAGGCAAAATCCTGCGCCTCCTGCACACTGGCCGAGGAAAGCATCGCGAATCCCGTCTGGCGCACCGCCATGACATCCGAATGATCACCGAAAATCGAGAGTGCATGGGTCGCGACCGACCGGGCCGCCACGTGCAAGCAGAACGGGATCAATTGGCCGGCCAGCTTGTAAAGGATGGGGATCATCAACAGCAGCCCCTGCGACGCCGTGAAGGTCGTGGCCAGGGATCCGCCCTGCAGCATGCCGTGCACCGCGCCGGCGACACCGGCCTCGGATTGCATCTCGACGATGCGGGGCACGTGGCCCCAGAGGTTCCTGCGATCTTTCGCGACCCATTCATCGGCGAGCTCGCCCATGGGCGTCGAGGGCGTGATCGGGTAGATTGCGATTGTTTCACTCAGCTTGTAGGCGACCAGCGCGGCCGCCTCGTTGCCATCCATGCTGCGCCGGAGCGCGCCAGTCGGAGTCTGCATGGGCTTATTAGTTTCTCTAATGCTTAAGGCGTAAAGTCGATTCGCCCCCGGGCGGGATGGAACCCGAGAGTTTCTTGATCCAGCGCAAAATTCAGGCTGCCGGGACTTCGCTTTGACGGCGCTTCGGGAATCCGTTTGGCTGCTGCGCGATGGATGTCACGATTCTCGGAAGCAGCAGCTCGGGCAATTGCACGATTGTGCGCGACGGCGGCAGGGCGCTGATCCTCGATGCAGGGCTTGCTGCTTCGCGCATCGTCGAAGGGGTGGAGCGCCTCGGGCTGTCCTCGGTCGAAGGTGTGCTCATCACACACGAACACGGCGACCACGCTCGAGGACTCAAGAACCTCGCGAAGCGGCTGGCCGCGCCAGTGTTCACCACATCCCAGACGGCGGAGGCCCTGAGGCGGAACGGTGTCGAGGCCGGGTGGAGGATTTTTGCGAGCGGATCCGCGTTCGAATTGGCCGGGTTCACGGTCCAGACATTCTCCGTGCCGCACGATGCGGCGGACCCCGTCGGGTTCGTCCTCCGCGATGCCGCCGGGGCACGGTTCGCCGCGGTGACGGATCTGGGGTTTGCCACGAGGCAAGTGATCGAGGCGGCGCGCGGCGTCGATGCCCTCCTTGTCGAGGCGAATCACGATGAGGAACTTCTCCAGCGGGACACAAAGCGTCCATGGTCAGTGAAACAGCGCATCACGTCGCGCCACGGCCACCTCTCGAACGCCTCGGCGGCGCGCTTCGTGGCCGAAATCGCGCACGCCGGCCTTCGGCGCGTCGTACTGGGGCACTTGAGCCGCGACTGCAACTCGGGAGACTTGGCACTCCGGGCGGTCACCGCATCGATGCCCGACTGCTGCACCGCAAGCGTGGTCCTCGCGCCGGGAGAGGGTGAGCCGCCGCTCGGCTTTGAACTTTAGCCCGGTTGGAGCGCACCGCCCGCGGCGACGCCGGCACCGACCACGAGGGCGACAATGCCGATGCCCAATCCACAGCACAGGAGGAGCACGGTCACAATCGCTGCGATCGGACGCCAGAGATCGGTGCCGTGGGTTTCCTTCAAAGCGATGACCGAGTAGATCAGCGAGAGCACCATGTAAATCGTACCACCGAAGAGTGGCACGATCTGAGCGACGGACACCGCGCCATAAGAATAAGCCAGAGCGCGGTATGTCGCTTGGAATGGCTTTCTCGCCCCGCCAAACACAGCAAGGGCCGCATGCAAAATCCCCGCGGAGACGAACGATCCGGCGGCGAGGATCAGCGGGAGGAACAGGGCCATTCCCACGAAAAAGGCGACCATCATCGGAAACGACATGCTCTTGGCATGCTCACCGAAGGCCATCTCCGGATTCACCGCCGCCACCGCCGCCTGGTAGACCAGCGAGACAAGACCGGTCAGCCAGCCGATAAGGACGTAGAATTTCAGCGGTTTGGCATAGCCTCCCTCCACCGGCATGTGGCGGAAGATTTCCGCAGGACGGCTCACGATCGACGTCACTGTTTCGAGAAGCAGTGAAAACACGGTATCCGAGCCGCGTTCCCAGGCGGGCTCGATCCGGACCGGAGCTTCACCACCGGGTGCAAGAACGGGGTCCGAATCCTCCGAAGGCGGGGGAAGATGCGAAAACGTCGAGAGCGCTTTCCAAGCCTCCATCGGTTCCTGCCACGCAAGATCGTCCGGCCGGAACTTGCCGGATTTCAGCCCGTCGGCGACTTCCTGCTCCGTGAATTGTCCCAGATTCTGCCGGTCGCGGTTGATGAAGATGAGCGCCATACAAGAGCCGTTTAATCAGATTCCCCGGCGGGGGTCAAACGGACGGGAGTTTTCGCTTTTCAGAACGCCGGCTTTTTCCTATCACTCGGGGGCAATGAACTGGATCCTCATCGCTGGTGGCGCCTTCTTGGGCACCTTGGCGACCCCCAAGGAAGTCGAAACCTTCAATCACACCCTCCTCGGCGAGCGCCTGCCCGCGCGCGAAGTGGTATGTCGCAACCGCTGGGGCACCCCGATGCTCCCCGATGGAAAAGGAGGTTACAGCGTGATCGCTCCGATCAATCCCGAGTTCATCGCCCGCAGTCTTGTCCAGCCCCCGCTGACCTCAGGCCCCGTCTTTCGTCCCGCCGTCGTTGCGGCGACACAACCCGCTCCCGCCGCCGCGCAATAAGCCACGCGGGGGGATGCTTTCCCCGCGCCACATGGCAGCGCCACCATGAGCGTCTCATCCAGCGGCTATCCGCGGAGCGCCTTCAACGCGCACTGGTTCAACCTGTTCAACGCGGTCTCGTTCCAGGTAATCCTTGGTGCGCCGGTGATTCTTTTCGCCAAGAGCGTGGGCGCGTCGTCCACTGTGCTGGGAATCATCGCGTCATTCACGCCCCTGATGACGGTCCTCCAACTTCCCGCCGCGCAGTTTCTCGGGCGCTACGGCTACAAGCAATTCGTCCTCATGGGGTGGAGGCTCCGCACGATTTTCATCTTCGTCGTGACGGCCGTGCCGCTGCTCACGTTCCTCGATGACACGTCGAAACTCGTGGTTCTCCTTGCGGCCCTCTTCTTTTTCAACCTCCTGCGCGGAATCTCGTCGGCGGCATGGATGCCGTGGATCGCGGCATTGATTCCGGAGACGCACCGCGGGCTTTTTCTTTCGCGCGATCAGGCATTCATGCACATCGGGAGCCTGCTGGCCATGATTGTCTCGGCCGTGCTTCTCGCCGGGAAAGTGGACGCCTGGGAATACGCGCTCGTTTTCCTTTTCAGTGCCGTCGGCGCAACGGTCAGCCTGTGGTTCATCCAGCGCATTCCGGAAGCCACGGCGTCCGAGGTGGTGCGAAAATCCTCCGAGCCCGTGCCATGGAGAACCATTGTGTCCTACCCCCCGTTCCGCGAACTTCTCATCTTCAATCTCGTGTTCATGGCGGTGATCGGCAGTCTTGGGGTTTTCACGGTCGAGTATTTGAAAGAGTACGCAAAATTCGATGCATCGCTCATTCTCGCCCTGAGCACCCTCGGCATCCTCGGTGCTCTTCTCACGCTGGCATTCGCCGGCAAGGTCACCGACGCGATCGGGAGCAAACCCGTCATGCGCGTCTCGGTCGGGCTTTTCGGAATCGTCATCGGGGGGTGGACGCTGGTGGCAGCAGGCCTCATGCCCCCGTCCCCGACTGTGATCGGGGTTCTGAATTTCCTCTCCGGTTTCGCCGGGGCAGGGTTCGGACTCGCCAACACCCGGATCATTATGGCCACGATGCCCGAGATGGGGCGCAACCACTTCTTCGCCCTCTTCACGGTCATCACCAGTCTCGGACTCGGTGCAGCACCCGTTGCCTGGGGAATCTCGCTGGACTTCATCGGCACCTTCGAGGCCGTCACGGGTGACTTCCACTGGCGCCGGCACAGCATTTACTTCGCCACGCTCTTCCTCATGAATCTCGCCGCCCTCGCGCTGATCACCCGACTGCACGAGGCGCGCCCGGGCGACACACCGTCCCTCATCTACGCCCGCCTCCGGCGCGCCGGAAAACTCTGGCACCGGTGAGC
>CAZKHB010000028.1:0-34023 GCA_964552635.1 uncultured Chthoniobacterales bacterium
TGGTTTGTCCCGGGAATGCCAGACGAACCGGAAGCCATCACTCTGGCTTCCGCACAGTAGCCGCCGAACTGGCGGATGGGGGGGGATTCGAACCCCCGGTACCTTGCGGTACACACGCTTTCCAGGCGTGCACAATCGACCACTCTGTCACCCATCCCCTTGAGGGATTGAAGAACGTATCGGACTCGGTGGAGTTTGACAACCCCCTCCGCGCAAGGAGTTGAAGGGAAGATTTTTGTTTTCTTCGCGGCGGGGAGTGTGTCCTCTGGAAAATGATGAAACGATTTGAGAACCAAGTGGCGGTTGTGACCGGTGCGGGACGCGGGATCGGGGAGGCGATTGCAAAACGCCTCGCCGCCGAGGGGGCAAAGGTGGCCGTGGTCAGCCGGACCGAGTCGAACTCCGCGAAGGTGGCCGACGCACTCAACGCGGAGGCCGAGGGGACGGCGCGGCCGTATGCGGTCGACGTTGCCGATTTCGACGCGGTCCAATCCGTGGGCGAGAAGATTCTCACCGACTTCGGCCGGTGCGATGTGCTCGTGAACAACGCCGGCATCACGCGCGACACGCTCGCGATGCGGATGTCCAGCGAGGATTGGGACGCTGTGCTCCAGACGAACCTCAAAGGGGCTTTCAATTTCACCCGTGCGGTACTGCGCACCATGGTGAAGCAACGCTCGGGCCGCATCATCAATATCAGCTCGGTGAGCGGTTTGATGGGGTTGGCCGGGCAGGCGAACTACGCCGCCAGCAAAGCGGGTCTTATCGGAATGAGCAAAAGCATTGCCCGGGAACTCGCCAGCCGGGGAATCACCGTCAATGTGGTTGCTCCCGGCTTCATCGAGACGGATATGACGGCTGTTCTCAACGAAGAGATCCGCAAAGGCGCCCTCTCACAGATTCCGCTCTCGAAGTTCGGTCAGGGTGAGGACATTGCCTCCGCGGTCGCGTTTCTCGCAAGCGCGGAGGCCGCATTCATCACCGGTCAGATTCTCGCCGTGGACGGCGGGATGAGCATGTAGGCGGCGCGGTCAAGGCACCGGCACGGCGGGCAGATCCCAAATCTCCGAGGCGTATTCGGAGATCGTGCGGTCGCTTGAAAACTTCCCGACGCGGGCGGTGTTGAGGATCGCCATCCGGGCCCATCGGGCCTTGTCGCAGAAAGCTGCTGCGACTTTTTTCTGGCACTCGCTGTAGGCGTCGTAGTCGGCGAGGCACAGGAACGGATCGTGATAGAGGAGGTTGTCGCGAAGCGGGGAGAGGATGCCGGGTGCCTCGTCGGGGGTGAAGAAATTCGAGCCCACCCAGTCGACGACGGCCCGCAGTTCCTCCGAGGCATTGTAGAACTCCTCGGGTTTATAGCCTTTTGCGAAAATCTCGTTCACCTGCTCGACGGTGTTCCCGAAGATGAAGATATTCTCATCGCCGACCTCTTCGCGGATTTCCACGTTGGCTCCATCGAGGGTTCCAATAGTGAGGGCACCATTGAGGGCGAGTTTCATGTTGCCGGTGCCGGATGCCTCCTTGCCAGCGGTCGAGATCTGCTCGGAAAGGTCCGCGGCAGGCACAATCCGCTGGGCGAGCGAAACCCGGTAATTCGGCAGGAAAACCACCTTCAGGCGGTCGCCCACGCGCGGATCGGAGTTGATCTTCGCGGCAACGGCGTTCGTCGCCTTGATGATCAGTTTCGCCATGTCGTAACCCGGCGCGGCCTTTGCGGCGAAGAGGAACACGCGGGGTGTGCACTCAGCGTCCGGATTTTGAAGAATCCTGCGGTAGAGCGCGAGAATGTGCAGGAGGTTCAGGTGCTGGCGCTTGTACTCGTGCAGGCGCTTGATCTGGACATCGAAAAGCGCATCGGGATTCACCTGCACACCGCAGGACGAGGCGATCATCTGCGCGAGGTCGACCTTGTTGGCGTGCTTCACCGCCATGAACGCCGCTTGGAATTCCGCGTCGTCCGCCCACTGTTCGAGAGCGCGGAGCTTGCCGAGGTCGCGCACCCAGCCGTCACCGATTCGTGACGTGATGAGCTCGCTCAAACGGGGGTTGCAGGCAAGCAGCCAGCGGCGCGGAGTGATGCCGTTGGTCTTGTTGTTGAACTTTCCGGGATAGAGCGCGTCGAATTCGGGGAAGAGGTCGCTCTTGAGGAGTTGGGTGTGCAGTGCCGCGACGCCGTTTACGGAATGGCTGCCGACGACGGACAGGTGGGCCATGCGGACCATCTTGTCCCCGCCCTCTTCGATGAGGGAAAGGCGGCGTTTTTTCTCCGTGTCTCCGGGCCATGCAGCCTCGACTGTGTCCAGGAAGCGCTTGTTGATTTCGAAGATGATCTGCATGTGGCGCGGCAAGACCTTCTGGAAAAGCCCCACGCTCCACTTTTCGAGAGCCTCCGGCAGGAGGGTATGGTTCGTGTAGGCAAAGGTCTTTGTCACGATGTCCCATGCCTCCTCCCAAGTCAGGCCGTGCTCGTCGTGCAGGATGCGTTGCAGTTCGACGATCGCGATGGCGGGGTGGGTGTCGTTGAGCTGGATCGCGACCTTTTCCGGAAACGCGGTCCACTCCGTGTTGTTCTTGTGGAAGCGGCGGATGATGTCGCGTAGCGAGCAAGCGACAAAGAAGTACTGCTGCACGAGGCGGAGCTCTTTCCCGCTTTCCGTCTTGTCATTTGGATAGAGCACCTTCGAAACGGTTTCGCTGCGGTTCTTCTGCTGAACGGCTTCGTCATACCCGCCGCGATTGAAAGCCTCGAAATCGAATTCCTCGCTGGCCCGCGACTCCCAGAGGCGAAGGAAATTGACCGTTTTCGTGCCGTAGCCGGGAATCGGGATGTCGTAAGGGACACCCAGGATCTTCCGCCACCCGACCCACTTGGAGACGTAGTTCCCGCGGTCGTCGAAAATGTTTTCCACGTGCCCGTAAACGGGGATCTCGGTCGTGTGTTCGGGCCGCACGATCTCCCAAGGCGTGCCGTATTGCATCCAGGCATCCGGCAACTCGACTTGATAACCGTTGCGGAATTCCTGTTTGAAGAGGCCATACTGGTAATGGATGCCGTATCCAACAGCGGGCAGATCCAGCGTGGCGAGCGAGTCCAAGAAACATGCCGCCAGGCGGCCGAGTCCGCCGTTGCCGAGCCCCATGTCGTACTCCTCGTCACGGAGGTCCTCAATGTTCAGCCCGAGCCGCACGAGGGCCTCACGCACTTCACCCAGAACACCCGCACTGAGCATGCTGTTGACGAACAGTCGCCCCATCAGAAACTCGAGCGAGAGGTAGTAGACGCGGCGCACGTTCTCACGGTGATGGACCGCCTGTGTCTCAATCATCCGCTCGATAATGATGCTCTGCACCGCCTTCGAAGTGGCAATCCACCAATCCCGCGTGGAGGCGGTGTCGGGGTCACGCGCCAGGCTGAACTTGAGCTGGTTGAGGATGTATTGATCGATGGGTGTTTCGTTGGCTGTGTTCATCGGCGTGCTGAGTGAATGAGCAGAAAACGGGCCAGCGTCGCAAGCTCAGGCAGAAGGCCGGGAGACGTGATCGGCAATGGTATTGACCGACTGGAAGGCATGGCGCGCCACCTCGGCACTCGGGGTGGCGATTCCGAATTCCCGTTCAATCGCCACCGCAAGTTCCAACGCATCGATCGAGTCGAGTCCAAGGCCATCGGGCCCGAAGAGCGGGGCATCGTCCGCGATGTCGCCGGGCGAAACTTTGAGCATCAGGCTAGCGACGAGCATCTCTTTGATCCTCGATTTCAATTCGGCGTCGGACATAAAAAAGTGTGACCTGACCGGTCGGGAGCGGGCACACTGACAGGGAACGAATATGTCTGGCAAGTCCCGCTTGGATGTCGCGCTCGTCGAGCGCGGGCTTCTCGTTTCCCGCGAGAAAGCCCGCCGCGCGATCATGGCCGGGGAGGTCTTTGTGGACGGTCATGCCTCGACGAAACCGGGGACCTTGGTCGCGGCGGATGCCCTGCTGACACTGGCGGCGAGAGAGCGCTACGTTGGCCGCGGCGGGCTCAAGCTCGAAGGCGCATTGGAGGCATTCGGGATCCGACCTGCTGGTCGCCTGTGCCTCGATGTCGGTGCTTCGACTGGAGGGTTCACGGACTGCCTTCTTCAGCATGGAGCAGCCCATGTCATTGCCGTTGACGTCGGGCACGGGCAGTTGGACTGGAGCATTCGGACGGATCCTCGCGTTACTGTGAGAGAGGGTGTGAATGCACGGCATCTCCAGCCCGGCGATCTTTCCGGAACGCCCTCGCTCGCCGTGGCGGATGTGAGCTTCATCTCGTTGACCTTGATTCTTCCTGCCGTGTTTGAGTTACTCACGCCGGATTTCGACATGGTCGTTCTTATCAAACCGCAGTTCGAGCTGGCCCGCGACGAGGTTAGCCGAGGGGGAGTCGTGCGCGACGAGGCTCTCCGGCTCAAGGCGGTGGACCGCATCCGGGCCTGCATCGACGGCCTCGGCCGCACATGGGCTGGTCTCCGCGAATCCCCCATCACGGGCCGCGACGGGAATATCGAATATCTCGCACATATCCGGCCATGACTGTCGGACTCATCGCCCACTCCCAGAAACCGGCCGCTCTGGCCGTTGTTCGCGACATGGTGCACGAACTTGAGGCGGCAGACATTCCGTTCCTTCTTGAGGCGGCGACGGCGCTGCTCGCTGGTCGTGAGTCGGGCCTTTGCGAAGCTGATCTCGCTGAAGCTTGCGACCTTCTCGTGGTGATGGGCGGCGATGGCACAATTCTGAGAGTCGTGCACAAGATTCCCGATGCCAAGACGCCCATCTTTGGCATTAACATCGGGTCGCTTGGATTTCTCACATGTGTCGGCCCCGGCGAGGTGAGTGTTGCCGTGGCCAGCATCCGCTCGAGAAACTACATCGTCAGTGAGCGTCCGCTTCTTGAGGTGCTCTTGGAGCGCCCGGGCGGACGCTGCGAGAGTTTTCTTGCCCTCAACGATGCCGTGATCAGCCGCGGGGAGCGCTCGGAGCTTGTGAAACTGCGTGTAGCTGTCGATGGAGACACGCTCACGGAATACAACGCCGACGGCCTCATTCTCGCGACTCCGACAGGCTCCACCGCATACTCTCTCTCTGCGGGTGGGCCAGTGCTCTTTCCCGATTCGGGAGCGATCGTCATTACCCCGATCTGCCCGCACGTTCTCACGAACCGCTCGGTGGTCATCAGCAACGAATCCGTCGTCGATGTAGCCCTCGCGGAAGAAGGCCAGACGGTCTTTCTCACGGTGGACGGGCGCGAGACGAGTGAGATGACTGTCGGTGACCGGCTTGTCTTGCGCATGGGCGCGCGGCGTCTCCCGCTCGCCATGCTGCCGGGGCGTTCTTTCTCCGAAGTTCTCCGCGAAAAGCTGAAATGGAGCGGCAGCAACGTATGATTTCCATCGCCGACATCCTCCAACCCGAGCATGTGAACCTTGCCCTCGCCGCCACCACGCCGCGTGATGCTGTCGAGGAGGTGATGGGCAAACTCCACGGCGACCCCCGCGTGGCGGATTTCGAGAAGTTCTCCGCGGCTGTCATCGCCCGAGATGCCCCCGCGCTTGATGCAGACGGACTCGGAGTCTGCATCGCCCACGGGCGGACGAATGCGGTGGACTCCCTTGTCATGGCCGCCGGACGCACGAAGGTCGGCGTCAACTTTCGCGGAGTGAAGGTGAACCTTGTTTTTGTAGCCGGCATCCCCTCTGCTTTCGATTCCGAGTATTTGCGCATTGTCGGGACGATCGCCCGGCTTTGCCGCGAACCCGCGACGGCCGATGCGCTGCTTTCGGCCCCGGACGGAGCGGCTTTTGTGAGCCTGCTCGAAGCAGCCTCGGTGAAGCTCTAGCCTCCTGCCGCCACTCGGAGAATCTCAAGGCGATCGCCTTCAGACACAGTCCGTTCATTCCACTCGGACCGTCTGAGCGCGGTGCCGTTGAGCTCGATCAGGAGCGTTGGGGCGGGCAAATCAAGTTCCTCCACAACTCCGGCGACTGTTGTCGCCCGATCAAGAACGCGGGGTTCGCCGTTGACGTGAATCGTCCTCATCGCGCCGCAAGAATCCCCGCGTCCCAATCCTTCCACACAGGCTCTAATCCCGCCCCGCGAAGCATGCGGGAAACGTCGGAAGCACTCCGCTCGTCCGAAATGTCAAACTGTCCTGTCGCCGCTTCACCGCCCGTCCCCGGCTGGGGGCGGCCCCTCACGGTGATGTGGAGGGAATCTTTGCCCTGGCCGGTATAGCCACCCGGTTCCGTATGGCTGCCCGCACTCATCATTGTGACTCCCAGCGGTGCCACCACGTCCCGAAGGGGCGCGGGCTCGCGGGTGCTGAGCACGATGCCGACCGTCGGGAAGACACAGCGCAGGGCGCATACGAGTTGGATGAACTCCCGATCCGGCAGGGGATACCGCGGCTCGAAATCTCCCGCAGCCGGCCGCAACCGTGGAAGGCTCACCGTAATCTGTGACATCCAGCACGTCCGTTGCAGATGCTCAAGGTGGGTCGCCAACGCGAGGGCCTCGGCTTTCCAATGCCAGAGCCCGAAGAGTGCGCCGATGCCAATGCGGCGAAAGCCCGCTTCGTGGCCCCGTTCCGGGGTGTCCAACCGCCAGTCGAAGTTTTTTTTGGGTCCGAAAGCATGCATCTCGGCATAGGTCGGTCGATGATACGTCTCCTGGTAAACCACGAGCCCCTCCGCTCCTGCCTCGACAAGCGGTCGGTAGTCCGACACCTCCATGGGAGCGACCTCAATCGAAAGCCCCGGCACGAATGGACGCAGCCGTTCGATGCAGAGACGCAGATAATCCCCCGAGACAAACTTCGGATGCTCCCCCGCCACGAGCAGGATGTTTCGGAATCCCTCCGCCACCAGGTGCCGTGCTTCGCTCTCGACCTGGTCGACCTCGAGAGTGACGCGCTGGATGGCGTTCTCCCGTGAGAATCCGCAGTACGAACACGAGTTGATGCACTCGTTCGAGAGATACAGCGGTGCGAAGAGCCGCATCGTCCGGCCGAAGTGTTGACGCGTCAGTGCGGACGACTGGGCTGCCATGCGGCGGAGCCCCGAATTGTCGACCGGTTCCAACAATGTTGCGAACCGCCGCACCAACGGAGACGGTGCAGCGATCCGGTCATCGAACACTTTGGAAAACGTCATGCGGGAATGTTGTCGCGAATCCCGCACGCCCGCAAGCGCGGGAGCACATCATCGATGCCGCGGGCCAGGGCCTCGACGGCTCGGCGGAGTTCGTCCTCGGTGATGCAAAGCGGGGGCATGAGCACGAGAGTATCTAGGACAGGACGGGTAAGCAGCCCATGGGCGCGGGCGGCCTCGCAAATGCGGGCACCGGTGCGTTCCTCCCACGGAAAAGGGGTTCCGTCAGGGCGCCGGATCTCGATCCCGGCAAGGAATCCGCAGCGGCGGATTTCATGGACGTGCGGGTGGGGGGCCAGGTCGTCGAGGAGCGACTCAAAGAGTGCAATCTTCGGCCGGAGAGCTTCGAGCACGCGCTCGTCTCGAAAGATTCGGAGGCTCTCAAGGGCGACGGCGCAGCCAAGCGCATTCGCAGTGTAGCTGTGGCCGTAGTAAAAAGTTTTGTTCTCCGCGAACGTCCCGAGAAAAGCGTTGAAAATCCGGGCCGTGGTGAGCGTTGCGGCGAGGGGCAGGTAGCCGCCGGTCAGCCCCTTGGCGAGGCACAGAAAGTCGGGAAGAACCTCTTCCTGCTGGCAGGCGAAGAGCGTGCCGGTACGGCCGAAACCTGTGAGGATTTCATCGAGGATGAGGAGGGTGCCGGTGGCGTCGCATTTCTCCCGCAGCCGCCGCAAAAGTCCCCGTGGCCAGAGGCGCATGCCTGCCGCCCCTTGCACCAGAGGTTCAATGATCGCCGCGGCAACGCGGCCCTCGCGGAAATCGGGGAGGGTGTCGAGTTCGTCCGGATCCGTGACGCGGAGGACGGGGAATTGGTGGCCGGCAAACCGCGCGTGGAACGTGCCAATGCCACCGAGGCTTGCCGCCCCCGCGGTATCGCCGTGGTAGGCATTTTCGAAGGCGACGAACCGCGTCCGCTCCGGCGAGCCGCTCAGTTGCCAGAACTGGACCGCCATTTTCAGCGCGGCCTCGACGGCTGTGGAGCCATCATCGCTGAAAAAGACACGCTCGAGCGTGCCCGCCGGGAAGAGGCTTGCCAGCGCATGGGCGAGTTCCGATGCGGGGGCGTTCGATGTTCCCAAGTAGGACACATGGGCGACGCGCTCGATTTGAGCGCGGAGCGCGGCGTTCAACCGGGGGTGGCCGTGTCCGTGGATGTTCGTCCAGATCGAGGAGTTCCCGTCGATGTATTCGCGGCCCCGGCTGTCGGTGAGAATCGCACCGCGTCCGGATGTCAGGTGGAGAGGTTCGTGATCCGGTGCGCACCAGAGTTGCATCTGGGTGAACGGATGCCAGGTGTGGGCCTTGTCCCAGGCCGTGAGTTGATCAGTGTCCCAAACGTCTCGCATTGCCGCGCAAAGTAGCGCATAAGTGCCGCGCGCGTGAATCGAAATGCCTGCTTCCTCTTCCGGGTGGCCGCCTACATCGGAGCGGTCGTCCTTGTGGCGTGCCTGCTCTCGCCGTGGCTTTACCACCTGGCGGGGGTTCTGGCCCGGGCGGGAATCGCGCCGTTTCTTGCCGATTTCCCTTTTCACCGCTTTTTCAGCCGGACGGCGCAGGTGGCGGCTCTGCTCCTGCTCTGGCCCGCTTTCCGCTGGGTCGGCCTCTCGCGTTTGGAGGAGCTCAACCTCAAGAAGAATCCGGCGCGATGGCACGACTTGGGCACGGGCCTCCTTGTGGCATTCGTGCCCGTCCTCGTGCTCGGCGCCTGTTACGTTTGGTTCGAGGTGTACAGGTTCCGGTCCTCACCCTCCTCAACCGCGTGGCTTCGCATTCTGGCAACGGCATCCGTCGTCTCAGTCATCGAGGAATTCCTTTTTCGCGGCGTCCTGCTCGGCTTGTGCCTCCGCGCGATGGGAGCCGTTCCGGCGGCTGTGCTTTCCTCTCTCGTTTTCGCCGTGGTGCATTTTCTGAGGGTGGCGAAGCCCGAGGTCGCCGTGCCTGTGGAATGGTGGAGCGGGTTCGCGCAACTGTCGCGGCTGTTCTCCAGTGCCCCGCCGTGGCCGGTGCTCGGGTGGGGGATGCTTTCCCTCCTCGCCGCGGGCCTTATCCTCGCCCTCGCCACCCTCCGAACCCGCTCGCTTTTCCTAGCCATTGGGATTCATGCGGGATGGATCGCAGGGCAACAGGGGCTGCAGTGGCTCGCCCGTTTCCGGGTGAAGCCACCAGAGGCCCTCCTGCCGTGGGTCGGTCCGAATGTGGTCAGCGGAGCCGTCCCTACCGGTCTCGTCCCGCTCGTCGCGCTCGCAGTGACGGCTTCCCTTGTTTGGCTCTATGTCCGGCGGCGTCCTGCGAACGATTCTTGATCCGGTCTCGACCCTGTTCTTTCCGCTCCACTGTTGCGGATGCGGGAGGTCGGTCGTGACGGGAGACCTTTGCGGGGATTGTGCAGCGACCGTCGTAAGGATCGTTCCTCCCCGCTGCGAGGCGTGCTCCCAGCCCTACGATACGACCGCCCCGATGTTGGTATGTCCGAATTGCCGGGGTGAGCCCCACGCCTTCGAAGCTGCGGTGGCCGTTTGCCGCAGCCGGGGCGTCGTCAGGGACGCCATCCATCGCCTCAAATACGGCGCGGAGACATGGCTCGCGCGTTTTCTCGGAAACCTCCTGCGGGAGGGACTCGAGGATCCGCGCCTCGCGGGGCGTGTCTTCGACGCGATCTGCCCGGTTCCCCTTCACCCCAAGCGCCGCCGCGAACGGGGCTTCAACCAGTCCGAACTCCTTGCGGTGGAACTCTCGCGCCACACCGGGTGGCCGGTTGTCGATGCCCTCCGCCGCCGGCGATATACCGGCACGCAGACCGAACTCGACCGGCGGGCGCGAAGGCAAAACTTGCGGGAGGCCATCGTTCTGCGCAAGAATGTGGACGACATGACGCTGCTGCTCGTTGACGATGTGCTCACCACGGGCTCCACGCTCGATGCCTGTGCCGCTGCCCTGGCCGACGGCGGGGCGGCGTCCGTTTTCGCGCTCACCTCCGCGCGCGGCTGAAAACACTCTCTTTATGGCTATTTTCAAAAAACCCATCCTCCGCGCCCTCGGTGGCAAAACCCGCGAAATGCCCGAAGGGCTGTGGACCAAATGCCCGTCCTGCGGGGAAGTCATCCACAACCTCGCACTGAACGAAAACCTCCGGGTTTGCCCGAAGTGTTCCCATCATTTTACACTTGGCTCGCGCGAACGGATCGCCAGTCTGGTCGATTCGGATTCCTTCGAGGAGACCGACGCCGGGCTCACCTCTGTGGATTCGCTGGAATTCAAAGGCGTCGCGACATATGCCGAGCGTCTCAAGAGCTATCGCTCCAAGACGGGGTTGGTGGATGCCATCATCACCGGCACAGGCAAAATCGACGGGAAGCCGCTCGGATTGGGCGTGATGGATTTTTCCTTCCTGGCCGCCACCATGGGTTCGGTTGTGGGCGAGAAGGTTACGCGCATCATCGAACTCTCCACCGCGCGCAAGATGCCGGTCGTTCTTGTTTGTGCCTCCGGAGGGGCGCGAATGTACGAAGGCATGCTCAGCTTGATGCAAATGGCGAAGACCAGCGGGGCCCTCGCGCGCCATGCAAAGGCCGGGCTTCCCTACATCAGCGTCCTGACGAACCCCACCACCGCCGGGGTGATGGCCAGCTATGCCTCACTCGGTGATCTCATCCTCGCCGAACCTGCCAGCATGATCGGATTTGCCGGTCCCCGCGTGATCCGCGAAACGACCCACCAGACACTGCCTCCCGATTTTCAGACGGCCGAGTTTCTCGAAAAGCGCGGGCTCATCGACATCATCGTCCCAAGGGCGAAACTTCGTGACACCCTCGCACAGGTGCTCGGCTACCTCACCCCGGCGTGACCTACAGCGAGTCGCTCGCCTGGCTCTACGCCACGCAGCAGTTTGGCGTCAAACTCGGGCTCGATAACACCATTCACCTCCTTGAGGCCGTGGGGAATCCCCACGACGGGCTCCGCATTTTCCATGTCGCGGGGACGAACGGCAAAGGCTCCGTCTGCGCGATTCTGGATGCCGTCCTCCGCAAGGCGGGCCTGCGCACGGGCCTCTACACCTCACCGCACCTCATCGATTTCCGCGAGAGAGTGCGGATCGACGGGTGCCCTGTTCCGCGTCCGGATGTCGCCCGCTGGCTCACGCGCCTGCGTGCTGCGGGGGCCGGCCACTCACCCACATTTTTCGAGGTGGCCACTGTGCTGGCCCTCGGATGCTTCGCCGAGGCGGGTTGCGAGGCTGTTGTTCTCGAGACCGGGATGGGGGGGCGGCTTGACGCGACGAACGTCGTCGAGCCGGTCGTGAGCGTTCTGACTCCCGTGGCGATGGATCACGCCGAGTGGCTCGGGGACACGCTGACCAAGATTGCCGGCGAAAAGGCGGGGATCATCAAGCGCGGCACTCCCGCCGTGTCCGCCCCGCAGACTCCGGATGTTGTCACCGTCTTCGAGGCCCGTGCGGCCGCGATGGGGGCGCCACTCTCGTTCGTGAGTGCGCCGTGGGCCGGTCCGGTCGGCCTTGTCGGTGGCCACCAGAAATGGAATGCCGCGCTCGCGGCCAGAGCGCTGGAAGTTTCCGAGATTCCCGTGGCGCCGGAGGCGCTTGCGGGGGGAATTGCCTCCGTCCACTGGCCGGCCCGCTTCCAGCGTGTCGGTGAACGGATCGTTGTCGACGGCGCACACAATCCGCACTCTGCCGCCGCGCTTGCTGCAATCTGGCGCGAGGTGTTTGGGGGCCAGAAGGCGGTGGTGGTGTTCGGCGCCCTGGGGGATAAGGATGCCTCCGGCATGCTGCGTGCCCTCGAGCCGATTGCGGAGAGGTTCGTCTTCGTTCCTGTCCAGAGCGCCCGCGCTGTTCCGGCGTCGACTTTTGCCGGACTCACCACGCACCCTTCCGTTGTCTGTGAAAGTCTCGCGGACGGGATCGCGCAGGCGGGCGAGCTGGCGCTTGTGACGGGATCCCTTTTTCTCGCGGGCGAGGCTCTTGCACACCTTGGGGTGCCGCCGTTTGAGGCATGAGCGGTCGGCGCGACGGTGTGGGCTTTTGGGCCTGTGCGACGTTGGTCTTTGCCAGCATGGTCGGCACGGGTGTCTTTACGAGTCTCGGCTTTCAAGTCGCGGCGCTGCCTTCGCCGTTCGTCATTCTTTTGCTCTGGGCGCTCGGCGGTGTGGTGGCGCTTTGCGGGGCGCTCTCTTATGCCGAACTGGCAGCGGCCCTGCCGCGATCCGGCGGGGAATACCACTTCCTCGGGCGCATTTTTCATCCGGCCCTCGGTGTGATGGCAGGTGTTGTTTCCGTTTTCGTCGGATTCGCCGCCCCGATCGCGCTGGGCGCGATGGCGTTCGGAAAATATGCCTCCGCAGCGCTCCCGGGGCTCTCTCCTGTCGCTTGTTCGATAGGGATCGTCCTCCTGCTTGCCGCAGTGCATTCCATCGCACTCGGTCTGAGCGGACGGTTTCAGATCGCCGCCACGAGTTTCAAGATTCTGCTCATCGGGACATTCCTTGCGATAGGGTTTCTCCGTGCGCCAGTGCCCGACTTTGGTCCGCAGCCCGGCGATTTCGGGCGGCTCTTCAGTGCACCGTTCGCCGTTTCACTTCTCTTCGTGATGTATGCGTATTCCGGTTGGAATGCCGCGGTCTATATCGCGGGCGAGGTGAGGGAACCCGCGCGCGTTTTGCCTTGGGCTTTGCTTGCAGCCACCAGTGTGGTGACCATCCTTTACGTCGCTCTCAATGCCATGTTCCTCGCAAGTGCGCCACTCGCCGCGTATGCCGGGAAGATCGAGGTCGGGGAAATCGCAGCAAGGCATTTGCTCGGTGAAGGAGGCGGCCGGTTGCTTGCGGCGGTGATCGGTGTCGGTCTCATCTCTGCCCTGAGTGCCCTGACTTGGGCGGGTCCGCGCGTTGCCCAGACCGCCGGACAGGATTTTCCTGCTCTCTCATGGTTTGCGGCGACAAGCTCGCGAGGGCTTCCGTTGCGGGCCACTCTTTTCCAGACCGGTGTCGTGCTCGCGTTGCTTTTCACCGCGAGCTTCGAGGCCGTGCTGGTCTATGCGCAGTTCGCCCTTGTCGCGTGCGCAGCGCTCACCGTGCTGGCGATGATGTGGCTCCGATGGCGTCAACCGGCTCTGCAGCGCCCATTCCGCTGTCCGGCCTTCCCCGGGGTTCCGCTGGTCTTTCTGTCCGTCGCGGTTTTGACGCTCGGCCACACAATCGCCACGAAACCCGTGCAGGCTTTCGCCGGGGTATTGACTCTCGGGGCTGGTCTGGCTGTTTACTTTCTTGTGAGACCTCGATGAGAGTGCTCCTCGTCACCATCCTTTTGGCAACCGTCTGCTCTGCGCAGGAGGTCCGGCGCGCCCTGCCTCCCGGCGGCGGATTGCCGGAGAACGACATCGCCCGCTTTCTTGCCGGCCGGCCGGTGGCGGAAGGGTCGCCGCTTTTTGCGATCCAGCAAACCCCCGCCGGACTCGACCATGCCGCGGCGATGGCCCGTGCGTGGACGCGGTACGACGCGAACTTCTTCGCGCCGATGCGCGCGTGGTCCGCGGCTGTCCTCTCTCCGCGCATCGACCCCGCTCGTCCGCTCCTGTATTTCTTCGGAGGGCCCGATGCGATCAGCGCGATGGCGCTGTATCCGGGGGCGACGGATTACATTCTGGGCGGGCTTGAGCCCGTGGGTTCTCTCCCAGACACACTGCCGGGCGATCAACTCGCGACGGATCTCGCCGGGCTCCGGGAGGCTGTGGATGTCGTGCTCTCCTACGGACACTTCATCACGAAGGAGATGAAGACCGAGTTGGTCGCCGGACGCTTTCAGGGGGTGCTTCCCGTCATGCTGGCATTCGTCGCGCTCTCGGGCGGGGAAGTGACGGGCGTTGTGCATTTCGGACTGCTCCCGGATGGAACCGTGCAGAACTATGGCATGGCGTTCGCTGGTGCACGCGGCGTATTGCCCGGAGTACGCATTACTTTCCGGACGGCAGGCTCCGCCGTTGAGCACCGCATTCATTATGTGCAGGCCAATGTGGCGGACGATGCGCTCAAGGCCAACGGGGCGGTTCTGACGTGGGCTTCTGCGTTCGGCGCGGCGAATGTTTATCTCAAAGCGGCTTCGTATCTCATGCACGAAGCTTACTTTTCCCGTATCCGCAACCACCTTCTTTCCCAAGGGCGCTCCGTACTGCAGGACGATTCGGGCATCCCGCTTTCGTTCTTCCGCGATGGTGGATGGCGCCTTTGGTTCTTCGGCACCTACACCGGCACCCTCGACATCTTCAAAAAGTATATCCAACCCGAGGCGGCCCCCGCCTTTGCCGCGGCGGCGGAGCCCCTGCCTTTCGGCACCGGATACAAGTGGCGCAAGGGCGAGTCGAACCTCCTGCTTGCCGTGCGTGTCGAGACGCCTCCGCGCGCCGAACCGGTTACTCTGCCAGTAACGCCCTGAGGAAGTCGGCATCGCGGAATCCCTCGTTTTTCTTTCCCAGGCGCACGATCGCGAGTTTTCGCGAGGGAATAATGTAGACACGTTGGCCGCCGGATCCCGCCATCGCCATCAGATCCGTCGGGGCGTTCCTCGAGAGGCAGAAGCGCCTCCAGTCCGTGCCCGAACGCAGTGCGCACTCAATGTCGCCCTCGCGCGCATCCGCGCGTGCCGCATTCGTATTCAGCCAGAACCCGGCGCCGTAAGCAGGATTGGCATCCGATCCCTGCGAGAGAACCGCCAGCCCAGCGGGAGAGACGATGCGCCGCCAGCCTGCACGCCCCCGATCGAGGATGAGGCGGGCGATTCGGAGCATATCCAGCGCGCTCAGCACGGCACCTGCTGAGAGGAATTCATTCCCTGTGCGGTCGGTTCTCCATGCACTGGGTACAATGCCCATACTCCCCAACCATCGCGAAACCGGTCGGGGGTCATCCCGCCACGCGAGATCCCCCAGCTTTTCATAGTGCGAGGGACCGTAAGCAAATGTGCCGGCCGCGCGCATCGGAAGCCGGGCCGCAGCCGAGCGCACGTTGCGTATCTCCCGCGCGTAGAGGGAATATCCGGGCGCCGTGCCGGAGATCTGGCGAAGCAAAGGGAGGGCGTCTGTTGGATCCCGGTTGGCCAGGTAGGCGAGGGCGGTGAGCGACTTCGTGAGGCTCATCACGGGAAACGCCGTTGCCGGTGTCGTGCCGGGGCGGCAGTCGGCGAAGAGGCGTCCTCGCTCCCAGACGAGAAGGACATCCCCGCCCCTCGAGCGGGAATACTCCGCCGCGGCTGCGGTGTCGGCAGCACGGCTGCCCCAAGCCCCCCATGCCAGCAGGATGGCGGCGGCAACGGCCCTTTTCACCCGACCACGGGGGCGCCGCGCCGAATGACCCGGGGTCCGCCGGCGGGCATGGTGGCCACGGGGGCACTGCCGCGCTTGTAGAAGGCGGAGCCCGTCCATATGCCCTGCCTTGAGGCATGCTCGTGACCGCAGGCGGGGCAGATCAACAGGTCCGGCAACCCGTTCACCCACGCACTTTCCGCCCGGCACTTCGGGCAGGTCGTGACGAACCCCGGTTGCCCCAACTGCGTCGCATCAAGGCTCTTGTCGAGCGGTGACTCGATGTCCGCCGGGAGGAGAGGCAGCGCAAAGTCCCGCTCACGGCTGCACCGCTCCAGAAACCGCCTCTGCGCGAGGTCGAAGAATTTCCTCACGCCCTCGAGTCCGGCAAACCGCCTGTCGCGCCGGTCTTCGAAAAGATGGAAGATCATGAGCACTTTCTCGGCAGCCTCCGCGGGCACAACAATACCATCCTGTGCGCAAAGCGAGAGGAATGCCTCCGTCAACTCCGCCGGCGACCAGCCCGGGAAGGGGACGATCGATTCGAACAGCGTGCGGCATTCCACGCTGCCACCCAGGAGCGGTCGTAAAAAATCGCGTGACGCGGCGAAAATGAGCAGGCTCTTCCCCCGACAGGCCCGCGCGAGCGCGATGAGGCGATTGCGGCTCGTTTCGAAGGTGACACGATTCAGACCGGATTCGAGCTCCGGCCCCGCATGGAGGAGGATCACTCCGCCGGCAGCCGCCTGCACGATGGCTTCGGGCAACTGGCGTCCGTTGACGAGCGGACCCAGTTCGGATTCATAGACCTGATCCCCCGAGACGACGCCGAGGCGATGCATCGAACTTGCGACCACCCCTGCAATGGCTGCCGTCGTCGTGCGGTCGCCGCTTTCGAAAACGATGTGCCGTGCAAGGTCCGGTCCGAGCATTCCGTTGCCACGGCGCTGTTGCCGCGCATGGGTACGGTGAAGCAAGTTCTCCAGAGCCTCGCGTGTGCTGTGATGCGCGGCCAGTTCCTGCACCCCGGTGATCAGGGAAGTCAGCGGGTCGTTTCCGTCCAGCACCGCGGCTGCGGATTGTCCGGCGCGCCGCACTTGGTCCGGAGCGGCGGCGGAACTGTCGAACTCGCAATTCGTGACCACGGCGCGGCCCCCTTCAACCGTGATGTGGGCGTAATCGTTGCGCCGTTGTTCCCGGAAAGCGCAATCACTCACCGAGAGTGTGCCCATGCGGCTCATGATGCCGCCGAGGTCGTTGGACTCGAAGCGGGAGCGTGACACCGCGGCCCTTGGACACTCGACCAGATTGATTCCGATTTGGTTGCCGAGGAAAATGCACCCGGCGATATCGATCTGTTCCCTTTCGACATGAATTCCCGTTCCGGGATTCGCGCCGTCGCGGTGCCCGCAGTCTTCGAAGCGGCTTGCCTGCACGCGGAGCGAGGTGCCGGCCATGCCACTGAGCCCGACATGGCAACCCGTGATCCGTGCCCCTTCGATGTCGGCGCGGGCCCCGTTCTCGACGAGGATGCCGATGGCGGCCGAGGTGATCCTCACGCCGCGCAGGAAAACAACGGCGTCGGGGCCGCGCACCTCGATCGCTCCCAGCACATCGCAATTCTCAAGCACGAGCGTGCCCCGTTCCACAATGACGAGCGGGATCCCCGCCTCCACGGGCGAAATCTCGATGCCTTGCAACCAGACAACCCCACCTTTGTCGATCCGGAGCGTTTTTGCGTTTCCCTCACCGACCAACCGAACGCCTCCCGCGCGGTGGGCGATGATTTTTGCCGTGCCGCTGAAGGTCGGGATCGGAAAGTCGCCCGCAGGAACTTCCAGGATCTCCTTGCTCCGCAGGCGGCGGGCTTCCTTCAGAAATTGCCGCACGATCGCCTCGTGCGGGAGCTCGGCCTCCAACTCGATCACACGGCACTCGTCCGCCGGAAAGTGGGATCCGGCGAGCTGATCGGGGCTGGTCTCCTCTTGAGGCGGTGTCATGGGATTTCCGTCACGATGTCAGAATCGCCGGAGCGTGCAAAGTTCCACCGGGAAAAAGGAAATGTCCAGCCGTGATCCCTGCGGGTCAGAGCGGTGCTCCGCGCAAGATGTCCCGCGCGGCAGCCTGCTCGAACGCATGGGAGATGCCCAGCAGGCGGGACTCGTCGAGCGACTTGCCGAGGAATTGCACCCCGACCGGCAGCGGGCGACCCTCCTCCTCCACGGTGCCGCAGGGAACGCTGATGCCGCAGATTCCGGCAAGGTTCGCCGCGATCGTGAAGATATCGGCCAGATACATGCGGAGCGGATCGTTCACGCGTTCGCCGAGTTTGAAGGCGAGATCGGGCGACGTCGGGCAGATGAGGGCGTCGACGTTTTCAAAGGCCTTTGTGAAATCCTCGCGGATGAGTGTGCGCACCTTCTGGGCACGGAGGTAATAGGCGTCGTAATAGCCGCTCGAGAGGACGTAGGTGCCCAGAATAATGCGGCGTTTCACCTCGGAGCCGAAGCCTTCTTCGCGGCTGCGGAAGTAGTGATCCAGCAGGTCTTTGGGGGCCTTGGCGCGATGGCCGAAGCGCACCCCGTCGAAGCGGGCCAGATTGGCCGAGGCTTCGGCGGTGGCGATGATGTAATACACGCCGACGGCGTATTCGGTATGGGGCAGTGAGACCTCCACGATCTCCGCACCGAGCCCGGCGCAGGTGCGGATGGCGTCTTCGATTTTCGAGCGGACCCGAGGATCCATGCCATCGACAAAGTATTCCTTCGGCACGCCAAGCCTCACGCCCTTGAGGTCGTCACCGAGTTTGGCAGTGAAATCCTCCGCGGGGACGTCGAGCGAGGTGGAATCCGAGGGATCGCGTCCGCAAATCGCATTCAGGAGCAGAGCGCAATCGCGCGAACTCCGTGCGAAGGGGCCGATTTGGTCAAGCGACGAGGCGAAGGCCACGAGACCGTAGCGGGACACCCGTCCGTAAGTGGGCTTCAGGCCGACCACGCCGCAGAGTGCGGCGGGCTGACGGATGGAGCCGCCCGTGTCGCTTCCCAGCGTGACGCACGCTTCGCGTGCTGCAACCGCGGCGGCCGAGCCTCCGCTTGATCCGCCCGGGATGCGGGTCAGGTCCCAAGGATTCCGGGTCGGATGGATGGCGGAATTCTCCGTGGACGAGCCCATGGCGAATTCATCCATGTTCAAGCGGCCAAACGGGATGGCGCCCGCGGCGCGGAGGCGGGTGATGACCGTCGCATCGTAGGGAGCGCGGTAGCCCGCGAGGATTTTGGAAGCGCAGGTGCAGGGCTCGCCCTTTACATTGATCACGTCCTTGATGCCGACCGGCACGCCGCCGAGGGGAAGTGAGATGTCGGCCGAGCGGGCGGCGGCGAGGGCGGTCTCGAAATCCCGCGAGACGAACGCGCCGACTTGGGAATCGACGGTGGCGATGCGGTCCTCGAGGGCGCGGACGGCATCCTCCGGCGTGAAGTCGCCGCGCCGGTAGCCGGCTTGCAGTTCGGAGGCGGTGAGAGTGGTGAGGTCGCTCATTATTCGATGACTTTTGTCACGACGACGAGGTGGTTCGCGGCTTGCGGAGCGTTCGACAGCGCCTCCTCGTGCGTGAGGCCGGGACGGGCGGCGTCGGGGCGGAAGACGTTGAAGACGGGAGCCGCGTGGGCGGTCGGCTCGACGGAGGAGACATCGAGCTTTTTGAGTTGCTCGACATAATCGAGGACGCTGCCGAGCTGTGTCTGGAACGTCGCGACTTCCTCGTCGCTGAGTTCGATCCGGGCGAGACGGGCGACATCGCGCACGTCGAGGTGGGGTGTGCTCATGGGATGGTCAACGGATGATGCCGCGCTGGCTCGATTCCACAAAGGCGAGCAGTCGGGCGATGGGTTCGGAGAGTTCGATTTCTTCGCGGATTTTCTCGCAGGCCTGTTTCACGTTGAGGTTCGAGCGGTAAAGCAGGCGGTAGGCCTCGCGGAGTGCACGCGTCTCGGCGGCCGGGAATCCGCGCCGTTCCAGGCCGACCTGGTTGATGCCGCGGACCTCGGCGGGGTTCCCGTCGGCAATCATGTAGGGCGGAACGTCCTGCACGATCTTCGTGCATCCGCCCACGATGGCATGGCGGCCGATGCGGCAGAACTGATGCACGCCCGAGAGTCCGCCGATGACGGCGTGTTCCTCGACGGTGACGTGGCCGGCGAGCGTGCCGTTGTTCGAGAAGATGACGTGGTCGCCGACGACACAATCGTGCGCGATGTGCGAGTAGGCGAGGAAGTTCCCGTCGTTGCCGACGATGGTCTTCGAGCCGGGCGCCGTGCCGCGGTTCACGGTGCAGAATTCGCGGAACGAATTCCTGTCACCGATCTCCAGGTAGGTCGGTTCGCCGGCGTATTTCAGGTCCTGCGAGCGCTGGCCGATCGAGCAGTAGGGGAAAAACGTGTTGCCGTGCCCGATGCGGGTCGGGCCAGCGATGGTGACATGGCCGAGAAGGCGCGTGCCGGATCCGATGTGCACACCGGGGCCGACGTGGCAGAAAGGGCCGATCTCGACGCCCTCCTCGCACACGGCGTCCGCATCGACGACCGCGCTCGGGTGAACCGTTGTCATTTGTCCACCAAGCCGAAAAGGAGCTGACCCTCGGAGACGACCTCGCCGTTGACGAGGCAGCGGCAATTGGCTTTGCCAAGGCGCTTTTTGATGCTGACCAGTTCGCACTCGATGAAGAGCGTGTCGCCGGGAAGGACGGGCTTGCGGAACTTCACCTCATCCGCACTCATGAAATAGCCGATCTTCCCGTCGTTCTCGGTCTTGATCATCATGATGATGCTTGCGACCTGGGCCATGGCCTCGAGTTGGAGCACGCCGGGCATCACGGGATGGCCCGGGAAATGGCCTTGGAAGAAAGGTTCGTTGATCGAAACCGCTTTCACCCCGGTTGCCTTCACGTCGCTGTCGAAGGAAATGATGCGGTCGACCATCAGGAAGGGATACCGGTGCGGGAGGATGCGCATTACCTGGTTGATGTCGAGGGCGCCCGGGGTTGCCGCCTGCGGGCGGGCGGCCGTCGAGGCGGTCTCTGCGATGCGGGTCGCAAGGCGTTTGGCAGCCTCGGTGTTGATGCCGTGGCCGGGCTTCACCGCGACGATGTGGGCGCGGAGGCGGCGTCCGGCCAGCGCGAGGTCGCCGACGATGTCGAGGATCTTGTGGCGGACGAATTCGTCCGGGAAGCGGAGCGGTTCTTTGCTCAGGACGCTGTCACCGCGGGCGACGATGGCATTCTCCAGACTCCCGCCCTTGATGAGACCCTTGTCCATGAGCGGCTTCACGTCCTCGTAGAAGACGAACGTGCGGGCCGGGGCGATCTGGGTCTCGTAGAACTCGGGTGTGATCTCCGCGGAGAGGAACTGCGTGAAGCGCCCTTCCGGGCCCGCCTGGGTGCAGGAAACCCGGAACGATTTGTCGGGCATGAGGACGAGGACGGATTCGCCGAGTTCGATGGTAACCGGGGCGTCGAGGTCGATGTAGGTGCGTGCGGCATCCTGCTCGACGATGCCGGCCGAGCGGATCAGTTCGACGAATGGCCCGGCGCTCCCGTCCCCGATGGGCGGCTCGTTGGCGTCCATTTTGATGAGCGCATTGTCGACGCCCATGCCGGAAAGCGCGGAGAGGACATGTTCGACGGTGTGGATTTTCACAGCACCCTGCACGAGTGTGGTGGCGCGCTCGACGGTTTTCACACTGAGCGCGGATGCGTCGATGATGGGTTCGTCGGGGAGGTCGGTGCGCTGGAATTTGTATCCATGCCCGGCGGGAGCGGGGACGATGGTGAGGGTGACTTTGTTTCCGGTGTGGAGGGCGCTTCCGGTGAGACTGGCGGACGATGCGAGGGTGCGTTGTTTTTCCACGATAAAAAAAGGCGATTACTCCGCGGGGGTCTGCTGGCGGAGGAGAATGTCGATGTATTTGGTGTTGCTGGCGCGGAGGCGCTGGACGAGCGCCCGGCCGATCGCACCGAGGATTTGGATGGCTGCGGCGGGCTGGAGTCCCGCGAGCACGCCGAGCGTCATGCGGGTGATGCGGAGGAGGGTGCAGGATTCCAGCGCGGTGGCATGCGCGGAGCGGGGGCCGTCGTCGACCAGCGAGATTTCCCCGAAGAAATCCCCGGTGCCGAGGAGGGCGAGCTCGATCTCACCTTGGGGTGAATCGACCGAAATCCGCACGCGGCCTTCGAGGATCACATAGAGGCAGTGGCCGTCCTCGCCAGCCTGAACGATGCGGTTCCCCGAGGGGAAATCCAAGGTATCCACCAACTGGAGGAGGGTGCGGAACTCGTCCGGGCTCAGCCCGAAAAAGATCTGCAGCTTCGACAACCGGGGGTCATCGGGCGAGAGCGTGATCGGCTTGGTTGGTGACGATTTTTCCATCGAGCATGTGAATGCGACGCGGGGCGAGCTGTGCCACGGCGTCACTGTGCGTGACAATAATCATCGTGGCGATTTTTTGGGAAGCAATCTTTGCCAGCGTCTCGCAGACCCGCGCGGCATTGCCGGAGTCGAGGTTGCCGGTGGGTTCGTCCGCGAGGAGGATGCGGGGACGCCCGGCGAGTGCGCGGGCGATGGCCACGCGCTGCATCTCGCCGCCGCTGAGCTGGTTCGGGAAGTGTTCGCGGCGGTGGTCCATGCCGACGAGTGCGAGCATTTCGTCCACGCGCGCGCGGGTCGTGCGCGGCGTGTCCCCCCGGAGGAGCAGGGGAAGTTCGACGTTTTCGGCGACTGTCATTGCCGGGAGGAGGTTGAAAAACTGGAACACGATCCCGAGCGTGTGCCGGCGGTAGGCGGTGAGTTCGGCCTCGCCCGCTTCGTGGAGCGGAACGCCCCCCGCGACGATGTGGCCCGAGGTGGGGGTGTCGAGTCCGCCGAGCAGATTCAAGAGCGTGCTTTTTCCGCAGCCGCTGGGTCCGGTGATGGCCGCAAACTCCCCTTCGGCGAGCGTGAACGAGACGGAGTCCAGCGCCGTGACGGCGCCATACACGCGGCGGACATTTTCGACATGGACAGCCGGTGCGCTCACACGTGGCGGAACCATCCCGTGCGCGCCGGGGAGAGGCAGGTCGTGATTTGTTTCACCTCGGTGTAGGCCTCGTAGCCATATGTGCCGAGTTCGCGGCCGAATCCGCTCTGTTTGTAACCGCCCCACGGAGCCTCATTGAACGTGGGGTGGTAGGTGTTGATCCATGTGATGCCGGCCCGCAGGCGGCGGATGACGCGTTGGGCGCGCGCGCCGTCGCGGGTGAAGACCCCGCCGGCGAGGCCGTAGGGAGTGTCGTTCGCGATGCGAACGGCATCATCCTCGGAATCGAACGGCTGAATGACGAGCACCGGACCGAAAATCTCGTCGCGGACGAGCGGCATGTCGCGTGTGACGTCGGTGAAGACGGTCGGTTCGACGAAGTTCCCCGCCGCCCGCGCGTCGGCGTACGTGCCGCCACCGCAGACGAGGCGTGCCCCGTCGTCGAGTCCGCGCCGGATGGCGCCGAGCACTTTCTCCTGATGCGCGGGGGAAATCAGCGGCCCCATTTCGGTATCCGGGTCGAGTCCCGGTCCGACAACGATGCGCCCGCAGGCGGCGGCGAGGCGCGGGACGAACTCCTCGACGAGGCTGCGCTCCAGCAAGAGCCGCGACCCGGCGCTGCACACTTCGCCCTGTCCGGCAAAAATCCCGAAGAGCGCGTAGTCGAGGGCGATGTCGGGATCCGCGTCCGCAAAGACAATGTTCGGGCTCTTGCCGCCGAGTTCGAGCGAGACCCGTTTCAAATTCGTCGCGGACGCGGCGAGGATTTTCCGGCCGGTGGCCGTGCCGCCCGTGAAGGCAATTTTGTCCACCTCCCCGTGTGCGGCGAGGGCTGCGCCGACCGGGTCGCCGGCGCCGAGCAGAAGCTGGACGCTGCCCGGCGGGAAACCGACTTCGTCAATGAGCTCGAAGAGCCGTGCGGCGGAGAGCGGGGTGAGCTCGGAGGGCTTCAGGATCGCGCAATTCCCGGCCGCGAGGGCGGGCGCAAGTTTCCATGCCGCCATCAGGAGCGGGTAATTCCATGGGATAATCTGCGCGCAGACGCCGATGGGTTCGCGCACGGTCTGGCAGACCATGTTTGGATCGCCGACCTCGAAGGTTTGGCCCTGCGGCTTGGTTGCCAACCCCGCGTAGTAGCGGAAACATCCCGCCGCATCGGCGGCATCGCACTCCGCCTCGCGGAGCGGCTTGCCATTGTTGAGGGTGTCGCGCCGGGCGAGGTCCGCCGCATGCGTTTCGATGAGATCGGCCAGCCGGAAGAGCTTTGAGGCGCGGGCTGCGGCCGGTGTGCGGGGCCACGGGCCTTCGTCGAATGCCCGCCGGGCCGCCGCCACGGCGCGGGCGACGTCGTCGACCCCGCTCTCGGCCGCGCGACCGAGCACGGAGTTGTCCGCCGGATTCCGGAACGCGCGTTCCGCACCCGAGAGTGCGGGCACGAAGGCCCCGTCGATGTAGTTGATCACCTGGGTTTCCATAGCGCTGCATCCACGCACGACCAAAGGTGCATCACCCATCCGAGAAGTCCGAAGGAAATGAACCAGACGACCCCCGCCGCCACGAAAAACAGGAGCGCCGCGAGGAGGCGACCCTGGACGAGCTGTCCGAGCCCGGGGATGGCGAGACTGCACAATGCGGAGATGACGTTGCCTGCGGTTCCTCGTCCGGTGCTCATAAGGGAACCATCCGCCGCCCGCGATTCCGGCGCAACTCGAAACGGCGCTTTTGCCAAAGCGGGGTGTCCGTCGTAAACAAGGGCGATGATCACGCTGGAGATTCCCGATCCGTGGCAGGCCGGGGCCTTGCACGCGCTCCGGGCCGGGCGCGACGTGGTTGTGGATGCCCCGACGGGGGCGGGGAAGACGCGCATTTTCGAGATGCTGGTCGAGGCGGGCGGATTCCACGCCGCGCGGCAGGCGGTTTACACGACGCCGACGCGGGCGCTTGCGAATGACAAATGGCGCGAGTGGAAGGCGAGGGGATGGAACGTCGGGATCGCCACGGGGGATGTCGCGGAGAACCTCTCCGCCCCCGTGATCGTGGCCACGCTCGAGACCCAGCGCGAGCGTCTGCTGGCCGGCCGGGCACCGGCTGTTCTCGTGATCGACGAATACCAGATGCTGGCCGATGCACGGCGCGGGCTCAGCTACGAGCTGGCCATTGCCTTGCCGCCGGTGGAAACACGCCTCCTCCTGCTGAGCGGGAGCGTGGCGAATCCACGCGATGTCCGCGCGTGGCTGGAGCGGCTCGGCCGCCCGTGCGACCTTCTGCGTGAGACGGTTCGGCCCGTCCCGCTCGACGAGGTGCCTGTCGAGAGCCTGCCGCAGGCCGGACCCGAGGTGCGCGGCACATGGCCGCGCATTGCCGCATCCGTCGTCGCCGCCGGGTTGGCCCCGCTTCTCATTTTCGCACCCCGCCGCCGCGAGGCGGAGGACCTCGCCACACGCATCGCCGGCGCTCTGTCCGATCCGCTTCCGCTTTCGCCCGACGATGCGCGCCTTCTCGGCCAACCCCTGGCGCGCCTCCTCTCGCGCCGTGTCGCCTTTCACCACAGCGGGCTTCCGTATGCCGTGCGGGCGGATTGGATCGAGCGCCTCGGCAAGGCGGGGGAACTCCACGTCATCGTGGCCACCACCGGACTCGCCGCCGGTATCAATTTCTCCGTGCGCTCGGTCGCCGTCGCCTCAACGCGGTATTCCGACGGCCCCTTCCAGCGCGAGTTGCGTCCCGACGAACTGCTCCAAATGTTCGGCCGGGCCGGTCGGCGCGGGCTGGACGATCGCGGGTTCGTCGTCGTCACGCGGTCCTCACCGGGTCTCCACCGCGCCGCGCCACGCGACGTGCGCCGCGTCGATCCCCTCGATTGGCCGACCTTCCTCCGCGTGATGGAATCCGCCGCTGCCCGGGGTGAGCCTGCCCTCGAGGCCGCCGGGGAGTTTGCCTCCCGGCTGTTCAGTCCCAAACAGATCGCGCTCGATGCCTCGTCCGCACCCGCCGCGGCTCCGGATGAACGCTTCGCTCCCGTGCGCCGCGAGCAACTCGACCTCGATGGCACGTGGCAACCGGCCGCCCCGGCGGGCAGTTTTTCGCTCGCAGCCTGCGTTGTGCGGAGAAAAGACCGCTGGCTCCCGGCTCTGGCCGATGCCGGTGTCGTCGGTGCGCTCGGACCCGGCCGCCTCTGCAAAATCGGTGCCCATTATGGAAAGGAACTCGCCGTCGCCACGCAGGGACCGGATGGCACTTGGCGGCTCGTCAAGGCCCTCAAAGGGCTCGGGGCCGGACGGACCACTTGGACATGGACCGAGCTCGAAGGCTTGGTCGGTCCCGAACTCGCCCGGCGCCATGCGCCTGCCATATTTGTCGACATGGTCGTCCACGGTGCCCTAGCCTACGCCCGCCTCGACCTGCGCGAGACCCCCGTCGCAGCGGTTGCTTCCGCGAGCGACCCCGCCGTGGCCCTCATCGCCCCTCCCACCCGCGTCCGGACCCTCACCGCTGCCGGCGGGCTCCGACTTCCCGACGGGAGCGAGCGGATCCCGCCGCCGGGCAGTGCCGTGGCGGCATGGCTCCGCCTCGGGCTGATTGATGCGGAGGGATGCCCCACCGCCCGCGGCCGCCTCATGGCGCGACTCCACGGTGGCGAGGGCCTCGTCGTGGCTGCCGCGCTCGAAGATGCCGACTACCCCGTGGAGGAGATCGTCTGCCACCTCGCCAATGTGCGCGGTGGATTCCGGTTCGGCGAGTTTGCCGACGGTCCGAGCCTGCGCCTCGCCGCGGCCGCACACCGCGCATATGGTCACCTCGACTTCGACGGCTACCTCGAACGCGGTGTCTGTCCGGGCTATGGGGAGGGGACTTTTGAAGCCCTCACCGCCTGTGCTGCGGAAGGGCTCCGTGCCGTGCGGGCGACGGATTCCGAAATCGGTCGCGGAGACATCGAACGCGCTGCCCTCGAATGGGCCAGCCTCCTGCGCCACATCCTCGCCGCTCCCGATCCCGCCGTGCCACGGTGGAACGATCTCACCGCTGCTGCCGCCCGCCAACTCGACCACGTCACCCGACAATTCCTGCCCTCCCGCCATGAGTCCTGAGCCTCCCTCCGACGATCCTCTCTTCCGCAAAATGCAGATCCTGCACGCCCGCCGCCACCTCTTCCTCTGCGTGGGACCGGACTGCTGCGCACCCGCCGCCGGACTCGAAACCTGGGAGGAACTCAAACGCCTCACGAAGGACCTCGACGCCCGTGCCCTCCGCACCAAGGCCGCCTGCTTCCGCATCTGCACCGGGGGCCCATGGTTGCTTGTTTACCCCGAGGGCATCTGGTACGGCTCCGTCACCCCCGAACGCTGCCGCCGAATCATCGCCGAACACATTCTCGGCGGAAACCCCGTCAAGGAATGGATCGCACGGGAACATCCCCTGGTTCCGGAGTGATCACCAGACCGCTTCACAAGGAAAAAGGCTGCCCTCCAGGCCGGTTCTCCTTGTTGGATCGGACCGGTTCTGATACACCTCCCCCTGTCTGAGGCCATGAGCAGAAATCATGATAATCTGCGGTTTTCTCACAAGCTGTGCCTGATCGGCGCAGGAAGGCTTGCGGCGGGTAATTCGCTAAAGAGCATCACAGGGTTCGGTTATGCAACGCATGCAATATGTTAGCATGGTGTCACTTTTACGAAATAACTGAAAGGTCACCCTACACTACGTTCGGTAAAAGCATATCCGCAGACGTGAAAGTGTCCGCGCCCCACATAAGGAGCATCAGACTTGATAGGATTCTGCTGGCTCCTCAAGTCTTGGTTCTGTCGTTGTTCAGCTTCGGACTCATTCAAAGTCTTTCCGACATTGCTCTGGGGACTGCTCTCCTGGTTCAGATGCTATGGCCTTACTTCATACTTCCAGCTTGCATAATCCTCGCTTTGGTTCTGATGTCATATGCGATTGCATTTAGGCCCTCACTTCAAATTAAACTATCTGCCCTGAAGTTATTCCTTCTTCTTGTCTCATATTTTATCGCCAGCTACGTCGACTTGGGCGTTTCTTGGAAACTCCTATTGGCAATCATAACTGCTGTCATTCTGATCGATTGCTATCTTTTTTCGGTGCAAACCCATAAAACCGATGGAGTATAACAATAAGCCGAACGGGCCAGTTCACCTAATCCCGTGCCTGCCGCAATTCTGGCATTTCGCCTGCTGGGGCAGGCTCGGATGCCAGAAGCAAGCGGGATAGGTGACTGGGGACGTTCGACAAGAAAACCATAACACATGGCCAAACAGCTCACATGGCGTAAAGCAATCGAGAAGGTCCTCAGCGAAGCGTCCGGCGCGATGCATTACAAGGACCTTACAGACAAGATTATCGAAGCAGGAATGCGGACGGAGCTTGGAGCGACGCCAGCTGCAACAGTCAGCGCCCACCTCACGACTGCCATCAAGAACGAGGGACCCGAATGCCCGTGGCAGAAGATCGGGCGCGGCCTTTACGTATGGAAGGCAAAGGCGGGCATTTCACCAGACGCACCTGCGGTGGTCCCAGTCGAAGAAGAAGAGACCGAGGAAGAGCAGTATGCGGTCGTAAGTTCGTTCGGCATGTTTCTGGCAGCGGGACGCAATCGAGTGGAGCGCAAACCCGAAAATTCTTGGGATGCAGCAGATCGGCGCCGAAGCCGTGGATTTCTCCAAACAGATTGGCATTTACCTCCTCTACGATGGAAGAGAGGTAATTTATGTAGGGCGTGCGACAGAACGCCCGTTCGGAAGACGACTTTACGAGCATACATTTGATCGGCTGTCCTCCAGGTGGAATCGGTTTTCATGGTTTGGAGTCTTGCCTGTTTCGGATGACGGCAAGCTCGGCCCGATGCCGGATTCATTCACTGGATCAAGCATCATTCCTGCCTTAGAGGCATTGCTGATCGAAGCTCTTGAGCCCAGACAGAACAGAAAACGCGGCGATGACCTTGCTGCGGTCGAATACATCCAAAAACCTGATCCAGAGATTCAGAAGCGACTGGTAAAACAGACTATGGAGGCGGCACTGAACAAACTATAAAGTCGAACAGACCGATGGACCAAACTACCATCCCTTCGGGACTTCTGTCACACATCCTGCTTGCGCAGGCTGTGCGCCAGAAGCAAGTGGTAGTTGGTCATCGGGGACGTTCGCCATAAGAAAATGAGCAGACACCGCGCTCGTCTTCCGATGGCTATTCTGTCACTGGTAGTAGCCGTCGCCATCTTGTGTTTCACTCGGATCTACTTTCGACCACTTTCAGGCATGTTGCGCACAGCAAGCGACCCCGCCTTACTGAGGACGCAGTTTTATGAGATGAATAGGGCCGCTGCGCTCACGCTGGAGCAAGAGAAGATACTGCAAGACTACGATCTACTTTATAGCACCTCGCCCGCGCTTTTGAGGCTGGCTGGCCTCAGTATGTTTTTTGTCCTCCTACTGGTAAGTCTTCCCGCAGTGACGTATTTTTCACGGAGACATAAAAACGCCGAACGGGCCGGTGCAGCTAATCCCCATGCCTGCGGCACTTTTGGCAGGTCGGCTGTGGGGCAGCCTTCGCTGCCAAAAGCAAGTGGGGATACCTGACCGGGGACGTTCGGTTAAGAAATGAAGACCGCTCCTTCAGTCTCACGAATCCTTCTTTACGTTCGGGATCCACAGAAGATCGCTGACTTCTACGTAAAGCACTTTGCCTTCGTCCAGAAGCCGCAGGTGCATGACAATTTGATTGAAGTCACGCTGCCGGAAGGAGTCTTTTCCCTGCTGCTCCACCAGGCATCCAAAGGCCACCGTCTCGGCCAGTCCTGCGTCAAGCTCGTGTTCGATGTCGAAGATATCGAAGCCTACAAAAGGGAGTCGGAAAAGAAGGGTTTGAAGTTTGGCGTGACCTACAAGGGCGAAGGCTACCAGTTCGCGAACGCAAGGGACCCAGCGAAAAATCCGATTCAGATTTCTCGCAGGGTATTCTTGAAATGACGACGAAACCGAACAAAGTGGATGGAGGCAGCGGCTCGAAGGCTATCTGTCGTGTCAGCAACGTCTTGCGCTCGCCGTCGCCTGATCCGAGGCGTTCGGCAAAAAGATGAAAGCCATCTTTGTTGCAGCATTCTTGGCCTCCTCGGTGGTCGCGCAGCAGTTTGGCGATGACAATCAGAATGGAGACTGGCTTCCAATACCGGACGGTTACGTTTGGCCAGTCCCGCTGAAGGACGCTCCAGATTTCGAGCCCACTACAAAAGCGGTTAAGGACCTTCCAAAAGAATTACAGAAGGGAATTGAGGAAAATTGGCCCGAAGACGCCCCACCCGAATCGGTTGATCTTTTCGAGTGTGACTTGAACAACGATGGCAGGCAGGAAGTCTTCATCGCGATCCGCGCCTACAGTGGCACCGGCGGGACATTCTATGAGATTTTGACACCCGAGGGCGGGTTATATCGTGGTGTGGGTGGCATCCAAGGATGGGGATTCCTCTTCCATAAGCGGAAGAATGGATGGTATCAGATTGAGGGCATGAGCAAGGGCGGAGGCGGCAACTACACTCGCTATCTTCTCGCCTTTGACGGCAAGGAGTATCAGACTGTCAGAAACGAGGGACATGACTTTAATCGCGGCGAGGTCGAGATAAGAAAATGAAGTCGAACAGGCCAGTCGACCTAATCCCTGTCCCTTCGGGACTTCTGTCACGGAGGCTGCTTACGCACCCTCCGCGCCAGAAGCAAGCAGGGATAGGTCACTGGGGACGTTAGGCAGACAGAAAATGCGCTTCCTCCTCATCACTCTTCTTTGCGTTTCAAACTGCCTCGGTCAACAGGAAGGCGATCCGAAGAACATACATCAGCTTTGGGGATCCGCCTTGGAGACAATCAAGAATCCAGACGTGGTCTACGCTGTTTTGCTTAAAGACAAGAATGGCAAGGTTAGTGAGCGCACTCGCAAGATTCAGTTGGAACGAGCTCCGAGAGATGAAGCAGTCGCCATTTTGTTATCTAATAATACCTACGGATGGGATATTTGGAAGCCATGCTTGCCAGTATATGGAGCGAGACTGATTTTCCATAAGGGCACTGCTAACGCATCCGTCGACTTTTGTTTCGATTGCGATATCCTCAGTATCTCGGCCTCTGGCCGGGGCACAGAGATAGAGGATTTTGATCCTCAGGCAGCTGCCCTTTTGAGACTCTTTCAGAGAACGTTTCCCAAGGATCGAGCAATCAACGGAATAAAATGAAGCCTAACGAGCCAGTCGAGCTAATCCCTGTCCCTTCGGGACTTCTGGCATTTCGGCTGCGGAGCAGCCTCGGATGCCAGAAGCAAGCAGGGATAGCTCACTGGGGACGTTAGGCAGCCAAAAATGCACTACTTGTGGTCGATCGGGATTCTTGTCGCAGCCATATTAGGATGGCTTCTCTCAATCGTGTTTTACTCATTGCGTAAGCCATATCGGTGGTCACTGTATGTTCAGGCCTCAGCAATTCTCGTTGTCGCTCTGATCCTATTCCACAACATGTATTGGGAGCGACACATCAACACTGATCTTTCGCGTGGATGGACTTTGTTTTATACTCTTCCAACCGCAATCATCGGGGAGTTCATCCTCTTTGTTACTGCGTTCGTATCTATATATTCCTACAGAAAAAGCAAAAATGCCTAACGAGCCAGTGCACCTAATCCCGTGCCTTCGGCACTTCTGGCATTTCGCCTGCTGGGCAGGCTCGGATGCCAGAAGCAAGCGGGATAGGTGACTGGGGACGTTCGGTAACAATATGACCACCTCTCCAACCGAGTGCAGCATCGAATGGACATCACCGCAGACACGGCAAAGCGTGCTCGCAATGAATATTCCAAAGGGCAGTTGCGTTTATGCGATTACGGTCTGTTGGCAAGGGCAACGCAGAATGCTCCGCATTGGTGCAACCAGTAACTTGTGCAAGCGAGCGCGTAACTACAAAATCCTCGATGTCATTCCTGCCGCTGAGATCAGCTGGTGGCAAGTGACAGAGCAATTCAAGTCCATTTTGGAACCGCATGCAGAGGCATATTTCGAGTCCACAGACGTTGTCCGCCCCAAACACCTTCGCGATAAGGATATTCAATATTGTCTCAACCGTGAACTTGGCAAGAGCGAGTATAAAGCCGAACTTGCCATCCTCGATTTTTACAAGAGGAGACATGGACACCTGCCGATCGGAAATGCCCGCTCTGGCTCCAAGCGTGCATATGTTCCGCCGATTTCTTTCGTAGAGCGGGGTTCAAACCGACTTCTTGAGCTTTCCACCGCAGATATTCCTTCAACACTCACAGTGATTGGAGCCGCTTTGATCTCCCTGCTATGGTAAAAAATATTCCGAACGGGCCAGTCCACCTAATCCCGTGCCTTCGGCACTTCTGGCATTTCGCCTGCGGAGCAGGCTCGGATGCCAGAAGCAAGCGGGATAGGTGACTGGGGACGTTCGCAGAAGATATGCGCCGAGCCTCTACTTGGTTTACTCTGATCCTGCTGATCGGCATCATTGCCGCAGCCGTCTGGTATCGCGCCGCACCTCGAGTCATCGCCAGAGCAACGCACCCGCGAGGATTCGCTGAGATTAGAATCGTCGAGACTCCAACATCATTCTTCGATGGATTGCTATTCAGATACAATCCGGCCTATCGGTTTGAATACAGTTTCCCACCAGATTACCTCTGGAGTGCCACATCATATTCAGGAGAGAGCTACAATGCACAAAGAGCCAGAATTGAATGGGTTTCAGATTCCGAAGCGATTTGCTACCTTGATGACCTGCCTTATGCGAAATTGATCGGGAGAGACTGGACCCATCCAAGGAAATAAAAATGCGAACGATTCCGTCCACCGATCACCTGCCCGCTGGCACTCGGGCTGCTTACGCACCCCGACCGCCAGCGGTCCGGTGCCGGTGACGGCGGACGTTCGGCCAAGAAACGATGACCATCTCAATTTCTAGTCTCAGCGAATTACCCCTATCGGTTGCGGTCTGGAGTCTCGTTTTCTTCGCAGTCGTTGCCGTTCACGAGGTTGGGCATTATCTCGCTGGCATAGCGATTGGCGTTCCTTCCCGAAGCATGAAGATTCGGCTGCTGGCCTTTCCGCAGCATGTGGCATTGAGAGACGGAGATGAGTGGGTGAGTCCAAGTCAGCTTGACCACTACCTCAATATTGCCGAGCCGCTGATGCCCACCAGAGGGCGGGCTTTGATCTTTGTCGCCGGCGGGTTCGTGCTGGAGACTGTCGCGCTCCTAATATGGGTCACGCAGAGACTTCCATTATACCGGGAGGCACTCACACTCGCACTTTGGATGACGGCGTTCTATGTCGTAGCAGATGTGGCTATCTATCTGCGGACGCGTAAGGCTGGCATGGACTTCTCAGCCATGATTTCCATCTCGCCTGTGCTAGGAAGCATAATAGGGCTGGCAGTGATTAGCACACTGATATACCTCGCCACAATTCTGGGACAAAGCCGATGAGACGCAGACCGCGAGTAACCAAGAAGCCGAACAAAACGGATGCAGGCAACGGCTCGAAGGCTATGTGTCGTGTCAGCAACGTCTTGCGCTCGCTGTCGCCTGATCCGAGACGTTCGGCAAGAATATGAAAACTGCACCGAAATGCATCGAACCACGCCTTCCAGTAACAGACTTGAAAGCGAGTATCGACTTTTATCGAGGTCTATTGGACTTTGAATCTAAAGATACCGTATTCGAGCATGATGGGTTCGCTATCCTCCAGAAAGAGAAAGTCGGGATACAACTCGTCACCCATTCCAAGGCGCATCCCCTATCCCAAAATACGATATGGATTGATTTTATTGGTGTTGCACCGCTTCATGAGAACATCAAAGACAGATTTACCATCGAGTGGGGGCAGAAGTTTATTCTTACGGAAGGCGTGAATTCGCCGTCCTTGATCCAGATGGACACAGAATCATATTTTCAGAACCCACTACTGACTCAGTATCTTGTGAAGGCTAAAAAAGCCGAACGACAAAGGGCTAGCTTCGACCGCAGCGTAGAAGTTAGCCGCTGTGGAACAAGCCCGATGGGGAGGGGCTTAGGAGTTAGCTTTTGAGGCGGGTGCGGTGCTTGGAGTCAGGCACCTGAGGGAAGCGTGGGTATTGCAAAGGGCAAGCGAAGCCATGAGCGGTGTCTGAATGCCGCAACGCGGAACTTTGCGAGGCGGATTTCGTTGTTTCTGGGCGCGGCGTGGCTTTCGGCGGCGGCGATTGACTGCAACGAAGCAAAAGAATGCTGTGACCGCCGGGGAGGCGTGCGGTGCGCAGTGTGCGAGTTTTCGAATCGCGGTAGCGGAAGGAAACACGTCCGTCGTTTTCATGAAGTTGGCGTTCGGAACTGATCGCCGTGCGGTGGACGTAACGGGATAAGTACGCGAGGGCGTTCTTACCCGAGCCGGCGGGCTGGCTGTGGACGACCCAGGGCT
>CAZKHB010000029.1:0-32459 GCA_964552635.1 uncultured Chthoniobacterales bacterium
TTTTTTGTCCCATGCTCACCGCGTCCGGCGTGACGAAATCGTTTGGGGGTCGCGTCCTCCTCGAGGAGGCCTCACTCCAAGTGAATGCCGGCGACCGCCTCGGCTTGATCGGCCCCAATGGCGCTGGCAAGTCGACGCTTTTCTCTTTGCTCCTCGGACGCGAGGAACCGGATGACGGCAGCATCGCTCTCCAGAGGGGGACCCGTGTCGGCCACCTCGCACAAGAGACCGCCTCTGTCACCGATCATTCTCTGCTTGAAACCGCCGCAGGTCCGCAGGCGGACGGCAATGCCATCGCGCGGGCCAAGCGCATCCTCAGCGGGCTCGCCTTCCGTGAATCGGATTTTGAAAAGCCGCTGAGCACTCTGAGCGGGGGATGGCGCATGCGGGCCCAAATGGCGCGTCTGTTGGTTGATGAGCCGGATCTTCTTCTGCTCGATGAACCGACGAACCACCTCGACCTCGAAACGCTCGGCTGGTTCCAGAGTCATCTCCGCGGCTACCGCGGGGCAATCCTCTCAATCTCGCACGACCGCGAGTTTCTGAATGCGATCTGTGACGGGATCATCGAGATCCGTCACCGCAAACTCGTACGCTACCGAGGGGACTTTGAAAGTTTTCTGGAACAGAAGAGAGCCCGCGAAGAACAACACCTCGCTGCCTACCGCAACCAGCAGAAGGAGATTGAGCACCTCGAACGCTTTGTCGCACGCTTCCGCGCAAAAGCCAGCAAAGCCGCGCAGGCGCAGGATCGCCTCAAACGCCTGGATCGCATGGACCGTATCGAGGCCCCGGAAAGCGACGGTCCGGTTGTCCATTTCCGTTTTCCCCAACCGCCGCGCAGTGGACAGCGTGTAATCACCCTCGAGGGAGTCCGCCAGTCCTACGGGAACCATGTCGTTTACGAGGGACTCAATTTGGAGATTGAACGGGGCAACCGCGTCGTGCTGGTTGGACCGAACGGCGCGGGGAAATCAACCCTGCTCAAGATTCTTGCGGGAACGGTTCCACTTGATGCAGGAAACCGCCAGCCGGGCCACAACACCCGGATCGGCTACTTCGCCCAGCACCGCACAGAGGCGCTCGACGGATCGCGCACCGTGCTCGAGGAAGCCACGTCGGGCGACCGCCCGGTCCCTGAACAGGATGCCCGCACAGTCTTGGGAGCGTTTCTTTTCCGTGGTGACGATGTCTTCAAACGTGTCTCGGTGCTGAGCGGCGGCGAGAAGAGCCGCCTGGCTTTGGTGAAGCTTCTTCTGGATCCGCCGAACCTCCTTCTGCTCGACGAACCCACCACGCACTTGGACATGCCGAGCATCGACGCGTTGGTGCGCGCATTGCAGCCCTACGAAGGCACGCTCGTCTTCGTGAGTCACGACGTGCATTTCATCCGATCCCTCGGCACCTCGGTGATTCACGTCCAAGCCGGGCGCCTTACTCCCTATGCCGGCGGCTACGATTACTTCGTCGAGAAGTCGCGCGCGGGCACCGGACGCGCCGCGACAGTGGCAACCCTTGGCGATGAACGCCCCCCGGAGATGCCCTCTGCGCAAACACCCTTCCCCGGTGCGGGGTTGAAGGAAATCCGGGCCCTCCGCAAGGCGGAGTCCGAGGCGAGACAGCGTCTTGCCCGTGAACGCCGCGCCAAGGAGAAGCAACTCGCCGAGCTCGAATCCACGATTGCCAGTCTCGAGGCGGAGCAGTCCGCCCTCACGGCAAAACTTGAGGATGCGGCCACCTACGAATCCCCCTCTCTTGCAATGGAGACAAACAGACTGCTCTCCGGCGTCGGCGACTCTCTCGCAACGGCCACGGCCGAATGGGAAAGGCTGGCTGCGGAACTCGCGGTGCCCGCGAATCAGTAGAACCGCGGCGGCTGCCCCGTCGACTCCAGCACGGAAAGCCAGATATCCTTCTCCGGATCCACCGTCCGCCGGGCGGAGGTGGCGACGACAATCGGCACGTGAACGTAGGCACTGTGCCAGCGCGCGACGATGAGTCCGGTTTTGCCTGCCATGCCGGCGTGAACTGCCGCCTGCCCGAGTCGCATGCAATAGATGCGATCCTGCGGCGAAGCGGGCACGCTGCGAATCATGTAACTCGGGTCGACATACTTCAGACTGATCGGTGTCTGGCACTTGCGAAAGTGGTCGTTGAGTTTTTCCTTGAGGAAGTGGCCGATGTCGCCCAGCCGGACATTGCCGGAGGCGTCGGTCTGCCCGTTTCCGCCGACGTATTCCTGCCCGGCCCCCTCGGCGACGATGATGACTGCATGACCGCGCGAGATGACGCGCTGGCGCATCACTTCCAGAAAACCATGGTCGCCTTCGAGGGCAAAAGGGACTTCCGGGATCAATACACAGTTCGCATCGCCGCTGGCGATCGCGGCGGCGCAGGCGATAAAGCCCGAGTGGCGTCCCATGAGCTTCACGAGACCGACCCCGTTCCGCGCACTCCGGGCCTCGGTGTGGACAGAGTTCACCGCGGCAACGGCCGCAGCGGCGGCCGTTTCGTAACCGAAGCTCTTGTCCATGTAGATCATGTCGTTGTCGATCGTCTTCGGGACTCCGACAACAGCGAGCTTCGCCCCGCGGCGGCGTGCCTCTTCTTCGATGGCCAGCGCTCCGCGCTGACTTCCGTCTCCGCCGATCACAAACAGGATGTTGACGTTGAGTTCCTGGAGGCGATCGACCATGCGCTCGACATCCTGCGGTCCGCGCGACGTTCCAAGCCAAGTCCCGCCGAACTCATGGATGCTGCTGATCAGGTCTGGCGTGAGGTTGACGATCGCATGGCCGTACTCGGGGATGAGACCCTCGAATCCGTACGGGATGCCGTAGATGCGGCGCACACCGTAGCGGTAGTAGGCCTGCATCACGATCGCCCGGATGACGTCGTTGAGGCCCGGGCAGAGCCCCCCACAGGTTACGACGGCGCAGTTCGTCTGTGCAGGGTCGAAGAAAATGCGTTTTCTCGGGCCCGCGACCTCAAAGCAGGGAATGTCTGCCTGCTCGGCGACGAGAGCCTGCAGGTCGGCCAGTTCATGCCGGACGAGGATGCGGTGGTCGTCCGAGTAGAAGGCGTGTTTGTGGCCGCCCTCGGTCATAAGTCGTTCCAGCGGCGACGGGATGCAGCGCTCGCCGAGCGAGCGGATGGAAAGAGTCGTCGCAGCCGGAGCGTCCCTCATCTCCTCACTTGCGGGCCGCGTCGAGCGCCTCGCGCACGGCGGTCTCGATGTCCGCAAAGAGGGCTGGATCGGCCTTGAGAGCCTCTTTCGCGGCATCCCGTCCCTGAGCGAGTTGGTTTCCCTTGTAGCTGAGCCATGAACCCCTCTTTTCGAGGATGCCTTTCTCGATGGCCAGATCGAGAAGCGATCCGGTGCTGGAAATTCCCTCGTTGTACATGATGTCGAACTCCGCCTCGGCGAACGGGGGAGCGACTTTGTTTTTGACCACCTTCACCTTCGTCCGGTTGCCGGTGACGGTTCCTTCGCTGTTCTTGATGGCCCCGATGCGGCGGATATCCACGCGAACGCTGGAGTAGAATTTGAGGGCCTTGCCGCCGGGCGTGGTCTCGGGGTTGCCGAACATCACGCCGATCTTCTCACGGATCTGGTTGGTGAAGATGCAAACGGTGTTGGCTTTGGAGATGAAAGCCGTGAGTTTGCGCAGGGCGTTGCTCATCAAGCGGGCTTGAGCCCCGACGACGGCATCGCCGATCTCGCCCTCAAGTTCGGCTTTCGTGACCAGGGCCGCGACGGAGTCGAGAACGATCACATCCAACGCATTCGAGCGCACCAAGGTCTCGCAAATACGCAGAGCCTCTTCGCCGGAGCTGGGCTGTGACACGAGGAGTTCGTCCAGATTCACCCCCAGCTTGCGCGCGTATTGCGGGTCCAGAGCATGCTCGACATCGATGAAGCCCGCGAGTCCCCCGCGGCGCTGCGCCTGTGCGACCGCCGTGAGCGTGAGGGTTGTCTTGCCGGAGGATTCGGGCCCGTAGATCTCCACAATGCGGCCCCGGGGAAACCCCCCGACGCCCAGTGCGCGGTCAATGAGGATGTTGCCTGTCGGAACGACTTCGACAGCGGACACCGAGGCATCGCCCAATCGCCGAATCGCTTCGCTGCCGTAGTCTTTCTCGATCTGCTGGATGGCAAGTTCGAGGTTTTTCGAGCGCAGTGCAGAGGATTTGTCTGCGGGAGTTTCGTCGGATTTTGCCATGGTGTTGTCGGTGTCGGACGTATGACTATGGACGCCGCAGGCGGCGTGCGGAAATCAAAAAAACGTGGGGGCCTGAAAAATCACATTTCGGTGAGGGGTTTGTGCGAAACGACAACGCGAGCGCCCTCACCAACCATGTTGTAGAGCTCGATGACATCCTTCGATCGCATGCGGATACAGCCGAAACTCACAGGTGTCCCGATATTCCGTTCCTCGGGTGTGCCGTGGATGTAGATGAACCGTTCGAACGCCCTGCGGTTCTGCGGCTCGAGACCGTCGAGCCAGAGGATTCGGGTCACAATGGGGTCGCGCCCGGGAGCATCCACGGCAAGAACCTCGCCGGTGAGTTGGCGGGACTTGAAGACCGCTCCCGCTGGGGCTCCGTCGCCGATCTTCTTCTTCACGCGGAAAGTTCCCACCGGTGTGGCGTAACTTCCCGGCGTGTCACCAAGCCCGAACTTCGAAGTCGAAACCGGATAGGACGCCACCGGTTCGCCGTCGCGAAGAACAAGCATTTGCTGGTCTGCTGCGCTAATAAGGATGCGGTGCCGCCGGTCACCGGCACACCCGGCCAGAAAAACCAGAGCAAAAACCGCGACAGCGGTCAAAAGGGCGGGACGCAGTGGCTTCATGCGCCGGTGCCGGCCAGATCGCTTGCGGGGAGTCGCACTCCGGAACCGAGTTGCCCGAGCCAGAAGGAAAGGGACTTCCCGGCGACATAGGTAAAGCCCACAAGAAAGAGAAGGAGAAACGGCACAGACGTCCAAGCCCCGTTGATTACCGCACTGACGGTGCAGAAGGCAAAATAGACCGCAAAGAGAACCTCGATGGCGGGCAAAAGCGATTTCAAGGGCGCATACCTCACCACACGTGCACGCGCCGCCGAGCCGGACTGGCCGTATTTTGGTGTTCGCGTGAACTCCGAGTGCCGCCGCAGCAACGCCTCGAGGACCGCCCGCGCGTTGTTGACGGACATTCCGATTGCGAGAGCAAGAAGCATGGGCAGGAGAAGGAAGTCCCGCTTCCAACCCAGGGGGTTCAAATGTCTTTGCGCCACGGCGTAAAAGACCGCGATGGACACCGTGGTCATCAGGAAAATCGGGATATCCACCAAAAGCGTCTGGGTCAGCCCGCCGTGTGCAGCGTAACTCTGGGGCAAAATGAGAATGCAAAGAGCAAGCAGGAGAAGGTAACCGAAATTCGAAGTAAGGTGAATGGTGGCCTCGAGCTTTGTCAGAAGGGGCAGCGAGCCCTCCCGCCAGATGGCGGGCAGCAGTTTCAGGCAAGTCTGGATGGACCCCTTGGTCCAGCGGTGCTGCTGGGATTTGAAGCCGTTCATGTCCGCAGGGAGTTCTGCCGGCACGATGACATCCGGCAAAAAGACGAACTTCCAACCCTTCAACTGAGCGCGGTAGCTGAGATCGAGGTCCTCGGTCAAGGTGTCGTGGTGCCAACCTCCCGCGGACTCAATGCAGGTGCGCCGCCACATGCCCGCGGTGCCGTTGAAATTGAAAAACCGTCCACTCCGGTTGCGCGCCGTCTGCTCGAGGAGCAGATGCCCGTCAAGGAACATCGCCTGCACGCGCGTCAACAGAGAGTGCCCCCGATTGATGTGCCCCCAGCGGGCTTGCACCATCCCGATTTCCGGGTCCGTGAAAAAATCCACGCACTTCCGAAGAACGTCCGGCCCCGGAACAAAATCGGCGTCCAGAATGAAGATGAACTCTCCCTTGGCATCACGGAGCCCTTCGGCCAACGCCCCGGCCTTGAATCCCTCCCTGTTCACGCGGTGGATGAGGACGGCATCGAACCCCATGGCCCTCAGGCGGGATACCTCGTCGGCCGCGATTTCCGTCGTCTCGTCGGTCGAGTCGTCGAGGACCTGGATCTCAAGCCTGTCTTTGGGGTAGTCCAGTCGGCCAACCGCTTCCAGCAGGCGTCGCACCACGTAAAACTCGTTGAAAACCGGAAGTTGGACCGTGATGTGCGGAAGCGTATCGAAGGAACGTGCAGGCTGCGGCACCGCGCGGCGGTGTTTGAGGAAGAGGTAAATGACCGAGTACCGGTGGAGGCCGTAAACGGAAAGCCCGACCAGCACAAGGAGGTAAGAGAGACTCCAAATGGCGTTGTGAAAAAGCGCGTCGAGCGATGAGATTGGCACGGAAATTCCCCCCCGGGAAGGGGGCACTCAATTCCCGCACCCCCTGCCCGTCAAGTCGAAAAACCACCGCCGGGCCGTGCCCCCGCCGATTCGCTGGAGTCACGCGCCCTCGGGTGTTATGTTCAGGCATGAACTCTCCCCGATCTGTCGACGCGTTGCGGGAACTCGACCGCTCCCATCATCTTCATCCGTTCACCCACCACCGCGATATGCACGGCACGGGCACGCATGTGCTTCGGCGGGGCGAAGGTTGCCACCTGATCGATCAGGACGGAACCCGCCTCCTCGACGGACTCGCCGGCCTCTGGTGTGTGAATGTCGGCTACAACTGTACAGCCATCGTCGAGGCGGTTCACCGGCAGATGGAAGAGCTCCCCTACTATCCCTCTTTCTTCAACAGCACCACGGAGCCACCGATTCTGGTCAGCGAGTTCCTGGCGGCCCGCGCCCCACGCCGCCTTCAACGGACGATTTTTTCAAACTCGGGATCCGAGGCGAATGAGACCGCCCTGAAGATCATCCGTGCTTACCAGAAGCTCCGGGGGAGACCCGCAAAGAAAAAGATTCTCTCGCGCACCTTTTCTTACCACGGCGTGACGATCGCCACCACAAGCATGACCGGTCTGCCAAGCTGTTACGAGCCGTTCGATCTCCCGCTCCCGGGTTTTGTCCATGTTCCGGGACCGCACCCCTACGGTGTCCAGTCGTCAATGGATCGCACGGAATTCGGGCGCTGGTGCGTGGAAGAGACCGCCCGCATTATTGAGCGGGAGGGTGCCGACACCATCGCGGCAATGTTTGTCGAACCTGTGCAGGGTGCGGGAGGGGTGATTCCCCCTCCTCCGGGCTATCTGGCGTCTCTTCGGGAGCTGCTCAGGAAAAATGACATCCTGTTCGTTGCGGACGAAGTGATTACCGGTTTCGGGCGGCTCGGGGATTGGTTCGCCAGCACGCTGTGGGATCTGGACCCGGACCTCATGACGCTGGCCAAGGGGCTCACCAGCGGCTATCTCCCGCTGGGAGCGACCATGGTCTCCGGCGAAATCGCCGAGAAGCTCTTCGAGGGCGGCTACTTCGCGCATGGATTCACCTACTCGGGGCACCCCTCCTGCGCGGCGGCGGCATTGGCGAACCTCACCACCATCGAGACACTGGGACTCATCCCGCGGGTTCGGGACGACGTCGGCCCTTATTTTCAGGAACACCTCAACAGCTTTGCCAACCACCCCGCCGTGGCCGAGATCCGGGGCACGGCCCTCATCGGGGCGTTGGAACTCCGTCCGAAAGACCCCTCAACCCACGTGGCGAACACTCTGGGAGTGAAAGCCGCCCAATACGTTCGCGAGGAAGGCTCCATCGTGCGGGGTATCCGGGATTTGATCGCGATGTCGCCCCCGCTCATCATCACCCGCCCGGAAATCGACGAACTTTTCGACTCCGTGCGGGCCGGACTCGACCGTTTATGGAACTAAGCATTTCCCCGCGAGAAGCATCGACTTGCCGCACGGGAGTGCGCAGACTTCAGAAACGATGGCAGCCAGCGATGTGATCGAAACGGCGCAACCCTCGGGGGAGTCTCCCGGAGCCCGCCAACGGCGATGCTTCCGGATCGACGAGGAAGCGGGCCGCCTCGTGCCCTGCGAGATGTCCGGGGCGAACGTCATCGTTTACAACGCCCCCACAATCGACGACGAGGCCGATCTTCTCGAACTCCACAACATCGATTACCACACGCTCCAATCTTCACTCGATCCCGACGAGCTTTCGCGTCTCGAGTTCGAGAGCGACCATGCGGCCATCATCTTCAAACGCCCAAAAAGCTTCTGCGCGGACGACAACTTTTTGCTGAAGTTGACCTCCACGGGCGTCTTCCTCTACGAGGACTATCTGGTGGTCGTGATGCCGGACGATGCCCCTCTCTTCGAAGGACGCGTTCCCTTCCGGGTCCACTCGATTCAGGACGTGATTCTCAGGCTGCTCTACCAGAGCATCTACCACTTCGAGGGACACCTCAAAGCGATCAACATGCTGTCGGACTCCCTTGAGCGCCGCATCAATACCTCGATGGAGAACCGTTACCTTCTCAACATGTTCGCGCTGGAGAAGAGCCTTGTTTACATCCTCAACTCCATCTCATCGAACGGAGCTCTCTTCGACAAATTGAAGGCCTCCGCGGAGAAGTTGGGGCTCGATCACGACCAGACCGGCATTCTGGAGGACGTCATCATCGAGAACAACCAATGTCTCCGCCGTTCCGAGATCTACGCCCAAGTCATCGCGGGCCTCATGGATGCACGGGCCTCCATTGTGAGCAACAACCTCAACATCCTCATCAAGAAGTTCACGATTTGGACAATTGCGATCATGCTCGCCAACCTTGTCGTGGGGATCTTTTCGATGAACGTCCGTCTCCCCATGCCGATGGAAAGTGAGATCTGGCCGTTCCTTGTCATCAACGTTTTGGCCATCGGCTCGGCGGCCTTCGTGTTTTTCCTCTCCCGCTGGCGGAAGTGGTGACTCTCAATCGAGGGTCTTCAGCCCTTCAACCACATTCATTCGGGAAACGGAACGGATCGGCAAAATGGCTGCGGCGAGGCCGATCCCGAGCGCTATCGCAGCAGCCGTCGCCCCGATGCGCGGAGTCAGTTCAAACGTAGGGAACATCCCTCCCGTCGCCGCCCGCATCGCTCCGGACTCGAACAGGACGGCTGCGGAACCGATTCCGAGAAGCGCCCCCGCTGCAGCGAGGCCCACGCTCTCCGCAAGGATGCATACCGCCAGTTCATGTCGGCGAAAGCCGACGGCCTTGAGCACGGCCAGTTCGCGAAACCGCTCCCGGATCGTCATGCTCATCGTGCTCGCCGTGACAACACCAAGGGTGAGAACGACCACCGAGCAAATGGAGTTGATAAGGATGCCGATGTTGCCCCACATCGAGACGAAACTCATCTGGAAAGCCCTCTCGGTTTCCGCGCGCACTTCGGCCGAGGTGTTTGCGAACGCCGCCTCGATGCGTTGGATCAGACCCGGCACGGCATCCGCGCTCCTGGCCCGCAGCCACCACATCCCCACGCGCCCCCAGTTTCCCATGGCCTCATCAAGATAAGTGTGGTGGAACCAAAGATTCGTGTCGTCGATCGTTCCCGAATAAACTCCTGCGATTCGAAACGTGAGATCCACCGGATAGATTGTGCCCGTCAGTGTGATGCGGTCGCCCGCCTGCAGTCCGTAGCGCTCCGCCGTGAGCCGGCCGAGGAGGCACGCGTCGCGCGAACGTTGCCAGTCTGCCAGTTCACTCGCCGAAACCTTCGCCTCGCCGAACAACTCGACAAATACGGCCGGATCAACAGCAAACTGCGCAAAACCCAGACTGTCATCGTCCTTGAAGCGCCCTCCGAAAAACGTCAACGGCATCACAGCCACCACATCGGGCAGAGCGGCAATCACCGGTCTCTGGCGCGCCGGCAGGGTGTTGGCGAGCGAGATTTTGTTTCTCACCGCCACGCGCAGTGAAGCCCCGGCATCCTCCGGAGGCACTGTCATCTCCCTCATGGCGACCTGAAGGGTGACAAAAAGAAAGAGGCTCACAGCCACGCTGCCGATGGTAAGGGCCGCACGCCGCTTGTTCCTCCACGCATTGCGCAGGATGTAGCCACCCACGGTCATGAGGAGAGGCGGCCTTTCTCCAGATGCAGGGAACGCGTGCCGAAAGCCGCCGCGCGGGGATCGTGCGTGACCATGATCACCGTACGCCCGGCCTCCCGCGCAAGGACGGAAAGAATCTCGAGCACCTCCGATGCCGAGCGCGCATCGAGGTTGCCCGTCGGCTCGTCGGCCACCACCAGGGAGGGATCCGTCACCAAAGCCCGGGCAATCGCGACACGCTGCTCCTGCCCACCCGACATCTGGCGCGGAAGATGATCCGCCCGCTCCGCAAGGCCGACCAACTCAAGGGCGAGCGCGGACCGTTCTCGGCGCTCCCGTGCGGAGAGCCCTGTGAGCAGCAGGGGCAACTCGACGTTCTCGGCGGCGGTGAGCACGGGAATGAGATTGAATGTCTGGAAAACGAAGCCGACGTGACGGTTCCGCCACCGAGCCAGACAGGACTCGTTGAGGCCGGTCACGTCGGTCCCGGCCACGAGGCACCGGCCGGAGGTCGGGCGGTCTATGCCGGCCACGATGTGCAGAAGTGTCGACTTCCCTGAGCCGGAGGGTCCCATCAGGGAAAGAAACTCGCCCGGGGAGATCTTCAGCGAAACGTCATCGAGGGCCGCGATCTCGACGCCGCCCCGGCGGTAGATCTTCGTCAGGTTGCAAACCTCGACGATGGTGTCCTCCATCAAAAGAAAAGCGAACCCGCGTAGGCGTAGAGGCCGAAGAGAACGAGTGTCAGCAAAACCCCCGTCGTGCGGGCCAGACCGGGATTCAGCGGCCCCTTGTTCACATGGGTGCAGAGCGCAGCAAAGGCCGTCCAGGCCAGGGGCACAGCAAACATCCAGAGCCCGTGACGGCCGAGTTCGACAGCCAGCCACGGGAAAGAGGCCTCGACGTTGGCTGCAAATCCCCCGCTCTTGAGAAGAACGTTCAGCGCAAGAATTCCGAGAGAAACAAAAACGAACTGCGTGAAGGCGATGGAAAGAATCATGATACAGCGAGGGCTTTCCGCATCGCTTCCAACGGCGCGGGACGGTTGAACCAGATTTCGAAGGAAAGTGCTCCCTGATGCAGCAACATGCCGAGACCATTCGCGGTGCGCGCACCGGCGGCTACGGCGTCCTCAAGCAACCGGGAAGTTCCGCCAGCATACACGGTGTCGTAAACCATCAGGTTCGGAGTGAAAAACGATGCAGGAAGAAGGGGGGGATCGCTCCGCTGCATCCCCACGGAACTCGCGTTGATGACAAGGTCCACATGGGCCAACTGGGTCCGAAGTTCCTCGGCGGAGAGGCCGATCGCCACCAACCGATCCATCGGACCGGCGAGCCGCTCCGACCTCAAGAGCGGCGCAAGCTCCCCAGCCAGTGCCCGCACCTTGTCCACGGTCCGGTTCGCCAACACGAGGCGCTCGCAGCCTTCCAAGGCGCATTGAACTGCGATCGCGCGCCCCGCTCCTCCGCCCGCTCCCAGCAAAAGCACCCGCAGATCCCGGAGGTCCACAAAAAACTCCTCGCGGATGGCGCGTACGAGCCCGGGGCCGTCGGTGTTGAATCCGAGCAGTCGGCCTTCGCGCACGACGAGGGTATTGACCGCCTTCGCCTGCCGGGCATAGGCATCGACCTCATCACACGCCGCCAGCGCGGCCTCCTTGTGTGGAATCGTCACATTCGCCCCAAGAAAACCGGCTGCCGGCAGGGCACGGAAAACAGCGGTTACGTCGTCTGCTGGAACCTCGAGCATCGCGTAGCGGAGATCAAGCCCGGCAGACCGCAAGGCGGCATTTTGAAAGCCCGGCGACCGAGAGTGTGTCACAGGATTCCCGATGACCGCGAGCCGGACGGGCGGCGTCTCACCGGAAAACACCCCGGGGGTTCTCAGCAAGTCCGCCGCAGTGAAAAGCTCCTTCATCCATCGCCGAGGGAATCAGGCCCCTCCCGCGGTGGCAAGACCACAGAGCCGTCTTAACGCGGGGCGGCAGGATCAAAGAAGCGCACACTCCCGTCCATGAAGAGAGCGAGCGGCTGGTCGCCAAAAACCGGAGACGGCGTCGTGCTGGCCGCCCAAGGCCGCCCGGCCACAGCCGGGTGGGTGCGATAGGCCTCGCTCAGCGCCCAAGAAGAGGCCCTCACCGCCGCGGCGCGCAGCGGTTGCGACGCTGGGCTTGCCGCCAGAGTGCCCCAGGGGTTCACCACACTTCCAGCCGTGCCCTCCGCCTGCATGTTCATGACGAACACCCGCAGATCGCGCGCGGGGACACCCGGAGCCGCACGTTGGACACTTTGGGGCAGCCAACTCTCGACAATGTAAGGAACGGGACGTTCCTCAATCCCGAGATAGGGCGCCAGAAGCCCTGTCAGCCGGCCGTTGGTGGACGCACGGAATTCCGCCACCTGCCCGGGCCACAGAGGACCCGCGAGCACACCGTCGTGGTCTGCAGCATAGAGCGAAATCCCCTGCCCGATCGAGCGCATCATCTGCATCCGCTCGACTTTGTCCGCCCGGGTGCTCCAGCGTCCGAGTGTCGGCATGAGCAGCGCGGCCAGCACGAGGACAAGCCCCGCGACGACCAAGGCCTCAAGGAGAGTGAAGCCACAAACACAAGAGCCCGCACGAGATTCGTGCGGGCTCTTGGAATTCTTTTTTTTGCGGAGCATGGAGGCCCCGGCAGAGAGCAATCAGTTCGCTCCAGCGGCCTCGACGTTCACGCGGCGGCCTTTTTGGTCGAACTTCACGCGTCCGTCCGAAAGGGCGAAGATGGTGAAGTCGCGGCCGAGGCCGACGTTCCGACCGGGAACGAACTTCGTTCCGCGCTGGCGGATAATGATGTTGCCTGCAACGACGGCTTCGCCGCCGAATTTTTTCACACCCAGACGCTTGCTCTCGCTGTCGCGCCCGTTTTTGACACTTCCCTGTCCTTTTTTATGAGCCATGGTCTGTTACTTGGTGGAGATGGATTTGATCTTGAGCTTCGTCAACTGGCGGCGATGCCCAACTGTGCGGTGGTAGCCTTTCCGGCGACGGAATTTGAAAGCGATGACTTTGTCGTCCTTGAACTGGTCGACCACTTCGACGGAGACTTTCGCCCCGGCGACGGTCGGTGTTCCGACAGTGACGGTCGACCCGTCGGCGACGAGCAGCACATCTGAAATCTCGGTGGTCGTGCCGGCTTCGACGTCGAGTTTCTCGACTTCGATCTCGTCACCTTCTGCGACGCGGTATTGTTTCCCGCCTGTCTGAATCACTGCGTATGCCATAAAGTCTCCGTTAGGGTTGTCCAAAGTGCCTGAGTGAGCGATGTGACGCAAGAACAAAATTCCTTCTTGCGCCCGGCCATGCGATCCGTCATTCTGTGCTGCTCATCCTGCTCGGGTGGTGAAATGGCAGACACGTACGTTTGAGGGGCGTATGCCGCAAGGCATGGGGGTTCAAGTCCCCCCCCGAGCACTTTTCCCCGGCTCATTCGAGCCATTGGCGACTCAAGCTCAGGCAAGCCGGACCTTGACGACGACTTTCAAGACTTGGCTGGGACCCGCGAGTTGGCAGTTCGGTTTGTGACCATCCTCAGGAAACAAGACAACCACATCCCCCGCACGCAGGGAGAGGCTCGCAACGGCATCCAGCGGCGCTGAGGCATACTTCTCAACGTCTTTTGCTTCGTTGTATCCCCCACCGCCTGCGAGTTCGGATGTCTCGGCCACATACATGCGTTCAGCACCCGACACGATAAACTGGATGTCGGCATGGATACGGTGGGATTCCCACACTTTGTCCGGTTCGGTCTCGTAGCGTTGAACAACAGCCACGAGATCATCACCGGAAATCGGATACCGCCCGTCGGGCGTGGACGGATCGAAACTCTGCAACCATTTGAAGGCTTTCGGGAACAAGGGGTGCACCGCGTTGTAGCGGGCGGAGTCCGTGAGACGGGAGAGGATCATGATGCAGACTCTCTAGAATGCGGACCGGCGGATGGGAAGACGGAAGACGCCAGGCCCCGAGCACACAGGAAGCTCAGTTTTGCCCCGAACCGTCTGAATCGGAAACGGTTGCCGCCTGCTTGTGCCAGACCCCGGAGAAGCGCTCCGAGCCGTCGGGCCAAACCACACTCGACAGAGAGCCGATCAGCCGGAATCCCTTGGCGTCGAGTTCCTCCAACCGTGTTGCCAGACGATCTTTCGGAAGGTTGATGCACCAGAACCATGCGTAGGCGCCACCGGGTGCGGGAGTCGTGGTCACCCTGTGGCGTGCCTGTCCGCCGTCCCATTTGCTCTCGATGGCGGAGACCCACTTTCTCCCCTCCCCCCCGACCGAGGAGGCTTTCTCCTCGAGGGGTTTTATCAGGGCAACCGTTTCGGCTGTCGTGAGCCAGCCGGATTTCTCACCCGGCTTTCCACATCCCGCGAGGAAGACGAGGGCGACCAGAAGACAGGCGGAGCAGCGTGGCATTCCTGGCGATCAGAAGCTGAAGTTCAGTCCGCCGGAAACCATGTTGCTGAAAAAGTCCTGGCGTCCGAAGTCGATATTGTAGTTCGCGTTGAAGCCGAGCGTCTCGCCGACACGCAGGGTGAACCCGACGCCGCCGTAGACCGCATCGCGTCCCGGGGTGGCCGTGGCATACTCGAAGCTCGGACCCGCACCCCCGTCGAGAACCGCCCCGATGTTGCGGGCGTTCTGCATGAACTCATGCTGCCAGAGCATGCTCACTTGGGGAATGAAGGCGACGCGCTCGGAGATGTTGAACGTGTAGGCCACACGGGCACCAAGCGAGGTCCGCATACTGTAGGCATTCTGGTTGTTCACGCGGAGGTCGAGGGAATCGGCCCCGGTCTCCGTGAACGGCGCGATGCCCACGTAGGTGAACTGACCGGCCATGGTCGGCGTGATCGTGAAGCCTCCGACCTTCCAGTCGTAGCCGAGGTCGAGCGTCGTGCTGAGCAGGCCGCCCGAGGGATCGCTGTTCGCCGCACGGTTGATCGTGCTGAACTGGATCGGACGCTTGACCTGGTAGGCTGAGTAGCCGCCGTTCACGATCAGGTTGGCGTAGAAGCCGGACGCGTGCTCGTAAGCGGCATAGAGACCGAAGTTCACGGTGTTGATGTTCATCGTGCCGCCGTTGGCATACTTCGAGTAGAGGCCTTGGTAGCCCGAGAACACACCGACCGTCAGGCCGACGGGGAAGCGGTAATCGAGACCGGCCGTCACACCGCCCGAGGTGAAGCGCGAGTTCGGGATGTTGGCGAGGCTCGTGAAGTCGCCGAAGAAGCCGTCGCCCTGCACCCATGCACCCCAGTTGTTGTCGGGGGCCGGAGTGAGGATGTCTTTTTCGCGGACTTCCTTGCCGGTGTAGCTCTTGCCCGAGTCGCTAACGATCGGGCTCTTGAGGCCTTGCTGGGTGAACCCACGGGCACCGGTGAGACGGACCGAGCTGAACCGCTGCTGGAGGATCTGGCTGAGCGCATTGGCCTGCTCGATCGAGGTGTTCGCCAGGCTCTCATACTGCGCCGGGCTGATCGCGTTCAGCGCGTCCGGATACTGCTCGGGGAGGAGGATATCCAACGCCGAGGTCACGGTGAACTTGTCGCCGGAAGAGACTCCGATGAAGCCGTTCAGCGCCCTCGCGACGTTCTTCTGGTTCTGCGTGAGCGGGACCAGATTCGCCACGGAGGCATAGTCCGCCGGACTCACCACGAGGATGAGTGTGCCCCCGACGAGGATGAGCTTGCCGCGAATGTCCCCGCTGACGAACGAACCGTCGATCGTGTCAAACCCTCCGGAAACACCACCCGTGGCGGTGAGGAAGGGGATCTGCTGGCCGACTGTGAGGCCGCTGAACCCGGCGAACGGGATGATGCGCAGGGTTCCCGCGAGCGAGGCGGTGCCGTTGACAACCAAGCGGTCGAAAAGTGTCGCGCTGGCGATTTCCAAGTCGAACACGCCGCCTGCCCCCTGCACGTAGTTTCCGTTGACCACGAGCGTGCCGGGCGAGTTGCCCGGGGAGAGGATGCCGTCGTTGATCAGGTTGCCGTTGATCACTCCAATGCCACCCAGAGTCGCCCCGGCCGCGATCTTCACGGAGGAGCTCGTCAGGGAGTTCTGAACCCAGAGCGTGCCTTGATTGACCAAGGTTTCACCCGCTTCGACAACCCCATCGAGCGCCAGTAGGGCGGCGCCGGATTTGACGAGATCACCGGTTCCGATGATGTCACCGCTGAACGATGTATCGTCGGACGGGTTGAAGACGACTGTCGACTCGTTCACGATATCGCCCGTCATCCCCGAGGTATCGCCCGTGAACGTTACGATGCCTTCCTGCACGACCGTCGTACCGCTCAAGGTGCTGGCACCCGAGAGGACGAGGTTGCCCGCGCCGGATTTGATGACATCGCCGGTTCCGGAGATCACACCCGAGAAACTGCTGTCGGCAGATTGATCGAAGACCACTTCGGCCGAGTTCAGGAGGTTTCCGCTCAGGGAAGACGTGTCGTTGTTGAACACCAACGTGCCGTCTGTGACTTGCGTATCGCCGCTGTAGGTGTTCACGCCTGAGAGGGTCAGCGTTCCCTCGCCCAGCTTCTGCAAGCGACCCGACCCCGAGATCACACCGGAATACGAGGTTTCGAAATCCTGCTCAAACGAGAGTCTGGACGCATTGCTGATGTTGCCGGTCAGGCCCTTCATGTCACCACCGAAGCGAAGCTCGCCCGCCGTGATTGTGGTCGGACCCGTGTAAGACACATCGTCGTCCAGGAGCGTGGTGCCGGAGCCGATCTGGTTCACGGCGACGTTCCCGACAATCTGGGTATCGAACTCCAATTCCTCTTCATTGTGGTTGAAGTTCAAGATGCCCGGCGCCAGAGGAATGATAGGATCGTCGGAGATCGAACGCTTTAGCACCTGCGAGAGGCCTCCCACCACACGCGCCACGTCCAGCCGTCCGGCACCTGTTCCATTACCGATGTTGAGAGTTCCAAGTCCGGCGCCGAGAACGATGTCGCCCTCGCCTTCTGCCGCGCTGACAGTGGCTCCGTTGGCGACCGTGAGGGTGCCGTTACCGAAGCTGCCGACGTAGATGTTATCTGCCGCGTCCCAGCGAGAATTGTTACCGCTGACGAACGCCACACCAAGGACGTCGAACTCCCCGCCGATGACGCCTCCGAAGCTGCGGACAACACCGCCGTCGGTGATGTTCAGGTAGCCAGTTCCGCCGCCGTCAACCACGAGGGTTCCGTTGACGTTCCACTGGGAGCCCGCGCCGGTGACGTTGGCGATGCCCACTCCACCGCTCTCGGGGAAGTAATCGTCATCATCGTAGCCCACATCCAAGCGCCCTGAGAGGAACGGGTAACTTCCAAGAACGGCCGTTCCGCTCTCGACCACCGCCCCGTCGCGCACGGTCAGGGTCCCGTTGCCACCCATGCCGAGCGTCACCCAGTTCCCGAGGTTCGCGACAGTTCCATTGCCTTCCACCACGATGAAACCTTCGGATCCGGGGAATCCGCCCACCATGGTGGAGGAATTCACGATCAAGTTGCCACCGTTGGAGACGGTCACGTTGCCCTTTCCAAACTCCGCAACCCCGAGGAATTCCGTGGTCAGCCTTGATCCGTTTCCGGAGACCGTCAGCGTGGCGTTGCTCGCGGCAGGACGGCTCAAAAGCGCCCGAGGCCCCATTCCGCCGCCTCCCGAAACAATCGTCTCTTGCGTCTCGACAGCACCGCCGGACTCGATGGCGAGTCGGCCTTCAAAGACGCCGAGCCCACGCACACGGCTTTCCGTGCCCGTGAGAACCAGCGTCCCCTCGCCGGTCTTCGAAAGACGACCCAACTCTTCGTCATCACTCTCAGAGATCGTCAACTCGTCCGACCGACCGCCGGCAACGAGATTGCCCGCGAAGGTGAGCGTGTTCCGCTCGCCGTTGGTATCGAAAGTCGCCGTTGCACATCCGCCAATCTGGATGTCGCGACCTGCCGCGAAGCTGACGTTCCCAGCGGAACGCGTGAGTCGAAGCGTGCCGCCTAGCCCATCGAAACCGAGGAACTGCTTCGTCCCGGAGCCGAGAGCTTCGGCGGAGTTGATTTCGACGACAGCCCGGTTGGAGATCATCGTTCCCGCAGAATAGGTGTTATTGCCCAGCAGGCTCAATACGCCGCCTGTGACGTTCAGGCCGAGCATGGATTCGCCGTCCTCAATCGTGCCATTGAACGCGCCTCCGGAGGAGATCGTCAGGATGTTGAAATCGACCGGAGTGTAGCCGGCAGGGGCGATGCGTGTATCGCCTCTGGACAAGAGACCGACGACGCGCTTCTCACCGTTCCCCGCTCCGTTAAGCGTTGCGATAGTCTGGCTGTAACCGGCCAGATTGAAGATGCCGCCCGTGTTCTCATCCGTGTCGCCAACGGTCAGGGCCGTGCGGGCGTCCAGAGCGTTCGTGGCGGACGTCGTCAAGATCGAGTCCTCGAAGATGTTCACGGTAAGGAAATTCGTGATTCCGCCCGCGACGGTCGTGTCGGCCTTCACATTGATCACATTCGTCCCGTTGCCCGCAGTGATGTTGCCTGTGATCGAGCCGCCCTCGAGGTTGAGCGTCTTGTTGCCCGCACCCAGGACGATGGCGGCGATGCCGCCCGAGATATCGCCCCGGTTCGTTACAACGCTGTCCACGAGTTCTTCGGAAACCACAAGGCCGGTGGTGGCGACCCGATCGTCGTCGCCTCTGCCAAAGGAGCCTTCAAAGATGCCGAACTCCGAGCCTTGGATTGAGCCTTCGTTAACGAGCGTGCCGATGGTGGATCCAAGAATACCGACGCCGAACGGCTGGACCGGACCAGTTGACGCTTCCGAAGTGGAAACGATCGAGGCGGACGACACAGACGAATTGGAGCCGGATGTCGCAACGATCGTCGCGTTTGTCGTGAGCGACGTGATGGCATCCGACGTGGCGAAGCCGAAGGCATTGCCGCCGAGGCCACCGCCGTCATCATTGCCGCCGATCGCGGTCAAATTGCCGGAGAGGTTTCCGGAGAAGGCCGCGCCTGTATCCTCCAGCTGGAGGGCATAGGCTGCACCGCCGCCACCGCCAGTCCCGTTGCCACCGACGGCAAGGATGCTGCCGTTCGTGCTCGAGAACGCTCCGAGTGAGGAATAAAGCACCACACCGTAGGCGCTTCCGCCCTTGCCGCCTGCTGCCGTCGCACTTCCGGCATGGGCCGCGATGAGGCCTTGATTCAAGAGGCTTTGAACACTTCCTCCATAGAGGCCCCAAGCCCAACCTCCCTCGGTTGCTCCGCTGCCAGCCCGCGCGACGATTTGCGCGCCAGCGGAGTTGGTGAAGTTACCGGCGCTCCCCCATTCGAATCCACTCGCCGAGCCTCCATAAACGTCTTCTGCATCTCCTGTGGCGTTGCCTCCCGTTGCGGTGAAGTTGCCCGTGTTGACGAAAGAACCCATACGGGCCACGAGTCCACCGGAGGCGTAGCCGCCGGATGTGACCCCGGTTCCACTGGTCACGACAACATTCCCGGAGTTCTCCACGACCTCGAACCGCTGGCTGAGGGAGAAGCCGAAGGCGGTGCCTCCGGAGGTTGCAGAACCATTGCCGCCAGTCACGGCGATTGTGCCCGAGTTGGTGAAGTTTCCTGAGTTTTCCGTCCTAACGGATGTCGTCCTGAGGCCGTAAGCAGTGCCCCCTTGTCCACCCGATCCTGCGGTGAGAATGAAGTTACCGGAGTTGGAGAACTCGTTGATGGCATTGCCGAAAAACGTACTTGCCCCGGTCGCCCATCCGCCACTGGACGTTGAGTTGCCGGTGAGATCGCTTCCACCACGCACGGTGAACGTCGTGTTGGCTCCGAGGATCAGCTTTTCAATCGTGCCAGCGGTGCGGAAGCCGAATGCTGAACCGCCGGTGCCGCCGGAGGAATTTCCACCCTGAATCGTGACTTCGGGGGCGAAGGTGGAAAAGCCTGCGCTCGCTCCGTTCACGGTGGAGAAACCGCGGGCTTCGCCACCAGATCCCGCTCCCGTGGCACTGCCGCCAGTGACACGGATTGTGCCGTAAATTGTGCCGTCGATGTTTCCTACCGTCGTGTTGACCGCCGCCGCTTCGCCGCCGCTGGTCCCGTTCCCACCGGTGACAGTGACGACATCGGTATTGTTCGGGTTGAACGAGAAGTTCGAAAGACTGCCGTAGCCTTGGAATCCGTAGGCTGCACCGCCAGGGCCGTCAGTTCCTCGGCCGCCCCGTGCCGTGAGGTTCCCTGAGAGCGATGCATTCACGCTTGAGGCCGCCTGGATGGCAAACCCCGCACCGCCCGTTGTTCCATTGCCGCCAATGCCGGTGATTGAGTTGTTTCCCGCAGCGTCCATCACGAAGTCGGAGAGGCTGCCGTATTCCATAAGCATACCCCAGGCGCTACCGCCGGCTCCGGTTTGCGCGTTGCCGCCTTGCGAGAAGATCGTCCCCTTGAGAGCAACACCGGTCATGTTGCCGAACACGGAGTGAATACCAAGAGACGTTCCGCCACTCATCGGCCCGTCCCCACCAAAAGTGTTGATGCTGGCCGATGAGGCGTTGGACCCCACGGTGAGCCCGGAGATCCCGGAATAGGCGTGAAAGCCATAGGCCGCGCCTCCCGCACCCGAGGATCCGCTTCCCCCTCGAGCGGTCAAGTTCCCGTAGACCGATACGTCGCTGGCAGGGCCGGTGCGGATGGCAAAAGCCGTGCCGCCGCCTGTTCCATTGCCACCGATGCCGGTGATGGATCCATTCCCGGAGGAGGCCACGCCGAAGACAACGCCCTCCAAAGCGCTTGCATTCACGCCCCAACCGTCCGCGCCAACACCCGTTTCCCCATTGCCACCCTGCGCGAAGACGGTTCCGCTGAAGGTCGATTTGGAAAGCGGTCCTCTGGAAGTGACGCCGACTCCCGTGCCACCTGCTCCGCCTCCGTTGCCGCCCTTTGCAGAAATTCCTCCTGCAAAAGTAGAGTTGGACAGCGAGCCAGCCTGCGATTCGATCGCATAGGCAACGCCACCCGAAGTGCTCCCATTGCCGCCTGAAACCGTGAGGGAAGATGTCTGGTTAAAAGAGAATCCCGTTTGGTTGCCCCACGAACGGATTCCGTAGCCGCGTCCTCCGCTCAAGGAGTTGCCCTGACCACCGGTCACTGTCATGTTTCCCAGAAGAGAGACGTCGGTGATGCTGCCTGTGACGGCTTCGATGCCGAAAGCGGAACCGCCCTGTGCGCCGGAGCCGCCGGAGGCGATGATTTCAGCCGCATCCTCCAGCTTTGCAATCACTTGCTGAACGCTTTCGTAGGAATACATGCCCCACGCGATTCCACCGTTGCTGCTGCCAATGCCAGAGCCGCCGCTTGCACGCAGCGTTCCGAACTGCGTGAGATTGCTTATGAGGGAACCCGCAGCGATCGCCATGGCATCTCCGCCGCCTCCCGTACCGTTGCCACCGATCGCCTCGACGAGGCTTCCCACCTCATTCGTGGAGTCCTGAAGCACCCCTGTGCCCCGTTGGGCAAGAATTCCATAGGCCGCCCCGCCTACTGCACCGTCGAAGCCTTGGCCACCGCGTGTGATAATCTTGCCCCAGTTGAGCAAATCGCTGATCGGGCCAACATAGGTGAGAACTCCATAGCCGGCGCCGCCAAGGTTACCCGACCCTGTACCGTTTCCACCAATGGCGAGAATCTGTCCGTTTGGCCCGCTGGAACTGACAACGTTCAACGAAGGAGAGGGCCCGGGAGGCATAGGCTCAGAACCGATCGTGAGTCCGCTGACCCCGGTGCCACCATAAACGCCGACCGCCTCGCCACCCCATCCACTGGAGGAGTCCCCGCCTCGCATCACCAGCGAGCCGGTGTTCGAGCCGCCCGACAAAACGGTGTCGGAATACACGCCCCATGCGAACCCCCCGTGCGTTCCATTTCCTGAGCCTCCGGTGATGGAAAAGTTACCGGCATTCGACCACGCCGTGGACGTCGCGCAGCCTGCGGGAAAGCGAATGCCGACGGCCTGGGCGCCGGCTCCATTGCGCGCGGTGACCTCGACGAGAGCCCCTTCCTTGATGACAATGCCGCCCGTCGTGCTCTTGACGTCAAAGGCGTGAATTCTGGCGTCGTTATCCGGCGCGATGACATGGCGCCCGGCAAGGGTCAGTGTCGCGTTGTTGATAGTGTAGCCATCGCGGACTGTAAGCACGGTTGCGCACCCGCTGGCGTTGATGCCGGTGTCGGAGTTGACGGTGACCGACTTCAGCGTGAGGCTGCGGTCGAGCTGGGTGTCTGTCTGGTTGGTGGAATTGTCCGCCCCGAAGGTAAGCGTCGCATTCGTTCCGGGAACCGCGTTCGCCGGGGTGCCTGCCTGGTCACTGGCCCAGTTGGTGGCGTTGCCAGCTCCGACGGCGAACCAGTCGTTGTCAACAACACCGGACCAAAAAGCGACATCCGTGGTTGGCACGGGCGGCGCAGGTTTTTCGAAAAGGATGCTCGTCAACAGAATCCCGGAACGCCACCATGAAAACATATTACCGGTGAAGGCGGCACGGCCCCAGTAAACATCGAGCCGACTCAGGTTTTCCGGGAAAAACGCTTCTGGGTTGGGACCACTCGGATTGATAAAACTAGCCGACAAGTTGCCGCTGATGGTTTGATTGGCGAGGAATGGGTTTTGAGACGGTATGCTCGCGGACAGCAAGATGGCATCGTGGCCTGCTCCGATATCGATACCTATTGTGGAGCATCCCGAGACGAACGAGCCGCGCGACTCGCTTCCGAAAGGAGGTAACACCAGGAAAGTAGCCGTCGCAGAGTCTGGGTTTGTAAATTGAAGAAACTCCGGCAATACCGTTGGTCCAGTGCTTGGAAACCTGCCGCTGATGGTGAAGTTGATTCCATTCGAGGTGAGCGAGAAATTGGTGATCGAGATATTGGACGAACTGACCGCCTTGGCCGTGAAGGTCGAACAAAGAACGAAAAGGAAGCTAACGCAAAGGGCGAGATAGAGGCGCCTGCTGAGCGGCTTGCTGCAGAGGCGGGACTTCATCATGTAGGATTTCATGTTTCGGTTCTTTCTTGGGGTAGACCTAAATTTGAGTTTCGTCGGTTTGTGCGGAATGGAAGCGCGAGAGGGGTTGGCGAAGGAGCGCGAGAGAGGGCTGCTGCGAGAGAGAGCAAAAAGAAGTCTGCGGCCCGGAAATGAGCCTCGCAACAGGTGTGCGAGTAGGTTTTGCGCCGACGAGGTCTGTGTGGGTCATGCTCTCTAGAGGGTTTTTGCTGCCTACCTTACGTCAGCGAGGCCGTGCGGGATTCCATCCTCAGAACAAGAGAACAAAAGCCTTTGGAGCCATCGACGGGGGTGTCGATATGGGTTTTCCCGGAATCCGTCAACACCAATCCCCGGTTTTTTCACACTTTTTTTTCAGTCTCCGAAGCGCGAAGACTGAAGGGCTTATCAAGGGGGCCCAGAGGCGGGCGTTGCGCAACGAATACCGTTGCGTTGCATAGCACCGGAATGCCTCCACTCAGCGGCGCAACTTGCGACGCAGGATGGCGGCGGCTTGGGAGATTTCCTCCACGCGGAGGACGAGGGCGGCGAGGAGGTAGGCGGCGCCGGCGCCGGCGATCGTGGCGGCAAAGAGGGCAGCTCGCATCGGGAGTCCGGCGGTGTGCCACGAGGGCGGCACGTGGTGCAGAGAGAACCAGCACACCGCCCCCAGCGGGACGGCCGCGAGGGCGCATCGGACAAGGGTGGAGAGAAATCGTCCCGTCTCCAGCGTGCCCGCGGCGGGGCGCATGAGGAGGTAGAGGACGGTGAAGTTCAATACGGCGGCAATCGTGGTCGAGAGGGCGAGCCCGCGGTGGCCGAGATCGGCGTGAAAGACGAAGCAGTAGTTCAGCCCGAGATTGAGGCCGATCGAGGCGAAGCTCACGGTCATGGGAGTCCATTTCCTGTTGATCGCGTAAAAGGCGGGCGAGAGGACCTTGATGCACGAGTAGGCAACGAGGCCCATGGCGTAGAGCTGGAGGGCGAAACCGGTTTGCAGGGTGTCCTCCGCCCGGAACTCGCCGTGCTGGTAGATGAGGGCAATGATCGGATGCGCGAGGAACCAGAGTCCGACAGCCGCCGGGAGCGTCAGAAAAACCGCGAGCCGCATGGCGCGACCGAGCGTGGGGCCGAACGCCGAGCTATCCGCCGCGACGGCGATGCGTGAGACAACGGGCAGAGTGATCGTGGCAACGGCAACGCCGAAGACACCGATGGGAAGCTGCATGAGCCGGAAGGCACTGTTCAGCCACGTCACGGCCTCCGCGCCGACGAACGAGGCGAAGCTGGAGTTCACCAGGACGTTGATCTGGACCGCGCTGGCCGCGATCACCGACGGCACCATCAGAACGAGAATGCGACGGATGCCGGGATCGCGCCAGCGGAAGTCTGGGCGGAAGCGAAAGCCGGCCCCGCGGAGGCTCGGGAGCTGCACGGCGAGTTGGAGGAATCCGCCGACGAGGGTCCCGATCGCGAGACCGATGAGGGCGTTGCGGCCGAATTCGCGGTCGATGAGCCAGCCGAACGCCGCTCCGCCAAGGATGGAGCCGATATTGAAGAAACTCGAAGCCAGTGCCGGCGCGGCGAAGATGTTCCGGGAATTCAGCATCCCCATCACCAACGCCGCCAGTGAGACGAGGAGGATGAAGGGATACATGATCTGCGTGAGCAGCACGGTGAAAGCGGCCTGCTCCGGCGAAAATCCGGGCGCGAGCACGCCGATGAGTTGCTCCGCGAAGACGACGCCGAGCACGGTGACGACGCTCATGAAGATCGTCACGAGCGTCATCATTTTCGCAGCCAGTTCCCATGCGGACGCGGTCCCCTGCTTCTCGATGCGCTGCGAAAACACGGTGACGAAGGCCGTCGAGAGCGCCCCCTCGGCGAAGAGGTCACGCAGAAGATTCGGTGCGCGGAAGGCGATAAGAAAAAGCCCCATCGCCGCGGTGCCGAAGAGGGAGTTGAAGACGACCTCGCGCACGAGGCCCAGCACCCGGCTCAACATCACAGCCAGTGCCACCACGCCGCTGGCGCGTGTGTTCAACCGCTTGCCGGACTCGGCGGCTTCAGACATGCGCCCCCCTTTTCACGCGTCGCGACGGATGAGAAGAAACGTGCGGTCATCCGCCTGGAGCCCCGCGCCGGCGTGCCGGCACAACCTCTGCCACAACGAATCAAGGACCTCCTGCGGGGGCCGTGCCGCCACAACGCGGAATTCCTCGAGCAGCGCCGCCTCGCCCACCGGCTCGCCCTCCGCATCAAGCGTTTCATGGAACCCGTCCGAGATCGCCAGGAGGGTGTCGCCCGGCTCCAGGACAGTCTCCGTGGGTTGATAATGGAATGTCTCGGGCATCACGCCGAGCGGCGGATGATGCGGTTCCAAGGTTTCCGCTTTTCCCGTGGCGGCGCGGTGGATCCACACGGGGGCCTGGCCGAAGCTGACCCACCGGAACATGCTCCGGTCGCGATCCAGTCGCCCCAGCAGGAGCGTCACGAAATGGTCGGAAGGAAAGTCCCGGTAGAGCTGCGCATTCAGAGCCGCCAGCAGTTCCCGATGGTAAACCCCGAGGCGGATGCTTACCCGCAGCATCGACGTGAACGCTGTGGCCATCAGCGCGGCGGCGAGCCCGTGTCCCGTGGCATCGCCCAGGCTCAGCACCAGATGGTCGACCTCCGGGGACTCATCCAGCACGTAGCCCGGACGGTCCCCGCGCGGCGTGACGCCGATGATATCGAAAAAATCCCCGTTCCCCCATGTGGCGGGCACCGTTTTTGCGAAAACCGAGTAGCCTTTCACTGCGGGCACGGACCTCGGTTGGGTGTGCTCCTGGATGCGCCGCAGGAGCTCGAGTTCAGTCTGGTTGGTCAGCTCGGGCACGGTGAAGGTCGGCCGCCAGTATCTGGAGATTTTGGGCGGACCGGTCAAGCGCGGGCCTGCATTGCGGCACGCGAGTTTGCTTGCAATGCGCCCTTGTCTGCCACAAATGCGGGACATGAACCCCACGGAAAAACTCCTCCTCGGCCCCGGCCCTTGCAATGTCTCGCCCCGCGTGCGCGAGGCCCTCGCACGCCCGATGGTCGGACACCTCGACCCTTCGTTCCTCGAAGTCATGGAGTCGTGCAAGACCCGTTTGTGCACTGTGATGGGCACCCGGAACACCGTGACGTTCCCGATCTCCGGCACGGGCAGTGCGGGCATGGAATTCCTTCTCGTGAACTTCCTCCAACCCGGCGACACGGCCGTCATCGGCATCAACGGCGTCTTCGGCGGCCGCATGGCGAATCTCGCCCAAAAGCTCGGCGCGAACGTCGTCCGCGTCGAGGCCCCGTGGGGCGAGGCGATCGATCAGGATGCGCTCGTTGAGGCGATCGTGCAGCATCGGCCGGCCTTCTGCGGCGTGGTGAACGGCGAGACATCGACGGGCGTCTATCAGCCGGTGGACCGCCTTGCGGAAGCCGTTCATGAAGGCGGGGGCCTTCTTGCCATCGACTGCGTGACTTCTCTTTCCGGAATGCCCGTGACGCTCGATGCCTGGGGTGCGGACCTCGCCTTTTCCGGAACCCAGAAATGCCTCGCGTGCCCTCCCGGGCTCTCGCCGGTGACCGTCTCCGAGCGCGCCCGTGAGGTCTATGCCCGCCGCGCCAAGCCCGCGCCAAGTTTCTACTTCGATCTCAAAGAAATCCTTGCCTACGTCGACGGCTCGGCAGGTCGCAGCTACCACCACACCGCACCGATCAGCATGGTGAATGCCTTGGATGAGGCCCTCGCCGAAGTGCTCGAAGAAGGCCTCGATGCCCGCATCGCGCGGCATCGCGATGCCGCTGCCCACCTCATCGAGTCCATGGCCAAGCGCGGATTCACCCCGCTCGTGAAAGAAGGCCACCGCCTCAATCCGCTTACGACGTTCCGCCTGCCGGAGGGGCTGGATGAAGCCGCCCTCCGCAAGACGCTCCTCGTCGAACACAACCTCGAAATCGGCGGAGGGCTGGGCCCGCTCGCCGGCAAAATCTGGCGCATCGGCCTCATGGGCCACAATGCGACCCGCGAGACCGTCGCAGCCCTCATGGAGAAACTCGACCTCGTCCTGCCCGGCTGATCCGCCATTCGGGGGAAAAGCACGCTCCATCCGCAACTGCGCGATTCGTCCGCAATGAAAATTCTCGGACTTTTCCTTTTCCTGCCCTCCCTGGTGCTCGCCACGACGGCGGGAACGATCGATGACTTTGGACCCTCCTCGCAGGCCCGATTCGGCTGGGAGATCGTGAACGACGGGGTTATGGGCGGGCTGTCAAAGGGTTCGCTGGCCTTCACGGATTCGGGCACCCTCGTTTTCTCAGGCACTCTGTCGCTCGCAAACGGCGGTGGATTTTCCTCCGTGCGGAGCAGCGAGGTTCCGCACGACCTCTCGAAGGCCACGGGAATCTCCCTGCGCGTCCGCGGGGACGGTCGCACCTACATGCTGCGATTGACCACCGATGCCCAAGCGCGCAACCGGCGCATTGCCTTCATGGCCCCGTTCCCCACCGCACCCGGGGGGTGGTCCGAAGTGCGAATCCCCTTCTCCCTGTTCAAAGGAACCCTGCGCGGCGAGCCCGTCCCGTCAGCCACGCTTCATCCTGCACGCATCGAGACGTTCGGGTTCCAGATCGCCGACGGAAAAGAAGGCCCATTCGAGCTGGAAGTCGATTGGATGCGACCGTTCGCGAAGTAGGAGCGTCTCAGAAGCTGTCCCGCGAGTCGGGCGGTGTCTGCCATTCGGCGCGGCGCACGGTTTCCAAGCGACTCTGGAACTCGGGGCTCGCCGCGAGTTTCGCGAAAATCCGGGCGCCGAGGTCACGACCTGCCGCAATGCTGTAGGGGAAATGCTCCCCGGCGAAGACACGATCTTCCTCGACGCGCAGCGAGACGCGACGAAACGCCTCTGCCCGCGAGGGATCGAGGAGCGCGAGCACCCGCTCGAACACAGCGCAACGCGCGGAGTGATAGCTCGGGTAATCGTAACCCGGCACCGCAATCACGAAGCGCCGCACACGCGGGTCGACTTGGAAGGGATGCGGGGAGCGGAAGTGATTCTTGAGCCCGTCGTTCACCTCCTGCACCAGATCGTTGAGGCTGCGGAAGAACCGCGCAGTCTCAGGATACTTTTTCGCTGTGAAAGAAGGCCCGAGCGCGAGGCTGTAGGTGAAGACCGAGTAATGGTAAGTCCATCGCGCACTCGCCAGTCGCATCGGCGTGGCCTGCGCTTGGATCGCGAGAATCTCTCCAATCTGCCTCCGCGTCTCCGCCGAGTCCGTCGCCGGAGGCGGCACTGTCCCCTCCAAGAATGGCACCTCCGCGCCACGACCGAGTCCGACCGCCCGATCAAGTGGCGAGGCGCAGCCTGTGCAAAGCAGGGCAATCGCAAAAGAAATGGCGGAGCGCATCAAGGTCATCGCACGGTGCAATCCAGAGCCCGGGGCGTCAATCGTGGAGTAACGCGGTTTTCCCCGCTCAGGGAATCACGTTTCCCTTCGCATCGAGCAGATCCCCGAGGACAATGATCTGGCCGACCGAGAAGCTGTTTTCCTTGTATTTGTCGGGGTTGTTCCGGAAGTCGGCGTCCTGGTTTTTGCGCCTGAGGAGATCTTCCTTCGGCGGCACCTCGTCGGTGAGGGTGTACGTGATCGTGTGGTCGCCCATGGGCACAGCCGGGAGTGGGGATCCGACATAAACATGCTGGTTCGCATAGACCGTGAAGAGGGTCTTCTTCTGCGGAGCCCCGCCGTCCATGCTATAGGTGATGACTCCCGAGTCGGGGCCCTCCATGCCCTTGAATCCAATGTGCGTGCCGCGGAAACGCACGGTCATCGAGGCTCCCGGCTCGACCGTGCGGAAGAGAGCGGGAAACCACTCGTAAAACCTCTTTCCAAACCGTCGGCACGAGGGTCCGTTGGCGGCCGTCAGCTCGGCCCAAGTGCCCGTGAAATCCGCCCGTCCCTTGGCAGCGACGGTTTTCGCCTTGTCCCATGGCAGCGGAGAGAGCGGTGCCGGCAAAGGGCGCACCGCCCCGTCATCCGGTGGCAACTTCGAGAGCACCTCCAATCCGCGCACGGCGGCCGCACCGTTGAGTTCGTGACCTTTCTCGCTCGGGTGGCTGCCGTCATTGCTGAAGATGATTTTTCCGTCCGGGGTCAGCCCGTCGGCCGTCTTCGGTGCCTGGTGGACCAGCTTGCCGTCGGCGAACAACTGTGCGGCCTCCATTCCCATCTTGATCGAGGGCAGGTTGTAATGCGTCGCCACACGCTCGTGGAGGGAGATCGAGTTCGAGCAAATGCCCTGCTTCGCCTTCTCCAACATCTCAGCCGTCGTCGTGTAAACCAGGCACACATCGGTGTCGGGGTCGGATTGGCGGAGCTTGCGGATGATTCCCTCCAGCGCACCAGTCACCTCCTCGGGCCGGTCCCGGACGTCCGATCCGTCGTTGAGGGAAAACTCGATAAAGACCACGTCGGGCTTCTTCGCCACCAGATCGTCATCCGCGCGAAAAACGCCGACGAGCGAACCGGAGCCGCCCACGCTTGCATTCATAACCTCGAACTTCGCGTTCGGGAATGTTTTGGTGAACCAGTCCGTTGTGATCGTGCGCCAGCCCGCGGCCGCGGTGATGCTGCCGCCGTAGTAACCAAGAGTCACCGTTTCGCCTTTGGCGATCTTGGCAAACAAACGGGGCAACCCGCCGCGTGGATGCACCTCGGCTGCCGGCATCGGCCCGGTGGGCGGCAATGCCTTGGCAGCCTCCGCGTTCGCCGCAGTGTAGTCTTTCTCGTGACCGATGATCTCCGTGCTTGGCTGGGTCGACGGGACTTGAGCCACGAGGACGGCAGGAATCGACAACACCAGACAAAGAACGGGGACAACGTGGGGGATTTTCATGGGGACTTGAACAAGAGCGAACATTGCAGGTTTGTGCACGTTTTCTCAAGGGTCGTTTCTCAGAGCGAGACCGGCCGAGGCCTTTCGTCTGCAAACCAAGGAGGGCGGATTTACTCCCAGATCTCCACGAGGTCATCCTTCGCGGGCCGGGAGATCTGGAGTTTCATCCGGCGCGGCGCTTGCGGCCCAGAGCCTTGACGTCGCGGGACAGCGCGTCGTCCCATTCCACGAGCCCGCCCTCATCGGCCGATGCGATCCCCAAGTGCACGGCGTCCCGAAGGTTGGCAAGCTTTGAACGGTCGCGTGTCTCTTTCTCGTGAAGAGCACGAAGCGCCTCGCGGACGACTTCACTCGCCGAGGTGTACGGGCCGCTCCCGACTTTGCCATGCACCCACTTCTCCATTTCGGGCGTCAGCGAAATGTTCATTTCTGGCATGCTGTCGCGCCGACAAGAATTGTCAATTTATGCTCGCGTGGAGGAGAGGCCCCCGTCTCCGGCGCAATCAAAACGACGTCCTACCGGAAGGGTTCGACATCCGGCCTCGTGTGGGCTCCAGTGCACTTGTGAAAGCCCGCCACGTTTTTCTCTGGCTGCTGGCCATTGTCGCCGTGCTTCTGTTTGTTGTCGGCGGCACGCTCCTGGCCATTGCAATTTCCGGACGCATGGAACTCGCGGCCGTGCAGCGAGAACTCGCGGCTCGTGGAGAGAAACTCCGCCTCGCCGAGTTGGCTCCGCCGCCGGTTCCTGATGAGGAGAATTTCTTTGCAGACTCGTTCTGGTCCGTCCGGGCGGACAGCGGCACACCTTTGTTCCCCGACGTGACGGAAACCGAGGCGACGGATTTGAAGCAGCGCTTTCCCGCCCTCGCGGAGAAAATCCGCACGGGCGGGCGGTTCGCCGTGGCGCGGGATGTTCTGCCCAAGCCGGAGGAGCGCTCCCCGACCCCGGACGAGGCCGGCCTCGTGGTCGCCCTGCTCGAGCCAACCCAAGGGGCACTCGACCAGATCACCCGTCTCGCCAAGCGTCCGAACGCTCGCTACCCGATCGATTACGGGCGCGGCGTCGCGATGAAGTTCCCCCACGTCACCGATCTCCTCGCGAGCGCCCAGATGCTGATGCTCCGGGGACGCGCGGAGATCGCGAGCGGACAACCTGCCGCGGCACTCGCCGATGCGTTGCTCATTTTCCGTCTCGCGGAGACGGTGAGATCCGAGCCCACCCTGATCTCGCTGCTCGTGCGTATGTCGATCCTGAGCACCGGTTTCTCGCTCATCGAGTCCGGCCTTCCTGTTTGGGATGAGACCCAGGTGGGTGAAGTCTCGCAAGCGCTCGCATCCGCCGACGTCGCAGCGCAGTTCCTCCTCGCCCTCCGCGGCGAACGGGGCTTCGCCAATGCGGCCTTTTCTTTGGACAAGCACACATTGGCCAACGTCACCGCGACAGCAGAGTCCAACGCCATCGGGCGCGGCGATCGTCGCGGGGTACCGGTCACGACCCGTGCACTCATCCTCGGGTATACCTTCGTTTTCCTGCCAGGTGATGCCGCATTTCTGAACAAAACGTACCAAGACTGGATCGATGGTCTGGAGAAAAACGGCGGCAATTCCACTCCCGATGCCACGAAACGCTTTGCAGAGATCAAAAGAGACCTCAAAGCGACACCCGGAGCCAGTCTCCGGCACTTCGTCAGCCTTCTCGCGCTCCCCGCAATCGACAGCGCCTTCTTGCGCGTCGCGTTCATCCAGTGTCGCCTCGACCAGGCCCGCACGGCCTGTGCGATCCGTCGCTTTTTCCTCGCCCGCGGCCGCCATCCCGCCTCATTGACCGAACTCGTCCCCGACTTCGCCCCCTCCGTGCCCCTCGACCCCATCGATCAGCAACCCCTGCGTTACCGCACGGATGGAAACACCTTCACGCTCTGGTCGATTGGTTGGAACCAAACGGACGAGAACGGAACCGCCGACATTCCCCGCAAGCCGGAGCAAGGGGATTGGGTCTGGAAGGGATCGGCCCAGTAGTCCTCCCCCTCTTCGCGGTCTCCGAAGTTACAAAACAACCACGCACCCCGCGGCCTTGCATTGTCCAGAGCGCTATTGCGCTGAGGGCTTGCCTGTGTATTGATCTGTGTATGGGCACAAAAACCCTTTCCGTTGATGAGGAGGCCTATCGCATATTGGCCCGAGCGAAGCGCAGCGCCCGCGAGTCGTTTTCTCAGGTCATCAAGCGTGCCATCTGGGACAGCAATCGACCGCAGTGCGGAGCGCTGTTGGATCGCGTCGAAGGCCTGCCGAAAATGAGCGAACGGACATTGGAAGCGTTGGATGCAGCGCAGGCTTCCGATCCTCCGCCGGAATCGAAATGGGCTCGTTGATTTTCGATACCACGTTCCTCATCGACTTCCAAAGGGAGCGCACACAATCACGGGGACGCGCACATGCTTTCTTGAAG
>CAZKHB010000030.1:0-30788 GCA_964552635.1 uncultured Chthoniobacterales bacterium
CCGAGGGCGGGCTCCGCGATGCGGAGAGCATGCTCGACCAGATGGTCGCCTTTTGTGGAAGCCGCATCGCCGCCGCCGATGTGATGGAGGTCTTCGGATTCACCTCGAAGGAAACCGTGAGCGCGCTCGTCGAGGCGCTCGCCCGGCGCGATGCCGTGGCCGCCCTCTCCGTCGTGCGTGAGCAATCCGAAGCCGGCAAAGACCTCACACGTCTCGTCGCGGACGTGATCGTGGACCTGCGCGACCGCCTCGTGGCCCAGGCCACCGGTGCGGCGGCGGGGACGATTCCGCAGGGCAAGCTCCTCGATCTCGTTGACCACTTCGCGGAGACGGAATCGCGCATGAAATGGGTCGCGGACCGGAAGCTGCAATTTGAAGTCGCGGTGATCAAGGCCCTCCACCTGCTCGACGAGACGAGCCTGACCGACGTCATCGACACGCTCTCCACACTCTGCGATGGCAGCGTCCCGCCTGCCGAGACACTCCCGCCACCCGCCCGCCCGTCCGCTCCCGTTGCGCCGCCGCCGCCTGTTTCGCGCCCGGCCCCGGTCTCGAAGCCCTCGCCACCGCCAGCCGAGGAAAAGCCGCCTGCGGCCCGCAGTGCGGAGGACGTCTGGCAGGAGACCTCCGGGCGGCTCGCGCGCGAGTCGGGAATCCGCTTCGGGTGGTTGTCCGACGGGCATTTTGAACGCTTCGAAAACGGAACGCTGGTCGTGCGTCTGCCCGCAGCGACGCGCGCGACGATCGAGGGCGGGTTTCTCGAATCGAGCCTCCGTGACCTTGAGAAATCCCTCGCCGGTCCCCTCGGCCGGCCGGTCAAGCTGGAGTTGCTCTTCGATGAGTCGCTCGTCGAGCCCGAGCTCGTCGAGGAGGCCCCGCCCGAACCCGAGGCACCCGCTGCGGAGGAAACCCCGTCCGCACCCTCGGAGGAGGATTTCAAAAACGACCCGCTGATCCAACGCGCCCTCGAACTTTTCAAAGCCACCCTCCAGACATCCGCCACATGAACATCCAGAAAATGCTCAAAGAAGCCCAGCGCATGCAGCAACGCATGGCCGAGACGCAGGCTGAACTTGCGAACAAACACGTCGAAGCCACCTCGGGCGGCGGCAAGGTCAAGGCGGTCGCCACGGGGGCCGGTGACATCATTTCCATCAAGATCGATCCGCAAGTCGTCGACCCGCAGGATGTCGAGTTCCTCGAAGATCTCGTGCTGGCCGCCGTCAAGCAGGCCCTCGAAGACGCCCGCAACCTCGCCGGAGCGGAAATGGGCAAACTCACCGGCGGACTCAACATTCCCGGACTCTGAGTCATGGCCATTTGCTCGGATCGCTGGATTCGCCGCATGGCGACGGAACGCGGGATGATCGAGCCGTTCGTGGACGGCCAGGTCAAGCAACTCGAGGACGGCACGCGGGCCATCAGTTACGGGCTCTCGAGTTACGGATATGACCTCCGGGTCTCGGATGAGTTCAAGGTCTTCACGAATGTGTTCAACACGGTTGTGGATCCCAAGTCGTTCGATCCTCGCTCGTTTGTCGACCTCAAGACGGACGTCTGCATCGTCCCGCCGAATTCCTTCGCGCTGGCGCGGAGCGTCGAGTATTTCCGCATCCCCCGCGAGGTCCTCACCATCTGCGTCGGCAAATCGACCTATGCCCGGTGCGGCATCATTGTGAACGTCACACCGTTCGAGCCGGAATGGGAAGGGCATGTCACGCTCGAGATCTCGAATACCACGCCGCTTCCGGCGCGCATTTATGCGAACGAGGGTCTTGCCCAGGTCGTCTTTTTTGAGGCCGACGAGGTTTGTGAAACAAGCTACGCCGACCGTTCCGGGAAATACATGGGCCAGCGCGGCATCACGATTCCGCGGCTGTGAAGGAGGCGCTCGCCGTAATGCTGGGAGGCGCCCTCGGCAGCCTTCTGCGCTACGGTATCACACAGGGAACAGCGCGCCTCTGGGGTGAGGCGTTCCCATGGGGCACGCTGGCCGTGAATGTTGCCGGCTCGGCCGCCATCGGCTTCCTCGCCGGACTCACGCTCGGAGGCAATCCGCTCGGCCTTCCCGAGACATGGCGGTTGTTTCTCGTGGTCGGTGTGCTGGGCGGATTCACCACGTTCTCGGCCTACAGCATCCAGACCCTGTCGCTCCTTCAAGAGGGGGCGTTGGCGGCCGCCCTCCTCTACGCGGGCGGGAGCGTTGTGCTGGCCCTCGCTGCCGTCTGGATCGGCCACAGTGCCGCAAGTTTCGTGCGCGGGTGAAGGGGTCCGGATTCCCGGTTGGAAAACCCCGCCGTTTCGCCTACGGTATCGGGCAATGAATCGTCGGGTGCGCGCGATGGACGAGGAAGTTCCCGGCTGGGGCATTGGCCGGTGGATTCTTCCCGCCCTGCTGCTCTCGCTTGTCCTTCACGCGATCTTCTGGTGGTGGGCGCGCGGATTTCCCGTCGAGCGCATGAGCGATGCCTTCTACGAACGCATTGTCCCACGGACGTTCCATCTTGAGCGCGCGGAGATCGACCCCAAGTTGCTCGAGCCATCTCCCGCCGAAGAGGCGCGTCCGGCCCGCGCCCCCACGGCGATCGCTCTCCCGGACGAATCCTCGGCTCTCGACAAGATGGCCGGCGAATCCCGCGCCACGCCCACGGCCCCCCGGTTGGATACCGCTGCGGCACTTGCCGTCGCCCCGGAGATCGCGACCCCATCGTTCGAGTCGACCCTCCAAGCGGCGGAGGCCGCCGGGATCAGCACTGTCCTTCCGGATGAGAAAGCCCTGATCGAGGAACTCTTCAAAACCAGCCCCGCCGTGGCTGGCACCGCGGCTCTCGAACTGCCGAACCCTGCCGGATTGGTGACATCCGACAAGCCATCCGGCAGCTCCGCGACGGCCGGCTTCAGCGATCTCGACCAATTGCTGGCCCAGACCGGCCCGCTCACTCCGGAGACTGCGCCGATCCTCATGCCGACGGACCTCCTCTTCGACTACAATTCCTCGGATCTGCGTCCCGGCGCCGTGGCCAGCCTCGAGAAGCTCGGCCGCCTCATCCGGCGGAATCCGAACTCCCGCTTCCGTATCGAAGGCCATACCGACTCGTTCGGCTCCGACGAGTTCAACAACGAACTCAGCCTCCGCCGCGCGATGGCCGTGAAAGAGTTTCTCACCACACAGATGGGCCTGCCCGCCGACGGCATCGAGACCTTCGGCTTCGGGAAGTCCCGCCTCATCGCCCCGGCCGGTGGATCGATCGATGCCCAGCAGATCAACCGCCGCGTCGAGATTGTCATCCGCGAGGGAAGCAACCCATGATGTCGCCTGCAGGAGGAAATCTGGAGCGGAGCGCCCGCGAGGTCTCCGAAAAAGTCCGGCGCAAAGGCAGTGATCCCGTCGTCATTTTCAAGGGATTTCGCAAGGTTGAGGAGCAGCGGCTGCGCATGTGGCACAATGCCGGCGGCGGCGGCCGCGAAGTGGCCCGCCAGCGGGCCGAGATGGTCGACGTGCTGGTGCGCGAGTTGCTGGCCTGCAAGATCGAGGAACTCGGTTTGAAGGATGCCGGCGAACGTTTCGCCGCCGGGGCCTTCGGCGGCTACGGACGTCGCGAACTCACGCCGTTCAGCGATATCGACATTTTCTTTCTCCAGGCGAAATCCGGGCAGGACAAGGACGTCGAGGAACTCATCCGCCAGACGCTCGTCGCCCTGTGGGACATCGGCTTCAAGGTCGGGCACGCCACCCGCACCATCCCGCAGGCGATCCGCAAGGCGAACGAGGACATGGTGACCAAAACCTCGATGCTGGAGAGCCGGTTCCTCGCCGGGGAGCGCGAGATTTTCCAAACCTTCAAGGACCGCTTTCAAACCGATTGCGTTGACGGTCGCGAGGAGGAATACATCGCGTGGCGGCGTGCCAACCAGGCCGAGATGCGTGTCAAATACGGCTCGAGCGTCTTCCTCCAGGAACCCAACGTGAAGAACGGCATCGGCGGCCTCCGCGACTACCAGAGCCTGTTGTGGATCTCCCACTTCCACCTCGGAGTGATGACGACGGCGAAGCTTGTTGACCACAAAGTGCTGCGGGAAACCGAGCGGCGGCTTTTGGAAAAAGGCTACGATTTCCTCCTGCGCATCCGCACGGAGATGCAGTACCTCAACGGCCGCGGCGCCGATGCGCTCACGCTCCAGTTGCAGGGCAAGGTCGCCACATCGTTCAACTACCCGCAGAAAAACATCCTCCGCAAAGTCGAGGCCTTCATGCGCGAGTTTTACAGCCACACGCGGAACATCCACCTTGTCACCGAGGCTGCGCTCGGCCGCATGGTACCCGAGCACACGCCGCGCAAACCGGGTCTCCTCGGGCTCTTCGCAAAATCCCCGCGCCCTGAGAGATTTGATGGATTCATCGCCCGCGCGGGGAAACTTGAGCCCGAATCACGGGAGATCTTCAACGACGACCCCTACCGGATGCTCCGCGCGTTCCACCACGCCCAAGTGCGTCAACTCGAGTTCCATCCCGAGCTCAGCGACCTCGTGCGCCGCCGCCTTCCGTTGGTGAACCGGACGTTCCAGTATGCACGCGCCGCCCGCGAGACGTTCCTGGCCATTCTTTCGCGCAAGGGCGAGGTCGGTCCGATTCTTCGCCTGATGCACAACCTGGGATTCCTCGGGCGCTACATGCCGGAGTTCGGTGCGCTCGACTGCCTCGTCCAGCACGAGTTCTACCACCGTTACACCGCAGACGAACACACGCTCGTTTGTATTGAGAAGATGGACGCCACGCTCTTTGCGGACACGGACCGCCTGCGCGGTTACCGGCAGATCTTCCAGAAGATCGAAGATCCGGCCATGCTTTACCTCGCGCTCCTGCTGCACGACACGGGGAAGGCCGCGAACCAGCGGAACCACGAGGAGGCCAGCGCCGTCCTGGCCCACAAGGTCGCCCGCCGCCTGCAACTTTCCCCCGAGCGGCGGCGCATGCTGATCACGCTTGTCGACTCGCACTACGTTCTCTCGAAAATGTCGCAGACGCGGAATCTCGACGACGATGCGACCACCGAGGAATTCTCTCGCATCGTCGGCAACCGCAGGAACCTCGACGCGCTCATGCTCATCACGCTCGCGGATGGCATGGGGACGAGTGACCAGAATTGGTCGGACTGGAAAGAGGGCCTCGTGTGGAGCCTGTACCGGCGGGCAAGCCAGTATCTCGAGGGTGGTCACGCCCCGGTCGAGGAACGGCGACGCTCGCGCGACGACCAGTTCCAGAACGTTCTCAAGAAACTCCCGCGCGACTTCGCGGAGGAGGCCGAAGCGCACTTCCAGCTCATGCCCGAGCGCTATTTCCGGATGTTCGAGCCGGAGGACATTGCGGGCCATTTGAAGCTGTTCCGTGCGTTCTTCGAGAACCGCCGGAAGGACGACGCCTCCGCTTTGGCTCCGGTCTTCCGCTGGATGCCGCATCCCGACAAGGGGCACAGCGAAGTATGGGTCTGCGGGTGGGATCGCAGCCGCCTGCTTGAGCGCATCGCCGGGGCCTTCCTCACGGCGCAGGTGAACATTCTGAGCGCCGATATCTTCACGCGGGGCGACAACCTTGCAATCGACATCTTCCGCGTCGGCAGCACGCGGTTCGAGCCCGTGACCAGCCCGAAAGACATTGCGCGCATCGAGACCCGCCTTGCCGACTCGCTCGCGTTCGAGGACTACGATTTCACGCCGCTTATCAGCAAGGATGCGCGCCTCCGGACCTACCGGCTCTCGCAGGAGTTCGATCTCCCCACGCGACTCATCATCGAGAACTCCGCCCATCCGATTTACACCCTCGTCGACATTCAGACCCCCGACCGGCTCGGCCTGCTCTACGATCTCCTGCGCGCAATGGGCGAGGCGGGCGTCACGATCGAGCTCTCGCGCATCACGACCGAGATGGATGTCGCGATGGACACGTTTTACATCACGGGCAAGGACGGTCGCAAAATCTCGGAGGGTCCTGCTGTGAAGCGTCTGCAGCGGTTGCTGCAGAAGGCTGCTGTGAAGCCCCGCGCATGACGCGGCGATTCGGCACCCTGTTTTTCCGGCAGGTGCTGCGCACGTGGGTCCGGCACCCCCTGCTTCCGGTTCTCGAGATCCTTTGCGTGGCGGTGGGGGTGACGGTTTTCCTTGCGATTCAAATCACGAACCGGGGGGCGCTGGAGAGTTTCCGGAATGCGATTTCGCTCGTCGCCGGCCGTGCGCATCTCGAGGTGCGCGGCGATCTGGCGGAGACCCTCTATCCCGCCCTCGCTGCGGTGCCCGGTGTGAAAGCGGCGACGCCGCTGGTCGAGGGCATCGTGACCTTGCCGGACCGCCCGGGTGAGTATCTGCGCCTTCTGGGGGTCGATCCGTTCACGGGTGAGGACCTGCGTGTGTTCCGGCTGGAAGCCGCGGACGGGGGGACGCTGGCGCTCGACCGCTGGCTGCGTGGACCGGCCGTCGTGGCTGTGCCGCCGGGGAGTCCGCTCGGCGGTCCCTCACGTGTCGTTGCCGCCGGAGTTCTCCGCGAGATCGATCCGGCCTTTGTGCTTGTGACGGACGACGCGGCGGCCCGTTCCGATCCGCGCCTTGCGGCGATGGATATTGGCTGGGCCCAACGGTTCCTTGATCTGAAGGGACGACTCACCTCCGTGCAGATTCTGCTCGAGGATCCCCTGCGTGCAGACGAGGTGGTGGCACGCCTCGCCGCGCTCGTGCCTGCGGATGTCACGGTCGGACCACCTGCGCGGCGTGGCACCGAGACGGAGCAGATGCTTGCCGCGTTCCAGTTGAATCTCACGGCGCTGAGCCTCGTCTCGATTGTTGTGGGTGTTTTTCTCATTTACAACAGCCTCTCGGCGGCGGTTGTCCGGAGGCGTGTGGATATCGGCATTCTGAGGGCCTGCGGTGCGTCGAAGGCGGAGATTTCCGCTTTGTTTCTCGGACAGGGATTCGTTGCGGGCGTGATCGGGAGTGCGCTCGGCTTGCTCCTGGCGGGTCCGCTTGCGGCATTGTTGGCGAACCCGGTGGGCCTCACGGTGTCGTCGCTCTACACGCTTGTGGCGATCGACCGTCTCGCTTTGACGCCGTGGCAGGTCGTTCTCGCCTTCGGTGTGGGCACGGGTGCGGCCCTGCTGGCGGCATGGCGTCCCGCCCGCGAGGCGGCAGGTTGCGATCCGGCCCTGGTGCTCCGCCCGGGCTCCGCCGTCGAATCTTTCGTTGCGCGTTCCCGTGGTTGGACTGCGGCTGCGCTTGTCGGGGTGCTCGCCGCGACTTTGTTCTCATGGGCTTCCTTGGCGGGGGGCGGGAGCGCACTCGGCTTCGTGGCCGTCGGCTGCCTTGTGGCGGGCACCGCTCTGGTGGCACCGGCGCTGCTTTTTTCCGCCGCGAGAATCGTGCGCGGGCCCGGGTGGACACTCCGCCTGGCCGCGCAGCATCTGGGCCGCGCCGTGCACCGCAATGCCGTCACCGTGGCCGCCCTCGCCATCGCGGCCGGGATGACGGTGAGCGTCTCGGTCATGATCCATTCGTTCCGGGCGAGTGTCATGGCATGGAGTGAGCGCACGCTGGTGGCAGACCTTTTCATTGCGCCGGCGGCGAATGAGATCGTGGGCCTTCAGACCTTCATGCCTGCCGCCGCGCTCGAAGCACTGCGCCAGGATACTGACGTCGCGGCGGTGGCAACCTTCCGCGAGCTCGGCGTGAGGGTTGACGGGCGGACGGCCTCGCTCGGTGTGACGGATGGCGCGGCGCGCGGGGAGTTGGAATTCCTTGACGGCATCCCGGGTGCGGCGACCGCTTTCCATGATCCGGATCGGGTCGCGGTTTCCGAAAGCTATGCCACCCGTCACGGAACACGGCCGGGTGCCACGCTTCGTATCATGACACCCGCGGGGGAACGCCCGTTTACGGTGGTCGGCGTTATCCGGGATTTCACGAGGGACAGCGGATTGATCCTGATGGACCGCGCGACGTTCTCCCGGCATTGGGCGGACGAGCGGGTGCATTCCTTTGCTGTGAAGGTGCGGGAGGGTGTGGACGCCGAGGCAGTGGCCGAGCGTTTCCGCAGACTCTTCGGGGCGGCGGGTGAGTTTTCGATCTACACGAATGCCGCCTTGAGGGCGCGGGTGATGGAGATTTTCGACCAGACATTCGCCGTCACGTCGATATTGCGGGCCGTGGCGGTGGTGATTGCCATCGCGGGGGTGTTCCTCTCATTGACGACGCTTGTCGTTGAACGCGAGCGCGAAATCGGGGTGCTGCGCTCTGTGGGGGCTTCCCGAACGCAGATCCGGAACCTCGTTCTGGCCGAGGCCGGATTGCTCGGACTCCTGGCATCCGTGCTGGGCGTGGCGAGTGGTGCGGGAATGGCGATGATTCTTACGTGGGTGATCAACAAGGCGTTCTTCGGGTGGAGCATCGCCTTGCGCTATCCACTGGATGTGCTGGCCGGCACGGCACTCTGGCTTGTTCCTGCAGCGCTTGTGGCCGCAGCCATCCCCGCCCTGCGGGCCGCGCGGATCCCGCCCGCTCAGGCGCTGCGGTTCGAGTGACTTCGGCCTTGGATCGTCCGCGCTGAACCGCTTCAGTGACGGCAATGGACCCGATCACGCTCGGACTTCCGCACCGCAAACCGTTCCTTTTCCTCGACACCGTCACGGCACTCATCCCCGGGGAATCGGCGACTGCCCGGGTCTGCTTCGATCCCGGGGATCCTGTTTTCAACGGCCACTTTCCGGGCCGTCCGGTTGTGCCGGGTGTCCTGCTGACCGAAGCCCTCGCGCAACTGGCGGGGATCGCGGGAGCGGAAGTCGGGCGGGAATTCCTGCTTTCGGCCATCCGCTCGATGAAGTTCCCCACGGCTGCCCGGCCGGGGGATGTCATCGAGTTGAGTGTGCACAGGGCCGGGCGGATCGGGGCGCTTGTCCAGTTCGACGCCGAAGCAACTGTCGCGGGCGTGGTCGTGGCGGCCGGCTCGCTGGTCCTGAACGAAACAGGCGAAAATCCCGCCTCGCGTGCGGAGGAACGTGCGTGTTAGAAACCACGAAGCATGTTGAAAGGTAAAACGTCGGACTGGCTGGTTGCCGGATCGGTCATCGTCTGCAGCATCATCTTGCTGGCGGCTCTCACACTGGGCCTCGCCGGCCGCACGCATGTGCCGAACAGCCGCGAGGTCTTCGTGCGGTTCGATGACATCACCGGCCTGCGTGTCAGTTCCCAAGTCAAATACGCAGGTGCGAACGCGGGGGCGGTTTCGGGGATCCGCATGCTGGGTGCCGCCGAGCGCGCCCAGTCTCCCGGAGGGCTTGTGGAAATCACGCTCCGCCTCGCGGGCAGTGTGCCGCCGCTGACGGAAGGCACGGAAGTCAGTATCGCGTCCGACACGCTCCTTGCGGACAAGTTTGTCCTCGTAAAAGCCGGCCCCGCCGAGGCCCCGCCGCTTGCGGCCGATGCGCGCATCAAGGGCGTAACGCCGACTTCGTTCGACCAGCTGGTGAGGAATGCCGACGAGGCGATCGTCGGTCTGCGCCGTGTTCTGGCCGGCAATGCGACAGACGGTGCCCGGGACGTCCTGACGCGTGCGGCGGATTTGATCGAGCGCACCGAGGGCGTTGTCGTCTCGCTCGAGCCGGTTGTTGCGGAGGCCCGCGGAACATTCACGGAGCTGAAGGAAACCGCATCCGGGGTGAACCGTCTCCTTGCGGACAACCGCGAGCGGTTCGGTGCCACGCTCACCCGCATTGATACAGCGGTTACGCGCGTGTCGGATCTGGCGGCGCGCACGGATTCGCTGGTGAAGAGCGTCGAAAAGCCGCTGGCGGCCACGCTGGCCGACTTCCGCGTCACGGCGGAAAATTTGAAGGCCACATCGGCCTACACACGCTTCCTCTTCCGCTTCGTGGCGGAACGTCCGTCACGCCTGATCTGGGGTGCCCGGCCGAGGGATTTGCCTTCCGAATCCGAACCGCGCTGACCGGGAGACCGCGTGTCGACGACAGCCGTTCCAGACGCCTTTCGCAGGCATGTGTGGCCGCTGATTCTGCGGAGGCGTTGGCAGTGGGTCGCGGCGGTGGCACTGGTCGGATGCAGCGGCGCGGCGGTGGCGGTCCAGAACGTTTTCCCAAAATGGCTCTTCTCCTGGGTGCTCGAGCCGGAGCATGTCGAGACGGTGACGCGGTTCACGCGTCTCGGGTGGCTAGCGCTGGCCTACCTCACGCTCACCCTCGGCGTGCGGATGCTGCTGTGGCATTTCGGCTACCGGCTCTTCACGAGCGCCCGAGAGCGCATGGTGTTTTCGCTGCGAAGCAAGTTCTTCCGGCACGTGAACCACCTCTGCCTCCGGTTTCACGGCACGCGCCCGTCCGGCGAGCTCTTCAGCTACCTCTTCGGCTCGCCGCTCGCCGCCGTGATGCAGTTTTTCCAGCACGTCACAATGAGTCTTCCGAGTTCGGTGATGTCGGTCATCGTGACGTTCTTCCTCTTTGTGAGTTGGGATTGGGTGCTGGCTCTGCTGTTGATGATCACCGCCGCCGTCAGCGTCCGCATGATGATGCAGTCGCTTCGACGCATCCGTGGTATCCAGAAAGAGTTTCAAGAAATCGAAGGAGACGTGAGCGGAGACGTCGCCGATCTCCTGCGAGGGAGCAAGGCGGTGAAACTCTACGCGATGGAGAAAATCGTGTCGCAGCGTTTCGAGGAGCAGGCCGAAATCATCCGGCGGAAAAGCTACGAACGCGATATCTCGGCCCACGTCGAATGGATCAAACAGGAAGGGCTGACGTATGTGTGCTACGCGTTTCTCATGGCGGCCTGCACATGGCGCTACCTTGACGGATCGATCGGGCTCGGAGTTGTCGCCGCCTGCCTCACTGCCTATCTCGGGCTCATGGGGCCCTTGCAGGCCATCTTCAATGCCTTCACTTTCTGGGGCGGGGCCTCGGCGGCCTTGGCCCGCATCGGTGCCGTTCTCGACACTTCCTCGACGACGCCGGAACCGCGGGGAGAGACAGCTGTCCCGCCCGGGCGGGCTCCGATTGTTTTCCAAGACGTTTGCTTCGGCTACGAGGCGGACCGCATGGTTCTGAGCGACTTTTCGCTTGTGATCCGACCCGGCGAGCGCGTGGCATTTGTCGGACCGTCGGGTGCGGGCAAGACGACAATCACGCAGCTTCTCCTGCGGCTTTATGATCCGCAGGGCGGCGAGATCCGGATCGGTGATGTCGACCTGCGGCGCATCGAAGTGGCTCGCCTGCGGAGGTATTTCGGCGTCGTGCCGCAGGATCCCTTCCTTTTCAACACGACGCTGCGGGACAACCTCCGCGTGGCACGGCGCGAAGCGACCGATGACGAGATCCGGCGCGCCTGCGAACAGGCGAACGCATGGGAGTTCATCGCCAAGCTCCCCGGTGGACTCGACGCCGAGGTCGGCGAGGGTGGTGCCACGCTCTCTGGCGGCCAGAGACAACGACTCGCCATCGCCCGTGCCCTCCTTGCCGACCCGGAGTGCTTTGTTTTCGATGAGGCCACGAGCGCGCTCGATACGCTCAGCGAGGATTTGATCTCCCGCACCCTCCAGAACGGCCTGGGTGAGCGCACGGCCCTCTTCATCGCACACAGGCTGGCGACGGTGAAACACTGTGACCGCATCGTTGTGATGGCCGAGGGCCGCATCGAGCAGTGCGGCAGCTACGCCGAACTGGTTGCGGCGCCGGGACTGTTCCAGGAACTGGTGAAAGGCCAGCAATTGCGTCTTTGAAATCTGCCGTCCGTGACAACTCTGTCACGAACGCATCCTTGCGCGCGGAAGCAGAGAAAGGGAACCTCAGGGCATGATGTGGAAACGCCGGGACTTCCTGCGTGCGAGCGCACTGGCTGGTGCGGGCTGGTTTGTCGCCTCCCGAGTCGGCCATGCGGTCGCAGCCGATCTGCCACCGCTGCGCATCGTGCACTACACCGATGTCCACTGCATGCCCGGCCTGACCAATACGGACCTCCTCGCGCGGGCTGCGGAGAAGATCTCCGCGATGCACGGCGATGTGGTGATCGCAAGCGGCGACGTCATCCACGAGGGGCATGTCAGCCGTGTGGAGGACTGCGTTCCGCGTTTCGAAATGTATCGCGGGTTCCTCGGGGCCCTGCCGCCCGGCGTCGAGCACTGCGTGGGGAATCACGATCTCGCCGGAGCAAGACCGCGCGATGGGTCCGCGCCTGCGGCGGATCCCTGGCAGCTCTGGCGGGGGCAACTCGGCTGCGTGTCGGCAAACCGCACGTTCGAGCGGGCAGGATACAAGTTTCTGGTTTTCGACACGCTGCGCGTTCTCCCCGAGGGTCTCGTCTATGATGCCACGCCGTCGGCGGCGAGTCTGGCCTGGCTGGACACGGAGATCGCCGCGACGCCTGCGGCACAACCTGTGATCCTCTGCACCCATGTGCCGTTTCTTTCGGAATTCGCCCTCGGAAAAGCACCTCCCGGCGAGCCGCCTCCGGTGAGTCTCCAGGTGCCCGGCGCGGCGGGGATCGTCGCGCGTTTCCGCGACAAGCGGCTTGTGGCCGTCCTTCAGGGACACGTTCATGTGAAGGAACGCATGAGCCTCTCGGGCGTGCCTGTCCTTACCGGGGGGGCGATCTCCGGAGCTTGGTGGAAGGGGACAAACCAAGGGACTCCGCCGGGGTTCGCTTCAATCGAAATCCGCGACGGGCACCTTGCGTGGAGCTACCACGCACTCGATGCTTAGTGCTACCGGCGGAAGATTTGGAAAAGGACCGTAAGCACAAGACTTACGATAAGGCAGGTGACAACCGGAAAGGCGAACGTCGCGTTGCCGGTCTTGATGGTGATGTCGCCCGGCAGCCCGCCTCGAGGGACGACGAACCAAAGGATGAGTCCCGCCACCACGAGGCCAATGCCGGCAACAACCAGAAGCTTTCCCGCGCCTTCCATCAGGCGATCTCTTCCGCGATGCGAAGAAATGCATCCCTCGGCGACGGCGCGCCGGTGATCGGGCGTCCGATGACAAGGTGGTCGGCGCCGCGTGCGATGGCTTCCTTGGGCGTCAGGACCCGGCGCTGGTCGCCTGTATCCGATCCTGCCGGACGCACACCCGGGGTCACGATGCGAAGCGATGCGCCGAATGCCTCGCGCAGCAGGGAAATCTCGTGCGGACTGGCCACCACCCCGCGCAATCCGTTTTGGACACCCATCTCCGCGAGATGTAGAACTTGATCGGCCGGTGTCCTTGGCACACCAGTGGCCGAGAGGGCGGCCGCGTCCATGCTTGTGAGCACCGTCACACCCAGCACGAGCGGGCCGTTTGCACCGGCCGCGCGCACCGCCTCGCCGACCATGTCCGGTCCGCCGGCAAGGTGGATGGTTGTCATCTGCACATCCAGCGCCGTGACCGAATGCACCGCCTCACGGGCCGTGTTCGGGATGTCGTGGAATTTCAAATCGAGGAACACCTTTGTTCCCGACGAGCGGATTTCGCGCACGATCGACGGGCCGAGTGCCGTGAAAAGCTGCAGGCCGATCTTGAGGATGCAGCCGAGGCCCTGGAGTGGCTCGGCGAGGCGCAGGGCGGCCTCGCGGTCCGGGGCATCGAGGGCGACGATGATTTTTTCGTTGGACGGGGCCGACATTGGCGGATGATGTGCGCGCCATGAGAATTGCGGCTCCCGCCAAAGTCAACCTCAGCCTCCGCGTGCTCGGAAAGCGCTCCGATGGATTCCACGACATTGAGACACTGATGGTGCGGCTCGATCTGGCCGATGAACTCGAAATCGAACTCACTTCGACCCCTGAAATTTCGATTGTCTGCGAGGAACCCGGCGTGCCTGCCGACGAGCGGAATCTCGCCTGGCGAGCGGCTGCGGCATTCCGCGAGGCGACCGGGCGGGACTTTGGTTGCCGGATCCATCTCACGAAACGCGTGCCGCACGGGGCCGGGCTCGGCGGCGGGAGCAGCGATGCGGCCTCCGTGTTCGTCGCGCTCGACAGTCTTCTCGGCACGGGGCTCGGGCCTGCCGAGCTGCTCCCCCTTGCTGCGGGCATCGGGTCCGACATTCCCTTCTTTCTGGATGGCCGCGCGGCATGGTGCCGAGGTCGCGGTGAGCTCCTGGAGCCGGCTACCGGAATTCCCGCTCTCGATCTCGTGCTTGTGAAACCTCCCTTTCCCGTTCCGACCGGTTGGGCCTATTCCGCTTGGTCGCCGCAGGCAGAGGCGCAATCCTTCGAGGCGCAGGGCGTCACGTTTTTCAATGATCTCGAGGCCCCGGTTTTCGGGAAGCACCTCGTGCTCCCAACGCTCAAGGCGTGGCTGGCTGCGCAGCCCGGCGTGGCGGGCGCGATGATGTCCGGCTCGGGCTCGACGGTCTTTGCCGTCCTGAATGAAGCGTCGGAGGGGTGGGAGGAACGTGTGCACGCGGCGTTCGGAGACACATTCTGGGTTGCGCGTTGCCGCACGCTGCCTTGACGTTGGCGTGTCTGGAGGCTGATGTTCTTACTGCATGCCTTTGCTCCGCACTCTCCTCCCTGTCGTGGCGGTCCTTGGTTTTTCCGGATGCTCGGTCTTCGGCCCCCACGGCGCAGGTGCAGCGAATGAGAGCGGACGCATCGCCTCGCGCGAGGCCCATACGAATTGGAGGGCGGCGGAAGGATGGAAGAGCCGGATTTACCGGGACGAGACGCTTATGGCCGTCGCCGACAGCAGTAACGTCGCGATCGAGATCGATCTTTCCGAGCAACGCGGACTCCTTCTCGTCGACGGCGCGATCGCGATGGATTTCCCGGTCGCGACGGGAAAACGCTCGCATCCCACACCCGAGGGGGATTTCACGATCCTCGGCAAGCAGAGGGATTACGCATCGAACCTCTACGGTAAGATTGTGGATGCGACCGGGACGGTTGTTGTGGCCGATGCGGACATCCGCTCCGATGCCGTGCCGGAGGGTGGTGCGTTCGTGGGTGCCCCGATGCCGTATTGGATGCGCCTGACGAATACCGGAGTCGGCATGCATGTCGGCTATGTTCCCGGCCGTCCTGCCTCGCACGGATGCATCCGCCTGAAGCGCTCGGTGGCCGAGGAACTCTTCGCGCTCACTGCCGTGGGAACCCCGGTCACGATCGCTTACACCGCTCCCGCTTTGCAGTGGTGAGATCAGGCCCCGAAGAGTGGCATCTGGGCGGCCTGTGGTTTCGGTGAACGCCTCTTGCGGCTCCCGTGTTTCACAAATACCCGGCGGGCCTCTTCCCGGCTCTCCGCCCGTCTGCGAAGGGTGGCCATTCGGCTCCGTGCCTCACGCAGGCCGGTCGTGTGATCGACGAGCGGGGCGGGATAGTCGGTCCCGACAAGGCACCCCACCCGCCGCTGGATCTCAGCCGGCATGCAATGGGGTTCGGGAAGCCATTCGTCAGCGACGCCGGTCAATTCCGGAACCCAACGCCGGATGAAAACTCCCCGAGGATCCTGATCCCGAACCTGCTTGGCGGGCGAGTAGATCCGCACCGCATTGATGCCTGTCGTGCCGCTCTGCATCTGGCATTGGCTGAAATGGATGCCGGGTTCAAAGTCCAGGAAGTGCCGTGCAAGCCACACAGCTGTCGGCCGCCAGTGCAGCCAGAGGTGGTAACTCGCGAAGCTCACCACCATCGCGCGCATCCGGAAGTTCAGCCAACCGGTCGTCTGCACGCAGCGCAGGCAGGCGTCCACCAGCGGGTAACCTGTTTGCCCCGCCTTCCAAGCCTCGAGCCGTCGCTGTCCCTCCTCCGAAGCCGTGAATTCCTCCCGCAGTCCGTCGCAGGCGCGGGCCATGTTCTCGAACTCGATGCGCGGCTCGTCCTCGAGTTTCTGCATGAAATGGCAGTGCCAGCGCAGCCGGGCCTCGAAGCTTCGGAGCGAACCCGACCAGCGGGCATCGACCGGCAGACCCTCGCGTCGCAGGAGGCGCACCTCCACAGTCCGCTCGGCTGCGGCCTGCGCCACCGTCCGCATCGAAATGCAGCCCCATGCCAGATACGGGCTCAGTCGCGAGCACCCTTCCCAGCCCTCGACCGGGCTGGACATATCGCTGCGGTAGTTCACCCCACGTTTGTTGAGGAACGAATCGAGAACCTCCGCTGCGGGCAGTGCTCCGCCGCGCTGCACACCCGTCTTGGTCGAGGGCGGCAAGCCCAACGTCTCCGGAGCGAGAATGCCTTCGGAACGCACGTTTGCCGCAGGAATGGCCGCCGGGGCGGGAAGAATCGGTGCGGACATCGTGGAGTCCCATCTCCTTGCCCACCCATTCCGCGAGGCGAGCCGCCGGACCACGCCATCCTGCCTCCATTCGCGCCAGACCACTCCGCGTTCGCGGCACCAGGCCGCCACATGGCGGTCACGCCTGTAGGTGATCTCGTTCCCCGTCTCTTCATGGGAGAAAAGCGCGCCCACGTGGCCCTCGCGCCAGAGCGTTTCCAACACATCGACCACCGGTCCGATGCGGGTGACGAGGAATGCCCCTCGTGCCCTCAAGGCTTTGTCCAACTCACTCAAAGCCTCGTTGATAAAGACCAGATGCGAGGAATCGAACTCCTCGCTGCCCAGCAAACCGGGCTCGTAAACATACAGGCACACGAGGGAACCCTGTTTGCAGGCCGACACAAGGGGAGCATGGTCTTCCACCCGCAAGTCCCGCTTGAACCACACCACATTCACCGTCCGGCCTCCCGTGCCTTCCGACGTCCGGTGCGGCATGCCTCACTGCAATACCTCACCTCGTCCCAACACCGTTCCCACCGTTTGCGCCAAGCGAAGGCCCGCCCGCACGCGGCACAGATCTTCTCGGGGAGGTCACGCTTTTTGACGCCTTTCACGCCTCCAAGCAACGCCCGCCCGCCCCGGTCGGATGCAGCCACGGTCTCGCGTGGCGTAATTGATGCTGTTATCCCGATTTCTTCACCCAAGCCCTGTGAAAAACCTTCTCCTTCTCCTGCTCCTGCCGTGGGGCCTTGCTTCCGCGGAGCCGCTCACGGTGTCGGCGGCGGCCAGCTTGGGTCCGGTGCTCCGCGAGATCGCCGCGGCCTTTCTGGAGGAACATCCTGAGATTCCTGTGACACTCAACCTGGCGTCCTCGGGGTCGCTCCAGCAGCAGATCGAGAACGGGGCGCCGGTGGATCTCTTTATCTCTGCCGCGCCCAAACATCTCGATGCGCTTGCAGCCAAGGGGCTCGTGGACCCGGGCAGTCGGCGAGTGATTGCGACGAACACACTTGTCCTCATCGCGCCGCAGGATTCCGTGGAGCCGACCGGGTGGGAGCATCTGGTGCGCGTTCAAACGGTGGCCATGGGCGAGCCCGCAAGTGTTCCGGCGGGCACCTACGCAATGCAAGCGCTTCAGAGGATGGGACTTTGGGATGCCATTCGCAAGAATGCCGTGTATGCGAAGGACGTGCGCCAAGTTCTTGTCTATGTGGAAACCCGCAACGCCGCGGCAGGGTTCGTCTATGGTTCCGACGCGCGTTCCTCGGACAAGGTGCGCGTTGTGGCCGCCGTGGCGGCGGACAGCCATGATCCGATCACTTACGATGCGGCCTTGGTTTCCGGCTCGACCCGTCATGCAACGGCGAAAGCCTTTCTTGATTTCCTTCTGGGTCCGGTCGCGCAGAGGCATTTTGCGAATCAAGGTTTCGGTGCTCCGTGATGGATTGGCAGGCTCTGGGTGTTTCGTTGAAGACGGCGGTTGCGGCAACCGCGATCACGCTCGTGCTCGGAGTGCTTGCTGCGCGCTGGCGCATGGGGCGCCGTGGGCGACTCGTCGGATTTATTGACGGCTTTCTTCTGTTCCCGCTCGCGCTTCCACCGACGGTCATCGGGCTTTTTCTGCTGCTTGTCTTCGGACGTCAATCGCCTGTCGGTGAGGCGCTGACCGCAATCGGCCTTACGGTTGTCTTCTCCTGGCCCGCGACCGTCATCGCTGCTGTCACGGTGTCCTTCCCGATCATGTATCAGACGGCGAAGGGGGCGTTCCAGCAGGTGGATACCGGCCTTCTCGACGCGGCGAGGGTCTGTGGCTCCACCGAGTCACGGTTGCTGTGGCGCATCCTGCTTCCCCTCGCGTGGCCGGGTCTGCTGGCCGGGCTCATCCTGTCCTTCGTGCGCGCGCTCGGGGAATTCGGTGCGACCCTGATGCTTGCGGGCAACATTCCCGGCCGCACGCAGACGATCCCGATCGCCATTTTCTTCCACGTCGAGAGCGGGAACATGGCCGCCGCCGTGCTGCTCTCCGGCGTCATTATCGCGATCTCCGGGACAGCGCTCTTTCTTTTCAGCCGCCTCGGCCCCCGGCCCTAGCGCCGCCTGTCAGGGTTTGTAGCGGCGCCGGATGCGCTCGAGATAAAAGAGCCCGCCGGGGAGTCCCCAAGCCAGATAAACAAACATTCCGGTGATCGAGATGAGCAGGCCGATCCCGCTGGGAACCGCGCACAGTTCCCACAGCAATTGCTCGAAGAGCGCCTCGCGGACCCCGATACCGTTCAGGCTGATCGGCAGAGAGGAAATCGCCGTGACCAGCGGCATGATCGAGGTCATATCGAGGAAACTGACTTTCGGAGTGAATGCCAGCGCGACGAAGTAAAACGCGGCGAAATAGGCGATCAGCATGGGAATCGTGTAGAACGCCCCCCAGAGGGCCTGCGAGCGGTTCTCGATGCAGAGTTGCCAGAGCGTCGAAAGCTTCACGATGTGTTTGCGGAGCGGGAAGCGTTCCGGCAGGCGGTCGACAAGGTGACGGCTCGTCAGGAAGAACGAAGCGATGAGCCCGGCCCCCATCACGAAGAGGACAATGGCGAAGATGCGCATCGTCTGCCCCACCGCGAAACTCTGGGCAAACCAATCGCTGCGGAACCATGCAAACCCGAGCCCCATCGCCACAAGCACCAGCACAGCCAGCAGGCGGTCGACCGCCACACTCAGGAAGCCTGCCGTCCGGTGTTCGGGGTGGTCCTTCATGAGATAAATCACCCGGACCACGTCACCGCCCGTCGTCCCGGGCAGAAACTGGTTGAAGAAGGCCCCGATGAAAAACAGGCGCGACAACTCCGAGAGCTTCACATGCACATGCATCATCTGCAGGAACAACTGCCAGCGCAGGATTCCCAGAAACTCGCACACGCCGGCGGCAGCCATCGCGGCGATGAGCCACCGCCAGTCCGCCTCGTGCATCGCCCTCCACATTGTCTCCCGCCGCGCCGGATCGTGGAAAAGCCACCACAGCAGGCCGCCGGTCACGATGACCTGAAGGACAGTGAGAAGGTGCTGGCCGAGCTTGGGCGGCTCTTTGCGGGATACCGGGTCGGAATCCGGGAAATCAGGTTGGCTCATCGTGGGAGAGTGCTCATGGAATACGCGCTGGCAGCCCGCCGCTCAATGAGGAAGTGCCCCCGCGACATCGGGAAAGTCACCGGTGCCCGGCTCGAAGGCCACGCGAGCTTTCCACGGATTCTCACAGATCCTACGGGATGCAGACGCCCAGCGACGTTTTGCATAGACGAAGCCGGAGTTTCAATGCCCGCCGTGCCCAGCAAAAAGGGCGGCCCGCAGGGGCCGCCCTTCTGGCAAACCGGAGGATCCGGTGTGCGTTCAGACGTTGAGTCCGATCGCTTCTTTGGCGGAGGCGAACGTGTATTCCCTGTTCATGCGGGCGATGAACGCAGCGGGAATGCCGGCCGGGCAGACGGCCTCGCAGGCGTAGTAGTTGGAGCAGTTGCCGAAGCCCTCGTCGTCCATCTGCCGCACCATGGCGAGCACACGACGGTCGTTCTCGGGTTTTCCCTGGGGCAAGAGGCCGAGGTGGGTGACCTTCGCGCTGACGAAAAGCATGGCCGAACCGTTTGGACACGCGGCGGCGCAGGCCCCGCAGCCGATACATGCGGCGGCATCCATCGCCTGGTCGGCGACAACCTTCGGGATCGGAACCGCGTTGGCGTCGGGGGCTGACCCCGAGCGTTCGCTGATAAAGCCGCCGGCCTGCATGATTCGGTCGAATGCGGCCCGGTTCACAACGAGGTCGCGCTCGACCGGGAACGAATCCGCACGGAATGGCTCGATGGTGATGATTTGCCCGTCGCGGAACTTCCGCATGTAGAGCTGGCAGGTCGTTCCACGGCCGGGGCCGTGCGGCACGCCGTTGATGGTCAGCGAGCAGTTCCCGCAAATGCCCTCGCGGCAATCGGAGTCGAACTGGATCGGCTCGATTCCTTTCTTCGTGAGGTCCTCATTCACGATGTCGAGCATCTCAAGGAACGAAGCTTCCGCCGGAATGTCGTTGGCTTCGTAGTGTTCAAGTTTCCCGGCTGTGCCCGGGCCCTTCTGTCGCCAGACTTCGAGGTAGAATTTCATGTTGGTTGAGTGGTGAGGGTTGAGAGTTGAGGGCATTTAGGCCCGGGTGGTCTTAAGATGATTACGGAGGCCGCTGAGCATTTTGCTTACTTTTTCTGCGCCCGAGTAAAGAGAAAGACGGTCGGCTTCGGGCAGGAAGCCTTGGCTGGTCGCGAGAAAGGATTGCGAGACAAGCTCGTAGAGCGAGCCGGAGGCCATTTCAACGAAACGGGCAAAATCGGAGCCGGAGTGCCGCGAGGAGCCCTCGGCGATGTTTGAAGACACCGAAACGGCGGCCCTCCGCATTTGCGAAGTGAGACCAAACCGCTCGTCCGCGGGAAACGAAGACGTTACGCGATAGACCTCGCCCGCAAGCGCTAGCGCCTCTCTCCACACATCCAATTTCTCAAAGTTAAACATTCGTAAAAACTTGTGTTTCCGCCTCCACGGCCCGTCCTCCGTGCGCCAGCCCTCCCTCAACCCTCATCTCTCCACGCTCATCTCATTTGTAGCTTCTGGTGGCCAGTTTCACCTGTTCGTAGTGGAGGGGTTCCTTCACGAGAGTCGGGGTGTTTTCGTCGCCCTCGTATTTCCAGGCGGCGACGTAGGCGTAGTCGTCGTCGTTGCGGAGGGCCTCGCCTTCGGGGGTTTGGTATTCGGTGCGGAAGTGGCCGCCGCAGGACTCGTTGCGCTCGAGCGCATCGAGGCACATGAGTTCACCAAATTCCAGGAAGTCGGCCACGCGGCCTGCGCGCTCGAGTTCCATGTTGATTCCGTCCGGGCTGCCGAGCAGCTTGAGATCGGTCCAAAACTCGTGACGGAGTTCGCGGATGCGTCGGATGGCCTCCTCGAGACCCTTTTTGTCACGGGCCATGCCACACTTGTCCCACATGATGAGGCCGAGTTCGCGGTGGAAACTGTCCACGCTGCGCTTGCCGTTGATGGAAACGAGCTTCTTCACGCGCGCCTTCACGGCATCCACCGTCTCGGCGAAGGCCGGGTGGGAGGCGTTCACCTTTTTCCCGAACTGGGTCGTCATGTATTCCCCGAGGGTATAGGGGATGACGAAATACCCGTCGGCGAGTCCCTGCATGAGGGCGCTGGCGCCGAGGCGGTTCGCGCCGTGGTCGGAGAAGTTTGCTTCGCCGAGCACATGGAGGCCCGGCACGTTGCTCATCAGGTTGTAATCCACCCAGAGTCCGCCCATTGTGTAGTGGACGGCAGGGTAGATGCGCATGGGGCGCTCGTACGCATTCTCGCCGGTGATGTTCTCATACATCTCGAAGAGGTTGCCGTAGCGTTCTTCGATGGTGCGTTTGCCGAGGCGTTTGATGGCGTCCGAGAAATCCAGATAGACCCCGAGTCCGCCCGGGCCGACGCCGCGGCCTTCGTCGCAGACTTCCTTGGCCGAGCGGGACGAGATGTCGCGCGGAGCGAGGTTGCCGTAGCTCGGGTACTTGCGTTCGAGGAAGTAGTCGCGGTCGCCCTCGGCGATGAGGTGGGGCTCCTTGCCGCAGTCTTCCTTCTTTTTCGGCACCCAGACGCGGCCGTCGTTGCGAAGCGACTCGGACATGAGCGTGAGCTTCGACTGGTAGCTGCCGCTTACGGGAATGCACGTCGGGTGGATCTGTGTGAAGCACGGATTCGCAAAGAGCGCCCCTCGCTTGTAAGCACGGAAGGTGGCCGTCACGTTGCAGCCGCGGGCGTTCGTCGAAAGATAGAAGACGTTGCCGTATCCGCCGGTGCAGAGAAGCACGGCATCTCCCGCATGGGAGGAAATCTCGCCCGTCGTCATGTCGCGCACGACGATGCCCTTCGCGTGGCCGTCCACCAGCACGAGGTCCATCATTTCCGTCTTCGGGAACATCTTGACGCTTCCCAGCGCGATCTGATGGCTCAGGGCGGAGTAGGCACCGAGCAGAAGCTGCTGGCCGGTCTGGCCCCGGGCGTAAAACGTCCGTGAAACCTGGGCGCCGCCGAAAGAACGGTTGTCGAGGAGTCCGCCGTATTCGCGGGCGAACGGCACGCCCTGCGCGACGCATTGGTCGATGATGGACGTGCTCACCTCGGCGAGGCGGTAAACGTTCGCCTCACGGGCGCGGAAGTCCCCGCCTTTGATCGTGTCGTAGAAGAGCCGGTAAACGCTGTCACCGTCGTTCTGGTAGTTCTTGGCTGCGTTGATTCCGCCCTGAGCGGCGATCGAGTGGGCGCGGCGCGGGCTGTCCTGGTAGCAGAAACACTTCACGTTGTAGCCCTGCTCGGCGAGGGTCGCCGCCGCCGAGGCCCCGGCGAGGCCCGAGCCAACCACGATGATGTCGAATTTTCGTTTGTTCGCGGGACTGACGAGCTTGGCGTTGTTCTTGAAGGACGTCCACTTCTTCTCAAGCGGACCCGCGGGTGTTTTGGATTCGAGCGTCATTTGACAGTTCCTTTCCCCAGGCCGAATACGAGGATCGAAATCGGGATGGATGCGTAGCCGATGAAGAGGAGCCAGGCGTAGGCGCGGGTCACAAACTCGATGAGCGGCCGGATCCGGCGGTTTGTGATGCCGAGTGTCTGGAAAAGACTCCCGATGCCGTGGCTCAAGTGGAAGGTCAAAAGGAAGAGGCTCACGAGATAAACGGCCACGACCCACGGATTGCTGAAGCCGACGACCACCATCTTGAAGACGTCGTGGACCTCATGCCCGGCCAGCGTGGTCTCCATGTGCTGGAACGAAGGATCCACCACGCGAACGGTGAAGTGCGCCAGATGGAAGATGATGAACGCGAAAACGATGAGCCCGCTCAATCGCATTGTGCGCGCGAAAACCGTGGTCTTGATCGGGTCGCTGGCGAGGTATTTCTTCGGGCGCGCGGCGTGGTTTTCCTTCCACAGCAACATGGTGAAATAGATGTGCAGCACGAGAATGCCCAGAAGGCCGGCCCGTATCACCCAGAGCATCGGGCCGAGGTCGTGGAGCTTCTTGGCGTAGGCATTGATCCAATCCGGCCCCAAGTAAATCGTGAAGTTTCCGATCAGGTGGCCGGTCACGAAGGCGACGAGGAGGATTCCCGTCACGGCCACGACGGTTTTCTTTCCGATCGAAGAAAAGAGCCACCGGAGGATCGGGTTCGGACCGGTGCGCTGGGTAGGTGAAGCCGAGATCATGTGCGGGGGATGGTCTATAAGTTCAGCTAATGAACGGCAAGAAGTTTCGTGAGCGAACTTTGCGATGCGTCACAATTCATCAACGTGCGGAATCCGGCGATGGTTGCGGCCGGGAAGAAAAATCTTTCCGTCTTTGCCGGGATTCGGAGACGTTTCCCCGATGATTGGCAACGCGCGCATGAAGGTGGCGGTGTGGGGGTGCGGTCCGCTGGCCCGCGTTTACGCGCGGTCGGCGGCGAGGTTTTCGGAATATGAGGTCGCTGTCGTTGCCACGGAGGACCGCGAGGCGGCGGAAGCCCTGGCCCGGGAGTGCGGGATCGACAGCGCGGCCTCGCCAGAGGAAACGCTGGTGCGGGACGACATCGGACTCGTGGTGAATGTCACGCCTCTCGACGAGCGTGCAGCCGCCTCGCTCCGCATCCTGAAGGCCGGCAAGGCGGTTTACAGCGCGTCGCTCCTCGCGAGGCGCCGTCGGGAGGCCCGCGAGATTCTGGGCTACGCGCGGGAAAAGAGACTTCCCGTCGGCTGCAGTCCCGATTCCTTCCTTGGACCCGCCCTGCGGCTTTGTCGGGAGGTGATTGATCGGGGTGAAATTGGAGACCCGGTCGGCGGCGAGGCCCGCCTCGTGCCGGGGGTCCGTGCTTCTTCGGACGATGTGGCTGGCGCGAATTTCAAAAAAGGCACGGAGTTTCTTTTCGAGCATGGTCCGGCCTACATGGCTGCACTCGGAACTCTTCTTGGTCCGATGACAGCCGTCTCGGGGGCGTTTGCGGGCGGGAGCGAGGGAGCTTCGCGTCCGGCGGCGGCTCTGCTTGAGTTCGCATCCGGTCCTGTGGTCTCGCTGCTGGCCTCGTGCGGTGCGGCTTCCGAGGCCCTTGCGCCGATCGAGATTCATGGATCGCTCGGCACGTTGCGGATTCCGCACCCTGCCGGATTCGGCGGTCCGGTCGCGTTGGTGCGTCCGGGGGCGCGTGAGCCCGAATACCTGCATGTCCCCGCATGGGCCGATGACGACCTCACCGGCCTCGGCATTGCCGAGATGATTGCTGCCATGCGAGGTGGGCGCGAGCCCCGGGCCTCAGGCCGCGCGGCGTACCACGTTCTCGATGCCCTCCACTCGATCGTCGACTCCGCGGAGTGCGGGCGGCGGTTGGAGCTTGCGAGCAGCATGGCCCGCCCGGCCGCCGTCGAAGGCGAGCGGTTTTCCTAACCGACGACTTCCAGCAGATCTTCGGCCGTCAGCGCGGGGGCGGCGGATTCGTTTTCGAAGAGCCCGCCGAGGAGTTCGCGCTTCGTGCGCTGCATGGCGAGCACACGGGATTCCACGGTATCGCGGGCGATGAGCTTGATCGATGTGACGACGTTCTTTTGTCCGATCCGGTGCACGCGGTCCGTCGCCTGCGCTTCCGCTGCCGGATTCCACCATGGGTCGAAATGGATCACGGTGTCTGCCGAGGTGAGGTTGAGGCCTGTCCCGCCGGCCTTGAGGCTGATCAGAAAGACGGGAATCGACAGATCGCTTTCGAAGCGGTCGACCTCCGCGGCGCGGTCGCGCGTCGAGCCGTCGAGACGGCAGTGGCGGAATCCCGCCTCCGTGAGGGCTTCGGCGATGAGATCCAGCATCGATGTGAACTGGCTGAAAACGAGCACCCTGTGGCCGCCATCGACGGCTTCGCCGAGGAGTTCGACCAGCGCCTCGAGCTTGGCGGAGGGAGCCGGCGATTCTGCACCGAGCAACCGCACGTCGCAGCACGCCTGTCGCAGTCGGAGCAACGCCGTGAGCACCTGCATGCGAGCGGTCCCGCCGCGTTCGCGCAGGGCTTCGATGCCCTGCCGGGCGGCAATCTGGAGGCCGGTGTAGGCGCGCTTCTGGTCCACCGTGAGTTCGACTTCGACGATCTGCTCGATTTTGTCCGGGAGCTCCGAGAGGACCTCCGCCTTGCGGCGCCTCAGCATCCAAGGCCCCACACGCCGCACAAGGCGTGTCCACACCTCCCCGCGCGCGCCGGCGGCGAGGGGTTTTTCGTAGCGCTCGGCGAAGTCGCGTTGCGAGCCGAGGTAGCCCGGCAGCAGAAACCCGAATAGCGACCACAAGTCCCGCACCGAATTCTCCAGGGGGGTCCCTGTCAGGACAAACCGGGCCCGCGCGCGCAGGGCGGTTGCGGCCTTGGCATTCTGGCTGCCCGGGTTCTTGATATGCTGCGCCTCGTCCAGCACGACGGTGCGGAACTCGGTGCCTGTGTAGCGTTCCGCGTCGCGCCGGAGGAGGGCGTAGCTTGTCACGACGATGTCGGCCCCGGCCATGCGGTCGAACTCCGCAAACCGCCCGGCCCCGTGCAGGGCAAGAACGGATTTCTGCGGACTGAATGTTGCTGCCTCGCGGGCCCAGTTCCACACGAGCGAGGACGGGCAGACCACCAAATGCGGACCCTCCAGTGCCTCGAACATCGCAAGCGTCTGCACGGTTTTTCCGAGCCCCATTTCGTCGGCCAGCAGGCCCGCCGAGCCGTCGAGCGCCCGTCCCAGCAACCACCGGGCGCCCTCACTCTGGTAGGGTCGCAGCAAGCGGCGCATCGGGCCGAGGCGCTCCTCCGGCGCGAGTTGCGGGGACGGTGCCGGGTCCCCTGCAAGCGCCGCAAGGGTCGCTTCGACATAGGCCCGCTGGGCGGGCGGAACCAGGAAGCGCCCCCGCTCCTGCCGTGGATCGCAATCGCGGAGCACTTCCTCCAACTCCCCGACAACGCCCGCATCGGGCAGTGCCACCCGACCGCCGGAGAGGCTGAGCCGGGGTTTTCCCGAAGCGAGCAGGCGCTGCATGTCGGCCAAGGAAAGCAGCGCCTCCGCGCCGGCGGTGAAATGCACATGGAAGTCGAGCCAGCCATCCTCCCGCTCCCGCAGCGCAAAGGCGGGCTCGATTTGCACAAGGTCGCGAGTGACGTGTTCGAACCGCTCGCCCGTCTCGACGGTCCACTCCTGCTTCCAACGGGGAAGCTCCGTCGCGAAAAAACGCAGAATGGCATCCTCGCCCCTCAGCACGGCTTTTGCCCCCGAGGGCTCGAATCCTGCCGCGAGCAACTGCGCGATCGCCTCCGCTTCCGCAGAGCCGTTCGAGACGCCCTCCCGTGCATAGCGGAACCCGAGGTCCGCCTCGACGTGGCGCAGCGAACCCTCCAGCTTGAGCAGGATGCTCGGTCGCTCGGAGGTGGTCTCCGCCGCCTGCCGCCCGGGCATCTTGCCGGGAGGTGGCGACTGGTGAACCGTGGGCACACGCGGATTCAGCACAGCAAGCCCCACGGCGACCGAGTGGGCGCATATGATCCCCCGCACGCGCGAGTCACGGCACGGGCAGAGATTTTCGATGTCGATGGCGTTCCGGATCCGCAACCCGGCCGCAAACGCCTTGCCGCCCGACACGATGCGGCCGCGCAGGGCCGGGGGTTCGTACACGGCTTCTGCCACGGCACCCGATGCCTGCAAGGCCTTCGCTTCGCGCAGAACCGGCCATCCGCACAGCGAGACGAGAAATTTTTCGCTCAACTCCACAGCCAACCCACTTACCGCCAACTGCATTGGCAAGCGAGTGCGATCGGCAGCCTTTTTTCTTGCCCAACAGCCCCGGCAATGATAGGCAGGTCGGACCATGAAAACGATCCTCAGCTTCGGCTGCGTCGTACTGCTCGCGCTCGGCTTTCCTTCCGCGGTCCTTGCGGCTCCCAACAAATCCGGAACCGTCGAGGTGACGAAAGTCACCGGTTCTGTCACCGATGCGAAGAGCCAACCCGTCAAGGCGGGTTCCTTTCTCAAGCAAGGCGACCAGATCATCACAGGTGACAAATCCGAAGCCGGCCTCCTGTTTTCCAATGGCACGCGCCTCGTTGTGCAAGAGAAGTCGGAATTCTCGGTCACCAAATTCCTTCAAGACCCCTTTGACGCCACGAAGGTGGACATCACGAACGCCAAAGCCGAGCCGACAAGCTCCGTGACGGCCATGGCCCTGAACAAGGGCACCATCATCGGCGACGTTGCCAAGCTCGGCTCCGGCTCCCAGATGACGGTCACAACCCCTCTGGGCACCGCAGGCATTCGGGGAACAACATTCAGCATCACCGTCGTGATTGAGTCCGATGGGGGCTACCGTGCGACGATCAAAGTCACCGATGGCCGCATCGACTTTCGTGTGATCGATGGTTCGACCCGCAGCGTCGGCCCCGGCCGTGATGCAACCGAAATCACCATCCGACTCCGGAAACTGGATGAATTCCCGGCTCAGATCGACACCACAAATCTCACCGAAACAGAGTTGAATGAGTTGAACACACAGCTTCAGCAGGCCATCGACAACGCCACCACCGCGGCGACTCCCCCGGGAACAGGAACGGGAGGCGGGTTTGACAGCGGCGTCGAGACAGCCGGCAATGTCGGCACGCTCGGTGGAGGAGCAGGCGGCGGTGGCGGTGGCGGTGGCAATCCGACCCCGACCCCGACACCGACACCGACACCCCCACCACCCTACAACAACTAACGGATCTTTGTTTTGCCTGAAAAAGGGCGGATGCAAATCCGCCCTTTTTTCTGTACTTCTCCCGGAGTGTCCCGCCCAACCGCCTCAACCGCCTTCTCCGAAAAGTTCGTTTTCGCCGCGATCCTGTTCATCGTTGGCCTCGCCTGGGTAGGGCTCTCCCAGATCGCGGTCTGGCGCTGGCCCGGCGGGGAGCCGCATTTTTTCGGCCCGGATGGCATGCTGGCTCCGGCTGAGGATATCACATTCGAATGGAGGTTGGCAGGCCGTGGACCGCTGCCGTCCACCATTCCGGTCCGTTACGTGAATGTGGACTCCGAGTCGACCAGGGTCTTTGGAAACTTTCCCTGGAACCGCCTCATTTTCGCCGAGGCTTTGGACGGGCTCTTCCGTCACGGCAAGGTAAAGGCGGTGGCACTGGATTTTGTGTTTTCCGATGCGGGCATCTCGCAGAGCGGGCAGGAAGGGGCCGCCGAAGGCAGCCTGGCATTGGGTCGGGCGATACGGGATTTCCAGAGTGTGGTGCTGGCTGCGACTTACAACCTGGAGGGTGGGAGTGGGCGCTTTCCTTTTCTCTTCGAGGGAATCCCGAGCAGCGACTCCGAGCCGGAGCTGCCCGCTTTTCCCGTTGCGGGTCCGACATGGGGCCGGGTGGGGCTGATCAACACGGTCGGTGAAGAGGCACGGTTCCTGCCCGCTTTCGCGCGCTCGGGGCGACACACGTATCTGACTCTCGCGATCCAGATGGCGCTTCTGCGGTGGGGCGCTCCCGAGGAGGACATCGTAGTGCAAGACGAGGCGCTCGTTGTGCACACGAAGTCCGGAAAAAGGACGATCCCGCTGGTTCTGGGCCAACTCGTCGAGCCGAACTGGTTCTCGGCCTGGCACTCGGACACCAATCCGCGCACGGGCATTGCCGATGTACTTGCCTATTTGGAACTCGCACGAAACGGGACAGAGGCACAAAAAGCGGACGCCGCCGAATTTTTCCGCCCCTTCGAGGGGACGTATGTCTTTATCGGGCCGACGGATCCCCTTTTGAAGGACGTCTCGCGTCTCCCGATGAACGGAGCGTTGATGGTTCCGCGTGTTTCCGTGCACGGGAATCTTTTGAAGACACTCGACAGCGGGCGGTTCCTCGTGCGCCTCCCGGTTTGGGCCAACAGCGTTCTCATCCTCGTGCTCTCACTCGTTGGCGGGGCCTTCTGCCTTGTCTCCGCACGGTGGACCCGCCCCGCGGCCTTGGGGGCGATCGCGGTCTTTGCTGTCTACGCCTTGTTGGCCTTTTGCCTCTTTGCAGCGGCGGACATTCTGCTGCCGGTCGTTGCCGGGCTCGGCGGGTTGGCCAGTGGGTTCCTCTGCGCCTCCGTCCTGCAACTTGTGGTGGCGCAGCGCCAGAAGCGGCGCATCAAAGAACTCTTCGGCAGCTATGTCTCCGCCGCCGTGGTGAACGAAATGATCGAGAAGAACCTGCCGCCGAAAACCGGCGGGGCCGAGGTCGAGATCACGGCATTCTTCAGCGACATCGTCTCGTTCTCGCCGCTCTCGGAGGAACTTCCCGCGAAGGAGCTCGTGGACCTCATGTGCGAGTATCTCGCCGAAGTCACCGGAGCCATTACCGACGAGAGCGGGACACTCGACAAGTATGTCGGTGACGCCGTGGTGGCCATCTTCGGTGCCCCGCTGGCATTGCCCGACCACGCGGCGGCAGCCTGCCGGGCGGCACTCGGCTTCCAAGCTGCCCAGGCCCGACTGCGGGAACGGTGGAGTGCCGATGGATCGAAGTGGCCGGAGCGCGTCCGCCGCATGCGCAGCCGCGTCGGCCTGCATTCCGGAACGGCCATCGTGGGAAACATTGGGTCCCCGCTCCGCTTCAACTATACCATGATGGGCGATACGGTGAACCTCGGGCAGCGCACCGAGGGGGCGGGATCGCACTACGGCGCGGGCACATTGGTGACCGGTGAAACGTTTGCTGCCGCAGCCGCAACCGATCCCGAGCTGATCTTCCGCCCGCTCGACCGTGTGCGTGTGCCCGGACGATCCCAACCCGTCGAGCTCATCGAATTGCTCGGTCGCGGTGCGGGGGACCGGGCAGCGTTCGCCGCGCGCATCGAAGCCTATACGGCCGCGAGACGGATTTATCTCGAGGGTGATTGGGAGCGCGCGCGCGCGGCATTTCAAGAAGCTGCGGCATTCGAGGACGACCCCGCGGGAAAGAATCCGAGCGGTGAGATGGCAGCGCGGTGCGTCAGGTTTTTCGGCTCCACTCCGGTGGAAAACCTGGTCTTTCCGCTCATCAAGTAACGGGCCTGCCATGGTTGAAAGCCGCCGATTCGGAACCGAAGAGAACATGGGAGCCTGCCCATGAGGGTGGCCCTGGCTCTCGCCCTTGCGGCGGCGGTGGTTCTCGCCCAGGTCTTCTACGGCGGGATGATGCGCCTGGCATTCGGCCTGCCCGCCTACGCGGTGCTTGGTACGGCCGGCGTGCTCGGTGTCGCACTCGTCGGGTGGCGGAGGGCGGTTGCGCCGAATCCCATCGCGCTTTGCATCACGGTGGCGGCCGCTGGGTATTTCCTTTGGAGAAGTTTCGTCTCGCCGGGTTTCGAGGCCCAGACGTTCTACACGGCCCTGGTGTTGGGGTGTCTGACGGCGTACCTCCTGGCGGCCGGTGTGCTGACGACACCTCCCGCGCGGTACACATTCGTTGCCGTGTTGCTCGCCGCGGCGGCCGTGCAAGTGACTGTGGCAGCGATGCAGTT
>CAZKHB010000031.1:0-30651 GCA_964552635.1 uncultured Chthoniobacterales bacterium
AACTCGCTACCAAAGTCCTCGCAGTGGCCAGCATGGCGGTCGCCCTCACCGGCACCTCCCTGTTCGCCGGTGACGGTAAGACCTTCAAAGAGAAGGTCGTCGTCGAAGAACCCACCCAGTGGTACAACGCGGCTCTCAGCACCGGCTGGGACAGCCTCTACATGTTCCGCGGCGTCAACGTGCTCTCGCACGGCGCTTACGGCAACACCGACAACTACGGATCGGGAATCTACTGGACCGATCTGAGCTTCACTTGGAACATCACCGAAAACGACTTCCTTACTGTCGGTTCGTGGATGGCCTTCGGGACTCAGAACACGTCCTACAAGGAACTCGACATCTACGCGAGCTACACCCACACCATTGGTGACCTCGCGCTGAGCGCCGGATACACGTTCTACTACGTGTTCCCGGAGGGCTATGACCTCTACGCAAACGAGCTCAACGTCAAGGCGGCCTACACCTTCGACCTCGGCTTCATGAGCGTGGTTCCGTCCATCGCCTACTACTTCAACCTCGGCCCGAACTACGGCAGCTCCACTTCCGGACTTGTCAAATCGGCTTCCAGCTACCTCCTCCTCCGCGTGGACGGCTCGATCCCGGTTTACAAGGACATCGTGGCTCTCGCTCCTTGGATCGCCTACGGCACGAACTTCATGTATAACCCGAAGCTCACCGAAGAGGGAACAACTGCCTTCTTCAACGGTGCCAACAACCTCGAGTTCGGTCTCGGCCTCCCGGTCAAGCTCAACGACGTGATCAGCGTGTATGGCTATGTCGCCTACAGCTACGCGTTTGAGAACCTCTGGGGCACCACCAATCCCAGCACAGTCTGGGGCGGTGCCAAGGTCACCTTCTCCTTCTGATTCTGGAGTCGGTTCAACGAACCTAGCTAACAAAAACCCTCCCGGTCAAAAGCCGGGAGGGTTTTTTGCTGTTTGAGATCATGACCACCCGAATTCTGAAGATGACGTGCCCCGACGCCATCGGCCTTCTGGCCAGGGTCACCGGGGAGATTGCGCGCCGCGGAGGCAACTTGCTGGATGTCAGCCAGTATACCGATATTTCCAGCGGGTGGTTTTTCGCCCGTCTCGCTTTTGAGGATCCTGTTCCGGAGGGACAGACGCCGGAGTTGATCTCGCTGTTGAACGGAATGAGGGCCGTTTGGACGCTCCGCGATGCGAAGTCGCCGTTGCGGGCCGTGGTGCTGGTGAGCCGCGAAGCGCACTGCCTGGTGGATTTGCTGTGGCGTTGGAAATCGCGGGAGCTAAATGTCGAGATTCCCTGTGTCGTCTCGAACCACGGGGCTTGCCGCTCCCTTGTGGAGCGGGAAGAACTCCCTTTTCACGAATGGGATTTTTCCACGGACAAAGAGTCTGTCTTCCGCCGCCTCGCGGCGCTTTTTGCGGATACGGGCGCCGATTTTGTGGTGATGGCGCGTTTCATGCAGATTCTGCCACCCTGGATGTGCGAAGCTTACGAGGGAAGGATCCTGAATATTCATCACTCCTTTCTGCCCGCCTTCAAGGGAGCGAGTCCCTATCGCAGGGCATTCGAACGCGGTGTGAAACTGATCGGGGCCACCTGCCACTACGCCACGGCGGAATTGGATGCCGGGCCGATCATCGAACAGGAGGTGGCCCGCGTGGAGCATTACCACGAGCCCGAAGACTTGGTCCGTCTCGGACGGGACTGCGAGAGGCTCGCCTTGGCAAGGGGCGTGCGGTACCATGCCGAGGATCGCGTGCTTGTGCACGGTCGGCGCGCGATCGTTTTTAGAGACTGATTCCATGCAAACTCCCACGCTTCCCCGTTGCCTACAAAACTGCCCCGCACGCATCGCGATCGTGCTTGGCTCGGGTCTCGGTTCGTTCGCCGAGGCGATTTCCCACGAAACTGTGATTCCGTATGGCGATATCGAGGGTCTCCCGATATCACGCGTTCCGGGGCATGCCGGAAGGCTCCTGCTCGGCACTTTGGATAGAACTCCGCTCCTTGTGGCACAGGGCCGCGTGCATCTCTACGAAGGGTGGAACGCGACCGAGGTCACTTCCATGGTTCGCCTCTTCCATGCTGCCGGAGTGCACACGGTGGTGCTCACGAATGCTGCCGGTTCCGTGAATCCCGCATTCGCTCCGGGGAGTTGGATGATGCTCAACGACCACATCAACCTCACCGGGGAGTCGCCGCTCAGAGGAGGTGCTCACTTCATTGACATGACGGAAGTCTACGACAGAGGATTGAGGGAGACCTTTCGCAAGGCAGCATCCGATCGCCAGATGCCCCTCGGCGAGGGTGTTTATCTTGCACTGCCGGGCCCCCAATACGAGACACCCGCCGAAATCCGCATGATTCAGCGGTTGGGAGCGGATGCCGTGGGGATGTCCACGGTACTGGAAACGATCCAAGCCCGTGCTCTCGGACTGCGGGTAGCAGGCTTCTCTTGCCTGACGAATTGGGGAGCCGGACTTGGCAGTGCCGCGTTGCACCACGAGGAGGTCACAGAGGTTGGCCAAAAGGCGGCGAGCTCCCTTTGTGCGCTGCTGGCCGATGTCCTGCCCGGTCTCTGAGATCTTTTTCCCTCCGCAATACGGAGGACTTCTGGTAACGCAAGGTCTTTCATGGACTCATCCGAGACACCCGACGAGGAACTCGTTGCACGCACCCAGACCGGGGATGCGCGGGCCTTCGACGCGTTGGTGACGCGGTTCAGCCCAAGATTGTACGGCTTGGTTTACAACATGACGTCCAATCACGAGGACACCAACGACCTTCTTCAGGAGATCTTTGCAAAGGCTTTCCGATCCATCAAGGGGTTCAGAGGCAAGAGTAGCTTCTATACCTGGCTCCACTCGATCGCCGTGAACATGACGATCAACTTTCTCAAGAAGAGAAACCGGCGCCACGCTTTCAGTCTGGATGATGTGGACAACGGAATTGCGAACGATCCGGACTTCATTGCGGTCACGAGCGCGAAAGATCCAAGCCACCAAGCGAATCTCAGCGAACTTCAGAAAAGATTGAACGAAGCGATGATGCGCTTGTCTGAAGAACACAGAGCCGTGGTCACCCTTTTCGACATTCAAGGTTTGCCGCACGCCGAGATTGCCAAGATCATGGGCACCTCGGAAGGCACAGTGCGTTCAAGGCTCTTCTACGCACACCGGCAGTTGCAAAATTACCTCCAAGAGTTTATCAATCCGTAAGCTGAGACACATGGAAAACGACGACGAGATCTCCAAACTCCTGCGGCTCAAGCGCTACGAGCGACCTCCGGAGGGCTACTTTGATCGTTTTCTGGAGGAGTTCCAAGAGCGGCAACGCACTGAGCTCCTTCGTCGGCCGATTCTTTCCATTCTCTGGGAGCGCGTGTGCTCCTTCGCCCCGAGTCTGGAGGTACCCCGTCTTGCCTATGCCGCCGTGGCGGCCTGTGCTGTTCTCGGAGCCGTTGCCATCGTGGGAGGCCCGGAGGCGGGACCCCTGGCTTCGCGGACCGCAACTCCGGCGGCTGAGTCGCTCAGTCTTGCATCCACCAAGGCTCCCACGATCGGAGCACCGACGCCTGTGATGCTCGCTTCGGCGCCCTCGCCGGCGGTCCATTACGTCCTTCCGACCCGGCCCGTCAGCTATGCGTCCTCGAGGGGATTCTAGTTTCTTTAGGGAATCTGGAATTCTTTTGGGCTTGGCGGCGATTACGTTCGCATGGCCTGCGACCCTCGCGGGCGATGAGCTGGCGCCCCATCCTCGCGGCTCCGTCGCGGAATCCCTCTCCGCGGAGGTCTTGCGCCTGTTCGAGGAACGCCGCAACGCCGTTGTACAGGTCCGCGCACGGGACGGGCTCGGCTTGCGTTTCGGAAGCGGATTTTTCATCGATCCGGCGGGCACGATCTACACGCACGCCGGCATTGTCGCAAAGGCGGATGAGGTGACGGTTCTTCACGACGGCCGCGAGTTGGCGGCCAGCGTTCTCGTTGTGGATCCGCGCAGTGGGATCGCCCTTCTCAAGGTCGAGGCAAACAGCCCCTTCATTCCGTCGGGGGACAGCGATGCCCTGAAGGTGGCCTCCCCCTTGGTTTCACTCGGCTTCCCGGAGGACAAGGAAGTGTGCCCAAGTTTCGGAATGGTTGCGGGCTTCGACAGACAGTATCTCGGCCAGTTTTTCTCGACCACCCATATCCGGGCCAACCTTCCGGTCCAAAGAGGCCAAGGCGGCGCGCCAGTGCTCAACATGCAGGGTGAGGCTGTGGGCGTGCTTGTGGCCCGGATCGAGGGCGGAGCCGCGTGCCACATTCTTCCAATTCATGCAGCGGAGAAAGTGCGTCTCGATTTCGTGAGGTTCGGCGGCTTGCGGCCCGGGTGGGTTGGGGCCCAAGTGGAGGATGCCGGGGCGCCTGTCGAGGGCTCTACGGCCCGGGTGGAAGCTGTGGACCCTTCCACTCCAGCGGCCAAGGCGGGCTTGGAAACAGGGGATATCGTTTTGAGGATCGGAAAAAAGTCTGTGCAAAGCAGCCAAGACGTGCCGGATGCCTCCTACTTTCTCACAGCAGGGGACCCCACCGAGATCGAGATCTCCCGCGGCGGTCAGCGCCAGATTTTGACTGTGAAGCCCTCGCTCCACCCCTTGGTGCACGATTACTCTCCTTCGGAACCTGTCCAGGCATCGGTGCCGGGTGCTCCCTCTCTGGAGTTGAAGTAAGGGACCGTGCACCGCGTTTTTCTTGCCGCTGCAATCACATTCACTCTGCTCACCCAGAGAGCAGCGGCTTGGACACTCACCCAGTTTGATGGCCGCGATTACATACCGGCTGCCGAGGTGTCACAGTTTTATGAACTCCCGAACGAGCAGCGAAACGGAGAGAGTCTCGAGCTTTCCGGGAAAAGCAGCTCACTCACGCTGACAAGGAACAGCCGGGTGGCTGTTGTAAATGGCATCACCCACTGGCTGGGATTCCCCGTCCTCGAGCGCGAGGGCATGTTTTTCCTTTCGCGACTCGATCTGGGCAAGACCATAGAGCCCGCGTTCCGGCCCGAGCATATCGAACCCCTCACCCCGGTGACCACGGTCGTACTCGACCCCGGGCACGGCGGATATGACAAAGGTGCAGCAAGTCCCTTCGAGTTCGAGAAGAATTTCGCCCTCGACATGGCCCGAAGGGTCCGAGACCGCCTGAAGAAAGCAGGGGTGCGGGTGGTGATGACAAGAAATTCGGATACGTTCATCGAATTGGAGGATCGGGCCGCCGTAGCCAACCGCATCCCGGGCTCTGTTTTCGTAAGCCTTCACTTCAATGCTTCCGAGAACAACCCGACGGCAAACGGGTTCGAGATCTTCTGTGTGACACCACGCGGAGCGCCCTCCAGTGCCTATGAGTTGCCGACCCAAAGGGACATGCTCAAGGAAAGCGGCAATGAGAAGGACCTCGCGAGTTTTGCTCTGGCCAATGCCATCTACCACTCGATGCACGGTGGCGTGGAGATGTTCGACCGCGGTGTGAAACGGGCGCGCTTTGCCGTTCTGAGGCATGCCTCCGTACCCGCGGTGCTGGTCGAAGGCGGCTTTCTCACGAATCCGGGGGATGCACGCAAAGTGGCCAGCCGACCCTGGCGAGATCAGTATGCCGAGACGATTGCCAGGGGCATTTTGGAGTACCGGCGCATGGCCTCCTCGCGAGTTCCAACGCGCACTGTCGCGGACTATCGGGCAAATCGTCCCCCGGTTGCGGCAATGGTGGCCGCACCACAGCCCACGCCACGCCCGGACCTTACTCTGCGCGACCTCCCCGCAACAAACTGACGCTCAGAGCCTACCGAAGGCCTCGTCCAGCACATCAACGAGAAAGTCCACATCCTCCGCCGTGAGACACATCGGAGGCTTGATCCGCAGCACGTTGCCGGCGAGACCGCCTTTCCCGATTAGAAGACCACTCTCGCGGCAGCGTTCGAACACGGCGAGGCATTCCTCTTTCGCCGGTTCCTTGGTGGCGCGGTCCTTCACCAGTTCGCAACCCACCATCAAGCCCAAGCCCCTCACCTGCCCAATCACATTGTGCTTGGTTGCAAGAGCGTTCAGGCCTTCGATGAGACGTGCGCCCATCACCAGGGAATTGTGCTGAAGATGCTCCCGGTCGATCACGTCAAGAACCGCGCGACCCTGGGCGCAGACAACGGGATTTCCACCGAAGGTGTTGAAATGGATGCGCTCGGCAAGGCACCGCGCGATGCGGGGCGTGGTGACAACGGCCGCCAATGGACATCCGTTGCCGATTCCCTTGGCCATTGTCACGATATCCGGCACCACACCCTGGGTCTCGAATCCCCAATAGTGTGTGCCGGTCCGCCCGAACCCCGCTTGGACCTCATCCGCGATACACAGACCCCCCGCCGCCCGGGCGTGTTCATAGGCCGCCGGGAGGTATCCTTCGGGATACACGACAGCCCCTCCCACGCCCTGCACGCTCTCGGCGATGAATGCGGCAATGCGGCCGGGTGTGGCAAATCGGATGATCTCAGCGATCTCCGAAGCGTAGGCGGGACCCGAGTCCGGCGCCGTCCATCTTCCGCGATATAGGTCGGGAGCCACGGCATGGTGCACCCCGAAGCTGTGGGGCGTGTTGAACTTCCACGTGTGGTGGGACGTAAGAGCCATGGTGGACTGGCTGCCCCCATGGTAGCCGTTCCGCAGAGCGATCACATCGAAGTTTCCAGTGAAAGCCCTTGCCATCAAGAGAGCCAAGTCGTTGGCCTCGGAGCCGGAGTTCACAAAGTAGCAAACTTTCAGGTCCCCGGGCATCCGTGCCGCCAGCGACTCGGCATACAGGGCGATGTTCGGATGGAGATAAATCGTCGTGGCGTGCTGGAGCGTTTCGTTCTGCAGATTCGCTGCGGCAACAACATCCGGATGACAGTGGCCGACGCTCACCGTGACGATACCCCCGAACGCATCAAGGTAGCGACGCCCTTTCTCGTCGAAGAGGTACTGGCGGCGTCCTGCAACAATCATCAGTGGCTCGCGGTAGTAGTGAAAAAGCGCGGGGTTAAGGTGCGCTTTTCGCAGGCGAAGGACCTCCTCGGCGGAGGGTCCTTGATAAACAGGCGGCAAGTCATCGAATGCGGGCAGGGTTTTCATCGGGATGTTGGGAACAGGCGGCTGAGGAACAGATAAATCACGAAAGCGATGGCGAAACCGGAGAACCAAGAAAAATTGTAGAGCTCAAGAAGCGCCTTCGGCACCCGATGGGCGGGGACCAGGTCGATCGCTGCAAGAAAGCCGGGCACATGGGGAAGAATTCCGGCCGCCAGTGCCAGCAATGCGGGCACCCCGAACTTTCCGTATCGTCCATTCGCCGAGTACAGCGACGCCAGATCGAGACTCTGACGCTTTGCAATGAAGTAGTCGGCAATCATCACGCCACCGATCGGACCAAGCAGTGCACTGTAACCGATCAGCCATTTGAAAATGTAGCCCTCAGGGTCGGCCACCAGTTTCCACGGCATGATGAGGATTCCGAGAACTCCGGCAATGATCCCGCCGGTGCGAAAGGAGATGCGGGAGGGGGCGAGGTTGGAAAAATCGTTGGCCGGGGAGACAATGTTCGCTGCGATGTTGGTCGTGAGGGTCGCAACGATGAGGGCTACCAATCCCGGTATTGTCACGAGGGGATGCGGAAATTTCGCGAGCAGCTGTACGGGGTCCCAAATGGCTTCGCCGAAGACGACAATCGTCGCACTCGTCGTTGCCACGCCGATGAAGGCGAAGAAGGCCATTGTCCCTGGCAGACCGATCAACTGCCCCAGCACCTGATCCCTTTGGCTCCGGGCGAAGCGCGAAAAATCGGGGATGTTCAGGGACAAGGTTGCCCAGAAGCCCACCATCGCCGTCAAGCCGGGCAAGAATACCGACACGAAAGCTTTTCCGTCCTGCTGCGCCGCCGTTTGTTGAAAAATCGGCCCGAATCCATCCGCCGCGCTCCATGCCCAAACCAAAAGGCCCACCCCCACAAGCAGGAGGAACGGAGCCCCGTAATTCTCCAACCACCGGACGCACTCGATTCCGCGTACCACTACCGCCATGTTCATCGCCCAGAAGAGAAGAAAGCAGGCGAGTTGGCCTGCAGAGATCCCAAGCCATCCGATCGGCACACGCGCCGACGCATCGAAGCCTGCCAGGATCGCAAAGATCGAGTAGATCGCGCTTCCGCCGATCCAGGTTTGGATCCCGAACCATCCACAGGCCACCAAAGCACGCATGAGTGCGGGGATGTTGGCCCCATACACGCCGAAAGATGACCGGAGCAGGACCGGGAACGGAATACCATACGCCGTGCCCGCCCGCGCATTCAGCGCCATGGGCAAAAGGACGATCAGATTGCCCAGCAGCACCGTGCCCACAGCCTGCCACCAATTCATTCCCGATGCGATCAAACCGCTCGCCAATTGATACGTCGGGATGCAGACCGCCATCCCGACCCAGAGGGCTGCAATGTCCCACTTTGTCCAGATGCGCCGAGCTGCTCCCACCGGGGCAAGGTCGGCATTCCACAGCCGCTCGTCGGCCCAGTCCGGTTTCATTTCGCTTTCCATCAACACCATCGGCACCTGCGCCGCACGCTGTTGAAGCAGCTTCCATGCCGGAAGATGGTGCCACGGGACTTCAATGAGGGTCTGCGTTATGATTGATAATGCTCATATAAAATACATCGGATATGAGTGCAGTTTATACGCTTGAAATCGCGCATTTCACGAGAGGCGGAAGCGAATCTCTTTGATCGTGCGGCGGCCGAATTTCTCCTGGAGCCGGGAAAGAATTTTCGCCTTCCAGTTGCGCTCGAGCTCGAAGCGCACCGAGGGCTGGAGTACTTGAACGGAGAGAACACCGGCGGCGAGACCGGCCGGCTGTGAATGGCGGGCAAGGAATTCGCCGACGATTTCAATCCAAGCCTCTATGATCTGCTGCTCGCTCAGGCGCTCGGAGAGTCCGAGCTTCGGAAGTAGCTTGGTGAGCACACCGGAAACGCTTTGGCAGCGCTCCGGCCGCACCCGCGGCTCATCGATCCCGCGCCACTCGGCGATCACCTGACGCCGCAGGGAGTCGGGAAGCACGGCTTATTCGCCGTCGCTGCCGATGGCTTCCACCGGGCACCCGTCCATGGCTTCCTTGCAGAGAGCCTCTTCTTCGGGAGTCTCGGGCTGCTTGTAGACATAGCTGTGCCCGCCGTCGTCGTTGCGCGTGAAGTTCGCGGGAGCGGTTTCGCGACAGAGGTCGCAGTCTATGCACTGGTCGTCGACGTAAAACTTACCGCCGACATTGTCACTGTATTTGTTTGCTACGTCAGCCATGGCCGTGGAATTTCCTGCGCCGAAAATTGGCTTCCCTGCCGGAGATTGCAATCGTTTTCTGGAAGCAATCCCATATTTTCGAGTCATGTCCACTGCTCCCGAGATTCTCCCACATGAGGGCCGCCACGTCCTGCACCTTTTCTTCCGTGTTGAACAGGGGATCTGGTCGGCGCTGGATCATGCAGAAAGGATCGCGGCGAAGACCGCCCTGGCCGCGCTGGTGCAGGAGATTCGAGCGACTCCAGCCACACAGTTGCTTGTCTTCAGCATGGTGACTCCAAAGGCTGACCTGGGCTTCATGTTGCTCACGCCCGATCTGCAGACGGCGGATGCCTTTGCAAAACGTCTCGGCAACGCCCTCGGGCCCGACGTCCTCACACCGGTGTTCTCCTGGCTCTCAATGACGGAGCGAAGCGAGTACACGACGGGAGAGGAAGAATACTCCCGCACACTGGCGCGCGAGGAACGTCTCGAGGCGGGAAGTCCGGAACACCGCGAAAAAATGGAGGCTTTTCGCACGCGCATGGCCAAATACCTCAAAGATCGTTTGGAGCCCAACCTGCCGGACTGGCCGGTGGTTTGCTTTTACCCGATGTCCAAGCGGCGACAGCCCGGACAGAACTGGTATGCCCTCGGTTTCGATGCGCGGAAAACGCTCATGGGCGGACATGCCCGTGTGGGTCGCACCTATGCGGGGCGTGTATTGCAGTTGATCACAGGATCAACCGGTTTGGATGATGGCGAATGGGGAGTCACTCTTTTCGCGAAGACAACCTCGGAGATCAAGGCCATCGTTTACGAGATGCGCTTTGACGAGGTGAGTGCCGTTTATGCAGAGTTCGGCGAGTTTTTCATTGGGATCCAATTGCCGCTGGATGTGCTTTATGCGCGACTGATGCTGTGATTTCGAAACGCTCGGCACTGGAAGACATCCTCCGCGCTCATGCGCCGCTTTTGGTGGCCTACTCGGGCGGAGTGGACAGCTCTTGCCTTCTGGCCTCCGCAGTGCGTGTGCTGGGCCCGCAGGTCACAGGAGTCATTGCAGACAGCGCCTCCCTGCCCCGACAGGCATTGGCAGATGCTCTCTCCCAGGCGCAGGCCTTCGGAGCCACCGTCGAAGTTGTGCCAACCGGGGAGCTCTCCAGTGAGGACTACGCTTCGAATCCGCCAAACCGCTGCTACTTCTGCAAGGCGGAACTTTTCCAGCAGATGGATCGGATGGCACGCGACCGCGGGTTTGCAGCCATAGCCTACGGCGAAAATGCGGATGATCCGGCGGATGCACGGCCGGGCTCCCGCGCCGCGGGAGAGTTTCGTGTTATCGCCCCGCTCAAGATGGCGGGATTGACGAAAGCGGATGTGCGCACGCTGGCTCGCGAGCTCGGACTCCCGACGGCCGATGCCCCGGCCCAACCGTGCCTCGCCTCGCGGATTCCGCATGGCACGCGCGTGACGGCCGACGCGCTGGCTTTGGTGGAACGGGCGGAAGCCTTTGTGCGAAGCCTCGGCTTCCGCGTCTTTCGGGTGCGATACGTCGCAGGGTCGCCTCCCGGAGCCCGCATCCAGATCTCTCCCTCGGAGTCCACCTTGCGCGATGCGCTCGCTGAACGTCTGCGGAAAGGGGTGGCCGAGTGCGGATTCGGCGTCGTGGAGATCGACCCTGCGGGCTATCGATGAGAACGCCACCGACCTTTGCGAGGCGGGTGCGGAGGCACAACCGTCATGCACTCCTCGGCGGGATCTTCAGCCTGCTCGGGGCATTTTTGTTCTGGGCTCTTTTCTACGGGATCGCCGTGGGAATTTCCCTGGGCCTGCTCACAGTCATCCACGGACAGCGGGCGGTCGAGGGCGAGACGTTGCTCCGCCTGCCTTGGTGGATGCCGACCGCCTTCGGAGTCTTCGCGGTCGGATCGCTCGCTTGGCAGGCCCTCGAGACAGGACGTCTGGCGGGCCGGCCGACACCCGAGAGGCCGATCATCGGCTGGCATCTCGCAAGCGACTTTCTCCTCTTGCCGGCAAGGTTGACGCTTGGGGTCGCCGGCCACCTGGGCAGCATCCTATGGCTGAGCTCCCGCAACGTCGAAGAGGCCTTGGGTGTTTTGGATCGAATGGAGGCCACAGGGAAGGTGCCCTCCTCGGTCCCCGGCGCATGGTTCACTTCGCTTACCCGGATGCGCCGGTGTTTCCAATCGCTTCAACTTCTCGGCTGGGTGGACCTCCACCCAGCCGATCCGGAGCCGTTCTACCTGATCCGCAGCGACGAGGCGGCCGAGGTGGCAGCGATACTCTGCGAAGCAGGCTTGCGCGAAGTGCCGCCTACAGAAACTTGATCGTCAGCGGAAAGACGTAGGATTCCCCGTTGCTCGCCTTCACGGCCCCGAGAATCACGAAAACGATCCACGCGATCCAGAGGATGAATGGAATGGCAATTGGAATGATCAGGCAGGAGCCAACCGCGGCCACAATGATCGATACAATAAACCATATCGTCCAGGAGATCTGGAAATTCAGGACTGTCCGACCGGCGGTTTCGATTTCCGGCAACTCCGCCTTCTTCATCAACCAGACAATGAGCGGTCCGATAATGTTTCCGGCGGGGAGGATCATGCCGACCAGGGCGCTCGCATGCAGGGCCACGAGCCATTGATTGTTCTTGGGCTCACCGGTCGGTGAGGGGGGCACAGCAGGAGGCGCGGGCGGTTGGGTGGGTTCCATGATGTTTGAATTCCTAGCAAATGCCGGGCCGATCGACAAACACGCGTTGAGATTTTTCCGCCGATGCAGTAGGGCTGCGGATATGAACCGCTGCGTCATTGTTTTCCTGCTGGCTCTGTCGATGCCGGTCTTCGGCGGTCTGCCGGAGTCGAAGACCTTTGTCGGCAAGGACCGTTTCGAGCGACTTGTCGAGCGCGGCATCCGCGAGAATTGGGCCAGCCTGCCAATCGGTGAGCGGACGGCCACCGTGGGCAGGGCACTGATCGGGACGCCTTACGTCAACTACACGCTGGAGCTCGACACGCGGATCGAGGCCCCCAGCGTGAACATGCGGGGCATGGACTGCTGGACGTTCTTCGAGATCGCTCTCGCGACAGCCCGCGGACTTCGTGTCTACGGACGGCCAACCCCGCAGCAAATGCTTCGTCTGATCGAGTTGGATCGCTACCGGGGTGGACGGTGCGATGGCAAATTCGTCTCTCGGCTGCACCATCTGGAAGATTGGTTGCAGGACAATCAGCGCCGCGGGTTGGTGAAGGACATCACCCCGACGCTTCCGGGGGCCCGCAAACTGCACCGCGAGATGAGCTACATGGGGGGCAGCGGAGCCCGGTTCTTCCGGCAGCTTCGCGCCGATCCTTCGATGATCCCCACGATGCGCCGCATCGAGGAGCAACTCTCAGCGCAGGGCATCTGGTATGTTCCAAAACGCTCGGTTGCTGCCGCGGAGAAGTTGCTTCGTGACGGAGACATCGTCTGCATCGTGACCACATGGCCGGGCAGTTACACTTCGCATGTGGGGCTTGCCGTTCGAGACGACAAGGGGGTGCTGCGCTTCCTGCACGCCTCACGCAATGCACGCGAGGTCATTCTCGATTCACGCCTGAGCACGTATCTGAACCGCTACGACAAACACGCGGGCATCATGGTCGCGCGGCCAAAAGATCTCCCCTGAAGGGCGAGCGCGCTATTTGATCTCCCGGATTTTGCCCCCGGTCTTCCGAACGACCGAGCCCATCTCGCGGCGATCCTCGTCCTTCATCTCGAATCCGATGAAGTGAAGCTTCGTTCCCTCAGGCCCCTGAAGCGGTCCGTCTGCGATCTTCTTCAACTCATCCCAAGGGATGTTCTCCAGCGTGCCGCCGGGACGCCATTGGAAGCTTGCATCAGAAATCAGGAAAACCACGTCGGGCTGCATGCGGGCTGCCACCTCAAGAACCCCCGCGAGGCCGCGCGGGTTGCTCTTGACGGAGCCCGAGGCCGCCATCGTCCCGCTCTCGACCCACTCGGTCTCGATCCACTTCAAGGCAGCGGCTCGGTTGGCATCCGTGGCCGGAACCAACTCTGCATTGAATGGCTTGTAGTTCTGCGTGAACTGAATGATTCCGAAGCGGGCATTGATGGGAAGTTTGGAGACAAGTGTGGCGGTTTCTTCCCTGATCTTGGAGAGCGGCACACCGGCCTTTGCGGCCTTGTTCACGACGCTCGTTGAGACATCAAATAGCAGCAGAATGCGCTTCCCGGTGGCTTGGATTCCAAAAAAGCTCATTCCGAATCCCGTGCCGCCCATGCCGCCGGCTCCCTCCCCGCCCCCGCCGCTTCCCGCCGTGCCGACAAGGCTTGAGACCTGGTCCGAGATGATCTCCGCTGGATCAAGCGGAACCATCTGGTCGAGGGGCATCTTGGGAAGTTCCGGCAGCGAGAAGGCCGTCGGGCGCAGACTCTGCATGCGATCATTGAAAGTGGGCTTCGGCGTCATGGCATCAAAAGCAGCCATGTTCATTTTGTGCTCACGCTGTTTCGCGGGGAGACGGATGTCTTTCTTCACCTCGAAGTTTGCCGGTGGCGGAAAAATGTATTTCGCCACGACGATCACACCGGCAACGACACCTCCTGCAATGTGCAGAAGGATCACCGCCGCGAGGATCGTGAAGATCAGGTTGCGACGTCTGCGTTTCGCTTTCTCGTCCTCGGAAAGCAGGCTCTCGACGGCGGCCATGGCTATTCCTCCTCCTCCGCGTTGTCGGCAAATGTCACTCCGCTGATGCCTGCCTTGGCGCAAACGTTGAGCACGGCGACGATGCGCTGGTGGTTTGAGTTGTCATCCGCGTCAATTGTGATGAGCGCCTCCGAACGGTTGGCTTCGGCCGTTTCTTTGAACCTTTTCAAGGTGGCCAAAAGGGTCGGCAACTCCGAGTTGGTGGGCGAGTCCATGGGTTGGTCGTTGAGAATCACCTGACCGTCCGGGCGGATAAAGATGCGTTGCTCGTCCGGGATGTCCACGGCCTCGTCCTGCGCGACCGTCCCCGGCAGCCCTATGTTGATGTCGCTTTCCTGCTTCACGGGTTTCGCCGTGACCATGAAGAAGACGAGAAGGAGAAAGACCATGTCGATCATGGGCCCCATCTGCATCTCGACTGTCTGCACGTCTTTTCGCTTGAGTTGCATGGCGTTCTCCGTGGCTCGGAATCCGATCAGTCCTGGTACGTTCCGAAGATCACATTGACGGCTCCGGCTTCACTGGCGATCCGCATGAGTTCCTTGATCTTGCGCCCCGGCGTGTTCTTGTCCGCCCTCACATAAAGCCGGAGGGGCGGGGTGACCTCGAAACGCTTCTTGAGGTAGTTTGTGAGTTGTTTCTTGTCGGTCGGATCCTGCCCGATGAAGTAGTTCCCATTGGCATCGATGCTGATGATATCACGGTTCGAGACGTCATTGGGAATGACGGCATTCGAGGCGACGGGCAACTTGATGTCGACCTTCACCTGTTCCTTCGAAATCTTCGTGGTGACCATGAAGAAGACGAGGAGGAGGAAAGTCATGTCGATCATCGGTGCGAGTTGGAAGCCGACCTCCTCATCCGGTTTTTTGGCAAGTCTCATCGCGGGTTACTCCGCCGTCGGTGCTTCGAGTTCCGTCGTCGCGGCGCCTTCGATCTTGAGTTCCCCCGAAAGCACATCGAGCATAAAAGTCACACGCTTCTGAATGTTGGCGATCTGGATCGAGAGAAGGTTGCGGAAGTAAAAGTACAGGAACATGGCCGGGATGCCGACGAACAGGCCGCCTGCGGTCGTGATCATCGCCTCGCCAATGCCGCCCGCGAGGTCGGAAGGTTCGGATTTTCCGGCAGCAAGCATGTCGAAGCTGGCGATCATGCCGGTCACCGTGCCAAGAAGGCCGAGCATTGGGCCGATGGTCGCGAAGACATTGAGGTAGTTGACCCAGAGGCTGAGTTTCGTCTCCTCATTGCCGAGGGTCTCGCCCGCCGCCTGTTCCATGGAGAGTTTGTTGGCGAGATCCCGCTCGAAATTCACCTTGAGCAGGGCAGCGGCCATGGTATTGGCGAAGACATTCGGCTGGCTGTGGCACAATTGATAGGCCGAAGCCGCATCGCGGGCCTGCACGTACTGCCCGACTGCCTCGACTTGGGCTTTTGGCATGAGTTTGTTGCCGTTGATATGAATGAAGCAGTAGACCGCGACGGCCGCCGTGCCGATCGAGCACAAGAGAATCGGCCACATGAGAGGACCTCCCGCATTGAACGTGTCGAGCAGGGTCTTGTCCTTCGGGGGCGGTGTCTGTGCGGCGGCGGGGGCGGCACTCTCTTGTGCGATCAGAGGCATCGCGACGGCAAACGTCGCGGCCACGGCCGCAAGAAGGCTAATCTTCAGGATCGGGTTTTTTCTCATTGGTTTTCTTTTTGGGTGATTCGGATTTCTTCTTCGTCTCGGGCTTCGGGGTCGGTGAGGCCGCGGAAGGAGCCGCCTCGAGCAGATCGGCCTTCGCCTCGGCCTCGGCGTCCAGAGCTTGGATCTCCTTGGGAAGCGACGCGATGAACTCACGGGCAAGAGCGGCCTGCTTTGTGGAGGGGTAGAGTGCGAGGATGTCGCGGGAACGCTCGAGAGCCCCGGGCAGGTCACCGACAAACCGCGAGACCTCGACGGCTCCCCAGAGCCCCCGCGACGCGCTGGCGGCATCGGACCCATGGAACAGCGCGGGGTACAGGTAGAGATCCAGAGCCGCATTCGCAAGCCGTGCATGTTCAGGCCGCACATAGATGTCCTCCTCCCATCGCGGGTTGTCTTCGACCAGCTTGCGCAGCGCCGCCGCATCCGCCTCTGCAAGAATGAACTTTGCCTCGATCAGGACATCGGGGTCCTCCGTCACGGCCGCGAGTTCCATGGCTTCGTTCACTGCCTCGGCTGCACGCCCGGTGGCCACCATCGCGCGAAGACGCCCTTGTCGGGCCAGCATGCGGTCGGCCTCGTCCCATGCGGTTCTTTCGATCTGCGAAAAAATCTCAAGGGCTTTCGCGGCCGCGGAGGCATCGTTCGACCGAAGCAGCACGTCACCGAGGACAAGGCCGACGCGGGCAGACCGGGAACGTGGCATGCCGAGCCACGGACTCCACGCATCCCAACTCTTCGTCAGAGCCGGAAGCCGGTCCGGTCCGGGAGCGGCGAGCAAAGCATCGAGTGCCGGGTCCGGGGCGAACTCGATCCGGTCGATGTCTGCGCGCGCGATCGAAACCGAGGCAAACATCGGGGTTGCACCGGGCGGGCTTCCCGGCGGAGGCGGCAGGGGAACCTGAAGCCTGAGTGTGGTGCCGTCGAACCCCGCGATGCGCCCGCTGCGACGATCACCGAGCTTGGTAAAAATCACGTCATCGGCAAGCACCGTGCCGACTGTGACGAGAAAGAGACCCACCAAAAGCGCTTTCATCCTTTTGGTGCTCCTTCCCTCGCAGCCGGTCCTCCGAGCGCCTCCAACCGTCGCTTCGCCTGTCCGCTTTCCGGCAGGGCAGCCAGGTCCTCCGCAGCGAGAAGTTCCTCGTAGGTCTTTCGTGCACTGTCAATGTCGTCGATCTTCTCGAAGGCTTCCCCGCTGGCCAGATAGGCCCTGGCAACCCAGTCGCGCCAACGGCCGTGCATCACGTAGATGCGCTGGAAATACGGGATCGCCAGTTTGGGCTTCCCAGCTTTCAGATAGCCTGCGCCGATCAGGTAGAGGGCCTCGGCTTTCTCCTGACCGCTTGAATACTGGCTTGCGAGAAGTGCCTCAAGAGCCGTACGGGCTTCGTCCGATTTGCCGCGCTTGTCGAGCAGAGCGGCCTTCGCAAGCAGCACGCGTCCCGCCTGACGGGAGCCCGGAATCTCGCGTTGGAATCGCTCGAAATGCGCCAGCGCGGCCGCTTCATTGCCGGCTTCAAGTTCCAAGAAGCCCATGGCTGCCAGCGCACGATCTTTCTGAGGTGCCCGGGGGTTCCATTTGACCATATCCCGATACATGGCGGCGGCTTCCTCCTTGCGATCCGCGGCCAGCAGAGCATCGGCGAAATCGGCGAGAAGAAGGGGGTTCGTGGAACTGGCATCCGCCAGTTGCGCTCCGGCGAGGAGTTTCTCGTTAGCTCCCGCGGGATCCTGTCGGCGCCGTGCCGCCGCCTCGGCCCAAAGGGCGCGCATCTTGAGCACGGGCTTCTTTTCCCGTGCGGCCCGCTCCTGCAAATCCCCGAGGCGTGCCAGATATGCGGGCTGATCCTCGCCCCGGTACAGCTTGGCCAGTGCAGGGAAAAGGTCGTCGACAGACCGGATGGAAGGATCTGCGCCGTGTTCCTCGATGGCTTCCCAGTAAATGTTGCGAGCCTTGTCCGTTTCGCCCTGCTGGCGATAAACCCAGCCGATCTGATAGACCGCCTCGGCGACACGCGGACTGCGCGGATGTTGCTGCTGGAACGCACGCATCTGCTCGAGAAGCCGGTCGTGCTCCTCCATCAAACGCAACGCCTTGGCGACCTTGAAAACCCCCTCCTCGTAAAATCGAGTCTCGTCCGGAGGGATGGCGCCGAAGGCCGCAATTCCTTCCTCCATCATCCCCTCATTCATGAGGGCATCTCCGAGCAGGACGTTGGCCTCTGCGCTCTCCTCGTGCCCGGGGTACTTCTTGAGGAATGCACGGAGCTCGGAGATGCTTGTCTGGTAGTTCTCGAGTTGCTGCGCGCAGTACGCCTTGCGGAAGACCGCAGCGCCGGCAAATGCCCCATCGGGGTGTTTGCGCAGGTAATCATCCATCGCCTCGCGCGCGGCTCCGAATTGCTTGTCGAGCGAATAGGCCATTCCCCGCCAGTAGAGAGCCGCCTCGGCCATTTCATGATCGGGAAACGATTTCGGGAAACTGTCGAAGGACTGCAGAGCATCCTTGTTGTCCTCGGCGAGGAGCTGGGTGAATCCCTTCATGAAAAGAGCCCGCGGCGCAAAGGGGGACGATGCGTGTTTGCGAAGGATGGTCTCGAAGGCGGCGATGGACTCGGGGAAGCGGTTCTCTTTCTGCAACGCCACCCCCTCGAGGTACAGAACGAGCGGCAGACTCGCGGAGTCCGGAAACTTTGCGGCAAACGCCTGCGCCGTCTCCACCACCTTCGGCCAGCGCTCGATGGCATACCACGCTTGGACGAGCGTGACGGAGGCCTGCTCGACCACTTTGTCAGGCGGCATCGTGGAAAGCATGTCCTCCATGATGAGCGCTGCCTCGCGATAGCGCTTCATCGCCTGATAGGCCGAGGCCAATCGCAAACGGAGGGCAGCATCGAAGCTTTCAATTTTCTCGAAGCCCTCGGTTTCCCGCTTCACCTTTTGGATCAACTGCCCAAGGGCCATGCGGGCGTAGGCATCCGGACGCGGCGAAGCCTCCACCGCCTCGAGCCGGGATTCGAGCTCCTGCAAGCGCGCGGCTTGGTGGCGAAGAAGCCGCTCGGAGGTCCACACGCGCTGGAGACAGGAGATTGCCTTGCGGTACTCACCTCTCTCGAGCCAACGATTTCCAAGTTCCAGCACGAGTGTCTGAAACGTGATGAGCTGTGCCATGCTCTGCATCTCCGGAAATTTCTCCTGCACCAAATTCGTCGCCTCATCGTCCTTCCCATCCTGCAAAAGAGCGTAGAGCCGGAGCACGGTGCTACGGCCCATGTCCCCGGGACCCTGCTCAAGAGTCGCGAAATGTTCCGCCGCTTTGGCAAAGTTCTCCTCGAGCAGCCATGAGGCCCCGACAAGTTTACGGGCTTCCGGAATGCGCGCAGCCGCGGGATACTGAGCAACGTGGTTCGTATTCCGCTCCGATCCCGGCGGAAACATGGCGATAAACTTCTCCAAGGCAGCGCGGGCCTCGGCAAAGTTTTCCTCCTGCAAGTTCGCTGCGCCCAACCAGAAGCTCAGTTCCTGGATATCGGAAGGCGGCAGGGGGGGTGTTTCGCCGAGAGCCTTCTGGATCGCCTCCAGGGCATCTCCGTATTTCTTCAGGTGAATGAGGGCCATCGCGAGGCGAAAGCGGGTGGCCCGCAACATCGGAGCGGCTTCGGTGGACTTTCCGAACTCCGCCTCGAAGTCCGTGAACACCTTCACCGCCTCGGCATACTTGCGGTCCAGAAAAAGCCGACTGCCGCTGTCCAGATACTCCTGGGCTGTCAACCCCTGTGCCCGGGCAACTTGGGCCCGCACATGGGCGGGCACCCCAAGCAGGACCAAAATGGCGCAGAGCAGAAGGCGTTTCACAGTGAAGGAACTGTTGGTTGGCGAGTTTGCCGCATTTTACGATTCGTGCATTGTTAAAATTCCGTCACACAGGAGCCTGACAAGAAGCAGAATGCATGCCGCACGGGTTGCACGGGTGCATGGCGTGTGGTAGAGGAAAATCCCGATGGCAAAGGATGATTGCATTCCGAGCGAGGGCGTTGTGGTGGACGTTTTGCCGGGAACGATGTTCCGGGTGAAACTCCCGAACGGCCATATCGTACTGGCCCACATTTCGGGAAAAATGCGGAAGAATTTCATCCGCATCGTTCCTGGTGACAAGGTTTCCGTGGAGCTTTCGCCCTACGATCTGACGAAAGCACGCATCACGTTCCGGGAAACGGAGAACCCACCACCGGCGCGCCGCTGATCAGTCGAACGGAAGCGGGTTATCGAGACCGAGGTCCGTGCGCAACAGTCCGCGACGCGGCTCGAAGAAATAGCGCACATAAAGAGCAATGAAACCTTCGTTATAGTCCGCCGTTACCGCGTACCCCACGTCCCCGCCAATGAGCCACTGCGGAGAAATCAGGTAGGCGGCTTGGGCGTTGATGAGACCGATGGCTGTGCTGGACTCCTCCGCCGGGAAGGTGCGTCCATCGGGTTTCAGCGGGAAATACGGCGAGGCGGCCTGACGGTTGTTTTGGACGCCCAAACCGATCGAACCGGCGGAGATCCACTGGCGGCCTTCCTGAGTGAGGTATTGGCCTTGGAGCAGTACTTGGGCGAGGTATTCGGGGCTGAAGTAGCCGCCGTTTCCATAGGTGAAGTGATTTTGGTTGTTGTCGTAAGTCTCGTAGGAACCGGCCAAACCGAGCGTGATATACTCGAAGTTTTTGACGCTGAACTCATACGCCAGCGCCGCCGTCCCTGCGATGCGGGTGTTCTGCTTTACGTCCGTTCCGTCAAGAATGCCGTAGGATCCACGAAGGAAGACCGTCCACTTCGGAGCGATCGACCAAAAGAAATCGACAGCACCGCCGGCCTCCGTCACGCCGCCCCACTCCTTGCCGGTGTACGGGTCTTCCATTCCGATGTAGGAAAGAATGCTTTCCTTGATGGCCCGTTGGTAGATCTCGGCCTGCACGTAGCCCTGTTCCGTGCGGTAAAGCATGCCGAGCGCACCCACGGGCTTGGAATTCAGAGGACCGCCGGACGGCGTGATGCCGAACGCCGCATACCAGGTGACCCAATCTTGGTATTCGAAACGCACCGAGAAATCAAAGAGGTTGTTGTACGATGTCTGGGGCGTGACGGTGTACTCTTCAAACTCTTCCGGATACTGGCCAACAACAGCACCGGGCGGGAGATCCCCAGAATTCAGGGTGATGCGCGAAACTCGCGCGGTCAGGACGGTTTTGTTCGAGGGATAGATACGCCCCGAAATGATCGGGATGTTGGCCATGTTCAACTGTCCCTCACCCTCGGTGCCGGATTTCGAACTGAATGAAAACCCGCCCGCAACACTGGGCGTGGTATAGTTTTCCAGAACCGGGTAAATCCGCTCCCCGCCGGTGGCGGCGGAAGCCACGAAGAGATTCGCCGCGAAATACTTCCGGGCCTCGGACGTGTTTCCATACATCCGACGAAGCGGGCCGCCTTTCACCTGCTGGCCGATCGTGTCGATTTTTTCGGTCGATTGGGTGCGAGAAAGCGAAGCATAGAGCCCCTGCGCGGTGCTCTCGCTGGGAGAAGCTCGATACAGCTTCTCGAACAATGCCGCTGCCTTCGCGTAATCTTTTGTGTAGTAGTAGTCCCACGCGAGGATGGTTTCCTCATTGCGGCTCAGCGGTCGCGCCTGCTGGGCTTGGAGCATAAAGTCGCGGCTCCGCGCATAGTTTTTGGCCTCGTAGGCCTCGACACCGCGGCGCGAGGCAATGTCGCCCTTGAGCACACGCATTTTCGGGTAGCTGTCGCCGCGGAAGTTGACGATCGCCTCCGCGCTGGCAAGGTCGCCTTCACGGAACTTTGAGAGCGCCAACCCATAGGCAGCTTCGCCCAAACCGGGGTTCCACTCCAAGGCTTGATTGAACCACATCCCGGCGGACGAAAACTCGTTCCTTGCATAGTATGCCCATCCCGCCCGCGTCGCGAGTGCGGCGTCCTGTTTCTCGGTTGCCTCGGCGACCCAAGCGCTGATTTGGGCCTGCGGGACAGTGGTTGCCTGGCCTGCCGGGATATCCGAAGTCCGTGCGACGGGCTGCCGCGGGGAGACCGCCGGTTGCTGCGCTGTGGCACGCTGCACGGGAGTCGCCATCGGAAAGGCCGGAACGGGCGAAGGTGTCGGCGCAGCAAGGAAGGAAGCATCCCCGGGGAGGACATCCGTCGTCACCGGTGTGGCTTGAATCGCCGGAGCCGGAATATCCGGAGGTGTCGGGTTTCCGAGAAAAACGGGCGACTGCGGATTGGAAGGCGGGACCGGTGTGGGGACGGGCATGCGCCCGGGTGTGACCGGTTGGAAGAGAGAGGGCGTGGGGGCGGGTTCGAGGTTCGTCGGCAACCCGATGGCATCCGCATTCTCGGGCACTTGCCCGTAGGCGCTGGCAAGACCGCTCAATGCCATGCAGACCGCGAGGCGCCTCACTTTCTTTGCCCCTCCCGGATGTCGTGGATGGCAAGCCGCGTCAGGAACTTGAGACTCGCGGAGTAATACGGCTCATCGTGCGTGATCGGAGGAACAGAAATCGACTCCCCCTGCGCACAGGCCAGCGTGAATTGCGCAATCGCTTGCATCCCCGGAAGGGCAGCATGAGGGCCAAAAGCGTTCGTCTCCAGATTCACAGTGGCCGGCATCTTGGACAAATCCGGCAGCCCGCGCCAGAAATTTGCGTAGGATTTTAAGAGGTCCGAGGACGGGTTGCCCCACGCAACATGCAATGGGATGCGAATCGCGTTGTAGCCGAAGTCGGGCGGGAACTTTGTCTCGAGCGAGTAGACGCCTTCGCTGAGTGCAATCCAATCGGGATTGAGTTCCCAGCGTCCGAACTTTGTCGCGGCAAGGAGCCGCTCCCCGGCCCGCGCGACCTCATCCCATCCGAGTCCCGGAAACACTCTCTCGAAATGGTGGAATGCAGGGAACACGTAATAGGAGCCGTTGAGAACGGTCCGTTCCTCCTCGCGGAAACCGAAGAGTCCCGGCAGCAACGCCGGCCCCTGCGGCGTGGGAACCACACACAGCCTGCGCAGTTCGATGAGCAACTCGGCGGCCGCCCGTTGATAGGCGAAACTTCCCCAGCGCTCGGAGGCACGCACAAGTGCCCACGCCACGAGAATTTCCCCATCGCTGGCATTATTGGGGTCGGCCACGGCGCCGCCTTCGGGTGTTTCCTTCCAGAGCCACGAAAGGAGACGGTCATCGGGCCGGGTTTGCAGATGCTCGCGCGTCCAATCCCAAAGAAGGTCGAAGGTCCGCCGATCCCCGGCCGCCTCCGCGAAAAGCATTCCGTAACCCTGCCCCTCACTGTGCGTGATGTTTCCGTTTCCTGTGTCCACGACGCGCCCGTCTTTCGTGATGAAGCGATCTTTGAACATCCGCCACTCCGCATAGGGAAGATGGCCCGGGGCAGGTGCGGAGCGGAACACAAGGACGAGCGCGGCGATCCCGAAGAGGATGAGAACGGCCGCAACCAGCACCCTTCTCCGGCGCATGCTCAGGCGTTCGGATTCTCCCGCTTCCGGAGGAACGTGCGAACCCCGAGGCCGAGCAGGATGAGCACGATCAACACCCCGACAGCGAAGAACCAAGGCTGTTGGTCAACCCGGCTCGACAGCCTCGTAACGACATTCGTCGCCTTGTAAATGAAGTCCCCGCCGACTTTGGCAACGGCCAAGGAGTCGGGGTTGGTGTTCCAGACCGCAAGGTCACCCGAAAGGTTGTCCCAGAAATCCCGCTCCTGCAGCATGTTCATGCCAGCCAGAAGATTCCCCGCATCCCAGGCCGTGACGAGAGTTACCGGATACCCGGTATGCAAAGGCGATTCAAACTGTGTCATGACGATGTCATCGATGAGGTCGGCGGTGATATCGAGATCCGCAGTGGCCGGCGGCTCGGGCTCCCCCCGCTCCCCGGGCAAACCGCGGAACTTTTGCAGAAACTCCTCCATCGGCGAAGCGGCGAACTTCTCGGGCTTCGGGCTCACGCTGACGACGTAGCGCATACGCCCGGTTTGGAGCGGAGAAACAGGAGCCTTGGCCACCACCTCGTTGGGGATCTGATCGCGCGGACCCACAACCAGGAGACTCTTCTTGCTGCGCGGCATGGTGAGAGAAATCTCGGAACGGTGGAGAAGCGCCCCGGAAATCTGAGCCATTTTCCCGAGCAGTGTCCATGCGGCACAAATTGTCTCGGGATCGCTACCGGCCACGTACACCGCTGTCTCGGATCCGTCGGGAGGGGCGGAGAACGGGAATGCCGTCTGCGAGAAGACGCCGAGGTTCGGGAGGCGGGCTTTGCGCAGCGCCTTCGGGAAAACGAACTCCGAATCATCGTAAAGTGTGAACTGCAGATTCTCATCCTGCAGGATCTCGCACTGGTTCGAGAACAAAGGCACCATGCGGGGCGCAAGCTCGACATCGTTGCGGCCCGGCTGGAAAGCCTGCATCGGCAGGTAGAGACGATGGTCGCTGTGGAGCGCGCCCTCCTGATCGCGGAGCCGGATGGCCGTCTGAAACTGGCCGTTAATGAAGACGTTGAGGACGGAGTCGCGACGGAGGCCTGCTCCGTAAACGAAGTGGAGACGCAACTCCGCGTTGCTGAGATCATCGCGGGAGATGTCACCCGGCATGTAGACCTGCAGACGGTACGTGCCCGTATTCCAGCCCTTGATCGTCTCGGTTTTGTATCCGAGCTGCCGGAAGCTGTAGATGCCCGGTGTCTGGATCGGCGCGTTGCGCACATAGGCGGGGGCAGCCGGAAGACTCATCTTGTCCACAACCGCGTACTTCGAGTCGGGCAGCGGGAAATTCACCATCCCCAGCGCAAGTGCGGTCTGGCCGACCTCTTGATCGTTACGGCCGCTGACGATGATCATGCAGTGGGTGGGATCCCCCGGCAGGGACTTCATTGCCAGGAAGCTTCCGTTAATCGAAGCCGCTTCGGTCGCCGAAAGGAAAGGTGAGAGTTCATTCATCGTCCCGATCACGACGTTGTCCATTCCGGGACGGAGGGCCGTTGCTGTGAAGACCCGGAAGGGCTGGTTGTTCACCGCCAAAGCGATGCCCTGCGTGACGATCGAGCCCCAGGCGAGGTGCAAGTCCCGCGGCGAGGCGGAGGATGGCATGCAGATGTTGAATTGATACGGCACCCAGAGTTTCTCATCGATCCACCAGCGGATGTAAGAAAGTCGCTCGGGAATCGCCTTCCATTCCCCGGTTTGCTCGAGGTAGGAACGGTCGGGATCGATCTCGGTGTAGAGCTCCGGTGCAGAGGGGTCCTCGCACTTGTAGGTGTAGTGCTGGGCGACGATGAACTGGAGCCTGTTGAATCCGATCTTGACCAGCGCCAGGGGGACCTCGATGTCTGCCTCGTTGAACGGCTTGTTCCGGTCGAGATAGAATTGGGCGACGATGATATCGTTGAGGACGACGCGCAGAACCGAGCGCTCGGTCAGCAGGGCGATCGAGTTGGTGAACTTGAGACGCAGCGAATAATTCTTGGGCTGGAAACGCGCGCTCTGGGGGACAAACACCGTGTAGGTGCTCGAGGCATTGCGCATAAGGATCGGGGCATCCAAGGCGATGAGCCGGCGAAGAGGCAGACGCTGGGTCTGCGAGCGGGGAACCGGATCCGGGGTCGGCGCCGCCACCGGCGCGGACGCCGCGGGTGCCGTGGGCACGGTGGTCGCGGTGGCCTGCCCCTGCACCACGGGGGTATTCGGGATCACCGGCACGCGCCCCTGCTGCGCGAGAAGGGGCGTCAGGACGAACGCCATCGCTGCGACTGCAACCGATAGCGTTCGCACAGGAAAAAGATATCGGGACATAGATTTCATGTTTTCAAACAGATTGCGTGCTTGCTTGGAAGGGTTTTCCGCTGCGTTTGGCGTTCGAGACAAGCATCACATGGCCGAAATGCTGGAGCGAATACCGGATACCGATGGTGAGCAGGAAGATGGCACTGCGAATGACCCCCACGCGCCGCTCGCGACTGGTCTGAAAATCGATCCACCTCTGGCTGTTGCCGTTCACAAGCTCGACCTTGAGCCGCATTTCCTCAAGAGAGCGGTGCTCAAAGCTGCAACCCACAAACAAAGCGCCGATCTCGCGGCGGGAATTCCTGACGAGAAGATGCAGGCACTGCTTCTCGAATCGCGCATCATCCTCGAGGCGGAACTCCAGCTCCGCGCCCTCAACAAAGAGCGACTCGAAGGCCGGATCGAGCACCAACCCGCAACCTTGCACGGAGAAATCCTTCACCTCTGCCTTGTAAAGCTTCGTGCCGAGCCGGATTTTGGCGTCCAACTTGGTCGGCATCCGTGGCGTGGCCCGCCTTTGCCTGCGCTCGAACAGGGTGCCCATCGCAGCCAGAAGGATGAAGATGTTGAAGACCGCCCATAACATCGTGACGCCCGTCGGGAAGCTGTCTTCGGGCGTGATGAAGAGTCGCCCGATACCGAAGAGCAACGCGATCGTGTTCAGAATCAGGAAGACGTAGAACGGCTTGGCCAGCGGACTGATGTAGTCTTCGCCCAAGGTCTCCCCCTTGGCTGTGACCTTGAAGGTCGGGGCACGCGGATTCATGAACACCTTGCCAATCGCCGGCAGTGTGTAGACCGACTGAATGAGCTCGTAGAGCTCCGAAACAAACGACCACCTCACCCGCCCGAAGAGGAAATCCGAAACCATGAACACGGCGATCAGGTGCGGCACCGCGAAGGCGGCAAAATCGATGAAGTTCGCATCGTAGATCTTGAGGCCGAAGAGCAGGAAGCAAAGCGGCGCCAGGATGAAGACGATGCGGGCGTAGGCGAAAAACCAGAAGAAGCAACTGCTGAAGTAGCAGAGCCTCTGGGGAAGGGACAGTCCCGGAATGAGAAGAGGATTCTTGAGGAGGAAGATCTGCACCATGCCCTGTGCCCACCGGATGCGCTGGCCGATGAAACTCGTGAGCGTCTCGGGCGAAAGACCCGAGATCATGGGGCGCGCGATGTAGGCGCTGTTGTATCCGCGCGCATGCAGGGTGAGCGCCGTCTCGGCGTCCTCGGTGATCGTGTCTCCCGCGATGCCGCCCGTCTCGCGCAGGCATTTCCGCCGAAGTACCGCCGCCGAGCCGCAGAAAAACGCGGAGTTCCAGTAGTCGAGGCCGCGCTGGATGACTTTGTAGAACATCTCGTTCTCGCTCGGCATCGTCTGGAAGGTCTGGAGGTTCTTCTCGATCGGATCCGGATTTACAAAGAAGTGCGGGGTCTGGACAAGGAACATGCGGGGGTCCTTGAGGAACCATCCGACGGTATTCAGGAGGAAGTCTTTCGTTGGCGCGTGGTCGGCGTCGAAGATCACGACCAGTTCGCCCGAGCTGTGGAGGAGTCCGTTGTTGATGTTGCCAGCCTTTGATCCGACATTGCGTTCACGGGTGACATAGTGTGCCCCCCAGCGCTCGCACAAGGCCTGGAGTTGGAGGCGGCGTCGGCGCGCCGATGCGGCGAATTCGGGGTCTTCGGAGTGGCAGCGTTGGTCGGTCCCGCCGTCGTCCAAGAGATACACCTTCAGCTTGTCCTTGGGATACTCGATGTCCATCGCCGAAAGAAGCGTGACCTCCAAAAGATCGGGCTCCTCGTTGTAGGTGGGGATCATCACGTCCACCGTGGGCCAGAGGGATTTGTCTTCCGGCAAATCCACCGGCTTGCGGTCGAGCGGATCGATATTCACGAACACGCTCAGGATGTAAACAATGAAGCCGTAAAGCTCCGCGAAGTAGAGCAGCAGCGCGAAAAAGAAACTCAGCGGATCGTGATAAGTGAGCGTGCTGAATGTCCGCCAGTAGAAGTAATCGACAGAGAGGAACGACGCGATGATCAGGAAGATCACGCGCACGGTCTCGTTGTCATTGAACTGCCGCAGGATGAGAAAGACGACCAGCGCGACCCCGGCGACGGAGATCTGGGTGCGCGTCGTGATGCTCGACGCGCAGAGGATCATCACGGCGAGAAAGGCGAGCCCCAGGAAAACCGCCAGATAGGGGCGGTGGTGTGCCTCGAACTTGAAGGTCGGGAATTTCATGCCAGCGGCGGCGAGCAAAGGCCCGGCAGGCAAATGCTCTTCGGGCTGGAAACGTGCCGGCTCACCGGAGGATGACCGCGAGCACGTAGCCGACCACACCCGTCACGAGCATGAGCATGACCACGGCCCCGCGGGTGATCGGTTTGATCTCCGCGCTGGCCTTCTCAAGCTTGAGCACGAGCGTGTCGGCCTCTTTTTTGACCACGTCGAGTTTCTTCGTGCAGTAATCGATGTTGTCGTGGAATCCCTCGATGCGCTTCACGGATTCCTCCACATTCGTCGACTCCATGCGCTTCTGCAGCTCCTGCAGTTGGAAGGTCACGCGGTCCAGCGAGGGCAAAAGCGAGGTGCGGATCGCCTCCGAGAGCACGTCCGCGCTGATCGGTGCCGCCTGCACCTTGCCGGCCTCCGCCGCGCTCGCGGCCACACGGTCGAGCCCGGGTTGGATCGCTGCACGCACCTGCTCGGCAATCGCCTCGACAGATAGCGAAGGCCCGCCGCCCGGACGTTCCTTCAATTCGATCTCACGCATCTGGAATCCGAGACGTTCGATCGCGGGCGTGAGTGCCGAACGGACGGCATCGGAAATCGCCTCCGGATTGATCGCCGGCACGGCCCCTTTCCCGTCCGCAGCGGCAGCCTGCACAACGACAGGCTGACGGTAATAGACGTCGAGAAGCTCGATCAATGCGAGCGCCGGGTCGTTGTCCTGAATGTTGTGGCGACGCTGCCATTCCAGGACTTTGGCGCGGATCTCGGGATTCTCGTTCATGGAAGCAAAAGGGATTGGGCGGCGTTGAGCTGCCTGTGCAAGCCCCGGCTATACTCAACAAGACGCTGGCGGTCGAGCACGTTCATTGTTCCCGATGCAAGGGCTTGGGGAATCGTCCAAGAGTTCATCTGCAAGGATGTGGTAAGGTGCTCGGGCAGCTTCTCCAGCTCAATCTCCCGCGCGCCGACGCGGAGCAACTCCTCCCTTGCACGGCTGTTTTGGTAGATGCGCAGACTGTGGCTTTGCTTGTAGTTCTTCACCACGAGCCACTCCGCCTGGCTGCCGACACGCCGGGCCACCTCACCGGCCTGGAAAACGGTGTCCTTGTCTTCCTCGATGATCAGAACCAGCGTTACCGACAGCCCAAGGCTCTGTTTGACCTTGAGGAGGTCGGTTTCCTCCATCCAATCCATGAAGATGCGTTGCTGGGCACCGACGCCATCCACAAGGACGATGTCGGTGGTATCGAGTGCCTCGACGATGAGGTCGAGATTCTCGCTGTGGCCGATATTGAGAAACTGGGCTTCCGGATAGAACCGTGTGAGCGTGCTGTTGTTGTAGTCCGGATCGAAAGCAATGAACGGCCAGTTCGCTTCCTGGAGCCACTCGATCAAACGCACGCAGAAGAACGATTTCCCCACACCTCCTTTGTCGATGGCGACAAGGATGAGGCGTTTGTTTCGGACGGTCGCGGCGAACCCGCCCGTACCGGAGGCAAGAGGCCGACTCCCGGTCATACTTCCTCCGGGGCGATCCGGGGACGCACGGTTCCCTTGCCGGCGCCGAACGCCCCGCCCACGCCGACACGGGGATTCAAGCGCGGGAGGACGACCGACTCGACCGCCTCGAACTGCTCGAAAAGTTTCTCCTGATAGGAACGGAGCCTGTGCCGCTCAAGGAGCGAGAGGGATTTGTCCTGCATCATGCCCGAGAGCGATTTGCTGGTGCGCTGCATGATACTGAGGAGATTCCAAGGCAGTCGTGGAACGGTGATCTCCCCGGCACCCAGCCTGAGGAGTTCCTGCCTCGTCTTGCTCCCATCGTAGATTTCCGTCGCCGGCCCGGTCTTGAGGGTCCGCACGGCAAGCCAATCGACGTTCGCGCCGAATCGGCGGCAGAGTTCGCCGGCTTGGAAGACCGTGTCCTTGTCCTCTTCGACCATCACGGCCAAAGTCACACCCACATCCCCGCCCCCTTCGCGGGTGAGGTGCGCGGCTTCGAGCCACTCGAGCAATTCCGGGATGGCGGCCGACGAGCCATCCACCAGCACAAGATCGACATCCTCAAAAGCCTGAAGGATTTCTTGAAAGCCCTCCCCTTGCTCAACCGAGACGAAGCGCGATTCGGGTTGGAACCGGGTGAGTGTCCCGCTGGCCCAATCCGTGTCGAAGGCGATGGACCGCACGTTCTTCTCCGCGAGCCAGTCCGACAGATTGATGAGAAAAAATGTTTTGCCCACACCGCCTTTCGCGGTCGCCGTAATGATCAGACGCCGCCCTGCGGGGCGTCCGCCGAACCCTGCCGTCCGAGCGCCGCTTGCAGGCTGCACCGGAGGGTAGTCCTGCATTCCCCGTGTCACCGACTCGCGGCCTGCAAAACGAGATGGCACGCCCTGCGCGGGGCGAAGTCCCCCGCCGCGTTGCGGATCGTTCATCATGTATCGCGTGTCCAAAATACTGGTAGTGAAAGAATAGGCTTGCAGCGACCGGGCTGCAATCCGTGCTTTTTGGCAAGTCACCGGCGCTGCGTCTCCCCTGCGCCAGAACCCCCCAGAGCCATGCAGTCGCTGTCCCGCTTCGGTTTCGACTCGCACTCCTAGCACAATCGCGACCGGTTGCAATCAGAAACACCCCGTGTTTCCGCTTGGGAGAGAGGGGGAGTTCGGAGGACCGGTGAGGCAGGGGTTGCGCCGTGCACCCCCTACCGTGGTGGCCTCGCCTCACTCGCGAGGACTCGGCTCCGGCGAGCGGGTGCTCAAGCCCTCTCCGGGTTCTCGTCCCTCCACCGGGCCGGAAGATCATGCCGGAGCAATCCATTTCGGTGAGCTGC
>CAZKHB010000032.1:0-30591 GCA_964552635.1 uncultured Chthoniobacterales bacterium
TATATGTAATGTATAATAGATGCACGGTGAGCCGTATGTGGTCGTGTGCTCTCCTCATGCTGTGGCGTCAGGCCGGATGCGGACTCAATTGTGAGGGAGACAGTGGACCAAACGTCCTTTTCGAAGACACCTGATTGCGTTGGCGTGTCTGTAACGAGGCACTGACTTCGATTCGACATTCCGCAGTCAATCTTCCACCCCGGTCAACGGAGACGGACCGCGCAACCAGAGTTCCGTTGAAGACGCCCGACCTCGTGATGTGCACCCTTCCGCGGCATCGGATCGCAGCTTGTAAATGGCCTCGAATGACCAGTTCATCCGTGTCGATCTCCGGATGGATACTGCCTCGGTGCGTTCGGTCCACCACGACCCGGGGTGAGAAAATCTGGCAAGTCATGTCGCTCCGCGAAGCCAGAACGACTTCCCCTTCTGCTCGCAGCGGACCCGAAACCCTGCCCTCGATTCGGCAACTTCCGCACACGAGCCAGGAATGGGAAAGATGGGCCGAAGCACCAACCAGCAAATGCCCCCTGGTATCCACAGCCCGCGAGCACGACGTATCGAACTCAAGGTCCACCAATTCGATGGGGATCTGACAACCGGGGCAAATGGTCGTTCGCGCCAGCGAAACCACGGCGTGCGTTGTTCCACAGCGGTGGCAGTAAACAGCCCGTGTGGGCTTCCCCCGGCTCCCGCTTGCGAAGCGAATCGAAGGAAGGCAGGCGGGTCGTGGCTTAGCTCCCGGGCGGGGAACTTCGTAAAAAGCTCCACATCCCCGGCAGCAAGTGGAGATCAAGTGTGGAGGCTCGAGCTGAACGAAGCCGCATTTCGGACACCGGAAAGGTGACTTGGAAACCGGCAAGGCCATATCTCTCGGGCAGTACGCGCCGACGGGGCTGCCTTAGGATGCCGCAGAGCTGTCCGACGGGCTGGCCGGGCGGGTTGCGCGTGCCGACTCTCCTTGGGTTTGGGTGCGGGTCAGGGCAGTCTTCGAGGGCGTGACTTCGGACTTGCCGATGAATGTGGCTCCCTCTTCAATAACGATTCGCATCGCTTTGAGGTCGCCTGTGAGTTGCGAACTTGCCTTGAGTTCGCACCGCTCCGAAACCGAGATGTTTCCGTTTACTGTTCCGTGAACGGTCACAGCCTTGGTCTTGATCTCGCCTTTGACATGAGCGTTTTTCCCGAGCGTCAGCACTCCCTCAGAAAGGATTTCCCCATCAAGTTTCCCGTCAAAGATTAGTTCATTCTCAAATTTCAAAGTGCCGGTGATTTCGACATCCGAGGCGAGAATGTTTTTGGCGGAGGAGACACTTGAGGAGGATTCGGAGGAGAACGGAGTGAGACTGTTCAGATTCATAAGGCGATGTATATCAGGGTATCTCCCGCTTGCCGGAGGTCAATCCCTTGCGTTGGCAAGTTCCTCCGCGGGATAGGTCCAGATTTCCGAGAGCGTCGGGTGGTAGTGCGGGATTACCGCAAAATCCTGCACTTTTGCGGAATATCTCATCGCAACGACTACCTCATGGATGAGTTCCGATGCTTCCGGGCCGACCACGCACCCGCCGAGAATTTCCCCCGATTGGCGATCGCAGGTGAGTTTTACGAATCCGGCAGTTTCTCCCATGATGAGGGATTTTCCGTGGTCGTTAAACGGGTAGGCTGCGCTGCGGACCAGTCGGCCTGTGGCAAGAAGCTCAGCCTCAGTCGCACCGACGGCAGCATACTGGGGAAATGAAAAACACGCAAAGAGTCGCAAGCGATAGTTCATCTCTTCGAGCGGACCTGTGAACAGCCCAGAAAGACGCGCGGCATTCCGCGCCGAGATCTCTCCCTGTTGGATTGCAGAGTGGACGACCTCGAGCGGACCACACACATCCCCTGCTGCAAAAATGTGGGGATAGTCGGTTTGCTGGGTCGTCGACACCTTGATTCTGCCTGCGGGATCGACGGAAAAGGGAAGGTTTCCCGTCCAAGAGAGGCAGGGCCTGCGACCCAGAGCGTTCAGGCATTCCTCCGCTTCCAGAGTGTGTTCTCGGTCCCCGGCGTGAAACCGCACGATGATCCGTCCATCTTGAGATCGACGAATCTCTTTGAGACTTGTTCCAGTCCAGACGGCAATTCCCTCTTTCTGGAGGCCCTCCTCGAGAGCTTTCGCGGCCTCGAAGTCAGAGCCGGTCAGAAGTTGGGGGCCCCGCTGAATGAGGGTGACGGAGGAACCGAACGCAGCAGCATAGGAGGCCATCTCAAGTGCAACCGGGCCTCCGCCGAGAATCAGGAGAGACCGGGGAAGCTCACTCGCTCGCAGCATGTCATCACTCGTGGGACAGTGGCATTCCGCGAGGCCCGCAATGGCGGGAACTGAGATCTCCGAGCCGGAGGCAACAAGGAACGCTGAAGAGGATACCGATCTTCGGCTGCCGTCTGCTATCCGGACATCCAAGTTGTGTGAATCCCGAAAGTGCGCAATGCCGCGAATCAGATCGAAGTTCCCTGCCGTCAACTGTTGAACCCGATAATCCGCAAATTCCTCCACCAATCGGTTCTTGCGCTCCAGAACCTGTGACAGGTCGACGGCGAGCGAGCTTGCATGCAGACCGAATTCATGACACCGCCGCATTGCCCGGAAGCGGGTTGCCGACTCCAAAAGTGCCTTGCTCGGCATGCAACCCCTGAGGATGCAAAGCCCGCCCAAGTCTGTCCCACCCTCCACGACCGCCGTGCGAAGTCCCAGAGCGGCAGCCGTCCGGGCTCCGGCGTAGCCTGCACTCCCTCCTCCTATGACGACAAAATCATAATCGTTCATCCCCCACCCTTGCTCTCTCCGCGTGTTGGAAGGAAGCCTGATCTTCTCGCGTTCGATTCGGTACCGGCTTACTCTCTTCCGTGATCATGAAGTCTCTCGATCCGACTCAGAGCGCGGCCTGCGCGCAGTTCGACAAACAGAGTTCCCGCTACGGGCGCTCCCACATCCTCTCCGACACAGCCGATGTCGCTGACATTCTCGAAGCCGTACTGCCGGAGAAAGGAACCGCCCTCGACATAGCCACAGGGGGTGGTCACACCGCGATCTTTCTTGCAAAGGCGGGATGGTCTGTCACTGCGTCGGACGTCGCCCCCGGGATGCTGGCGGAGTGCGGAAGCCTGGCCGCTGAATCCGGGGTGGCGGTAACGACAAACCGCCACACGGCGGAAGAACTGCCTTACTCCGATGGATCATTCGATCTCGTGACATGCCGTGTCGCGGCACACCACTTCAGTTCGCCAGCCTCATTCGTCAGCGAAGCGGCACGTGTCCTGCGCGCGGGCGGACACTTCCTTCTCATCGATGGGTCGGTGCCGGACCATGCCCCCGTTGCGGAGCGATGGATTCACCAGATCGAACGCCTGCGCGACCCAAGCCATGCCCGATTTCTTCCGCCGGCAGAGTGGAAGGATTTGTGCGCGAGTGCGGGGTTGGTTGTCGAGCAGGTCACCCTGACACCCTTCAAACAACCTGACTTGGAGTGGTACTTCGCAACGGCTGCAACATCCAGCGAGAATCGCCAGACTGTCCGGAATCTGATTGCCACGGCACCTCAGGAGGCCGTGGAAGCTTTCTCCTTGCAGGAGGAGGATGGAAAGATCGTGTGGTGGTGGGTGCGGTTGGCGCTTCTCGCCCGGAAGCCCTAGCGCTTTGCCGAGGCTACCCATGCGAAGACGACATTGTCATCCGGCGTTGCACTCACGGCAGCCAAAAAGCGCCCGATGCTCAGGCCATGTGCCTGGAGAAAAGCGCGATCGCCTCCGCAGCCGAACATCAGATCCTCCGGAAGCGTTCCCGTGAGGAACCGACGCGCTTTGGCTGTGATTCTGGGCAGCCACCGGATTCCGTGCGCAACGGCTTCGCGTGCGGGAATCGGCGGGGGAACCGCCGTCAGGGAACTTTGAAACCATTCCACGCGAAGGACTGCTGCCTCGACAAAGTCCTCGACCGTGGGGGCCCCTGCGGTCGCAAAGTCCTCGATAAAATCGAAGACGACTTGTGCGCCAAGACCAAGGCGCCGGAGGCGTTCCTTTTCCGCTGCTGCCTCAAATAGAGACCGCGCATCCCTGGCACCTCCCCGGTAACGGCACAAGGCACTGTGGTGGAGTTCCTTCAGTTCCCACCGGACGTCGTCAGGCATCTGAGGGAACGAGTCGGATCACTTTACCAGGCTCATCGTAGACAACGTAGACAAACCCATCGTCGAAGCACCTCACATCACGAATTCTTCCTGTCCGTTCAAGCAAGGCCTCTTGGTGCAACACGCGGTCGGTCTTCTCGTCGATCTCAAGACGCAGTAGTTTCTGATCGCGCAGCGCGGAGATGAAGAGGTTGTTTTTCCACGCAGGAAACTTGCCGCCTGCATAAAAATCCATTCCGCAAATACCGATGGAGGGGGTCCACTGAAAAACCGGCTGCTCCATCCCCGGGGCCTCCGTTTTGTCCGTGATGGGCGTTCCATTGTAGTTGATTCCGTAAGTGATCGCCGGCCAGCCGTAGTTCCGGCCGCGTTGGATAATGTTCAGTTCATCGCCCCCGCGGGGACCGTGCTCGGTTTCCCAGAGTTCGCCCGTGACAGGATGGATCGCAAGTCCCTGAGCGTTGCGGTTGCCATAGGACCATATGGCGCGTGCCGCTGGCGTTTGGAACGGGTTATCTGTCGGGATGGAGCCATCATCCCGAATGCGAAGCACCTTGCCCTTCACATTATCAAGGGATTGCCCATTTTTCATGTCGCCGCGGTCGCCAATCGAAAAGAAAAGATGGCCCTTGCCGTCGAAAACGAGGCGACAGCCAAAGTGATTGCGGCCTTTAGTGTACTCATCCCGGGGTGCTTCGAAGATTGTCTCTTGGTCGACAAGTTCTCCCTCCTTGAGCCGCCCGCGGATGATTTTCGTGAGGCTCGTCTCACCCTGCGGGTCGGAATACGCGAGATAAATCCAGCCGTTCTTCTCGTAATCGGGGTGCAGTTCGATGTCCAAAAGCCCCCCCTGCCCATTTGCGAAAACGGCGGGAAGACCTCCGACCGGTTCAGGGAGCAGTCCCGAGGAGGTGATAATCCGCAGGGACCCGCTGCGCTCGGTGACGAGTAGCCTTGCATCCGGCAATCTCACCATGCCCCAGGGATTCCGGAGTCCATCCGCCATCACTTCCACCTTGAACTTCTGCTTCTCCGACGCGATGGATTCCGACGCTGAGGAGGAAAAAACTGTTGATAAGTTACAGCAAAGTCCGAGGAACAAGGGAAGGAGGAGGCCGCGTTTCACGCGCGCACGGTAAGCACAGCTTCGGCTTCACGCAAGTGGCCCTCTGGCTTGTTGCGTTCGTTTTGCTGGCGGCCTGCTCACGCCCGGCCGCCGAGATCTCTCAGGTTAGCGGGGCTGAAGTGTATGAGATGGCCTGCGCTCAATGTCATTACGACGGGTCGGGGGACGCCTTCAACCCGTCTCTCCGGACGTCCTCCATCGTGAAGGGCACACCAGAGGCCCTCCTTCGCGTGCTCCTCGAAGGGCAGAGGGGAAAAAGCCTGATCGAGGGCAAACTGGCAAATGGGGTTATGCCTTCGCAAGCCTATCTCACGGACGAGGAACTCGCCGCCGTCGCCAACTACATCCGTCAGGAGATGGCAGGAGTTCCCTCTTCGGTGTCTCCCTCAGAAGCCGCTCGGGCGCGAGCCTCGGCGGAATTGCCTTGAAGGTGTTTTTCCCCGGTGATAAAGGCGCCTGCATGAAGGGGTCTGCTCGCGGGGTGTTTGTGGTCCTGCTGCTGGGAATGCATGGCATGTTTGCCGGCGTGCCTTCTTCTCAGGGGGCTGCGGATGCCGCGCAGTCAAAGCTCGGGAGTAAGGTGGCGTTTGTTGATGTCATCACTCAGGTCGAAATCAAGAGCTCGGGAACTTTGTTTTTGAACTTCGGGGGCAGGTATCCCGACGAGGTCTTGAAGGCCGTGGTGATGTCCGAGACACGTCCCCGTTTTCCAGACGCCCACAAGTGGGAGGGACGTACTGTCAGAGTGGAGGGAGAGCTGACAGAGCACGAAGGCCACAAACGCATCATTCTCAGAGAACGCGGCCAGATCGCCCTCGTGGAGTTGCCTGACTAGCGCTCCTCTGCGCGTTCGATCAGGAATGCCGCGATGGCTTTGGCTGCGGATGGTCGACGCAGTTTCTCGAGGTTCTTGCGCCAGGCTTTCCAAACGAGACCTTCATTTGCCATGGCTCCTTCGAGGATGTGTCCCGGCTCCTGCGGAGACGCCGAACCGAGGGCTCCGATTCCGGTGCGCTGAATGAGTTCGATGTTCCCTTCTTCCTGGCCGGGAACAACATGACTCACCACGAAGGGAATCTGCGCAGCGATGGCTTCCTGTACGGTGGCCCCGCCGGCCTTGCCGATGAAGACGTGATGGCTGGCCATGATGTTCGGCATGTCCTCCACCCATCCATGCAAGCGCCCGCTGCATGGCAGACCAGCCGCCTGCAAAGCCTTGTGGGTAGAAGTCCGTTTTCCGGTGATGACCGTCACGGAGACACCGTTGACGCGTTCCAGACGTCTCACGGTTTCCACAGCCCTCTGTGGAGTGCCGCCGGGGAAAAACACAACTTTCCAAACGCCGTTTTCCGGCGCGGGCATGGGATGAATTTCTTCAAAAGGCAGCCCTACAGGAAATCCGAGGACGTGGATGCGTTCTCGCGGCACGCCATCTGCCGCCAGCACCTCCGCCGTGGCCTCGTCAGCGACGATGGAACCATCGCAAGGGCACCGATACCATGCTGAGTTGATCTGGGTTGAGTCCGTGATGATGGTATAGAATGGCACGACAACGTCCGGTGTTTTGCGCCGGATTTTGGCCATCAAAAAAGAAAAGACCGGGTATGTGGAGGCAATGAGATCTGGCTGGAAGTCCCGGATCATGTCCCGCACCGCTGTGGTAAGTTCGGCCAGCATCGGTCCCATACCCTCAACCACTCCCCTTCGACTCAAGATCTCGAAGACGACTTTCCACGCACGGGGATAGTTGTTGATAGCGGTGGTGTAGCCACGCTGCATGAGACGGTTCACAACGGGGTTCGTGCGCGTGTAAGGGTCGGCCGTTTGGACTTCGGAGCCCGGCGCCAAAGCGAGAAGAGCATCGCGGACATTGCGCGCCGCCGTGTTGTGTCCCTCCCCCATGCTGGCGGTAAGGAGAAGAATTCGCAGAGGAGAAGCAGACCGTGCCATCAGAACTCGGGGAGCATGCAACAGGGAAGGAGTCGGAATCAAGCCGGAGCCAACGCCTTCAACTGGGCGGCCACGGTCTCAAAGGAAAGCAGCGACCGGGCGCGAGCCTGGGAGTCCTCGACCGTGATCCGCCATTCGTTGGGGTCCCTCAGCAGGGCGCGTGCATGGCGTGCCGCCGTCTCGGGAGCGGAATCGCCTCCGCCAAAAGCCAGACGGTCGATAGCGCCGTTGCCCCCCACGCAGGGCATGCGGCAGAGCAGGGCATCCCCCGCGACCTGACCGGGGACCTGGCTGGAATCCAACTGCCACACGATCCGGTGAGTTGCCATGAGAGCGAGGTAAGTGCTGTAAGGCGTGGGCCCCCTGACAATCTGGGCATGGGGGTTTCCCTCGGTCAGGTGCTCCAGAAGACGGTGCTCCCGTCTCCCTTCGCAGGAAAGAACGGTCAAACGACAGGAGAGTTCACAGGACATCTCGTTGGCCAACACAACCGCCGTGAGATGGTTGCGGCTTGGAACGCGGAACTCTCTGGTGCCGACGAAAATCCCGTTCCGTTGCTCGATCGGCCGCCCGAAATCCCATGCTGCAGAATCGAGGGGATAAGGCGTGGGAACAAAAACCACACGGCGCGCACCGCATGCGCGATAGAGCGGAACGAGCCCTTGGGTGCTCGAGATAGCGCCATCCGCCTCGGCGCACACGGCGCAGAACTCGGCGTGGCGTCTGCCTTCGGCCAGTGTGACAGCAACTTGGTGGCCACCAGATTCCTTGAGGGAAACATAGATCGCAGCATCCGAGGAGTCGCGCAGCCGCCGGACGGCATGGAGAGCCCCCGGAAGATTGCGCTGGCGGAGGAGAACGAGCACAAGGCGGGTGTCGGATGGAACGGAGGCCGCGCTCCGGAAAAAGCCGCCCGCGCAGCAGGCCGCATAGGCGTGGTAATTCACCGGGGGGTGCGGCCCGGCGTCTTCAGGCGTCGCAGCCCTGTTCGGAAAGGTCTGCTCGGGATCCCGTCCTCCCGGATTCAGCACGGCGACCCTCATCGGGATTTCGCCTTCTCCCAAAGCCTATCGAGTTCGGATGCGGAGCAATCTTCCATGCGGCGTCCTTCCATGCGGAGCAGTCCCTCGACCTGCTGGAATCGTGAGATGAACTTCGAGGTGGCGGCTGCCAAAGTGGTTTCGGCATCCACACCGGCCTTGCGCGCGATGTTCACTGCTGTGAATAGGAGGTCCCCCACCTCGTCCTCAACAGCTCGCGAATCGCCCGAGGCGAGCGCCGAGCGGAGTTCAGCGACTTCTTCGTCCAGCTTTTCGAAAACGGGATCGATCGCAGGCCAGTCAAGGCCAACTCTTCCGGCTTTTTTCTGCGCGTTCTGAGCCCGCAAGAGTGCCGGGAGAGCCTTGGAAAGGTGATCCATCAGGCCCGCATCACCCCCCTTTTCGCGCCGTTTGATCTGTTCCCATTGCCGCAGAACCTCCCCGGAATCTTGTGCGAGCGCGTCACCGAACACATGGGGGTGGCGCCGGATCATCTTTTCGCACACTTCGGCAGCAACCTGTTCGAGAGTAAAAGCATTCCGCTCCTCGGCCATGCGTGCGTGCATGACGACGTGGAGAAGGAGGTCTCCGAGTTCCTCGCGGAGATTCGCGTCGTCCGCACTTTCGATGGCATCAACCACCTCGTAGCACTCCTCGATCAGTGCTCCGCGGAGGCTGGCATGTGTTTGCTCCCTGTCCCACGGGCAACCATCGGGTGCCCGAAGACGCGCCACGATTTCCCTCAGATGGGATACTCCGTTCAGATCTTCCACAATGAGCGGTTTCCGTTCTCGAACTCCGTCACCTCCTCGCTTGAGGTGCGGCTGACGTAAATGACGAGCAAGGTGACGACGATCATCGTCCCGAAGTAAACCGCCGCTGCGAGCCATGCGGGAAGCTCGTGCACGGCCAAAGCATCGTAGAAGGCGCGGAACGATTGGATCGGAGTCGGTGCATGAATCATCACCTTGAGCGTCCATGCCACGAGAATGATGGCAAAAATGAAAGCGTAGTTGCGCTTGAGACGTCTGCCGAGGGCCTCCAGTTTGCTGATCTTGAAGGATGGCAGAATGAGGTCTTCACAGACAAGGCGTCGCCACTCGCCGTCGAGAAAGTTTCCCTTTTGGGAAATCATGGGAACGAGAAAATGGGACTCCAACATGCGCACGCGACCGCGGAAGGCGTCGTAGAAGCGGTAGCGCCGGGACTCGATCCAGAGCATGATCCAGACAAGGGCGAGGTTGAAAAAGAAGATGATGTGCGGGATATCACGGAAGGAAAACGCCGCACCGATGATGGTTGTCGTGCTCGTGATCGCCCAAGTCGTCGTGACATCAAGGCGCTGGCGCCAGATCATGATGCGCCCCAATTCGCCCCGATAAAAGTGGACCATGGCGTTGACGTAGCACGGGTCCTTGAGAAGGCTGGTTGGGGCGGGCTCGGGAGAGGGCGTCTCAGTCATCGTCCCTTCTCTTTCTGCAGGAGTTCCGCCCTTGCTGCTTCCAGCGCCTCGCGCTCGGCGTGGCTCAGGCTCGAGAGTCCGGTCTTCGAAATCTTGTCCAAAATCTCGTCGATACCGATGGGTGCCGCAGCTTGGGAAGGTCGTTGGGGCTCGGGTGGAGCAATGGAGGTCTTTTTCAGCACTCGCAGCACCGGACGCCGCCGGAATCGGGGAAGAGCGATGCCTCCACCCCTCATGTGCATCACCAGCAATACCCCCGCAGCCGAGTCCAGAACAAGCACACCGAGAGCAGTGAAATCGTTGAAAGCGATGCACTGCACAGCATTGACCACGAAAAAGGCCAGAACAATCCAACGGGCCTGGATCGAGAAGAAAATCTCCGCCCGCGGATACAAGGCCGCGAAGGCCGCGAAGACCCCGAAATGGAGTGCGCCGGATCCGGAGTAGATCGATGCGTATCCAAGCAACCCTGTTGCACAAAGGACAACAGGGGGAAGAAGCAGCAGCACGGCGTAGAGCTGCACAAAAGCGGCCCTGCCCAAGAAGCGCTCGATCTCCCGACCAAACATCACGAGAAGGTAGAGCTCCAGAAGAAAGAGGAGATAGGGAGGTTGGTGAACGAAGGCATATGTCACCGTCTGCCAGACCATTCCATAGCGCAGGACAGCATCACTGGAGAACACAAACATCTGGATGGCCCGCTCGGCACCGGCCCCCATGGCAAGTCCCGTGATTACCATGGTCAGAGCATGCGCAGCTGCCAACAGCGTGCTTACATAGACAGGGAAGGTGCCGACCCAAGTCAGCGGCCGGTCGCCCCCGAAGTTTCGCTCGGCGATCATTCGGGTGCAGCCTACGCCTCTGGCCATCTGTTCTCAAGACGCTTCTCGTTTCTCTTGCATCCGGGCCTTCCTCGGGAAACGCTGAGTCCATGATTCATGAACTCGGCCGCTCCCGGCCGGACCTCCCCCTTGTGACCTCCTGGGTCGAAGATTTCGCTGCTGTCGCTGGCCCGGAATCCATCTTCTGGTGCGATGGGTCTGCGGCCGAGGAGAAGCACCTTCGCGATCTGATCGTTGCTTCGGGAGCAGGGGTTTGGTTGAACCCGGAGAAACGCCCGAACTGTCTGCTGGTCCGGAGCGACCCGCGGGATGTAGCCCGTGTCGAGCAGCGCACATTTATCTGCTCGGTTTCCCCCAAAGATGCGGGACCCACAAACAACTGGGAGTCCCCCGAGGCCATGAAGGTCCGCTTGAAGAAGCTTTTCTCGGGATGCATGCGAGGGCGCACGCTTTACGTCATCCCTTTCTCGATGGGACCGGTTGGCTCGCCGATTGCGCAATACGGCATCGAGCTCTCCGACAGCCCCTACGTTGCGGCGAGCATGCGGATAATGACTCGCGTGAGCCCCGATGTTTACCGCGAGATCCAGCGGACAGGAACGTTCGTGAAATGCCTCCACTCGGTTGGGTGTCCTCTCAAGGAGGGCGCCGCCGATGTGGCTTGGCCCTGCGATCCCGAGAACACCTACATCACCCACTTCCCCGAGGAGCGCCTTGTGATGAGCTACGGCTCGGGTTACGGAGGCAATGCCTTGTTGGGGAAAAAATGCTTCGCCCTGCGCATCGCCTCGGTGATTGGTCGGGATGAGGGCTGGATGGCCGAACATATGCTCATCCTCGGAGTCAGGGATCCCGAGGGCAGAAAAACCTACGTTACAGCCGCTTTCCCGAGCGCCTGCGGAAAGACGAATTTCGCCATGCTCATTCCTCCGCCTCTTCTTCGTGAGGAAGGCTGGGAGGTCACGTGTGTCGGAGACGATATCGCCTGGATCAAACCGGGCGAGGACGGTCGCCTTCGCGCAATCAATCCAGAAGCAGGCTTCTTCGGAGTTGCCCCGGGAACGTCGCATGCGAGCAATCCCATGGCGATGGACTCGATCTGCTCCGACACGATTTTCACGAACGTTGCCTTGACCGACGAGGGCGATGTCTGGTGGGAGGGGATGACGGAGCAGCCTCCGGAGCACCTCATCGACTGGCGAGGCCGCGATTGGTGGCCGTCGTTGCGGGATGCCGATGGAAAACCCGTCCCGTCCAGCCATCCGAACAGCCGGTTTACTGCCCCGGCGCGGAACTGCCCGATCATCGATCCGGACTGGGAAAGCCCGCTCGGGGTCCCAGTCAGTGCGATGATTTTCGGCGGTCGCCGCGCTTCGACCATGCCGCTGATTATCCAGTCTTTCAACTGGGTGCACGGCGTCTACGTTGGGGCCACTGTGGGATCGGAAACAACGGCGGCCGCGGCCGGTGCGGTCGGCCAGGTTCGGCGTGACCCCATGGCGATGCTTCCATTCTGTGGCTATAACATGGGCGATTACTTCGCGCATTGGCTGGGCATGCGACGCCTTGCCAAGTACCCGCCCCGTATTTTTCATGTGAACTGGTTCCGAAAGGACGCGGAGGGCAAGTTTCTCTGGCCGGGATTCGGCGACAACATGCGGGTGTTGAAGTGGATCGTCGGCCGCTGTGAGGGAGAGGCTCATGGCGTGGAAACCGCGATTGGGTGGGCACCGGAATACGATGATATCGATGTAAGGGGCCTCGATGTATCCCGCGAGCGGTTCGAGGAGGCTCAACGGATTGATATGGCGGAGTGGCACCGTGAGCTCATGCTTCAGGACGAGCTCTTCATCAAACTCTACAGCCATCTGCCGAAGGAGCTTGTGTTCCAGCGCGAATTGCTGATCGCGCGCCTCTAACCTTGTTCTACGCGGGCTTCGGCGCCTGTGGGCGGATGGTCGTCTGGATCGAAAGGTCCCGCAGTTGCCGAGGTTCCACCCGGACAGGTGATTGGGTGAGCAGGTCCGCTCCGCGGTTGTTTTTTGGAAAGGCGATGACGTCGCGAATCGAGTCCGTTCCGGCAATCAGCATCACAAGACGGTCGAGACCAATCGCGAGCCCTCCATGCGGCGGGGCTCCGAAGCTGAAGGCCTTGAGCAAATGTCCAAATTTTTCTTGCTGCTCCTCCGCGTCAACACCAAGAACCTCGAACAAGCGTGCCTGAAGGTCACGTTCGTGAATTCGGATTGATCCCCCACCCAGTTCCACGCCGTTCAGCACGACATCGTAGGCCACCGCCCGAACCTCGGCGTATCTTCCTTCTGCGAGGAGCGGTAAATCCTCCGACTTGGGGCGCGTGAACGGATGGTGGACTGCCACCCAGCGGTTGTCCTCCGGCGAGAAGGCCAGCAGGGGGAAATCGACAACCCAGAGGAAGTTGAGGGCCTTGCTGTCCTTCGTGAGTTCGAGCAGCTCTGCACAACGCAGGCGCACGCGGCCGAGCGTTTCGCAAACGGCGTCGCGGGTGTCGGCCCCGAAAAAGACGACGTCGCCAGGAGCCATCGCGAGGTGCGATGCCAGAGCGGCTTTCTCGGCATCGGAAAAAAACTTCACAATCGGACTCTCCCAGTCGCCGGATGGGGAGACCTTGATGTAGGCAAGGCCTTTGGCTCCGAGCTCTGTTTTCGCCCATTCCTCCCACTTTTTCAGTTGTTCCTTCGACAAGCGGTCATAGGCTCCGCGGGCATTGAGTGCGCGGATCACTCCCCCGCCATCAAGCACCGAACGGAAGACCTTGAATTCCGAGCCCGCAAAGACGTCGCCGAGGTCAACGATCTCCAGTCCGAAGCGTGTGTCAGGTTTATCCGAGCCAAAGCGGTCCATCGCATCCCGGTATGTCATGCGAGGAAAGGGAGTCTCCACATCGACACCGAGCGAAGCCTTGAAGATTCGAGCGAGCAGGCCCTCGACGAGCGACTGAATCTCGACGTCCGTTGTGAACGAGGCTTCAAGATCGATCTGTGTGAACTCCAGCTGTCGCTCTGCGCGAAGATCTTCATCGCGGAAGCAGCGGGCGATCTGAAAATACTTCTCCACCCCGGCCACCTGCAGGAGTTGCTTGTATTGCTGGGGAGCCTGCGGAAGCGCGTAGAAAGAGCCGGGAGACAGGCGGGAGGGAACCAGAAAATCCCTCGCGCCCTCCGGTGTGGGATTCGAGAGAATCGGAGTCTCGATTTCCAGAAAGCCCTGCTCATCGAGGTAATCACGGGTCGCCTTCGAAACGCGGTGCCGGAGTTTCAGGTTCGTCGCCATTTCCGGACGACGAAGATCCAAGTAGCGGTACTCGAGCCGCAGGTCTTCGTTCGCGATATGGGCATCGAGTTGGAAAGGCAGCACATCTGCCTTGTTCAAAATCGTGAGCGTCTCCGCGATGACCTCGATGTCTCCCGTGGACAACTTCGGATTTTCTGTGCCGGAGAGGCGCGGACTGACACGACCGGAAACACTGATGACATCCTCGCCCCGGAGCCCGTGCGCCTGTTCGGCGACGGCGGGAAATTCCTCGGGACGGAAGACAATCTGCGTCACTCCTTCCCGATCGCGAAGATCAATAAAGATTACTCCGCCGTGGTCACGGCGCGAAGCGACCCATCCGCAAAGGGAGACAGTTCGTCCGGCATCGGCGCGTCGGAGGGCGTTGCAAGTGTGGCTGCGATAAGTCATTGGAATCACGAGAGCCGGAGAGTTTCGACCGTTTTCAACCTCGCGGCAAGCGCGCTTTGGTCGAGTGTGAGCTCCGTACGGTCAGCAAGGTTTTTCCATCGGACCACCGGCCATTCTGCCCCGACGACCAAGGCATACCGTGCGCCAGACTGCTCGGCATCCTGAAACTGCCTGCCGACCTTGCAGGGGCGGAGTGGAACGTCTGTGCGCCAACCGCAGTCGCGGGCGAGCTGAGTCATCGTGAGGGCCTCCGTCCGGCGGTTCTCGTCGGCTACGACGACATAGAGGTCGCAAGAAGAGAGCGGCGGTCGCAGGCCAGCGGCTGCGGGCACCTCATCGATCAAGTGGCCGAGGACCACATCTCCCATCCCGAATCCGATCGCAGGTAACTCCACCGCTCCGTCGCTGAGGCCAGCAATGAGGTTGTCATAGCGCCCCCCCCCTGCGAGCGCCCGAAGGCTCCGCGAGCGATCGAAAACCTCAAAGACCAATCCCGTGTAATACGCCAACCCGCGCACGATCGAGAGGTCGGGCTCCACAAATTCCCCCATGCCCCTTGCCTCCAATAGCGTCAGCAGTGGAGCGAAAGCTTCCGGGCTTCCCCCGGCGATAAATGTCTTGAGCGCCACAGTATCGAGCCCGAAAGGTGCAAGTTTGGTGTTCAATGCCGCCGGATCGTCCCGCTCAAGTTTGTCTGCGCAGCCAAGAACGGCTGGAATCCCCTCAACCGGGCAGCCGCGTTCCGCAAGAAAACGCATCCAGGCCCGCCGATCGCTGAGCCGGACGACAAAGTGTTCTCGAGAAAATCCAAAGCTCCGCAGCAAGTCGATGACCAGTGCGATGATCTCGGCATCGGATTCAGGCGAGTTTTCGCCGACGATGTCGGCATTAAACTGCAGGAACTCCCTCAAACGCCCCTTTTGCTGGCGTTCGTGGCGGAAGAAGTTCGACACACAGAACCACTTCATCGGCTTGCGGTAGTGCTTTTCGCGGGCTGCCACCATCCGAGCGAGAGTCGGTGTCATCTCCGGCCGCAACGCCACCTCTCGACCGCCGCGGTCGGTAAACGCGTACAGTTGCTCCAGGATTTCGGCCCCCTCCTCGTTCTTTTTCCGGTAAAGCTCCCCAGCCTCCAGAGTGGGACCGTCATACTCAACGAATCCGTAGCGCGTCGCGACCTCCCTCCACCGGGACGTGACGTAGTTGCGTCGGGCACAGTCCTCTGGATAAAAATCGCGGAATCCGGGCAATGATGGCATGGCTGGGGTGGGAGAATGCGGCGTTCCGCATATGGACGTCACGCGCAAAAACCCGTATTGGCGGGCAAAGCATACCCTTTGGCATAGAAGGTGCTGAGCAATCGCTTGATGAGGAAAATTGAAGCCATCATCAAGCCGTTCCGACTGGAATCCGTCAAAGATGCTTTGGCGGAGATTGGAATCGAGGGCCTCACCGCCTCCGAGGTCAAGGGGTTCGGCCGCCAGAAAGGGCACACCGAAATCTATCGCGGAAGTGAATACACCGTCGATTTTCTTCCCAAGATGAAGCTTGAGATCGTCGTCACAGACGAAAACCTCGCCAAGACCATCGCTGCGATCTCTGCTGCCGCCAAAACAGGGAAGATCGGCGACGGAAAAATTTTTGTCCTCCCGATCGAGCAAGCCATCCGAATCCGGACGGAAGAGACCGGGGAGCACGCCATTTAAGAAGGGGCCCCGCCGGAAGGGAGAGCCGGCGGGTGTCCCCTTTTTTTCTCACCCGCAAGAGCCGAGCTCTCGGCCTTGGGACGGCAGAATTCAATCCTGAGGTTGTGCAGCCTTCACAATCTCCGCAAAACCTCGCGGTTCGAGACTTGCCCCGCCCACCAAGGCTCCGTCGATATCCGGCTGACCCAAGAGCGTTTCGGCATTGGCCGGCTTGACGCTACCGCCGTATTGGATGCGGATTTTGTCGGCGGTCGCTGCGTCGCTCAGGGAGGCAAGCACGGCACGAGTGTGGGCGTGGGCATCTTGAGCTTGCTCCGGGGAGGCCGTGCGGCCCGTCCCAATGGCCCAAACCGGCTCATACGCAATCACGACGTCGAGGAGTTCCTCGGAGGTGAGACCCGCAAGGCTGCCATTCAGCTGAGTTTCGAGAACTTGTTTCTCCTTGCCGGTATCGCGCTCTTCGAGAGTTTCCCCGACGCAGACAATCGGCTTCAACTCTGCCGCAAGGGCCGCCCGAACTTTCTTGTTAATGATCGCGTCCGTCTCGCCAAAGAGCTGGCGGCGCTCGCTGTGGCCGAGGATGACATAGCGGACGAAGAGTTCGCGCAACATGGCCGGGCTGATCTCCCCCGTGTAGGCACCGGAGCGCTCGTAGTACATGTTCTGTGCGCCGAGCCGGATCCGCTGCGAGCCACCGAGGAGCTCGGACAGCTTGGCCAAGGCTGTAAACGGCGGAGCGATTACAATCTCGACCCCGTGGACCTCCTCGACATCGCGACGAAAGTCTTCAAGAAACCCGGCGGTCTCAGCGACAGTCATGTTCATTTTCCAGTTGGCGGCGATGATCTTTTTGCGCATGCGATGAGTAAATCGTGAGAGGATTTTTTAAACGTCCCCACCCTCAGCGGCAACAAACTTCGCGGAATAAAATCTTGAACCTCCCGGAATCCGCGACGAAAGTCGCATTTCGCAAACGGGCCGTGGCTCAGCTTGGTAGAGCGCTTGAATGGGGTTCAAGAGGTCGTGGGTTCGAATCCCGCCGGCCCGATTTTTTCGCGACGCGAAGCACGCTCCGAATTCCATGCACCTGATCGCTGGAGTGTTGCAGCACGAAGCTTCCTCGCCGATACCTGCGGGATGAATGCGACTTCGAGCGCTGACGCAGGGTGGAAGTTGGAGGCGACCTATGCGACGTTGCCCGAGATCTTCTTCAGTGAAGTGATGCCCACGCCGGTGCAGGCGCCGCGATTACTGGCTTTGAATGAGCCGCTCGCTGCCGTCCTTGGTCTCACCGCCTGTTCTCTTCGGTCCGCCGGGGGAGTCGCTGTGTTGGCGGGCAATGCCGTTCCCGCTTCCGCGCGCCCGATCGCCCAAGCCTACGCGGGGCACCAGTTCGGCCATTTCACGACGCTTGGCGACGGACGCGCGATTTTGCTTGGCGAACAGGTCACTCCTGAGGGCATGCGCCGCGACATCCAATGGAAGGGTGCCGGCCCCACGCCGTATTCCCGGCGAGGAGATGGACGCGCCGCCGTGGGGCCCATGCTGCGGGAGTATCTCATCAGTGAAGCGATGGCCGCCCTCGGCGTGCCTACGACTCGCTGTCTGGCTGTGGTGGCAACGGGCGAACCCGTCTACCGTGACAGGCCTCTGCCGGGCGCTGTCCTGACCCGAGTGGCGGCAAGTCACATCCGTGTCGGAACATTTGAATGGGCCGGATTGTCGGGGGACCCCGCGGATCTCAGGGCAATTTGCCGCTACACGATTGTTCGGCATTACCCGGAAGTCGAGGAATCCTCCCACCCTGCACGTGCTCTGTTCGAAGCCATCTGCCGCCGTCAAGCTGCACTTGTGGCCAGCTGGCAGGGACTCGGATTCATTCACGGCGTCATGAATACCGACAACATGGCTCTGTCCGGCGAAACGATCGATTACGGTCCGTGCGCGTTCATGGATGTTTACGATCCCGCCACCGTGTTTAGCTCCATCGATCATCGCGGTCGCTACGCCTATCAAAACCAACCTCGCATTGCTCAGTGGAACCTCGCCCGGCTGGCCGAGGCCATGTTGCCGCTCTTCGATCCGAACCCAGAGGCTTCTCTTGCCTACGCGAACGCGACTGTTGAGGCATTCGGCAGGTTGTATGAGGAGCAATGGAGGCATGTTCTTCGCGCAAAGGTCGGGCTCATCGCGAGCGAAGAAGCCGAGGACTCACGGCTTCTCGACGATCTGCTGGATGCCATGCAGAGAGCCGAACTGGATTGGACAAACACCTTTGCCGGACTGGCTGAGGCCCACGAGGGTGGAACCGATATCGTTTCGAGCGAATGGTCGGAGCGATGGCGGGATCGACTCTCTCGCCAGCCCCTCTCACCTTCTGAATTGAGGCAAGCCCTCCGTGCGACGAATCCCAAAGTTATTCCAAGGAATCACAAGGTCGAGGAAGCCCTGAAGGCTGCCAGTGAGACGAACGATCTGCGACCGTTCGAAAGGCTTTTGCAGATCCTTCGAAATCCCTTTCAAGCCGGCATTCCCGAAGAGTTCCTCTCTCCAATGCCGGGCGGACGCGGAAACTACCAGACCTTCTGCGGAACGTGAGGAAATAGCCAAAAGGCCTGCCACAAACAAAACAGGCGGCGGACCGCTGGGGGCCGCCGCCTGTTCGTGAAACCGAACGGTTACTTCTTTTTGCCCTGACCGGGGCGGAACTCTTCCTCGGCGAACTGGAAGGCTTGGTCGAGACCGACCATGTCTTCGCCGGGACGCAGGGTGTCGAACGCCTCGGCTTCCTTGCGCAACGCCTCTTCGCCGTAGTTTGCGGCCTTGATCGAAAGACCGATACGACGCTCGGCCTTGTCCACCTTGATCACGCGGGCCTCGACTTCTTGGCCGACCTTGAGGACATCCTTCACCTTGTCGATGCGGTCCTCGCTGATCTGCGAGATGTGCACAAGTCCATCGATGTCGTCTTGGAGCTGAACGAAGGCACCGAAGTTCGTGAGCTTGCTCACGGTTCCCTTGACAAGGTCGCCAATGCGGAAGCGGCCCTCGATCTCTTTCCAAGGATCGGTGTCGAGTTGCTTGATGCCAAGGCTGATGCGCTGATTTGCCTTGTCAATATCGATGACCACGGCTTCGACATCGTCACCCTTCTTCAGCATCTCGCTCGGGTGGTTGATCTTGCGGGTCCACGAGAGGTCGGAGACGTGGATCATCCCATCGATGCCTTCCTCAAGCTCAACGAAGGCGCCATAGGCGGTCATGTTCCGGACCTTGCCCTTGACCTGTTTGCCGATCATGTAGCGGAGTTCGATTTCGTCCCAAGGATTGGGCTCGAGCTGGCGAACGCCGAGAGAGATCTTTTGCTCGTCCTTGTTCACGCCAAGCACCATGGCCTCGACTTCCTGCCCGAGCGCGAGAACGTCGGACGGACGGGCAATACGCTTGGTCCATGAGAGTTCGGAGACGTGAATAAGACCTTCGACGCCCTCTTCGATCTGCACAAAGGCACCGTAGGGCATTAGGTTCGTAACCTTACCTTTGACCTTCTGGCCCACGGGGAAACGCTCCTCGATCTTGTCCCAAGGATTCGATTGCATCTGCTTGAGACCCAGAGAGACGCGCTCTTTGTCTTTGTTGATGTCGAGAACCTGCACCTCGAGCTGTTGGCCGACCTTGAGCAACTCGCCGGGATGGTTCAGGCGAGCCCAGGACATGTCCGTCACGTGGAGCAGTCCGTCGATGCCATCGAGGTCGATAAAGGCCCCGAAGTCCGTGATGTTCTTGACAGCACCCGTGATGCGGTCCCCGACCTTGACTCCCGAGAGGAATTTCTGGCGCTTCTCGGAGCGTTCCTGTTCGATGATTTCGCGGCGGCTGAGGACGACATTTTTGCGGTCCTCGTTGATTTTGACGATTTTGAAGTCGTAGACGTTGCCGACAAACTGCTGGAGATCTTTCGGCGGGACGATGTCGATCTGGGAGGCCGGGAGAAACGCCTCCACGCCGACGTTGACGGTGAGCCCGCCTTTCACGACGCTGCGCACCTTGCCTTTGATGAGACCGTCGCCCTTGAAGACGCCGACGATCTTTTCCCAGTTCTGGCGCTGGGCGGCCTTCTCCTTCGACAGAACGACCATGCCCTCGTCGTTCTCAAGACGTTCAAGCAGCACTTCGACTTCGTCTCCGATTTCGACCTCTTCCGGGTCCTCGAATTCCGAGGCGGGGATCACTCCCTCGCTCTTGTATCCGATGTCGACGAGAAACTCCCTCGGACGAATTTCGAGGATGTGTCCTTTGACGATGCTTCCTTCGCGATAATTTTTGATCGAGCTGGCGATCAAATCCTGCAGTGCTGCCATAATGTTGGTGGTTCCTTGTTGGGTGTTCCGCCACCCTGCGCATGGCGCACGGCTTGCTACCCCTCTGGAGCTGGCGGGTTTGGCAGAATAACGGAGGAAATCACCACGGCAAACCTTTTTCACCGGGATTTTCGCAAATTGTGCGAATGCACTCTGAAGCGATTTCAGTCTTCACGGTCGGGCGTTGTCAGACTGGCGGCCGGGGGTTGTAAACGGACACGGCGTCTTGTCCTTGGTGGCCGGAAGGCATAGGCGACAGCAGTCAGGTGGCTGTTGATGCGCCGGAAATTATCCAGCAAATCGAGGAAGAATGCACTGGCAGCGATGGCTGCCGAATCTCCCCCTCTCAGCCGGGAGTAGTGTTCGCGCTCTGCCTCGCGGCACCATCGATTCAGGGATTCTTTTCCCTCCAGAAAATCTTTTGCCGCACTCGGCATCCGGGAGGAAATCACCGCCTCGGCCTGTCGGAATCTTCCAAGCAGGCGTTGGTGGAGATCCGTCAACAGAAGATACTCTGGCTCGGGCAGCCAGACCGCCTCAGTTGTCTGTTTGCGGAGAATGTCGCAGAGGTTCTTGTCGATGATATCTCCGATCGACTCGAGTTCGTTGGAGAAAGTGAGAAGCCCAAACTGCAAGTGCGCATCCTCCTGCGAAACCCCCTCGCCCAGGCGGCTCAGGTAATCCTTGATGGAGCGGTAGATGCGATCCACCGCATCGTCCTCGGATTGAATCCGGCCGATCAATTCAAGGTCCCTGTTCGCATACCCCCGCCAAAAGTGATCCAGCATGGCCCGAACGCTGTCGGACATTCTGAACACCTCGCGGGAGGCGTTTGCCAGAGCGAGAACGGGACTTTCCAGAGCTTGGGGGTCCAAGTGAGACTCCTCGATGGGCAACCCCGTCTTGGAGGTGGACTCGCTGGGAAAGACCAGCCAGCTTACAATGCGCGAAAACGGCCCCAGCACGGGCAGAAACACAAGCGCCGTGGCCAGGTTAAACAAGGTGTGCAGCATGGCGAGGTCGCGTTCGATCGATCCACCAAGCGCGATCTTCTCAAGAACGACGCCCGATGCCGGCAGCAAACAGGCACCGGCGATGACGAGACGGCTCAGCAGATTCGCCACACCCAGTCTGCGCCCGTCCAAGGTGGACCATCCCGCTGCCAGGGTCGTTACTCCGATTCCGATATTCGTTCCGACGATCCAGGGGACCAACAACGCTGGCGCGAAAAGGCCTGCCCCCGCGAGAGCGATCGCAAAGCCGATGCTGGCTGTCGAGCTCTGGACAAGCACGGTCAAAAAAACCGCCAAGACACAGGCTGTCAGGGGATGCCCGGAAAGAAGGCTCATCCACGCGGCTGCATCCTCCGAGCTTGCCAGGGGCGCGGCACCCGAACCAATCAACTGCATTGAGAGGAACAAAAAACCCAGCGCCAAGAGGGACTGCCCAATACCTCGAAAAACCTCCCTTTGGAGGAACTGAAACCCGATGACTCCCGCCAGAATGAAAGCGCCCGCACTGTCCTGCACATGAAATGCAAGAAGCTGAACCATGATGGTGATCCCGACGTTTGCTCCAAGCAATACCGCCAGCATCCGCTCGAACGTTACGTTCCCGGCGTTCATCAGTTGAACGGTAATCAGGGCTTGAGCGGTGGATGAGGGCACCGCAACACCGGCCAGAATTCCGGACCCGAAGGCCGACAAACGCCACCTGCTCATGCGACCGATCCAAATCACCAGACGGCCGCCGAACAGGCGGTCTAGGCCCTTGCGCAGGAAGCGCACCCCGAAGAGAATCAATGCAACACCGCCGGCGATTTGAAACCAATGCATTTTGTCAAACGTTCAATTGTGACAACTTCGTAACAATTGGATAGGACATTCTTGATTCAAATTCGCAGCGCAAAGCCGAGGCCGATCTGAGCGGATGTGCAGGACGATCCCGGCACGCAAGACGGCCCCGAAGACTTTATGAGTCCCCCCGTTTTGCGCATCCTGTTGATTTTTCTCCACGGGCCGTCGCCTGTGTGCTGAGATTCCAGTCATGAGCGACGATTCCTTTACAACAACGACTCGCAAATCTTGGTTTGGCCGCATCGGAGATGCCGTCGGCGGGGTGGTATTCGGATTGATCCTTTTCCTACTCTCCTTCGTGCTATTGAGTTGGAATGAAGGGCGAGCCATTGCCAGAGAGAAGACACTCAAGGCAGGGGCGGCCGATGTGGTTTCGGTTTCCGAGGCAGCTGTCGAGCCGGCAAACGATGGTCGTCTTGTTCACGTGACGGGCAAGGCTGTTGCTGAAGAAGCCCTGACAGATTCCGTATTCGGAGTGACTGCAGATGGCCTGCGCTTGCGGCGCAACGTTGAGATGTTCCAGTGGAAGGAAGACCAAAAATCCGAAACAAAGCAAAATCTGGGAGGCAGCGAGGAGACCGTTACAACTTATTCCTATTCAAAGACATGGTCTCCAACGCTGATCGAATCCTCCAGCTTTCAGAAGCCCGCCGGACATCAGAATCCCGCGGAGTTTCCTGTGGACTCCTCCACGAGGGACGCCGAGTCTGTCACTCTTGGGGAGTTCGTGCTCCCGGAAGCACTGGTGAGCCAGATCGACAACTTCTCCAAGCTGCCCGTGTCGCCCGAAGAGGCTGAAGCAGCGGCAAACCGGCATGACATGCCCATGGAGGCCACCACGGGAGGAGTCCTGTTTATCGGCAAAGACCCCGCGAACCCCGCCGTTGGAGATGTGCGGGTCACTTTCGAAGTGGCTCCCGAGGGGCCGGTGAGCGTGATTGCGCGTCAAGTCGGAGACTCCTTTGAGCCTTATTCGGTTCGCGACACGGGGACAATTGAGATTCTTCGCACCGGAACCTTCAGCGCTGGCGAAATGTTTCGAATGGAGCAGGAGGGAAATCGCCTCCTCACCTGGATTTTGCGCGGCGCAGGCTTCTTCATGATGTTCTTTGGGGTCTCGCTCATGCTGGGAATCTTCCCCGTCGTAGCGAGCGTCTTGCCCTTCCTGGGGCGGATCGCAGAGGCTGGCACCAGTTTTGTGGCCTTGATCGTCTCGCTTCCGCTGACTCTGCTGACTATCGCTCTGGCATGGCTGGTATTCCGACCATTGATTGGAATCCCAGTAGCCTTGGTGGCTGTTGTTGCGGTGGTTGCAGGAATTCGGCTGTTGATCGGTAGAATACGCAAAGGCACCAAGGCTCCGAGACCCTCGGCGGCTTAAGTCGAACAAGCCGGCTTGTTCAGCCGGTTATCTCAATATACGCGGAACTTGCGCCATTCGCACACTTCGCGGCTTCCGCTAACATGCGAGCATCAATGATCCTGCTCCGTAAGTGCGTGGCGACTTTGAGCAGTTCAGAGTTTATAAAACACCCGCCTCGCTCAGACACGTCCTGTGGGGCCGAATAACAAGATGAGATCATTATCTGTGATGCTGTACCTTCCTCATAATGAGCTATTTACAGTGTTTTGTTACCACTTTGCCATAAAATGCAATCACCGCGCCATTAATAATCATCCACAACATTACTCAATACACTGCTAATCAACACGTAATGACTCACATACTTCCATGAATTTCCAGTAGGCCGGAGCACTGCAAGTCCCTGCAGATTTTCACAAAAAATTCATTGACGAGAGTTCAGAAAAGTGCTCATATGAGCACTATGAAGTTAACGCCAAAGCAAGAAGATGTTTTGCGATTCATCGAGCAGTTTCGAAGACTCCGGGGCATGGCGCCCACTGTTCGAGAGATTCAGTCGCATTTCGGATTTGCGAGTTCCTTTGCCGCCCAAAGACATCTACGGGCGCTCGAGCGGAAGGGCGCCCTGACAAGGAGTGAAGGCAAAGCTCGTGCCGTTTTCTCCTCCCCTGCCCCGCATGCGATTCCCATTTTCGGCAGGATTCCCGCTGGATTCTCCATAAGCGTGGAGTCGGAAGGCTCGGAGCTTCGCTTTTTGGAGATTCTACCTTCGGCGCTCAATCTTTCCCGTTCGACGCGTCTTTTCGCTCTGCAAGTTCAGGGCGACTCCATGGTTGGGGCCCACATCCTCCAGGGGGACATCGGCATTTTCGAACAGTGCCCGCCGCGATCGGGCGAGATCGTGGCAGCATTGATTGATGGAGAGGTAACGCTGAAGCGTCTTGTGGAAGGGCCGGAGGGTGCCTTCCTCAAGGCTGAGAACCCCTCTTATCCGGAACTTCACCCAGCCCATGACTTGGTCATCCAAGGCGTTCTCCGTCGACTTATCCGAATGAATCCATGAAAACACACTCCACCGAAGACCTCTGGGCGTGGGCCGAGCGCCAAGCCCGCCAGCAAATCCCCTCCAAGCAACCCCCTCGCTTCACTGGGACAGTGTTCAAGAGCCGGATTATGAACTTTCTGCAAACGGCACTGAGTGCTGAGCCCAGAACCGCTGCGCCACGTATCCCCAAAGGAAACACCGCTGTCGGGAGAGGAGAACACAGCGTCTCGCGGCGCTTAAAGTGAACATGGCACTCAGTCGCCTCCGGACCTGCCTGCTGCCTCGACGATTTCTCGTTCGGTGATGATGTAATGGACAGGAACGTCGTGCCTCTCCACCGGCACCTCGTCAATTAACCGCGCTGACGCGCACAATCCGGCTATGGGGATTCCGCTGAGTTCCCGAAGAAATCTGTCGTAAAACCCTTTCCCCCTCCCCAAACGCCGGCCTTTCCGGTCAAACGCCAATCCGGGAACAAGCACCAAGTCGAAGCCGCTTGCCCGTGGAGCCTCGTCGGATGGAGCTGCCACGCCCAGAATGCCTCTGTCGAATCCTGCGGGATCAAAGGCCCATCGAAAATCAAGCTTCTCACCTTCCACACGTGGAAAGCCGAGCATTTTCCCAACGGGCCACGGATCAAGAAATGTCGGCTCATCCCGCAAAGGGACGAAAGCGGCAACACGACTTGCCGACTGCCAGATGTTCCACCCGTCCAGTGTCTTGCGTAGACATACGCTCTCCGCCACCGGGAGCTGCTCACGCAGGGCAGACTTCAAGGCCGCGGGTGGAGGTGTCGCTGTCCGGGGCATCGTCGAAGCGTTACCTGCCGAGTTGGTTCGCCCTTCGCTCCGACTCGATGGCAAGGGAAAGCACGGTGTTTTTCGCCTCCACAAGCGCCTGATTTTTCAACCCCGCAACGAGGTTGGTGATCGGCACACAAAGATTGGAGTAGCACAGAATGGTGCGTCCGTCCTCATAGGGCTCGATGCGGAGGGATCCGTCGCTGCTTTTGGCGAGGGGAGATTGAAGGAGTTGCCAACGCACGGTGAAATCCTCGCCCGACTTCTCGTAAGTATTCCTCACGGTATAGTTGATGCGCCCGAGCACGGGGACCTTCACGGTGTAGCGCACGTCCTTGGAACCATCGCCGTTGGTCTTGACCACATCTGCTGCGAGCAAGCCGGGCATATAGGAGGGCGCTGCATCATAATCTGTGAAGAGTCCGGCCACAATCGCGGGCGGGGCGTTCACAACACGGTAGAGGTTCAGCCGGGGCCAGGGCGCTCCGGGAACGTTCGTGCTGACGACCACTGTCTGCCCCTCGCGGAGTTCATCGCGACTGGCTCGGGGAACCTCTCTGATGAGATCCGCCTGCAAAGCTGCGGCGGAAGCCAGCAGGACCAGGACAATGGCTTTCACACTCACAGTCTAGCACACCCCTTGCTTCCGGCCTACCGGGAAAACCGTGTCACCACGTCCTCGTAGACTCCGAAGAGTTTGGAGAACACACTCGACCAGGAATACTTCGTTCTTGCCACCGTGCTGGCAGCAAGCCCCGCTGCGCGCAGATCCACGGAGAAGATGGCATCAACGGCCTCCGCCAGAGCCGCGGGGGTGTTTTCCCTGGCCCAGTGCGTCTGGTCAGAGAAGATGATGCGGTCCATGTAACTTCCACGGATTCCCACGACACAGGTGCCACTCGCCTGACTCTCGAGCGTCACCAGGCCGAATGTTTCTTGAACGCCCGGATGCACAAAAACATCCGCCGCGCGATAAATGCGTGCCAGTTCCAGCGGGTCCGTGCAGTACGGGGTCCACGAAACGGCTTCCGTCCGGTCTTGCACATCGAGCACGGCCGCCCGCTGTGTGCCATCGCCAACGCAGAGAAGATGATAAACGCCAGGCATGCGCTCGCTCAGCAACGAAAAGGCGTCGAGAAGTGTGCGCACGTTCTTCTCTGGAGCCAGTCGCCCCACATACAGCAGCAACCGCGCGGAGGGCGGAATGTTCAAATGGCGACGTGTCGCTTCACGGTCATTCGGGACCGGTTGGAAAACTTCGCCATCAACCCCCAAGTCGACGGTCTCCACCCTTTCGACCCCCCAACTCCGAAGCAGGCGCGCCAGAATCGGGCTGGGCACAAACGTCCGCTGAAAGTGGTTGTAGAGGGCCTTGACGTAACGCCTGCAGACGTCGTCCGCAATGGCGAGAGACACCGGACCGAAGTATTTCGCTACCGTGCGGATGTAGGCCTCGGGAAAATGGGAGTGGTAGAATCCGACCACCGGGATATCCAACCCCCGGCCCGAGGCAACGGCCTTCCATGCCACTTGGTACGGATCTCCGGACTCGATGATGTCCGGCCTCTCCCGCTCAAGGGCCTCCTCGACAAGATGCAGTTTCGTAAGTGCGCGGTATCGAGATGTGCGCGAAATCAAAGGCGAGGCAATCGTGTAGGTATGGATGCTTCCTTCGCTTGTCCGGCTCGTGCCCTCGCCGGGGACGATAATCACGTGCTCGCAGTCCGGCCGCATCTTCCGGACAAAGGCCGATTTCTGCTCGATGTAACGTCGGACTCCCCCGGAGACGGGGGAATAAAACTGCGTGAGATCGCAGACCTTCAACCGCTACTCCCCGGCGGCAAGCCACCGCTCGGCATCAATCGCGGCTGCGCAACCTTGACCCGCCGCGGTGATGGCCTGCCTGTAGACATGGTCTGCGACATCTCCCGCCGCAAAGACCCCGGCAATGTTCGTGGATGTTCCCTGCTTCTGGACAAGGTAGCCGCTGGCGTCTGTCTCCAAGTGGGGACGGAAAGCCGCGGTGTTCGGCTCGTGTCCGATGGCGACAAAGACACACTTCACCTCCAATTCGCTTTCCGTGCCGTCGGCCAGATTTCGAACCGCGATACCCCGCATCTCGCCGGACTCGTCACGCAGGTAAGAAGTCACAACGGAGTTCCAAACGGGCTTGATCTTCGGATTCTGCAACGCACGCTCGGCCATGATTTTCGAGGCACGCAAGGAGTCTCGGCGATGGACCAGGTACACTTCCGAAGCGAAACGTGTCAGGAATGTCGCCTCCTCGCAGGCCGAGTCCCCCCCGCCAACCACGCAGACCGGCACGTTCCGGTAGAAGGCCCCGTCACACGTCGCACAGGAGGTCAATCCATGCCCGATCATTTCCTTTTCACCGGGCAGATCGAGGTACCGCGGCGAGGCTCCGCTGGCGATAATCACCGAGCGGCTCTCGACCCACCGGTCATCAATGCGGAGCCGGTGCGGTTCGCCGGGAACAAATTCCTCGACGACTCCGTATTCGAAGCGGGCACCGAAGCGGGCGGCCTGGTCGTGCATGCGCTGAATGAGCTCTGGGCCGTCGATTCCCTCCGGAAAACCGGGGAAATTCTCGACCGCCGTCGTGGTCGTCAGTTGCCCGCCCGGCAGGCGGCCCTCCAGCACGAGGGGCGTCAGATTCGCACGGGCCGTGTAGATGGCAGCGGTGAGACCCGCGCAGCCGGTGCCGATGATGATCACGTTTTCCATGTCCCGCACAGTCAACACGATGCCACTCCGGGGCGGAAACAAAAAAGCGTGTCAGCCCTGCGCCAGCGTTTTGGGAAACCCGCCTGGCAGCTTCACGGGACGGCCCTCCGGCATCTTCACAAGGGCCAGAGCCTGCCGACACGTTGCGAGAAGCGTTCCATCCGAGGGACGGATCACTTCAAACTCGACCCAGAACCGGATGGCGCTCCATTCGGTCAGCCTGCCGACCACCCGCAGTTCATCCCCCAAGCGCGCCGGGCGCTTGTAATCGATCTCGGTGCGTGTCACCACCGGATGAACCCCGGTCCGCTCGATTTCGCGAAAATCCATGCCCATCTGGATCGCCAGATACGTCCGCGCGGTCTCGATAAAGCGCAGGTAAACGATGTTGTGCACCACTCCCCCTGCATCGGTGTCGAAATACATCACCCGTACGTCGGTTTCGACGCGACACTGTGGCGGCAGTTCGCTCATTGCGCGTTCTTGAGGACTTCCATCTGCGCGGCGACATCCGGTGCGGGGATGACCGCATAGGCTTCCTCGTATTTTCTGAGAGCTTCGGCACTTTTCTTCGTGTCAGCCAGGAGCTTGGCCTCATCGCGAAGACGCGAGAACTTCTCGATCTGCTCGCCGATCTGGCGTTGCACCGTGCGAACCGCCGCGGCCGCATAAGGGCCGACCGCCGTGATGCGCACGCTGATCGGGTCCACAATCTCTTTGGCATCGAAAAACATCTTCTCGCTGATCTTCTTCTGAACGGCGGGGAATTCTTCGATGTAGGCGGACATCGCGTCCGCCACATCCGACGGGACCTTGATCGCGGCCGGCGGTGCGCCGGCGCGGAACCGGGCGAGCAGAGCTGCTGCTTCCCTGACTTTTTGTGCGGTCTCGGCATCCACGGAGGTGCTGCCGTCTTTCAAGTCCGCCTCGAAAGAGGTCCGGGCCTCCTCGATCACGCGCGTGACATCTCCCGCTGCGGCAACGGCGTTGTCCCAATTCCGCAGGTAAGCCGCCGCCGCAGGATCCTCCGCCGGAGAGAGGGTGCGAAGTTTTGCGACAAGGGGCTCAGCCTGCGCCCTTGTCACGGAGGGAGCAGCGAGTTGCGCGAGGACGCCGTCCCGCGAGTTCTTTCGGGAACGGAGATCGAACGCCGCCTTGACAGCATCAGCCTGGGGTTTGACGGAAGGTTCCGCTCTCGCGAGATCGAGGAGGCCCAGATAGTATTGGTTCATCTCCAGATTGAAATCGGGGCCAGAGCTGGCGATGTCCGCATTGGCCAGTTCGACCAGCTTCGAGGCCTTCTGGCGAAAATAGGTGGCCCGCGGCTGCCAAGCACCCTCGACTTTCACATTCGCGCCGTCGAACTTGGCGGCCTCCGCAGTGAGCATCTTGATGGAGGGATCCAGTGGACGGGCTGCGGAAGGAAACGTACGGGCAATCTCGGTGAAGTCGTCGACGGCTTTTTGCAGCGCCTCCCGTTGCTCGATCGTCACCAACTCAACGGGCACTTCCGGATAAATCACCATTTTCACGACGCGGCCTGCCGGGATCTGTGTGGTCTGGCCGCGCTCCGTGCGGAACTCAAAATAACCTGCTCCAGGCGTTGTTTTCACGGAGCGGTCCGTGTAGGAGCGGAATTCCATGGCTGTGGCTTGGGAGGGCTGCGACCACGCTTGGGGTTTGACAAGGGCGACCCCGGGCTTCTCCACAGGCTGGGCGCCGGCAAATGAAGTGAGACACACAAAGGCCAAAAGGCGGGCAAAAACAGGGAGAGAGCGGGGAACCATCACACCGCAACCTTACGGGCTTTTGCCGCAACCGCGCAACGCAGAATCACCCGACCACCCGAACGCCAAGTGCCGTCAAGAGACCGAAACCCAGACACCAAGGCAGAACACCCGCAGAGAAAGCCAGGACAACCCGCGGGGCGCTCTCGCCCACGGCGATCGCCAGGACGCCGCCAATCTGCGGGCCGACCGTAACCGGGGCCACAAAGCCGAGGCCCCAAAGTCCGTAACGCCGCCAAAGCCGCCAGAAGAACTTGGTCTCGTCGGGATGCGTGGAGAGATTGGCCCCCCGAATCAGCCACTTTCTCAAGGGCTCGCCCCCATAAGCCACGAGGGTTGCGCCCGCCGTGTAGCCGGCCCATGCGGCAAAAGCTGAAAGCCAGACGGGAAGCCCGGCTGCCGCACCGGCCGGGATGGCTGCGAGGAAATAGGCGAATCCGAGACCGAACGCCGACAGCACCCCAGCCAGCACTCCGCCCCGAGGTGTTCCAAACAATGCGATTGACCCGCACCGCCCGCCGGCTCTAATCTTTTTGTCCATTCTGCGGGTATAGCTTAATGGTAAAGTTCCTGCCTTCCAAGCAGGCCATGCGGGTTCGATTCCCGCTACCCGCTGTTT
>CAZKHB010000033.1:0-2699 GCA_964552635.1 uncultured Chthoniobacterales bacterium
ACGAGTGGGACAAGCCATGGACGCCGGTTTCGGCGCAGGAGTTGACCGATGAAGCTGACGGCGAAAAGCAAAACGGTGGCGGCAATCCAAAGTCCGGGAGTCATGTCGGCAGTGAAGAACAGTCGGCGACGCCGATCAACTCAGTGCTTCGAGGAAGAAATCGACTTGGGCATGGCAGGAGTCGCAGACGGTGATCCATCCGGCACGGCCGCAGAGGGTTTCCCAAGTGATCGCCGGGCTTTCGAAGTAGAACCACGCGAGGGTCTCGGGAGCGGCTCCGCATTTGGGGCAGGGGCGGGCCGTCTTGAGGTGGCGTGCGCGGCCCTCTTCGACGGGATTCCGCTTCTGGAGACGGCGATTCCGGCGGCTGGCCACCACGTCCTCCCACGGAAGAGCCCATTCGTCATCCTCGGTATTGTCATCAGGCGCGTCGTCGGTCATATCACCGCGCATCTTGTACGAGGAGACCGGTCAAAAGTTGTCCTACCCCCTGAGAAAATCGAGCGCCGACAGGATGAACGGGATTTGGGGACTTTTTTGACAGGATTCACAGGATTAACAGGATTTCGGGGGAGATGGGACGAACCGAATTCCGAAGGGTGGGAGGGCGGTCAAGCGAGGATGAACGCGGTGTCCTCGCCGGAGAAGAAGGCACCGAGCTCCCGAGCGTGGTGCCGGAAAAGACCTTCAATGGCCTTGGTGGAGGCATTTCCAGAACGAACCCAGATGATTTTCGGTGGAGGCCCGTGCAGCAGGCTCATTTCGTAGAAATCTCTGTCCTTTGAGACGAGAACGAAGCCATTGCGCTTGGCATGCTCCCACAACCTCCGATCATCTGCTGCTCCCAGCCGGCAGTGATGAACATGAACGGATCCCGGAAATAGCTCGGCAGCGCTTCCGACAGTCTTGGCGAGAGATTCTCGTCGAAGAGCAGGCTCACGCGGCGGCCGCAAAGGAGGTGCGACGGCCAGCATCTGCGGCAAAAGCAAGGCAGGCTCGAATGTCGTCCTCCTCCAAGTAGGGAAAGTCTTCGAGAATCTCCGCTTGGGACATACCGGATGCCAAATACTCCAGCACTTCGTAGACCGTAATTCGGAGTCCCCGGATGCAGGGTTTCCCACCCCGCTTGCCCGGTTCAATCGTGATCCGATCACGGTAGCTCATGAAGCAAGACTTTAGCCGTGAATGGGGCGTTTGACAAGGAGGGTTGCCAGACTGCGGCGGGAATACTTTTTGACAGGATGAACGGGATTGGGGGGCTTTTTTGACAGGATTAACAGGATGAACAGGATTTCGGCAGAAACGGAAAGCCGGGACAGGATGCACGGAATCCTGAATCCCGAATCCCACCTTCTCGCTTCGTGTCCTTTGAGAACTTCGTGGTGAAAACTCCGGAGCGGGGATTTTGGGACAGGATTACCAAGATTAGCAGGATTCCGGGGGAGACGGAACGGGGGCTAGAGGGCGTCCGCGCATGCGCTGGCGCTCGCCCATGCCCACTGGAAATTGTAGCCTCCGAGCCATCCGGTGACGTCCACGACTTCGCCAATGAAGAACAACCCGCGGACGGCGCGGGATTCCATGGTTTTCGAGGACAGGTCCCGGGTGTCCACTCCGCCGACCGTGACCTCCGCTTTAGGGTAACCTTCGGATTCCCGAAAGACCGGACGCCATTGATGCAGGGCCTCGGAAAACCGTGTGCGCTCGGCGGCCGTCCATTGCGCTGGCGACTTTTTTGGCGCGAACGTCTGGGTCCACGATTCCGCCCAGCGCCTGGGCCGGATGCGGGCGAGTTCCGTGACAACATTCGCCCCGCCATGAACGGATGCCGTCCATTGCGGGTGATCCGGGAGAAAATCCAACTCGATCGCCTCGCCCGGACGCCAGAACGAGGAAACCTGAAGGATCGCCGGACCACTCAGTCCGCGATGCGTGAAGAGCGCGGCCTCCTCGAAAACCGCATCTCCCGCGCGGGCCCGGACCGGAACCGCCAATCCGCTCAAGCCGGAGCAGAGGGTCAGCATTTCGGCCTCGGCTGCCAATGGCACCAAGCCCGGACGCGGCGAAATGAGGCGGAGACCGAACTGACGGGCGATGCGGTGTCCGATTCCGGTCGCGCCGAGCTTCGGGAACGACAATCCCCCGGTCGCAACAACCAGCGCCGCCGCCTCGAATGTCCCCCGGTGTGTTGTCACGGAGAACGCATGGGTTTTTTCCACGGTCTGAACCGCATGGTCGCAGCGGATGTCGACAGCGCCCGCCCGGCATTCCGCGAGGAGCATTTCAATGATCTCCTTGGAACTGGTATCGCAGAACAATTGGCCGAGCTTTTTCTCGTGGTAGGGAATCCGGTGCTTTTCCACGAGGGCGAGGAAATCGGCCGGGGAGAAGCGTGCGAGGGAAGAGCGACAGAACGGTGGATTCTCGCTGAGGTAGTTCTCCGGACTGGCGTGCAGATTGGTGAAATTGCACCGCCCGCCGCCCGAGATGGCGATCTTGAGTCCGACCCGTTCCCGGTGTTCCAGCAAGAGAACCCTGCGCCCACGCTGCCCCGCCAGCGCCGCACAAAAAAGGCCCGCCGCTCCGCCGCCGAGAACAATCACATCATAAGACCCGCTCACCGACGTGGACACTAGCCGAGCCGCGTCACAACCAGAAGCAGGAACACGGGGAGATCAGCAAACGCCGCGGAAGGATTC
>CAZKHB010000033.1:2799-30122 GCA_964552635.1 uncultured Chthoniobacterales bacterium
CGTCACAACCAGAAGCAGGAACACGGGGAGATCAGCAAACGCCGCGGAAGGATTCATTGGACCGGATTGACGGGATTCCGGATTTGGCATTCCGAATCGCGGATCGGGAGCATTCGGCCGGGATTCCGAATCCCCGATCCTGAATCCCCGATCCTGACTTCGCGCTCCTCCCTCAGCTTCGCGTGATTTGGAGGCCGGTTCGGGACAGGGAGAAATCGACGAAGCGGGCGCGGGGGTTCGGTGGGTGGGTGGTAAGGGTTTCGCGGAGGCGTGCGGCGGCGGCGACATCCTTGGCGAGGAAGAGGACGTAGCCGCCACCGCCGGCGCCGAGGAGTTTGGCGGCGGCGGTGTAGTCGGCGACGCGATCGAGGATGGCCTCGACCTGGGGGGGATTCGTGCCGGGGTCTAGGGCTTTGTTGAGCGCCCAGCTGCGGGCGACGACGCGGCAGAGCTCGGGGTAGGATTCCGTCTGAATCGCGTGGTAGGCGGCGTGGGCGTGGGAGCGGATGGCGAGCAGCGTCTCGAGGCGGCTTGAGGCGTTCAGGAACATGCCGCGGACGATCTCGCGCAGGATCGTTTTGGCGACGCGTGTGAGGCCGGTGTAGTAGAGGAGGGCGACTTGGTTCGAGGCTTTGCCAAGGAGGTCCTCGGGAAGCCAGCGCACGGAGGGGGTCTGGTCGAGGCCGGGCCGGGTCTCGATGAGTTTCACGCCGTGGTAGAGTCCGCCGCCCTGGTCCTGCCATCCCCCGCCGCTGGTGAGGAGTTGCTCGAGGGCGAGTGTGCGTTGGAAGACCTCCGCGTGGTCCCACTTCGTGCCGCCCACGGAACCGAGCGCGGCGAGGAGGGTGGCGGCGAGGACGCTGCTCGTGCCGAGCCCGGATCCCTTCGGAGTGGCGGCGAGGAGGGAGATTTCGAGTCCGCCGCCGAAGGCTTCCAAGACTTCCTCGAGTGTCGTCGCACCGTCGGGGCGGAAGCGTGGATGGAATCCTGCGAGGCACAGGGCGGCTTTCGCGAGGGAGAACTCGGAGCCCACCTCCGAGCAGGCTTCCAGATCCGACACGGAGCGCAGAACGGTCTCCGCGCCGAGGTCGATGGAACGAAGGACGATGTGGCGGTCCGCACAGGCGCGGGCGAAGACCTGCACGGGGGCTTGTCCGTTGAGGTCCACGGCGAGATTCACAACGGCACCGCCGTGTTTGATGCAGAAGGGAGGCGTATCGCTCCAGCCGCCTGCGAGGTCAAGGCGCACCGGGCTCCGCGCCCAGAGGATCTGGTCCTCGAGGAGCGTCTGCTTCGGCACGGCAGGCTTGGCAGCGCTGAGGGCGAGGATTTCTTCCGCGAGTGTGGAGAAGGCGGCTTTGCTCGCCTCGTTGGAAGCGGATGTGTCGCCGCGTGAGCGCAGAACGGCCGCCGCGAAGGCGTTTTCGCTCGCGCGTTCGATCGGATCTTTCGCCGAGGCTTCGGGTGTGGGGAGGCCGGTCGTGGCGTAGAGCGCGGCGGCATTCTCAAGATCGACGCGGAAAAATGGATTCGTCGCGCGGTGGTTCCAGAATGGCGCAATCGCGCGCGCGGCGAGCTCCCGGCGCTGGGCGAAGAGACGGTCGAGGGCGATGATCTCGCCGAGTTCGCGCGCACTCACGCGCGGAGCCGAAATCCACAACGCACGCAGTTCGGCGTCCTGCTCCGGCTTCTCGTCCGTGAGCCAGGAAATCCAGCGCGAGTCGGGCGCAGCGACGCGTGCGAAGAGGCGGCTCTCCTGGATATCCGTCGCGCCGTCGAGGCCGGCTTCTTCCAGCGTGAGGCCGCGTGCGGCGAACCATTCCGTGGCCGGGCGTCCGAGCCATGAGGCCTTCGCGAGCGGACCCGAGAACGAGTCGTCAAATCCATACGGCCGCATGACCCAATCGGCCTCGCCGACCGGTACGGCATCGAGGCAGACGCCGCGGGCGAGCTCGAACGTCCAGTCCCCGGCGGGCAGGCCGGTGAGCGCGTTTTCCCCGGCCAGCGGGAGCACGGCGGGAAGGGCGCAATTTTCCACCCAGATCATGCGATGCGCGGGCGAGCGTGTCGCGAAGGAGAAGTCGGAATTCAGCACATACATGTCGGGATGCGGCTTGCGCCAGAAGTCCCCGCTTCCCGAATCGCCCGCCCGGCGGTTCTGCAGCTCGGAGAGCGACTCGATCATCTGCCGTGTGGTGCCGAAGTGGTGGAACTCCGCGTTCCGCATCGGCACGACCGCGGCGGTGAGTCCCGCTGCGTCGCCGGCGGCTTCCAGCGGGTTCAGACCAAGCCCCGGGCCCATGCCCGCATAGAGTTCGTAGTTCCCCGCAAAGCCTTCGCGGAATCCCTTGCCATCCCACCCGCAGCGCCGCATCAGAAAATCCACCGCCCGCGCGCTGAGGAGCCAGAGGCCGGTATCCACAAAGAACGCATGGTCGCGGGCGAGTTCGCGGATGCGGGCCGCATCCGGCTTCTGCAGGAAGAAGTCGAGCGTGCCCGGACGGCTGCGCGGACAGAAGAAAACACCGAAATCCTTCGCGACCTCGGGGCCGACCACCATGCCGAAGCCCACAATGTCCGCGTCAGGGATGGCGGGAAGCTCGGAGGGAAAACTCAAAAACACATCCCCGCTCGTCACGAGCACACGGCCGGTCTCGGGCGCGGCAGCGAGGAGGCGGCCGTAGTCCTGCGCCTGCAGGTCGAGCAGCACCTGGTCGAGGCGCTGTCCGGTCGACCAACGCATCACGGGCACGGGCATGAAAATTTTTCCCGTCGCCGCATAAGCCGGCAGGCGGCGGCTCTGCCCGCCGGCGAGCATCACCAGCCGCTTCGCGTCGGCGAGCCAGGCCTCGAAATCCTTCGCGCCCGAGGCTGCAAACGCATCCGCGAGCAACTGCGCGACGCCCCCGCCCGAGCCCAGTTTGCGCCCCGCCGGATCGCACGAAGCGAACCACCGGCCGTCGCGGTGGGCGGAGTTCCGGTTGAACCAGTCCGCCATGGCCGGCGGAAGGGAGAGCAGGTTTTCGACGTCGGCGGTCATGCGCCCGCACGATGGCAAATCCGTGCCTGTTCCGCCAGTCGCATCATTCCAATTCCCCGCGCCCCATGCGTTGGAGGGTCTGCCATTGTTTGAGTGCGGGATTGCCGCTCGGCTGGGGAAGCATGCGCTCCGGCCCGCGCACTTGAACGGAAGGCGGCACCACCTTGTAGAACTCCGAGGGATCGCGCGCGACCGGCACCAGCACGGCAGGTTGCCCGGTGAGCCCGAGTTCGATGAAAACGCGGTCGTGGCTCGCGAAGACCTTCTGGGAAAATTCGATCGCCTCGCGCAGGGCCTCGGTGGACTGCACACGCAGCACCACGGGATCGGCCCGGCCGAATCTTCCCGAGGCATCGGCGAGCCATGCGAGTGCCATGGCCGGAGGGAATCGCTTGTTGTTCAGCACCCACACGTCCGAGCCATTGCCCGGCACGCTGATGAGTATCGGCGTCTCAGGTTTTGCAGCCAGCGCGGGCAGGGCCGCGAGCAGCAGAAAAACCAGCACCCTCATCGCTCGGTCCACCGCGCGCCGCAACTCTCGCAGCTCCACCGGTGCCTCGGAACGAACCATGGGAAACCCGCCACGAGAAGCATGAGAAAAGAAAACCGCCGCGGCCGCGCGTCGGGCTCGGTCGCCAGCGAACCGCATTGCGGACACACCGGACGATCCGCCGGGAGGGGCGGACCGGGCGGCTCGTCGAGAATCTCGCGGGCGGCCGCGGCATTTTCGCTGTCGATCTGGACGCGCACACCGCCGACGGCGTTTGAGAAAAGCCACTGCATCTGCACCATGTTCTCATCGGCCACAAACGCCGGCACGCCCCCGGCCTCGAGGCGCATGCGCAAAAGATGCGCCTCCTCCGGGGTGCTGAACGACGCGACGGTGATCAGCGGCATGAAAACGATCTTACCTTCCGCCGCCGCCCCGCGCGAGCACGGAGTTTCCCCGACTTCGGCTCAGGACTTTCCCGGTGCTTCGAAGAGACCCTGCTTCTGCATCCAGCGCAGACATTCGACATCCCATGGCGGGGCGCTCGCATTCGTCGCGGGCATCCCGATTCCGTGGTTGCCATCACTGTAGATGTGCAGCGCGAATGGCACACCGGCCTTCCTCAGCGCGGAGGCGAACATCAGCGCATTCTCGACCGGCACAACGGCGTCCGGCGCACAATGCCAGATGAAACACGGCGGCGTCTGCGCGGTGACCTGCTGCTCGTTGGACAGCGAACGCACAAGCACCGGATCAGGGTCCGGGCCCAGCAGATTTTTCCGCGAGCCCCCGTGGGCGAACGGACCCTCCAGCGTGATGACCGGATAACACAAAATCCCCGCATCCGGGCGCGAACTCTCGCGCTCGATCGGATCGGGTGACGTGGGGTCGCCCGCATCGAAATGCGTGAGCACCGTCGACGCCAGATGGCCCCCGGCGGAGGATCCCACGAGCACGATTTTGCCCGGATCCAACCCCTCCTCCCGCGCCCGGAGTCGCGCGGTCCGCACGGCGCGGGCGGCGTCCTGCAGCATGGCCGGATGCCGATAGCCGGCGGACCCCAGTCGGTAATTCACCACGTAGCACGTGACCCCCTGCGAGGCGAACCACCGCGCGAAGCCCTCACCCTCGTGCCTGGCCAGCGAGCCGTAGCCGCCGCCCGGCAAAATCACCATCGTCGTCGTGCTGCGCGGACCCGACGGCGCATACCGCGTCAGCGTCGGCACATCCGCCGTCGCATTTCCCAGTGCTCCCGGTGCACCTGCGGGCCAGAGCGGAATCGGATCGGCAAACACAACCCCCACCATGAACACCCCCAACCCCAGAATCCAGCACAGTCCCAATCGCCGAGACGGCAGGCAGTGAAACGAAGAGATCATAGGATGCAACTACGCGCAATGAGTGTGAGGCCGAGAGGCGAATGATCGGAGAATCTACTCAATACTCAATCAAAAACAAACACTTCGAAGAAAATTTATGTCGCTAAGTTGCATTCACGTGGGTAGGTTCTTGCCTATGTCTTCCGCCCACGCCCCCTTGCGTCTCGGGACGTTCTCGCTCGGAATCGGCGATCGATTTGGACGGGAAGGCGTGGCGCAGTTGGCGGCCCTGCAGGTCGCCGAGCGTGCCGGCCGCGAGATCGTGCCCGTCTGGAACAAATCGAACCGCGAGCACAAGCTCATCGGGACTCTGCCGACCGCGGTTCGTTCCGCAGCGGAGAACGCGGTGAAGCAGGCGGACTGGCGTGGGGCGTATCATGTGGATGCCGACCACATCGGACTCGAAACGGTCGGGCCGTTTCTCGAACCGTGCGACTTTTTCACGATCGATGTCGCGGACTTTATCGGCCGGAGTCCGGAGCCCGAAGACCGCGAGGCGGTGCGCGCTTCCGTGACGCGTGTTGTCGGTCGCACCTTCCCCGGCATCGAAGGAGTGATCGAGGAGGCGCAGGTCGATGCATTCCTTACAGCCTACGCGGCAGCCGTCCGGGAAGCCGGGCGTATCCATGAGCGGATTGTGAGCGCGCGTGGTGCGGGGAACTTCATTGCGGAGGTGTCGACGGACGAAGCGGAAACCGCGCAGTCACCGGAGGATCTTCTCCTCCTCCTCGCCGCGCTGGCGGGTGAGGGCGTCGGCGTGCAAACCATCGCGCCGAAGTTCACCGGACGTTTCAACAAAGGTGTGGATTACGTCGGGGACATCGCGGGCTTCGCGCGCGAATTCGAGGCGCACGTGCGGGTCCTGCCGGTGGCCGTCGCGGAGTTCGGGCTTCCGGTGAACCTGAAACTCAGCGTCCACTCGGGAAGCGACAAGTTTTCGCTGTACCGTCCGATCCGCGAGATCGTCGCGCGCCACGGCGCGGGCCTCCACCTGAAAACGGCGGGCACGACGTGGCTCGAGGAGGTGATCGGCCTCGCGCTCTCCGGCGGCCGTGCCCTTGAAGTGGCCAAGCAAATCGCCCTCCGGGCCCTCGATCGCCGCGAGGAACTCTCCGCGCCATACGCGACCGTGCTCGACATCTGCCCCACCGAACTTCCCGCGCCCGCCACCATTGCGGCATGGGACGCCCAGAGTTTCGCCCGCGCCGTCACCCACAATCCGGCGGATCCGCTCTTCAACCCTTCCTTCCGCCAACTCCTCCATGTGAGCTTCAAGATTGCAGCCGCGATGGGCGCGCCCTTCTTCGATGTCCTCGACGCCTCCCGGGAGCGCGTCGAAGCCTGTGTGAAACAAAACCTCCTCGAACGTCACATCCGTCCGCTGTTTCTCTGACGGCCCGGCGCTTTTCCCCTCAATGGCCAACAAGATGCCATGTCCCCTCATCCCTTCATGAACACGCCCCTGAAATCTTCCATCATTGGCGCGGTCGCAGTCGTTGCACTTCCATGCGCCGCGGAGGCTGCCGAGAGCGCACGCAAGCCGAACGTCGTTCTCATGGTGGCAGACGACTTGGGAATCGGTGACCTGAGTTGCTATGGAGCGAAAAAAATCCGGACACCCAACATCGATGCTATCGCCGCCGCGGGCGTTCGCTGCACCGATGCCCAGGCGCCGGCAGCCGTTTGCACGCCGACGCGCTACGGCATCCTGACCGGAAGGTATTTCTGGCGGATCAAATCCGAATGGCAGGGCGAAGCGATTATCGAGATGGACCGACCGACCGTTGCAAGCGTTCTGCGCGACGCAGGCTACGCGACCGGCTACTTCGGGAAGTGGCATCTGGGGTGGGGGATTGTGGATCCTGCCAAGCGCCGCGAACATCGTGCGGAGCTCGATTGGAATGCTCCGGAAATCCGGCCCGGCGTGCTGGAGACCGGCTTCGACCGGTATTTCGGCACGCCGTTTTCCGCGAACGAACCTCCGGCGGTTTTCGTGAACCAACGGACTGTCGTGGACCTCGATCCCTCGGATCCGCTGGTGGTGGTGGGGCCGAAGGTTGAAAAAGCGTGGGGCTATGGGGTCAGCCGTGGAGCGGCGAAAGCCCACGCCGCCCGTCCACTGGAGGAGATCGATCCGATCGTCGCGGGCAAGGCGGTGGACTTCCTGCGAGAAAACAAAGACAGGCCATTCTTCCTGCACATCGCATGGGTCGCTCCGCACGTGCCCGTCGCGCCGAACAAAGAGTTTTCCGGCCGGACACCAATCGGTCGCTACGGCGATTTTGTCGAGCAGCTCGATGCGTGTGTGGGACAGGTAATGTCCGCCCTGCGCGAGCTCGGCCTCGAACGCGACACGCTCGTCGTCTTCACCAGCGACAACGGTGCCATCCTCGACCGCGTTCTGCTGAAGGTCCATCAGTCAAATCTCAACCTGCTCGGGCAAAAAACCGACGCGTGGCAGGGCGGTGTCCGCGTACCGCTCGTTGCGCAGTGGCCCGGCCGCATTCCCGCCGGGAGTGTGGATCCGCGGCTCCTCTCCCTCACCGATCTCTTTGCCACATCGTGCGCCGCTGCGGGAGTCCCTGTGCCTGACGGAGCGGCGGAGGACAGTATCAATCAACTGCCCGCGCTGGAGGATCCCTCGAAAGCCGCACCGCGCAGCGAAATGGTTTACCAAGGAATCTTCGGCTTCGCCCTGCGCAGCGGCGATTGGGTTTTCCTTCCCGGTCAGGGGTCATTCGGTGTGACGACCGATCCCAAGATGGCGTGGGCGGTGCAATTCCACGAGCGCGCTGCCCCGAACTCCGACTATGACGAAAACGGCAAACTCCGCGAGGGGGCACCGCCTGTGCAGCTCTATGACTTGGCGGCGGATCCCAACCAAACGAAGAACGTCGCGCGCGATCACGCCGACGTCACTGACCGTCTTGCGGCGCGTTTGAAAGAACTCACAGCACGTTAATCCGTCCCGTTTCTCTCCCATGAAATATCCTCTCCTCGCCGCCGCTCTCACGCTGGGCCCCGCGCCGCTCTTCGCATCGACGGATCCGAAGCCGAATGTGGTGATTCTCTACGCCGATGATCTCGGCTTCGGAGACCTCGGATGCTACGGCGCGACGAAGATCCAGACTCCGCGCATGGACGCGCTGGCCGCTCAGGGCGTTCGCTTCACCGATGCCCACGCGGCGGCAGCAGTTTGCAATCCCTCCCGCTACGCCCTTCTCACCGGCACTCACCTCTGGAATGCACGGCGCAAAAACGATTACTCACTGTATTTTCACGACGGACAGGTCACCCTGCCCGGACTCCTCAAGAGCGCGGGCTACAGCACGGCCGCATTTGGCAAGTGGCACAACGGCTTCGGACGCGAGCCCGAGCCGGACTGGAATGGCGAACTCAAGCCCGGTCCGCTTGAGATCGGTTTCGAAAAATACTTTGGCACGCCACGTTCGCACAACGAACCTCCGTTTGTCTTCGTGGAGGATTATCGTGTCGTGGGCTTGGACCCTGCGGATCCCATCGTAGTCGATCGAAGTGCGGGAGTTCACGGCTCGGTGACCGGAGGGAAATCAGCCGAGGCCGCGCGTCCGGACGAGCAGATCGACTTGATCGTGACCGATCGTGCCGTGAAGTGGATCAGCGAACAGAAGCCGGAGAGGCCGTTCTTTCTTTATCTCGCGTTCACCGCGCCGCACGTTCCCTTGGATCCCGCGCCGCAGTACCGCGGCAAGAGCGGCGCTGGGATCTATGGAGACTTCGTCCAGCAACTCGATGACTGTGTCGGCAAAGTCCTCGACGCACTCGACGAGGCAGGCGTCTCGCAGAATACGCTGGTCATCCTCTCAAGCGACAACGGAGGCGTTTTTCATTGCGAGCCTCTGACGGCCGGACATCGTTCAAACGGTCCGCTGCTTGGACAAAAGACCGATATGTGGGAGGGCGGACATCGCGTGCCCTTTCTCGCCCGTTGGCCGGCGCGGATTCCGGCCGGCACGGTGCGGAAGGAACTCTTCGCGCAGATTGATCTCATGGCCACCATTGCCGAAGCGGCGGGCATCCCGCTCCCTTCCGATGCCTCGCCCGACGGTGTGGCGGAGTTGGCGGCCTTCACCGAACCGGAAAGCGCGCCCCCGAGCGGACGCACCAGCGCCCTTCTCGGCGTGAAAGGCAAGGCCGTGCGATCCGGCGACTGGCTTTTCCTTCCGTATCAGGGTTCCGGCGGCATGACCGCACCGGAGCAAAAGCCGAAGCCATGGGGCCTGCCATTCGCGACCCTTGGCCTTGTGAACAGCGATATCGACGCGGCCGGGAACCCCAAGCCGGATGCGCCCGAAGTTCAGCTTTACAATCTTAAGGACGACCCCGGCCAGACAACGAACGTCGCCGCGGCGCATCCTGACATTGTCGAGAAACTCTCAGCCGAATTCCAGCGCCTCACCACGCCGCACCGCGCCCGGTCTGGCGCGACGCCCTGATCCCGGTGCGAAGCCTGCTCCCCGCCGCCGCGATTCTTCTTGCGCCGCTGCTCGCCCCGGCGCAGCAGCCGAATGTGCTCCTGATCATTTCGGACGATCAGGGCTACGGGGACTTCGGTTTCACCGGGAACAAACTCGTCAAAACACCCGTGCTCGACCGCCTGGCGGCTGCTTCGGCGGTTTACAAAAATTTCGTCGTGGCACCGGCATGTTCGCCTTCGCGTGCGGCGATCCTCACTGGACGCGATCACATGCAGACCGGCGTCTGGGGCGTGCCGCCGCGTGCGAATCTTCAGCCGGACGAAGCCCGCATGCCCGCGTTCTTCCAAGCGGCGGGATACCGCACCGCGCACATCGGCAAACTCGATTGCGTGAAAGTCGGGAAAAGCGACGGGAATGCTTTCGGGTGGGACGAGTGGACCGGCGGAGGCGGATACCAACACAAGGATCCGATGATCTACAGCTCGGCTGGACACGGGCCCGAACCCGGATGGACTGCCGACATCTGGACGAACCGGGCCGTGGATTTCATCAGTCGCAATGAGAACACGCCGTGGTTCCTCAGTCTCGCCTACATCATCCCGCACATGCCGTGGCAGTGTCCGGAAAACTACAGCGCGCCATTTCTTGCGGCCGGATGCTCGAAAGACCTGGCCGAGTGCTACGGGAGCATCGCGCAGATGGATGAGTGCATCGGCCGCGTTCTCGACACGCTGCGCGAGACCGGGCAGGCCGGGCGGACCATTGTTGTCTTTGTGAGCGACAATGGTCCGGCCCCGACCCGAAATGGCACGGCCGATGACGCCGACCCGGATTGGCAGAAGCGCAATGCGGGGGGGCTGCGTGGACAGAAGGCGAGCGCATGGGAAAATGGCTTTCGCGTGCCTCTCATCGTCCACTGGCCCGGACGCATCCCGGCCGGCGAAAGGGACAGCTTCGCCCGCGCCGAGGACATTCTCCCCACGGTCCTCGAGCTTTCCGGCGTCAAAGCGCAGACGCTCCCGCACCTGCCGTTCGATGGAATGAGTTTTGCACGGAATCTCCTCGACCCCGCCGCGCAGTTGGATTCGGTGCAGGCCTTCCGCATTGCCATTTCTGGTCCGGGATCCCCTGTGAAGGCGCATCCCCGCCGCCTCGACGATCACCACCTCGTGCTGCGCGAGCAGAGGTTCAAACTGCATCACTTTCCCGGCGGACGCACGGCGCTCTACGACATCGCGAACGACCCCGGCGAGACCAGCGACGTCACGGAAGAATACCCGCAGATCGCGGCGCGGATGCTCGGGGACCTTCAGAAACGCTGGATCGAATGGACGTCCGGCGGCCGTGCGTTTGCGAATGCCGAAAACCCTCTTTCCCAACAATGAAAACAACCCTTCTCACGATCCTCGCTATCCTGGTCTGCGCCGCGTCAGGCAGGGCGGTGATTCTCCGACAGGAACAATCTCCCGGAACGACCACAGGCTGGGTTGCAAGCATCAACCTGCCCGACGACTTGCCGGAAATCCGTGGCCTGATCGTCGTCGGCAACGGAGCAGGAGCCGATGAGAGCGGTGTGGTGAACGATGCCGAGTTGATGGCGTTTGCCAGGTCCATCGGTTTCGGTGTTCTGGGGCTTGGACGCTGGAGCAATCTGTATTCCAGCACGGAACGCACTCGCTTCCTGAGCATCCTTTCGACTTTCGCAACGCAGTCCAACCGCCCCGAACTCGTGAATGTGCCATGGATTGCCTTCGGTTTTTCTCAAGGCGGCGGTCAGGCGTATTCGCTCAACTATCACTTCCCAGCGCGAACGATTGCCATCGGCGTGAACAAAGCCGGCTTCAGTTTTCTAAACGGGGGCTCCGACACCGGGCGCCTCGACCAGACCGGTGTGAGCGGGCGACCGCCATCGGCTGATGCGCTCAAGACGCCTGCATTGCTCGTCGCCGCTGCACTCGACGATCCCGGCCGCATCACGAACCTCACCGACGCCTTCAACAACAATCGCGCCCAAGGAGCACCGTGGGCCATGCTCATCGAAGACGGTGTCGGACATGAAAAAGGCCGGGCGTATCAGTGGATGCTTCCCTTTCTGGCCGAAGCAGTCGCATTGCGGTATCCGTCGAACCAATCTCCGGCCGCCGGCCCGGTGACGTTGTCGGATGTGAACCAAGCCCCGGGCTGGCTCATCAACCATGCCACGCAGTCGTCGGGATTTCTTCAGGTCGAGGCGCAGTCCGGCTTCAGCGGAAACCTCACCACGCGGGGATGGGTTCCGAGCGAGAGGATTGCCCGCTTCGCCCAGGCGTTTGGCTCTTATGCGAAAGTCGGCACGATCACTCCGTCCACCAGCACCGGGAGTCCGCAAATCGCACCGCTCGCACTGACCTACGGCGTCGATCTGAGCGGACAAGCCGGTTGGTCGAAGGTGGAGTTTTTCGATGGATCCACCAAGCTTGGTGAGGCTGCTTCCTCCGGCGGCGACGCTCCTGCTGTCACGCGCACGATCGCGGCTTCCACCGGCTTTTTCTCCACCTACGCCATCGTCACGCTGGGGAACAGCACCCAGCGCTTCACTCCGCTCCAAACACTGTGGGTGAACGGCGGCACTGGATTCACCATGGTGCCGGGCGCGCCCGAGGCCACATGGGCATTCCGCAGCACGGGCAACAACACCGGCAACATCTCGGGATCTTGGGGAAACGCCACAAACTGGAGCACAGGCTCGGTCCCCGGCGCTCAGAATCTCCGCGCAAACTTTGCAGCGCTGGATTTCGGAGCGACCTCGACCATCTCGCTCGATGGGACAAGGACAGCCGGTTACCTCCAGTTTGGTGATGCAGCAGGCGGACAGTGGACGACACTCTCCTCCGGCGCGTCGGGGAGCCTCACGCTGAACGTCACCAGCGGCTCTGCTGTGATTCAACTCGCACCGGGCTCCGGCCAAACCCTGCATTTCAACGGGGTCAGCCCGACCGGCACCAGTCCCCTCGAGCTCATCGGCAATGGAGATCCCGGTGCGCCAAACATCATGATCCTCGCCCTCGCTGGCACCTATGGCGGGAGCGTCACCGTGCGCAATGCACTCGACTGGCATGTTTCCAACGGATCCGCCTTCGGCTCGAACGCGCAGGGAACGAGCGTGCAGGCCGGTTCGGTTTTGACATTCCGTGAATGGGTCGGCAATGCGACTTACTCGGAGCCCCTCATTCTCTCCGGCTTCGGCCAGACGGGAAAACCGGCGCTGCGCATCGGCACGGGCAGTTCCGCGAACCACACGGTGACATTCACAGGAAATCTCACACTCGAAGGCCCAGTGGCGGTCGGCGTCTCGTCTTCTCTCGGAAACGGCACCGCGCTCAGCTTTGCAAACCGCCTGACCACCAGCGGATCAAATCGCACGCTCTTCATCGGCTACCTTCGCTCCCAAGCCGGCGACGGCACGCTCCCTGCGTGGGGACTCGACACCGGCACACTTGACGATGCCGCCGGAACGACCACTTGGGGCGCGGTCAATATCGAGGGCAATGCCACCTTCGGAAACTCCGGTCTCGATCGCGTCGTCCTGGGACTCGGCTGGCTGCGCCTGCGTGGGGCGAATGACCGCCTGCCCGTGTCCACGCGCGTCGTTTTGAATGCTGCCAGCACAACGAATGCCGCCACCCTCCGCTGGTCAAAACTCACGCTCGCCGGTGTCTCCCAGGAACTCGCCGGACTCGACAGTTACTTCGGTGCGAACTCCTCGAATTACACGATCTCCGTGGCCGGGGGCGCTCCCGCCACCGGAACGCTCGTGCTGAATCTCACCGTGAACTCGACCTTCTCCGGTTTCCTTGGAGGGAATGGCACGGATGAAAACAACCTCGTTCTCGAGAAGCGCGGACCCGCCACGCTGGCACTCACCGCCAACAACACATTCACCGGTCCGACCCGCATCCTTGGAGGCACGCTGGCGATTCCGCGTGATGCCACGCTTGGTGCCGCTCCAGCGGCCTCGGTGGCCGATCAACTCCTGCTGGGCGGCGGGGGGACTCTCGACGTTGACGGAAATGCCACACTCGCCGCCACGCGCGGGATCACCCTTGCGGCTGGCGGTGGTGTTTTCCGCTGCGGGGCGAATCTGGCTACTGCGGCACCTGTCACGGGGAATGGCTCGCTCACGAAAGCGGGCAACGGAACGCTCACACTGAGCGGCAATGTGAACCACTCGGGAGGCACGATCGTCTCCGCCGGCGTGCTCTCGCTCACCGGATCTGCTTCGCTGCCGGGTGGGGGACTCACTGTCCAGGCCGGCGCCCGCGTGAGTGCCACCGGCTCCGCGAATCTCTCCGGTTCCACAATCCTCCGCCGCAGCTCCGCCGGGGGCACCGCGCCGCTCCAAGCCGGCGGCACGGTCAGTTTGTCCGGCAGTCTTCTTGTTGAACTCGCCGGTTATTCCCCGGTGCTCGGTGACGTGATCCCGCTCATCAACGCCGGTTCGCTCTCCGGAAACTTCACCACCGTCCTGCTCCCCCGCACGTCTTCGGGTCCGGCGTTCCGACTGGAGCGGACCGCCACCGAACTCCGGATGCGGGTCGTCGCGACGTCGTTTGAGAATGCGCTCTTTCGGGCCGGGATCCTCGGCAGCAGCCAACCGGTTGGCACCGCAATGGTGACGGCGGACGCCGATGGCGACGGCATGCCAAATCTCCTCGAGTATGCCTTCGGCGGCGCAATCTCGGTCCCCGACACCTCGCCCGTTGGTCCGTCCATCGCCACCGATCGCCTTGCGGTTTCCTTCCCGCGTGATTCCCGCGCCACCGATGTTTCGCTCTTCGTCGAGGCGGCGTCGGCTCCCGGCGGACCGTGGACTGCCATCGCCCAGAACGTGCGCGGTGCAGGTTGGACCGGGCCCGCTTCCGTGAACGAAGGCGCTCCGGATTCGTCCGGACGCGTCACCGTTACCGTTCAGGACGTCGGCACGTCGTTCCCCCGCTTCCTTCGCGTGCGGAGCTTCCTGGAGCCTTGATCGACAAGGCATCTCTCAGCTGAAATGAACTAGTTGCATGAAATTACATTGTACAATAAGCCTATCTGGTGAGAACTTCCCCTCGTCTCCTCATCGCGTTGTTGGCGGTATCCGGCGTTTTTCAGCTTGACGCAGAAACCTTCCCCGGAAGAGCAGAAATCCCCGCCGAGGCTTTGCTGGGGAGTCCATGGGTCACGCCGCCTCGGACGGCGGAGGAGACGCAAACGACGGTGGATCGCCTTCGGCAACAGTATGCACCTTTTCTGCGATCCCTGCCCGAACCGATTGAAGACAGGGGTCGACAGAGTTTGGACGGTGCTTGGCGCGCGCGCTTTGAGGTGACCACCTCCGAGACGGGTGCGCGATTGCCCGCTCCGCAGTGGCATGGGCGGGATGAAGAAGCGATCAATTGGCAGAATGTCCAAGTGCCCGAGTGGCGGTGGGACTGCATCCGGCGGCCGGGGCAGTGGCAGCCATGGTACCCGGCGAGTCTGATTCTTTGGTACAAGCGGGATTTCGAATCGAAGAAGCCGCAGCCGGGACAGCGGGTCTTCCTGTGTTTCGACGGGGTGGATTGGGAGGCCGAGGTGTGGCTGAACGGACAGCGCCTCGGCTCAAACGTCGGGTATTTCCTCCCCTTCCGCTTCGACGTGACCGATTTGCTTCGTGAGAAAAACACGGTGGCGGTGCGGGTCTTCGAGGGGCCGGCCTATGGTGAACCGATCGCACAATGGTCGATCCTTCCCTTCTCGCCGTCAGACAAGGGCGAGAACCAGTACTACGTTTTCGGCGAGCCGCAAAAATCCATCGTCGGCTTCAAGCCGGGCGGGAATTCCTCTGGCGGCAGTGGATTTGGGATCCATCGTTCAGTGTTTCTCGAGACGGTGAATCCGACCCATGTCGAGGCAGTCTTCGCGCGGGGGTATCCGTCCAAGGGATCCGCACGCATCGTCGTGGAGACCCGCTCGCACGCGGCCCGGCCGGTGGATCTTGGCATCGAGCTGATGCCGGAGAATTTCGACGGCGGCGCGACCTACACCGCTGCGAGACGCGTGGAAGCCGGCGCGGGTGTGACATCCCACGAATTCGTGATTCCCGCACCGGATGCGAAGGCGTGGTGGCCGGCGACGCCCCACCTCTACCGCGCGCGGGTGACATTGCGGGAGGGTGACCGGGTTCTCGATCAGCGCGATGTTCTCTTCGGCTTCCGCGAAGCCACGCTCGTTTCCCCGACGAACCCGCGCGAAGGACTCTCGGATGGCATGCTCCTTCTTAACGGCCAGCCTGTTTTTCTCCGCGGCACGAGTGTCGGCGGATCGCACAACCTTGCGATTTACAACAAAACCCCGGAACAGATCGTCGACATCTGTCTCCTGCTGAAGGCGTCGAACTTCAACGTCGTTCGGAACAACCAGCACGTCGCTTTCCCGGAGGTGATCGAGGTTTTCGACCGCCTCGGCATCCTGAACCAGCAAGAGCAGGGAGCCGGCTACGAGGCCGCCGACCACAAGGTGAAGTCCGACCACCTCGCGAAGGTCGTCGCCCCTCTCGCCCGCGTGCTCTACAACCACCCGAGCGTCATTTTCATCTCCTTCATGAATGAGGCTCACCTCGACATGACCGAGCCGATCGCCGCGGTGCTCAAGCAGGATCCCGAACGTCTGCTCGTCCCGATTTCCGGGGCACTCTTCGCTCTGCGCGAGCCGGCCTATGCCGACAATCTCCTCGGGTCCTTCCACCGCTACGACGCCTGGTACAGCGGTGTGGACCTCATCTGGTCCTCCGGTGATCCTTGGCCGAAGGACAGGAATCCGATGCTCGATTACAAGGACAAGAACCCCAAGCCCCCGAAGACGTTCTTCCCTGTGATGCGTCCCCAGCGCATGGCCATCGTGGGCGAGTACGGCGCCGAGGCGCTCGACAACTACGAGACAATGAAAAAATACCCCGAGTGGTGGGGTGAGACGCCCGCTCTCACCGATGACCGCCTCTGGGGTGCAATCCAGGTCGCGAAGGCCGACCTGCGGCAGATCTTCGGATTCCGCGGCAAGAAGCCCTCAAACCTCGGCGAATACATCGAGGCCAGCCAGAACTTCATGTCCGACATCCTCGCCGAGTGCACGAAAGGCTACCGCCTCTCGAACGACACCCTCCTCGGCTACTACCAATACTTTTTCTCGGACCTCAGCCCGGCGAACTGGCCGAAGTCCGTTCTTGGGTTCGACCTGAGTCCGAAAAAAGGCTTCTTCGAGATGGCTCAGCTCAACCAGCCCGTGGTCCCCCTCTACCGCCTCGTCGACAATCTCGAAGCCATGGAAATCTGGGTCTCGAACGACCTCATCGTGAACTTTCCCGGAGCCAAGGTCCAATGGAGCGTGGCTGTCGGTGACAAGAAAATCGAGGGCACCCTCGCTGGGGAGATCCCGCCGACCTCGTCCACCCGCCTCGGACAAATCTCCCTCGCCCCGCTCCCGGCCGGACCGCAGGTACTCGACGTTCGCCTTACCCTTGTCGACGCCAAAAACCGCCCGATTTCGGAATACCGTCGCCAGGTTTACCGCTCACTGAAGGAAGTCGAGGAATCCCGCCGCTCCGCAGCCGAACGCGCCGCCGTCCGGGCCCGCATCGAGAAAGAACGCCAGCAGTTCATCCCCGAAGTCGCGACTCAGGAGCTTGAGCGCAAGCTCCTTGAGGAAAAATCCTCCGGAGATCCGAAGAAGTGAGCGCTCCGGTGCGCATTCGGCTGTCCCTTCGACCCTCCAACCTCGCATCCGTCCCCTGCTCTAATGAAGTGGCTGATCTGCCCCTTCCGGAGTAATGGAGACGAGGAAAGTTTTCGAGCCGCGGGCGAGGAATTGGATGCGCGATACACCCGGCAAGGGGGCGTCGTGACTGTGAAGGAGAGAGTCTGCCGTGCTCACGACGACCCGGAAATCCTGCGGTGCCAGGACCCTCACCTCGACAGAGGATGTGCCGGATTTCAGTCGTACACCCCACGGATGCTTTTCTACTTCGGCTGCCGTTACAAACTGCCAGGCGACCTCCGAATCCTCCCGCCCGGGGTGGAGAACCCATGAATCCTCGATGAGCGCACGCCCTTCCGGTGAAAGTGTCGCACTTCGTGTGACGGATTTGGCGTGCTCTGTATAGACTGGCGTGAGATCCAGCGTTGCTTTCGGATGAGGCTCTGAGGCAAGTGAGATCTCCCGGGCGACCCCCTTCGTCCTTTGGCGGCACTGCTCGAAGCGCAAGATGTTGTGACTCTCACTGCCATTTCGAAAGATCTCCCAGCGGCGCGATTCCTGTGACGTATCGAAAAGATTGGAGAATCCCTTGGACTCAAGCGTTTCGTAACCTTCTCGCTCGATATCAAGGAACCATCGGATGCCGTTCCAGTCGTAAACGAAAGAGCCCACATCCATATGCCCGTGGCTGAATCCGGAGCTGCCTCCCTTGATCGCAAGATAAGCGGCGGCGGGATCGCTCCAAGACGTCCGAAGTGCGGCGACGGGCACGGGTCCGCGGCCGGCCATTGCGAGAGGAGGTGCGGCGGCGTTCTCTTCCTGAGCGGGAGCGAGCGCCGCAAAGAGCACGGCCAGGGGCATGAAGCGGTGTGTCTCATGGCTTTTCTCGCCGACGGACACCGTGCGTCGCGCGCGTGCGGCATAGCGGTTGAGCAGAAACGCGTCCGCAGTGCGGGCCCCCAGCCATGCTGTGGCGAAATTCAGAGGGCGGGGAATGTCGTAACAGTCGGCGAAATTGAATGTTCGTCCGTTCGGGCTGGTGAGGGCTTCCATGAAGAGTGCGCTTTGCCTGACCCCCGGAATCCCATCGAGCCCGCAGGTGGTTCCCCACGTTGTCTCAAGCGCATCCGCTGTGAGGCAAAGATAGGACGTCCCGTAATCCCAATAGGAGGGCCCCTCGGTGAAGACGCCGTCGGGAGCATAGGTGCTCTCGACGGCCGCGAAGGCCGGAATCGCCGCATGGAGAGCGCGCCGGGCCTTGTCCGGTGCCTCGGTGGCGATGGCGAGAGACGCCAGAATGATGCCGCCGTGGCAGACGGAGTTCCAGTTGTGGCTCATTTCCGCAAGCTTCGGGGCGAGGTCGAAAAACGGGGCGATGGCCTTCGTTCGCAGAGCGGTGACGATCCGGGATTTCTGCGTTGCGTCCAGATCGGCGTGCAGCCAATCGAAAGCCAGTGCCACACCCGCAGCCATCTCGGCGGTGTCCAGGAAGTGGCTCGGATTCCAGTCCGGAAACGCGCCGACGGCATCGAGTTCCTTCACCGCGGCCGCGAGAAAGCGAGGATCCCCCTCGAGCCGGTAGAGGAACGACCAAAGCAGGAGCCTGCGGAGGCTCTCGCGCGATGTCGCGAGCATTCTTCTTCCCTCCAACCGGTGCTCGGATGGCGGCAAAGCGAGAGCCTCCTCCGCATCGTGACGCAGGGAGGCGACCCACTCCTGAAGGAACGGATCCTTTGCGATGCGCTCTTTCAACCCGGCGAGGCGGAGGTCGTTGAGCACCAGGCGAGGGTGTGCCGGGAGTTGCCGCTCCCAGCCTTCGGGGAGATCGGGTGCGGTTGGGGAGCAGTAAATGCTGCCTGTCCATGCGAGAGCGGCAAAGGCGACCGCTGTCTGGAACTGGAAGAACCTCATCGCATGGGCCGGAGCGTGAAGGAAACCGATTCGCCGGGGAACTCGACGAAGGCGGCTTGGAGGAATCCGTTGCGGTTCACGAAGCGGTCGGGGAGCGTGTGGAACTCGAGGCCTTTGGGCTCGGTGATCTCGAGCACGGCGGCGCCTTCGGGCAGGCGGAGCGTGAGGCGGCCGGATTCGAGGATGCGCTCGGTTTGGGCGCGTCCGTTCTCCAGCAGCACGGGCATGTAAAGGCGGCGCGAGGCCGCCTCGGGCGTCTTCACGGTGACGGTCCCTTGCAGACCGCTTGCATCCAGTGTGAACGTCTCGGTCACGGAGCCCTTTGGCATGCGGGATTCGAGGCGGAACACGACGCGGGCGGGAGTCTGTTCCAGCGGAGTGAGTGCGGCGCGCTCGCCGGTGCCGGGTCCGAACCAGGCGCCGTGTCCGAAGGCGGCGAGCCGGGTCTCGCGGCCCTTCGCATCCAGCCATGCCGGACCCAGTGAGAGGAAGGCCGGGACGAGCTTCTTGTCGCGCTCGGGATCGCGCGGCGCTTCGGAATTCTTGAAGCCGGTTTCCCAATCGTTGGCACCCGGAAGCCCGCGGTTCGAAATCCCGTCGTTCAAAGGAATTGCGCCATACGCGCCGCGGAATTGCAAGCGAACCAAGCCGGCTGGCCCGTAGCCGCCGTCGAAGCGCGTTGCGTATTGGATGAACGTCCCGCCCCCATTGGCGACGACCATGTCGAAGCCGGGGACCTCGAGGACGTAGCCGCCGACATCGGCAGGCGCGGGCTTTTCGGCGATCTCGTCATTGGCCGCCATCGCGGCGGTGACGAGCATCGCGCAGGCGTAGAGGTCGTAGTTGGAAATGTAGCTGTAGGATTCGTAGCCGTGGCGTTTTTCCGGTGGATAAAAATTCTTCACCATCGTCGCGGTGCCGTCCGGGAAGCGCCAGCGGAGCGAAGCTTGGAAGGCGAGGTGCGCGGCGCGTTTGAAGGCACCGGCCTCATTCGGGCGTCCGGCCCTCGCGTAGTGCGTGGCCATGATCTCGCTCATGGCAGTGATCTGGGTTTCGTTCCAGATGTGCTGCGTGCTGCGTCCGCCGGTCGGCCCCTCACCGTTCGGGGATTGCAGGAACAACTCGGACCACGCCCCGCGCCAGAGCATGTCGCGGTAGAACGCGAACTGCGCGCCGCGGTAGCCCTTGTGCAGCATCCCGGTGAGCACGTAGCGCGGGAATCCGTCGTAAGCGAAGGCTTTGTTCTCGTTGAACATCCCGGCCTCGGTGAAAAAGTGCCGCTGAAACTCGAGGCATGTGTCGGTGTAAGCTAAGTCGGTGAGTCCGGCCTTCGCGCGGAGAAATTCGCCGGCTGCGCCTTTGAGCGTCCAGTTGTTGAACGAACTGCGGGGCAGGAAGTAGGTGGTGTCGGGCTTCACTGCGGCGAGGTTTTTCTTCCACACCTCGACGCGCTCGGCAGGGGCGATGCCTTGGAAGAGTTCGAAGGCGATCATCACCGGGAATGGCCAGAATTCACTGTGGCTGTGGGGAAAGGCGCTCCGCCCCTTCGCGAGCGCGGCTGTGGCGAAGTCCATCGCACGATAGCCGGTTTCGAGGAGCACCGGATCCCGCTCTCCGCCGAGTGCGGCAAGTCCCGCCACGCAGACCGCGTAGGCGGGCGTGATGTAATCCATGCGGCCCTCGACGAAGGCATCGGTCACCGCGCCATCGGCGCGCTGGTGCTTGCCGAAGACCTCGACGTGCTTGCGAATGAATGCCAGATAGTCGGCTTTTGTGATGCCCGTCGGCGTGATCTCCACCTTCGACTGGTTTGTGAGGAAGGCATTGATCGCCTCCGCAAAAGCATGGTCGCCGGTTGCAAGCGGTTTTCCAGTGAGGGCCTTCGGCGGGAGCAGGCGGTCCGGCGCGTCGGGATCGATCGTCTTTTCCTGCGTAGCAGCAGACGCCGCGTCGCGTTCGCGGAGGAGCGGCAGGATTTCTGATCCGGCCAGCAGCATCGCGCCGGTGGCGTATTCGTGGCTCTGCCTCCAACCAACGTAGGCGCGTGTGCTGTCGGCCTGGCTTTGCGCGAATCCCAGCCGGCCGTTCGGTTCGACGGAGGCGATGAGAGCCGCCCACGCCTTCAGGAGAACGGGTAAGTAGGTTTCCTTGTCGATGATCCCGCGCCGGATTGCCCAAGCATAGCCATAAGCAAAGAGCGCAGTCGCGCTGGTGTCACCCATCGGGTAACCGTCCTGATCCAACAGAGCGGTCGGCCAGAGGCCGCCCGGTTGCTGAAGTTTGGCGAGAGCGGAGAGTTGCTCGCGCAGGCGGGTCTCGTATTTCGCGCGGTTCGGATGGTCCTTCGGCAAGTGGTTCAACACAAGCGCGAGGGCACCGGTGAACCATCCATTGCCGCGGCCCCAGAAGATCTTCTCCCCGTCGGTCTCGCGGAGCTGCATGCCGTCGGCCTGCGGGATGTAGGTGCGGTCGCGATAAATAAGCTGCGTCTCCGGATCCCAGAGTTTGTCCGCAGTTTCCCAGAAAAGCTTGTCCGCGTGGTCGAGGTATTTCTTTTCTCCCGTGAGTTCCGCAATTTGGACCCAGACGGGCGGAGCCATGAAGAGCGCGTCCACCCAATACCACTCGAATGCCCCCGGCTTGGTCTTGGCCAGAACGGAATCCAGTGCTGCACGCGTCGGCTGCAGGAGTTCGGGCTTCGTGTCGATTTCGGAGAGCGCGAGGAAAAGCTGGGAGATCGCGAGATCGTCGGCCCCGTGGACCTCGCCGGCCATCGGACCCGGTTTGAAGTTCACGCGTTGGGCGAGATCGCGCGCGACGCGGAGGTAGTAGTTGTCGCCGGTGGATTGATACATCGCGATGAGGCCCGCCGCGAACGTGCCGCGTAGCCAGAAAGCGTCGGGCACGGCACCGCTTTTCGTATTCAGGTTTTGCATCTGCCAGGCCGTCGCCTTGCGCAGAACGGTGAGCGTGTCCGACGCGGAGGGGATGGCCGCCGCGGCGAGACGTTTCTTTTGGAGTTCCAAATCCGCCGCATATTCCGGCGTGGCCGTGTAGGCTTGCGGACGGCTCATTTGTTCCGAGAGGAGAAGCGTTTCGCGGGCTGCGAGGAGAAACGCCCCGGCGGCGAACAGCGGCTGCGGCCCCGCATCGCGGATCGCACCATCCGGTTCGACGCGATCGAGGAGCTTCATCCATCCGCCGAGCGCAGGCACACGGATGTAGTCGATGATCATGATGCCGAGCGGCGTACGATTCCCCCAGAAAACCGCCGCGAGGCTGAGTCCGGCATTTGTGGGATCCGAGTCGATTTTCCGGTTCGACATTTCGGTGAGGACCTTGAAGCCCGGGGCATGCCAACGCTGGGCGTCGGTGAGCGGCTCGAGTTCCTTGCGGGCGAGCCAAAGGTTAATCGCCTTGGCCCTGGCGGGATCAGCCCCATCCGCCAGCGAGGCAACCGCTGCGGGGTCGGCGGAGATTTTTGCAGCTGATACTGCGAACGCCTCGTCGCCTGTGAGCTGGGCAGCGGCTTCGAGTCCGGCTTTCCAGATCGCCCGCACGCCCTCGGGCTGCGCATCGGCGTCCATCGTGAGGTAATGCGTGGCGACGGCGCGGGCCGCATTCTTCACCGTCGAAGGCGCGACCTTCGAGGCGAAGGGTTCGTTGAGGAACCTCGGAGAATCCGGCGCAGACGCCGAGGCAGACGGGATGGCCAGCGCGGCCAGTGCGGTGAGTAGGCAGGTTTTCATTCTGGGTCTTTGGCGTAGGTGAATCCCACGGTCGAAATCTGGAGTCGACGGTTGGCGTCGGCGACCATGCGGACAAAATCGGGGGTTTCTTTCATGGTAAAATCCATGCGGTGGGGGACCTGATCCATCTGCCGCTCGGACTCGAACGCCCACCAGTGCGTGAGCTGGACCTTGTCGGCGACGATACGGTCGAGGCATCGTTGAATGATCGGCCGGGCCTTGTCGCGTTGCCCCGCGAACGAATCAAACCAGTCCGGGTTCTCCTTCCAGAACTCTGCATTTTGCTCGGTCCGCTGCCGCGCGAGGGCGCCCCACTCGCCGATGTAGAGCGGTTGGCCCTGACGCGCGGCGACGTCCTTCCACGCGGTGAAAGAGATTTCGCGTTTGGATCCGTCGGGCTCGATGGTGAATTTCCCCTCGCGGCCCTTGTCGTAGTCGTGGATGTGGAAAACGTCGACGCCGGCTTGGGCCTTGGCGACGGCGGAGGAGAGTTGTTCGCACGAGTCGATCGTCCATAGTCCGTGCGTGGCGCCGTGCTCGACGACTTGGTTCTGGTGCCAGAGCGACGTGCGGTAGCTGTCCCCGGTGGTCGTGAGGTGGTTCGGGTCGATCGCCTTGATGAAGGCGGCCATCTCCGTATGGAAACGTGCTACCTCGCTGAGCGTCGGGATCATTTTCTTGTTCCAAATGCGCTCGCGACCGCCAATGTCGGCCGCAAGGAGGAGCTCGTTCTGAATCTCCCACATGGCAATCGTGGGCCGGTCCTTGTAGCGTTCGACAATGGTCCGCGCGTAGGCTTCAGCCAGTGCGCGGCTTTTCGAGTCTTTGTTGGCGATGAGATCCACCCACGTCTCGCCGACGGCCTTCGCGTATTTTTCGTCGCCGAGTCCCAAGCAGGCGACAACGCGGATGTCGTATTTGTCGCACAGATCGAGCATGCGGTCGATCGTGTGAAGGTAGCGCAGGCGGGTCTCCGGTTCGCGATAGAGGCTGATGCTTCCGAAGTCGTAGAGGAAGAGCCGGATGGTTTTGAACCCGAAGCCATTCAGCGTCGCGAGCGAGCGCTCGGCGGCGGCGAGCGGATCGGTGCCGAAATTCTTTCGGCCGAATTCCGCCGCGAGCATCTGCCAGAAGAGGTCGAATTTGTTGAAGCTGATCTCGTAAAACGGTTTCCCGTGCAGCATCAGCACCGGGCCGTCTTTCTTCAAAAACCCATCGTCCGGCGCCGGCGGCGCGGACTCGGCTGGAGGCGCGGGGCGCTGGCACGCGGTGAGCGAGAGGACAAGGGACGCGGCGATTAGAGCGAATCGGAGGTTCATGCAGTGGGGAGTTTGACGGTGGCGAGGCGGGGGGAAAGGATCTGGATGACGGTGAGCGCCGCGAGGTAGGCGAGACCCGCGAGCAGGAAGAGCGGGACGTAACCGCCGGTGTTGATGACGAAGCCGACGTTGGCTGCGAGGAGGGCACCGCCGAGGCCGCCCATGAACCCGCCGAACCCGACGACGCTGGCCACGGCCCGCTGGGGGAATTGGTCGGAGACCGTCGTGAAGAGATTCGCGCTCCAGCCCTGGTGGGCGGCCGTGGCGAGGGCGATGAGGGCGATGGCCACGTAAATGCTCGACGTGATCGACGCGAAGATGATCGGCACCACGCAGAGCGCGCAAATAAGCATGGTGAGCTTGCGGGCTTTGTTGACTGACCAGCCCATGCCAATGAACCGCGAGGCCAGCCAGCCGAAGAAGATGCTGCCGAAGTCGGAGATCAGGTAGATGATCAGAAACGGGATGCCGACGTTTTTGAGATCGAGCTTGGTGGCAAAGGCGGGGTTGCTGTTGAAAAACGTGGGCAGCCACGTGAGGTAGAACCACCAGATGGCATCGGTCATGAACTTCGGAATCGCGAAGGCCCATGTGGCGCGGTAGCGCATCAGCGTGCGCCATTTCACCGGGCTCGGCGGCTCCGGCGGCCCATCCTGCCGGATGTGCGCCAGCTCGGCGGCGGAAAGCTTGGGGTGCGTCTCGGGTGTCCGATACATGGCGAGCCACCACAGGAGCACGATGATGCCGAGGGCGCCGGTGATGATGAAACTCCAGCGCCAGCCGAGGTGCGCGATGATGAGCGGCACGCAGAGCGCGGTGAGAATGATGCCGACGTTCGCCCCGGCGTTGAAGATGCCCGTGGCGAAGCTGCGTTCTTTTTTCGGAAACCATTCCGAGACCGTTTTGATCGCGGACGGGAAGTTTCCCGCCTCGCCGATCCCAAGCAGTCCGCGTGCGAAGCCCATGCCCGAGGCGGTGTGGACGAGCCCGTGGAGAATGCCCGCGAGGCTCCACCCGCCGATGCTGAGTGCATAGCCGCGACGGACGCCGACGCGGTCGATCACCCATCCGGCAAGGAGAAATCCGACGGCGTAGCAGTATTTGAAGATGGCATCGAGGTGGCTCATCTTCTCGCGGTAAGCGGCGAGGTCGGCGTCGGTGAGCGGCACGCCGAGGGGAATCCCCATCATCTGGTGCCGGAACGTCTCGTCCAGCATCGTGAAGGAAAACACGTTGCGGTCGATGTAGTTCAGCGTCGTGCCGACGAAGAGGAGGGCGCAGATCCGCCAGCGGAAACGGCCGATGAGGGAGGGGGGCGCCGAGTTCAAGGTGTGACCAGCGACGGCAGCCAGAGGCTGAGGGCGGGGAGGGCGTTGATCACGATGAGCGCCGCGATCATGGCAAAGTAAAACGGGAGCATGGCGCGGCTCACACCCGCGAGGGATGAGTCGCTCACGCTGCAGCCGACGAAGAGACAGGTGCCGACCGGCGGCGTGCAGAGCCCGATGCAGAGGTTTGTGATGAGGATGATGCCGAAGTGGACGGGGTCGATGCCGAGTTCCATCGCGACGGGCAGGAAGAGCGGCGTGAAGACCAGAATCGCCGGCGTCAAATCCATGAAAAATCCCACAACGAGCAGGATCACGTTGATGAGGATGAGGAGCGTGAGCGGATCCCGCGAAATGCCGAGCAGCGCCGCGCCGATGGCCTGCGGGATTTGCTCCACGGTCAGGAGCTGGCTGATCGCCACGCTCGTGGCCACCAGGAAAAGCACGACGCCGGTCGTGCGGGCGGAGCGCGCGAGCAGCGCGGGCAGGGCGGAAAGCGGGAGCTCGCGATAGACCAGAAACGCCAGCACGAACGCCCAAAGCACCGCCACCGCCGAGGCCTCGGTCGCGGTGAAGCGACCGCTCAGGATGCCGCCGAGCACGAAGGCGATGAGCAGAAGCGAGGGCAGGGACCCGAGCAGGCTCGGCACAAAGCGCGGGATCGCGACGTGGTGGGCGGCAAGCTCGCGGTCGCGCAGGCAGAGCACGAGCGCTGTCGCGCCGATGCAGACGCCGAGCACGATGCCGGGCAGGATGCCGGCGATGAAGAGGCTTGAGATCGAAACATTGGCGGCGACCACGGCATACACGATCATCGCGTTGCTCGGCGGGATCAGCAGCCCGGTCGTGGCGGCCGTCGAGGTGAGCGCGGCGGCGAATTCCTTCTTGTAGCCGGACTTTGTCATCTCCGGGATGAGCGTCCCGCCGATGGACGAGATGGCGGCCGTGGCTGATCCGGAGATGGCGCCGAAGAGCATGCAGGCGAGCGTGTTCACAAGGGCGAGCCCCCCGGGCAGACGACCGACGAGACACCGCGCGAAATCAATCATCCGCCGTGCAAGGCCGCCCGTGCCCATGATCTCGCCCGCGAGGACGAAGAACGGGATGGCAAGCAGCGCAAAGCTGTCCACGCCGTTGGCCATGTTGCTCGCAATCGTGAGCGGCACGGCATGGTGCCCGAACGCCCATGCCGAAAGCAGCGTCGCGACGCCGATCACCAGCGCGATCGGGAGGTTAAGGAGCATGAGTGTCGCGAATGCGACAATGAGAATGAGGAGACCTTCGTTCATGGATCTTTGCGGCTGTGACGGAACTCGGCGGCGAGGAAGGCAAGAGCGAACGCCAGCATGGCGAGGCCGGCCACGGGCACTGCGGCGTAGTTCCATGCCTTCGGGATTTGGACGGCGGCGAGGAGTTGGCCCGACTGCCACCGCTCGAGGGTGAGCACGCCGCCGCCGTAGAGCATCACAATCCCGGCGAAGGCGGCGGAGAGCGCGTGGATGACAATGCGGCCGAGCCGGGCGGTCGCTTTGTCCCATCGCGATGTGAGGAGGTCGATGCCGAGGTGGGCGTTCTCGGCGTAGGCGAGTGCACCGCCGGCGAGAGCGAGCCAGACGAGCAGGAGGCGGGCGAGTTCCTCGCTCCAGCGGGCCTGGGCACCGAACTCCCGCGTGATCCAACCCCACAGGACAACGACCACGAGGACGAGTAAAACGGACCCGCAAAGGAAGCGGAGGAGTCGGAGGGAGAAGCTCATGGCACGGATTCGAGGGCGCGGGCGACGTCGCCGAGCGGGCCATTCATCTGGGCGTCGCGGACGGGTTTTGTGAGTTCCTTGAAGGCTGGCCGGTCCGCTTCGAGAATGGTCACCCCGGCTTTGCGAAGTGCCTCCATCGCTT
>CAZKHB010000034.1:0-28362 GCA_964552635.1 uncultured Chthoniobacterales bacterium
GTGCCGGTGAGGGCGACCGCCATGCTGGCCACTGCGAGGACTTTGGTAGCGAGTTTCATGTGATTTTTTCTCCTTTGTTTTTTGTGGTCGGTCGCTGTGGTTGGCAGCGACTTCCCGGTTTCATGCACGGTCATGGCATGTTGAGTGCCTTCCCTAGCATGCGTTGTGCCAAGAGGTAGCGTGTGCGGCAGGGCTGTCAAAACTTTTTTGGGTTTTTTTTGAACGCCCCGGGTGGGCGGCTGTCACCTTCCGCAGGCGACTAGGCGTCAACGATATTGATGTCTTCGGGCTGGATCCGGGCGAAGACGGTTTCCCCCTCATGGAATTCCATTTCTTCCTGTCCATCGTTGGCAAGCAGGGCACCGAGTTCCAAGCCTCCCTCCACAACAATCGTGAGGTCATCCACGGCGCCTTTGAAGATCTCGACGGAGATGCGGCCCGGGAAGCAGTTTTCACCGCCCGGGTTGGTCCTGTAGAGACGGACCTTTTCCGGTCGCAGGGAAAGAAGAATACGGCCGTCGCGCGGCCGGGTATCTTCTTTGACCGTGAGTTCCAGCCCCCCCTCGAGGCGGCAACGCACCCTGCCGCCATGACGAGAAAGCACCTCGGCTTCGACAATGTTGGTCTCCCCGATAAACGTGGCGACAAACCGCGTGGCCGGTTTGTAGTAGATTTCGTTCACCGTGCCGATTTGTTCGACGCGGCCGGAGTTGATCACAGCGACACGGTCGCTCATCGTGAGGGCTTCCTCCTGGTCGTGGGTGACGAAAACAAAGGTGATGCCGAGCCGCTTCTGGAGATGCTTCAGCTCCATGCGCATCTGGGTCCTGAGCTTGGCGTCCAGCGCGCTGAGCGGTTCGTCGAGAAGCAGAACCTTGGGTTCGCAAACGATGGCACGTGCAAGAGCCACGCGTTGCCGCTGCCCGCCGGACATCTGCGCGGGCTTGCGGTCCACCAGTGCACCGAGCGCAGTCATCTCCACAACGTGGTCCACCCGGCGTTTGATTTCGCCCGGCGAGACTTTCTTCATGCGCAGCCCGAAGGCGATGTTTTCGTAAATGGTCAGGTGGGGGAAAAGGGCGTAACTTTGGAAAACCTGGTTCACATCACGGCGGTAGGGCGGGTCGAGAGTGACGTCCTTGCCGCCAATGAGAATCTGCCCGCTGGTTGGGGATTCAAACCCGCTGATCAAGCGCAGGCAGGTCGTTTTCCCGCAGCCTGAAGGCCCGAGAAACGTCATGAACTCCCCTTCACGGATCGTGAAGTTGACATCCTTGAGGGCAACGAATCCGCCGAACGATTTCGAGACCTCCCGCAATTCGACCATGTCTGCCACGCGGGGAGGCTAGCGCAGGAAAACGCGCCGCGCGATGATTTTCCCCCATCGGATCACCATTGGATCACAGAGCTGGCGTAGGTGAGGCCACCGCCGAAAACAACGAGCAGAATGTAGTCGCCCACCTCGAACCGTCCGGTCCGTGCCGCCTCGTCGAGGGCGATTGCCACAGCCGCCGCGGAGGTGTTCCCATAGCGGTCGAGATTGATGTGGAACTTGGACATCGGCACATCCAGGCGGTCCGCCATCGCTTCGATGATGCGGATGTTGGCCTGGTGGGGGATGATGCACTGGAGGTCGTCCACGGTGAGTCCGCTCTGTTCGAGAGCTTTCTTTGTGGCCGCGAGCATCGATGTGACGGCTTGTTTGAACGTTTCCCTTCCGTTCATGTGGAGGGTATTGAGCTTTTGGTCGGCGTTCTCTTTGGTGATCGGCAGCGCGCAGCCGCCACCGGGCATGTGGAGAATGTCACCGAAGTTGCCGTCGCTGCCCATGAAGGTGGTGATGACGCCGTGCGAGCCGGCGCGGTAGCGGAGGACGGCCGCCCCGGCTCCGTCGCCGAAAAGAACGCAGGTGTTGCGGTCTTGCCAGTTTACGATCGAGCTCAGCTTGTCGGCACCGATGACCAACACGGTGCTGTAGGTGTGATTGGCGATGAACTGCTGTGCGACTTCGAGGGAGTAAAGGAAACCCGAGCAGGCGGCATTCACATCGAAGCAGGCGGCGTTCTTCGCGCCGATGAGTCTCTGCACATGGCAGGCGGTCGATGGGAAGAACGTGTCGGGTGTGATCGTGGCCACGAGGATGAGGTCAATCTCCTCCGGTGTGACGCCTGCGTTTTCCATGGCGGCTTTCGCTGCCTCGGCCGCAAGGTGGCTTGTGAACTGGCCTTCTGCAGCGATACGGCGCTCCCGGATGCCGGTGCGTTCGATGATCCACTGGTCGTTTGTGTCGACAATGGCCTCGAGGTCGGCGTTGGTGAGCACACGGTCGGGGAGATAGCTCCCTGTTCCGATGATCGAAACGGTACGGCTAGGTTGCCGCTCCCTGGGTCGTGGATGCCTCTTCATGAACGGAGCGGATCGATTCGACGATCCGTGAATTGATGCGCTGGTTGACGGCGGCCCTTGCGGCGCGCACAGCGTTTTTCATTGCAAGCGCGGAGGAGTTGCCATGCGCCTTGATGCACACGCCATTGACGCCGAGCAGCGGTGTGCCGCCGTGGTCGTCGGTGTTTGTGCGGGTCTTGATGGCAAGGAAGGCCCCCTTCGCCAACCATGCGCCGAACATGCGCACGGGCGTGGCCTTGAGTTCGCTCTTGAGCCATGAGAAAACAGACTTCGCCAGCCCCTCCATGGTCTTGAGCATAATGTTGCCAGTGAATCCGTCGGCGACAACGACTTCGACCGGGCGGCGGAAGACGCCGTGGCCCTCGACATTGCCGGCGAAGTTGATCGGGGCTTCGCTGAGGAGTTCGTGGCAGCGAATGTAAAAGTCCGTGCCTTTGCCTGCCTCGGTGCCGATGTTGAGCAGACCGACACGTGGCTGCTTGATACCCCAGATCTCCCGGGCGTAGATCGTGCCCATAATGGCGAAGCCCACGATGTGCTCGGGGTCCGGATCGATGTTCGCCCCGCCGTCGATCAAAAGGAACGGCCCTCCCTCAGCGGGAATGGCGACAGCCAGACCGGCTCGGTCGATGCCGGGGAGTGTCCGAAGCTTGATGGTGGCAGCAGCAACGAGTGCGCCGGTGTGGCCGGCGGATACGACGGCCTCTGCCTCGCCAGTTTTGACGAGATCGATGGCACGGCTGATCGATGAGTCTTTTTTCCTGCGGACGCTCTCAAGCCCGCTGTCGCACATGTCCACGACCTGCGAGGCTTGGTGAAATGAGATCCGTGACTCAAGGCCTGCGCTCGCGTGTTTCGCCAGTTCGGCACGGATCGCTTTCTCGTCTCCGACGAAAATGATCCCGATGTCGGGGAATTCCCGCAGGGCCGCCAGGGCCCCGGCGACGGGGTGGTGGGGAGCAAAGTCCCCGCCCATGGCATCGAGAGCGATCTTCATGCAGGGAAAAACCCGGCGCGACCGTTACTCGGCGTCGATTGTGAGAACCTGACGCTTGTTGTAGTAGCCGCACGAGGGGCAGGCGATATGCGGCATAACACTCGCTCCGCACTGGGGGCATTTGCTGAGTTTCGGCGCGTGCCAGCGGTTCGCCGCCTTGCGGGTGCGCAGGCGCATTTTCGAAGTTTTACGTTTGGGGACTCCCATAGCTTTGGTCTGATGTCGGTTTCAATTTATCCAGCGCGTCCCAAGCCGAGGCCCCTTCAACAGGGGCCCGCAGGGAGGCGCGGGGAGCGCCATCGTATGCGGCCGGACATAAGGATCTCCCGTCACCAGAATCACATTTCGGGTGCGGGGGCAAGACGAGATGAATATCCTCCCTGACCTCCGGGGTCAAGTCCACGAGTTCGGCACCCGTCAACTCTTTCTGGAGGGCAAAAGCATCGAGAACAATATCTTGCTCGAAGGACTCAAGGCATCCCACACATTCGCGACGCACGCGGACGGCAATTTCTCCCGTTGCAAAGAGGCCTCCGTCGCTCAATCCCACATCGAGGCGGTAGCGCAGCGGCGAGACGGAGACAGCCCCTGCCTCCTCGAGGCCCAGAGGTCCCGCATCTTCCTCACCCTCGATCGCGAGCGTGCCGCCCTCTGGGATCTGGCGCAGATGGACTTTCATACCCTCCCTTGCTATCAGGGCAGCCGCCCGGGGTCAACGCGCGGAGGGCTTGACGCCGCCCCCGATGCGCGCCGACGCTCCTTCCATGCCCCATTCCCCCTCGCTTTCGCGATACGACTCGATGGTCTTCCGGCCCAGTGGACGCAGCGGCCTGCGGTTGCCACTGCTCTCACTCGGCCTCTGGCACAACTTCGGTGGAGTGGACGACGCTTCAAAAGCCCGGGCGATGATCCTGCGTGCTTTCGACTTGGGAATCACCCATTTTGACTTGGCGAACAATTACGGTCCGCCACCGGGATCCGCCGAGACGATTTTTGGATGTGTGCTCAGGCAGGAACTCGCCGCCTACCGGGATGAATGCCTCGTCTCTACGAAGGCTGGCTACCTGATGTGGCCGGGGCCTTATGGCGACGGGGGGTCGCGAAAGTATCTTCTCTCAAGCCTCGACCAAAGCCTCCGCCGAACGGGGCTGGATTACGTCGACATCTTTTACAGCCACCGTCCGGACCCGTCCACTCCACTGGAGGAAACCGTTGGTGCGCTCGTGACCGCGGTGCGGAGTGGAAAAGCCCTGTATGCAGGCGTGTCGAACTACCCGCCGGACCTGACACGTCGCGTTGCGGCACTTCTCGGGGCGGAGGGGATCCCGCTGACGATCCACCAGCCTCGCTACAACCTCTTCGACCGCCAGGTGGAGAGCGGCCTCGCGCAAGCCGTGCTGGAGACCGGCACGGGGCTTATCGCGTTTTGTCCGCTTGCGCAGGGAGTCCTGACCGAGAAATATCTCGCCGGCATTGCCGAAGGTTCCCGGGCCTCGAAGTCTGTTGGTTTCTTAAAGCCCGAGCATATCACCGAGGATAAACTTCGTCGCGTGGCATCCCTCGCCGCGATCGCGCGGGCACGCGGGCAGTCGCTGGCCCAGATGGCACTTTCGTGGGTGCTCAGCCGCCCGGCGGTCACTTCCGTGCTCATTGGGGCCAGTTCCCCTGCGCAGATCGACGAGAACGTCGCCGCCGCTTCGCGGGCGGAGTTTTCTCCGGAGGAGTTTCGAGCCATCGACGCGGCGTGTGAGATCCCTGCAGCGGGGGGTGCTTCCGCGTGACAGGCCGCCGCAGGCTCGGGAGTGGACTCCTTGTGTTTGCGGGATCGAGCGTCGATGCCCTCCTCATCGTTGGCTTCAACGTGCTCACGGCGGCGCAGACGGGAAACACGATCCTGTTCGCGGTCGCGCTTGCCCGTCGGGATTACGTCACGGGGCTCGGCTCCGCGATCTCCATTGCGGCGTTCGTGGCGGGGGCGGTTTGCGGGGGATGGCTGTGCCGCAGATACGGAAGCCGGGTGGCCCTTGGTATCGAGCTGCTTTTGCTCCTCACGGCCTTCGGCACGTGGATCGTGTTGTCAATGGACTGGGGAAACCTCGTGATCGCTGGTGCCGCTCTGGCCATGGGGGTTCAAAGCGCTGTGATCATGTGCATTCATGGGCAGCCAAGCACCTACATCACCGGCCTCCTCACCAGCTTCGCGGTGTCACTTTCGGCCTTCTCCAGGGAATCCTCACAGAGCGTCGCCGCGCAGGGTTTCGTTTGGGTGCTCTATCTGGGCGGGGCCGTGACGACGGGTTTTCTTTTCGTTACCTGGGGCATTGTTGCCGTGCTGGTTCCGATCGGAGCACTCACCACGGCAGCGGTTTTGCTGCCGGCGTCACCCGATTCCGACTCGTGATGGCCACTCAGGCGCGATTCGAGAGTCGCTTGCGTCTCCAGAGGAGGAATGCGCCACCCGCGACGGCCAAAGCGACCGCGGAGGGCTCGGGAACGGGGTCGTAGATCCCGACCTCCCACGAAGTCACGTAGTTTCCACTAAAGAAAACAGAGTTCACCAACGGACCCGAGCCGAGGCGGTCCGAGTAGGGGATCGAATAAACGCCATTGGGTCCGGCTGTTCCATTCCCGACTTGGCTGAACGAGGCGGAGTAGATTTCGTTCGCCCATTGGTTGTAGTTGTTGGGATTCGTCTGAATCTCGCTGAAGGCCTGCAGCGGATAGAGCTTCCACCATTCCTCGCTGGGCATCGTATTGAGGGCTGTGCCGTTCACCGAGAGGGTGTTGCCAAGGAAGCCCATGAGCATGGCAGATGTGATCTCGCCGACGGCCAGCGCTTGGGTGGTCGCGTAGGCACCGGAAGATGTGAGATTGTTCGAAGAGTTGTTCACGTAAGTCTGGAAATCCGACCACCCGGGGCCGTAAGTCACCGCGGAGGAGTATTGCCCGGCTGACTGGCCATACACGACACCGTTGAAGCTCGTGGCGTTTCCGGCGTCGATGGTAATCGATGCGTTCTCGAAGGTCGGTCCGGTGGTGAATGTGCCGTTCACGTTGTTCTTGATCGTCGTCGTAATGTTTCCATTCAAGACGAGTGCCGTTACACCCGTGGCATTCGTTGTGTAGGACGTCTGGTAACTGAACTGGAAATTGTAATTGGAGCCGGTCGCGCCTGAGGAGCCGTCGGTGTTGAAGGCGTTGGAGTTCTGGATGGTGTTGGTCACCGGGGTTGTGACATTGCCGACCGAGTTCAAATACGGGATAAAGGAATTGTAAGGCGGCGTCTGAGCGGGCAGATACGTCGAAGGCCCGACGTAACGGATAACTTTCCCGCCCTCGGAGATCGCGTTCCCGCCCGGCGTCGAGGAAACCGCGGCCAGAGCCTCGCCGATCTGCTGGGCGTTCTTCGTGAAGCCCGTGCTCTGGAGCTTCTGCGTGCCGTTGTAGCTGGTGATCGAGAGGGGAGCGGTAAAGTAGTTGATGTTTGTGAGGTTGCCTTGGTCCCCATTGCCACCGACGCGAGTGATTTCGAAGTTCTGGAAAGTCAGGTTGGCGCTCACGCCCCCCGTGAGGAACGAGGGCGCTGCGGAGAGGTTGGAAAACTGGTTGCCGTATCCGATGTAAACCGCGACGCTGCTTGCCGTGGTGACGGTGAAGGTGCTGTTTGCCACGGTCGACAGGGCGATGCCGTTCGAGAGGTAGTTCTGGAAGGTCTTGTTGTCGCTTGTGAAGCTCCCGAAGGTGACCGCCGTGCCGGAATTAAAGGTGATGTCGAAGGCCGGGGCTCCGGACAACTCAGCCGCCCCGTTCGAGAAGTAGATGTAAAGATCGTTCTCGGCGGAAGAGCCCGTGTAGGAGCTCAGGTTGTTTAACTTAAGATCGAGGGAGGCGGGCGCTTGAGCGAGTGCCCCCACTGCGGTGACGAGTCCCAACACAGCGGCTGCCACAAGTGTCTTCATGAGGTGAGCGTGGCAGATTCCACCCCAACCTCAATACGAAAACAGGCACCCGCCAAGTCTTTGCCATAGGCGGCTTTGCTCAAAAATCGAGGCTGAGAACGCGAACGCCGCTCGCCGTCCGGAACTCGCGCGGCGTCAGTTTGTTGTCCCTGTTGAAGTCGGCGTAGGAGCGGGTGAAATCGAAGACCCTCACGTCGTTTGCCGTGCGCAGCAATTCGGTCCGCGTCACGCGGCCATCCCGGTTCGTGTCGACGATTTCGAAACTGCGCCGGTTGCCGCCGGCATTTTCCCATTCCACGAGAGTCACGATGCCGTCTTTGTTCGAGTCCGCGACAGCCAGTACGCGGTCCGCATACTCGGGCGCGAACGTCCGCAGTGTGAGCGGGATTTCAGGCTTTGGAGCCGGCGTCTGGCACGCGGCAAGAAGGCATGAGGAGGCTGCAAGGAAAAGGAGGCGCGGGGAAATCGTCACGCGCCGCAGTAAATGCGAGTGCGTCAAACCCGGCAATCCCGAAAATCCCCGGCTCAGCCCGGCATCAGTTCCCTGTGCCGACGTATTGCGCCGAGTAGGTATCGAACTTCGCGGTCTGCCCGACCTTCGGTGTGGACTTCAAGTCGTAAACCTCGTTGCCGACGACTTGATTGGTCTGCGTATCGAAAACCATGACCGGGTCGCCTTGTGTGGAGTTCGTTTTCTCGGTCTTCACGGCGATGTAGCGGGGTTTCTTTTTCTTTTCGGCCTGCTGTTGTTCCTCAAGGCGGGCCATGTAAAGGCGGGCGCGTTGCTCGGCGATCTTGCGCTGGCGTTCGGTAGCCTGATGCTTCGAGTAGAGGTAGGCGCTTCCTGCCGCGATCGCAACGGCACCGGCCGTGACCGGGATTGTGATGGCGGGATCCACTCCGGTGACAGCGAGCGGGATGCCTACAGCAAGTCCCGCAGCCGTGCCGGCAAGGGCGGCATTTTCCCCGGGCGAAAGGTTTTCGCAGGCCGAGGTGAGGATGGCGAGACTCGTGACAGTGGCGGCGAGAACGGGGGTCTTCATGCTGTTTCCCCGCATACGTTCAGCCGCCTGCTTTGGCAAGCCGATACTCAGCCCGTGATGCGAACGGCGCGCGTCTTGTCGAGCTTCAGAACGCCGGTTTCCCCGGCCGGCAGGCACGCCTTGGCATCCGTGATCTTCGCCCCGCACCATTGAACACTCCCGCCCTCGACCAGACGACGGACATCCGAACGCGACCGCGAGACGCCGAAGCACGCGGCATAGGCGGCGACAGCCACTCCCACGATGTCGCGCACGTCGCCGGGCGCGAACTCCGGCAAGTCCGCCGCTGCAAGGTCGCGGGCGCTGAATCGTGTGTTGAACTCGGCGAGGGCGCGGTCCGCCTCCTCGTCCCCGCAGAATCGTTCCGTGACACGTCGCGCGAGAGCCTTCTTGGCCTCCATCGGATGCACCCCGTCCGGGAACGGTTCGCGCAGCAAAATCTCGTAGTAGCGCACCATGAGCTCGTCGCTGATGCTCATGAGCTTGCCGAACATATCTCCCGGGCTTTCGTTGAGGGCGACGTAGTTGCCAAGGCTCTTGCTCATCTTCTGCCGCCCATCCAGCCCTTCGAGAATCGGCATCACCATCACCACCTGCTGCGGTTGACCCTCCTCACGCTGGAGGTCCCGGCCGACCATGATGTTAAAGAGTTGGTCGGTGCCGCCGAGTTCGACATCCGCTTTGATCATCACCGAGTCCCATCCCTGCATGATCGGATACTGGATTTCATGGGCACGGATGGGCTGGCCCTTGTCCAAACGGTCGCGGAAATCCTCCCGGACCAGCATCTGCTGGAGAGTGACCCGGCTGTTCAGTTTGATGACTTCCTCGAAGCTCATCGCTTCGAACCACTCGCCGTTAAACACGATTCGGGCCCGCTCGCGGCGGAGGATTTTGAATGCCTGCTCCTGGTAGCTCTTCGCATTCGCCAGCACCTGGTCGTGGCTGAGTTGCGGGCGGGTCGCCGAGCGTCCACTCGGGTCGCCGATCATTGCCGTGAAGTCACCGATGATCAGGATGGCTTCATGGCCGAGATCCTGGAACTCCCGCAACTTGGTCAGTGCCACGCTGTGGCCGAGATGGATGTCCGGAGCCGTCGGATCCACTCCGAGCTTCACGCGCAGCGGACGGCCCAGAGCAAGCTTCGCGGCGAGTTCGTCTTCGCTGAGCACTTTGGCGCAGCCTTTGGTGAGGAGGGCGAGGTCAGACATCAACGGGGTTTGTTAAGCAACTCGCGCACTTGGTCAATCGTCATGTCCTTGGTGACTTTGTCCGTGATCGTGTCCATCGCCCCCTGCGCTTTTCCTCTGGCCTCAAAGGGACGGACCTCCACGACCTCGTTGCGCACAACCGCCGCCGGCTTGCCCGCGTCGTAGTAGGTGACGGCCTCGGCCTTTCGAACGGGCACGACCTCATTGTTCACGAAGGTTTTGCCGGCATCGAATGAGGTTCCTGTCTCCCGGAAAACCTTCCCGCCGATCCACGGATTCTTGATGCCGAAAAACGACCGCGTGACCTCGAACTCCTTGGCGTAGGGGCTCTCTCCTGCGGCGAACTGTCGGTCCGCTCCCGGCATCGATCGCACTTTGAGGTCCCCCGACCCCTCGTAGGTGCGGGCTTGAAAGGGGCTCGCGAGCGTCATGTCCGGTTTTTGGATCCTGTCCAGCAACTTGCGGTCCTGCGACTGGGCGTGCAGGGAGGCCGCAGAAGCGAGCGCAAGGAGGATGACGAGTCGGTGGGCGGACATCGGGGAGGAGACACTACCATGGCCACCCCCGCGGCTGCAACGCATGCCGCAACCCTCTACTCCATCGAAACCGGATCACCCGGCGGCTTCGGAGGAGTGGGTGGCTTGATCCTGTCCAGCACGGGCCCGAGAGTCGGATCCTGCTTCAGCAGAGCCGCCCGCATGGCGTCGTGGAACTCCTTCGAGGCCTGCATGCGTTCCTCCGGGGTCTTGGCGTTGTCGCGCTTTTCGCGGGCCGCGACGACGGCCGGATCGTCCTTCGCTTTCTCCCGGGCGTCCATCAGCCGCTGGCGGTCTCCCTCGCTCAGGGACTCGAAGCCGCCCCCCGGAGGGCGGTTGTCGGGTTTGTCCCATTTTCCCGGGCGTCCCGGACGGTCTTTCCAATTCTTCAGCGCCTCGGCCAAGCCAGGGTCTGCGCGGAGCATCGCATCCCGCATCGCCTCGCGGAAGGCCTTCGCCGACTTTTCCATTTCCTCGCGAAGACGGCGCACCTTCGAATCATCGAGGGCCTTCTCTCGTGCCTCGCGGAAACGTTCGCGCAGCTCCGGAGGCACGTCGGGCATGTCGCGCGGGCGGTCCCCCGCTGGACGCGGAGCAGGGCCTTGATCGGTGACCGCTGCCGGCTCGGCGAAAGCGCAAACGGGCAGGAGGCTGAGGAGAAGAGCGATGCGTTTCATGCTGATGGAAACCCCGCCGGCGGAGGAAAGTTGCGCAGGAAACTCAGAATCCCCCGGCGGCCTGGGACTGTGAGGCTGGGACGCGGATGCGGAAGCAGGCTCCCGCCCCCGGCGTGCTCTCGACGCGCACAGTCCCTCCGTGGCCTTCCACGACACTGCGTACAATGGAGAGTCCGAGCCCGGTGCCGCCGGCGTCGCGTGAGCGGTCTTTGTGCACCCTGTAGAAGCGCTCGAAGATGTGCGGTTGGTCGTCGTAGGGGATGCCCGGCCCGTTGTCCTGGAAGGCGATTTCGATGTCACCGCCGTCGCGTCGCGCGGTGATGCCGATGACGAGTTGGTTGGGGTCCCCGTAGCGGAGAGCATTTCCGAGAAGATTTGAAAAAACTTGTTCGATTCTGCGCGCGTCGATCTCGGCCTCGCGGGCGTCAGCCGGCCAGTCGATCTCGACCTTCGCGTCCCGTTCGATGAGGTTCGGCTCGAGGTGTTCGAGGACGTGGTCGAGCGCGTTCCGCAGGTCACCGGGGCCGAACTCCAGCAATTTGGCGCGGTCCTCGATGCGCGAGATCGTCAGCAGATCGTCGATCAGCAACGACAGCCGGCGGACATTCTTGTGCATCGACTGCAGGGCACGCGTAGACATTTCCCGGTCGTCGAGCGCACCGTCCAGCAGGGTCTCGACGTATCCGTTGATGATCGCCAACGGGGTCCGGAATTCATGTGACACGTTCGCCAGAAACTCCCGCCGCATGGCCTCAAGATGGTGAACTTTTGTCACATCGTGGAAAACGACGAGGGCTGCCATCGGTCGGGAATTTGGCTTCGGTGTCAGCCCCGCGACGTAGGCCTCAAAGTGCATCTGCTCTCCGCCGCCCGATCCTCCGGCGACGAGTTCGATCGTTTGGGGATCTCCCTGGTGCAAGGCGGTCTCTATCGCGTGATGGAGTTCGTGTTTGCGGAAGACTTCCAACACCGTGCGGTTCACGGGAGATCCGGAGAGTCCGAACAGCTTGATCAGGGCCTCGTTCGTGAGGCGGATCCGCTGCGAGCGGTCGACGATCAGAACGCCCTCGACCATGCTGGAGAGGATGCCCCGCAGGCTGAGTCCGTCGTCGGCAATCTGCCGGTCGAGTTGCTGGAGAAGTTCCGTAATGGCCTGGACGTCGCGCGTGGCCCGGCGGAAAAAGAACCCCGTGGGTGGAAGGATGACAGGCCGGAAATCGCGCGCCGCGAGGCGCCGCAGGGCTTCTCGCAGGCGGCGCGAAGGACGCACCACTTCAAAGTAGACGAAGCCTGCGATCACCACCGCCGCGACCGCCGCCAGCACGATCTCCAGAGGCAGGGCGCTCAAGAGTTTGACACCGCCCGGAAGCGGTAGCCCTCTCCCCGGATCGTCTCCAGCCGGGGCGCGTAGGGTCCGAGTTTTTCGCGTAGACGGCGCATGTGCGTATCGACCGTCCTCGTATCCACAGTCGCCTGGTAGCCCCACACGTCGCTGAGCAGTTTCTCCCGCGAGAGCGTTCGTCCGCGCATTTCCAGGAGCAGGCTCAGCAGCTTGAACTCCGTCGTGGTGAGGTCGAGGCGCTTTCCATCCAAGCGCGCCGCGAAACTGTTCTTGTCCAGATAAATGCCATCCACCTCGACGACATCTGTCCGGGGAGTTGTGCGCAGACGCCGGAGCAGGGCTTGGACGCGGAGGACAAGCTCGCGCGGGCTGAAAGGCTTCGTGACGTAATCGTCGGCCCCGAGTTCAAGCCCCTTCACGCGCTCGTGGGGTTCGCCTTTCGCCGTGAGCATCACAATCGGGATCACGGAGGTATTGGCATCCCCCTTGAGCGCACGACACACTTCGTGGCCGTTCATACCGGGCAGCATCAGGTCCAAAACGACGATGTCGGGCCGGTGCTGACGGGCCATCGCGACTCCGGCATCGCCAGTTTCCGCGATCAATACGGCGAAGCCTGCGCGACTCAAATTGTAGCGCAAGAGGTCCACGACATCGGCCTCGTCTTCGACGATCAGAACTGTGTCCTGCATGCGGGGTCGACTACTTAGGCGGCGGCCCGCCCTTGGGCAAGTCCGTACAAAAGATTCGGGCCACACGCGATGTTGCTCAGAACAAAGGAAACTGAACCGCGGTGGCCCGAATTGCTGCCTTAACCGAGAGATTAGACCCAGCCCCTTTGAGGATGTTCAAAAAAAGCGCGGATTTTTTAAGAAATCTCGCAGCCCCGCCATAAACCACTGAACAGAAATGTCTTAACGAGCCAGAATCCTTAGGCCCTGAGCGTGAGCACCACAGGGCAATGGTCGCTGCCGCCCACTTGCGGGAGGATCTCCGCCGCCGCGAGGGCGGGCTTCAGGCTTTCGCTGGCGCAGAAATAGTCGATTCTCCATCCGATATTCCGCTCGCGGGCGCCATTTTGGTAGCTCCACCAAGTGTAGTGGCCACCGCCGGGTTCGAACATCCGGAACGTGTCGAGGAAACCCTCTGCCAGCACGTGGTCGAAGGCTTGACGTTCCTCCGGCGTGAAGCCGGCGTTGCGAACGTTCTCCCTCGGGCGGGCGAGGTCGAGTTCCCGGTGCGCGACGTTCATGTCTCCGCAGAAAATCACTGGTTTCTGCCGCTGAAGTCGGCGGAGGAAACTCGCGAACGCCGGCGTCCACTCCTGTGTACGGTAGGCAAGCCGGGCCAGTTCGCGGCCGGAGTTCGGCGTGTAGACGTTGACGAGGAAGAATCCGGGAAACTCGGCTGTGATGACGCGGCCTTCCGTGTCGTGCGCCGGATCGCCGATTCCGTTCTCGACAGCCAGCGGCTCCCGCCGCGAGAGGATCGCCGTGCCGGAATAGCCCGGCCGCTGAGCGGCATTCCAATACACGTGGTAGCCGTCGAATGTGTGGGCGACCTGCTCCTGCCGTGCCTTTGTTTCCTGCAGACAGACGACGTCGGCCTGAGCCTCCTCAAGAAAGGTCGGAAACCCCTTGCCAAGGATCGAGCGGATCCCATTGACGTTCCACGAGACGAGTTTCACGCGAAGCGGAACTCCGCGCGGACGGCATGGTGGTCCGACGCCGCCGTGGGGATCACCGCGTGGGATTCAGGCACAAGCGGCGCATTGTGGAAGATGTGATCCAGCACCATCGGCATGCGCCGCCATGTGATTTCGGTTGTTTGGACAGGATGGAACCCCGCCGCTTGGAACTGACCGACGAGGTTCTCTTGGGGGGCGCAGTTGAAATCTCCCGCCAACACCGTTGGCCCGCTCAGCGCACGCAATTCGGCCTCGACGGCATTGCGCTGGGCGGGGTGTTCGTCGCTGGAGGCATGAATCATGAAAAATGCCTGAAGGTGGGTGTTGAGCAGGTGGACGGTCCGGCCGCCCAGCACCGTGGTGCAGGCGATCAAGAGCCGCTCGGAGGGACGCCGTGGAACCCCCTCGTAGTCGAATGCGATCTCGGCCGCCGGAAGGTCCACCCTTCGGAATTCACGCAGTTTGGACTTCGAGAAGATTGCCAGTCCGAGTCCGAAGGGAATCTCGGTGTCGTTCGGGAGCGGATAAGCGAAAACAGAGTCGTAACCTTTCAGCGCCTCGCGGAGGACGGAATAGTTCGGCGGTGGATCCACTTGGCGCCCTCCGTCATGGCCCTCTTCCACCTCCTGGAGAAAAATGACGTCCGCGTCCTGAGTGCGCAGAAAATCGATTGTCCCGTCGAGATGCGTGGCACGTTCATCGGGTGAGGCCTCGTCCCAAGGCTGCCCGTTTTGCATATTGAAGGTGAGGGTGCTGAAAATCATGGGGGCGGTGCCTTGCCAACTTCGAGCGCCAACCTGTATAACGGGACCTCGCACTCTTTGCAAACATCCCATGTATAAACTCGTTCTCATCCGTCACGGCGAAAGCACTTGGAACCAGGAAAACCGCTTCACCGGGTGGACGGATGTCGAACTCAGTGACAAGGGCCGCTCCGAAGCCAAAGCGGCGGGCGAACTTCTCCGCAAGGAGGGCTTCGTGTTCGACATCGCCTACGCCTCCGTGCTCAAGCGGGCCCTCAACACTCTGTGGGCCGTCCTGCAGGAACTCGACCTTGTTTGGATTCCCATCCAGAAAGACTGGCGCCTGAACGAGCGTCACTATGGCGCCCTGCAGGGTCTGAACAAGGCCGAAACCGCCGCGAAATACGGGGACGATCAGGTCCTTGTCTGGCGTCGAAGCTACGACATTCCGCCGCCGCCGCTGGAGAAGTCCGACGAACGCTACCCCGGCCACGACCCGCGCTATGCGGGGCTTTCCGAGGCCGACCTGCCGCTCACCGAGTGTTTGAAGGATACCGTGGCCCGTTTTTTGCCGCTCTGGCACGAGCAGATCGCGCCCATGGTGAAGTCCGGCAAACGCGTGATCATCGCCGCCCACGGCAACAGCCTCCGCGCCTTGGTCAAGTACCTCGACAACGTCTCCGAGGAAGAAATCATCGGGCTCAACATCCCGACCGGAGTTCCCTTGGTTTACGAGCTTGATGCGGACCTCAAACCGATCCGGCACTACTACCTCGGCGATCAGGCAGCGATTGCCGCGGCGATGGATGCCGTGGCCAAGCAGGGCAAGGCCAAGTAACCCCGCCGCCTCTTTCCGGGCAGTGCGTTTTTTCCAGTGAGCGGTCCTCTTCTCATCGCCGGTCGCGAGTTTTCCTCCCGGCTCTTTCTCGGGACCGGGAAGTTCCCGTCCAACGAGACGATGTGCGAGGCACTTGCCGCGAGCGGTTGCGAGATCGTCACCGTCGCCCTCCGCCGGGCCGATCTCACCGGGAAAGGCGATCCCTTCGCCAACATCCTGGATTTCATCGATCCCTCGCGTTACCTGCTGCTTCCAAACACCAGCGGAGCCCGCGATGCCGAGGAGGCCGTGCGTCTCGCAAGGCTTGCTGCCTCGGCCGGTTTGCCCATGTGGGTCAAACTCGAGATCCATCCCGACCCGCATTATCTTCTTCCCGATCCCGTCGAGACCCTGAAAGCCGCCGCTGTTCTGGTGAAGGAAGGTTTTACCGTGCTGCCCTACATCAACGCCGACCCCGTTTTGGCCCGGCGCCTGCAGGACGTTGGCACCGCGACCGTAATGCCCCTCGGCTCCCCCATCGGCAGCAATCGTGGCATCGAGACACGGGCCCAGATCGAGATCATCTTGAACCAAGCCACCGTTCCCGTCGTGGTCGATGCGGGCATCGGAGCCCCGAGCCATGCGGCCGAGGCGATCGAACTCGGTGCCGATGCCGTCCTTGTGAACACCGCGATCGCCGCGGCCGAAGATCCCGTTCGCATGGCCCGCGCGTTCCGCATGGCCGTCGAGGCCGCCCGTGAGGCAGTCGAGGCCGGGCTCCCGACGAAACTCGCGCACGCCTCCGCGACGAGTCCGCTCGACACCTTCCTCTCCGCCCAGTAGCCCGCGATGGCCGAGACGCTCACGCCGATGATGCAGCAGTATCACGCCGTGCGCCGCGATCTGCCGTCGGGCACGCTGCTCCTCTTCCGGCTCGGGGATTTCTACGAGATGTTCGGCGATGACGCGCGCGAGGCGGCAGCTGTCCTCAATGTCGCGTTGACCAAGCGCGGGGCGACGCCCATGTGTGGCGTCCCATACCATGCGGCGCGCGGCTACATCGAAAAACTGATCGCTGCGGGGTGGCGTGTCGCGATCTGCGACCAAGTCGGCGAAGTGCAGGCGGGGAAACTCGTGCGCCGCGAGGTCTCGCAAATCCTCAGTCCAGGCACGCTCGATGACTTCGGTCTCGACGACCGGCGTCCGAATTACCTTCTGGCCCTCTGTGAGCGCAAGGGCGTCTTCGGCCTCGCCTGCTGCGATCTCAGCACCGGGGAGTTTCGTGTCACGGAGCTCGATGCCTTCGCGGCCGTCTTGGACGAGGTCGCCCGCATTGCCCCGGCGGAGACTCTTGTTCCTGACCACCAGACCGATCTCTTTTCCGGCGTGACCGGTGCGGCGGCCCATGACGGCTACGCGTTTGAACCCGAGCCCGCCGCCGAGTTGCTCCGAGGGCACTTCAAGGTCCAATCGCTCGATGGGTTTGGATGCTCCGAATTGACCGCCGCCGTTGGCGCGGCCGGTGCCCTGCTGCATTACGTGACCCGGCAAATGCGGCGACCGGCCTCGCAGATCCGCCGCCTCCGGGTCTACCGGCGTTCCGCGTTTCTCATTCTGGATGCCGCCACGCAGAGCCACCTTGAGCTCGTGCACTCCCGGGCGGGTCGTGCGTTCACTCTGCTCGGCGTGCTCGACCGGACCGCGACGCCGATGGGCGCTCGATTGCTGCGCGAATGGGTGCTTCACCCCCTCCGCGACACAGCCCGCATCGAGGAACGGCAGGATGCCATTGCCGCCCTCCTTGCCCGTCCGCTCCTGCTCGGCGACCTGCGCGGGCGTTTGGGCGAGATCCGCGACATCGAGCGCTCGGCCGCCCGCCTTGGCGGACCCTCCGGCAATGCCCGGGACCTCGCTGCGTTGGCCCAGTCCCTCGAAGCCATCCCCGTGCTTGCGGCGACGCTGGGTGCGGAATCGACGCTGCCCTCGGCCCTCCTTTCGGCCATCCCGTCGCGGCTCCATGCCTTGCCGGAGTTGACCCGTTCGCTCCGCTCGGCGCTCACCGACGAACCCCCCGCGACCATTCGCGAGGGTGGAATGATCCGCGAAGGGTTCGACGGGGCCTTGGACGAACTCCGCTCGGCATCGCATGAGGGAAAATCCTGGGTCGCCGCTCTTCAGGAGCGCGAGATCGAGCGCACAGGCATCAAGTCGTTGAAGGTGCGTTTCACCTCCGTCTTCGGCTATTTCATCGAAATCACCAAAGCCAACCTCGCTGCGGTGCCGGAAGATTACATTCGCAAGCAGACCACGGTGAACGGCGAGCGGTTTGTCACGCCCGAGTTGAAGGAGATGGAGGCGAAAATCCTCGGGGCGGACGAGCGGGCAAAAGCCCGCGAGCAGGAGATTTTCGCCACCTTGCGCACCTCGGCACTCGCCGAACTTCCCCGGCTTCAGGAGACGGCCGCGACGTTGGCCGAACTCGATGCTCTCTGCGCGTTGGCCGAGACCGCGCGGCTTCACGATTACTGCCGCCCGGAGGTGGATGATTCGGATGTCCTCCTCATCGAAGAGGGGCGGCATCCCGTGCTCGACCAGGCGCATGGTGGCGAGAGGTTCGTGCCGAACGACTGCTCGCTGGGAGTCGATGGCCGCAGATTCGCGGTCATCACCGGACCGAACATGGCCGGAAAGTCGACCTACATCCGGCAAGTCGCCCTGCTGGCTCTGATGGCGCAAATGGGCTCGTTCGTCCCCGCCAAGGCCATGCGCTCCGGGCTCGCCGACCGCATTTTCACGCGCGTCGGTGCCAGTGACGATCTCTCGCGCGGCCAGTCGACGTTCATGGTCGAAATGAATGAGACCGCAAACATCCTCAACAACGCCACGGCCCAAAGTCTCGTTATTCTGGATGAAATCGGCCGCGGCACATCGACGTTCGACGGACTTTCCATCGCTTGGAGCGTTTCAGAGTTCTTGCACGACCAGATCGGCTGTCGCGCCCTCTTCGCCACGCACTACCACGAGTTGACCGATCTTGAGCGCACGCGGCCGGGTGTCCAGAACTTGAATGTCGCGGTCCGGGAATGGAACGATCAGGTCATCTTCCTGAGAAAGATCCTGCCCGGACGTGCAGACCAGAGCTATGGCATCCAAGTCGCCCGCCTCGCCGGGCTGCCCGATCAGATCATTGTCCGCGCCAAGGAAATCCTCGCCAACCTTGAGAAGGCGGAACTCAATGCCGAGGGCGAGCCCGCCTTTGCGAAGTCGCGCCGTCGGCGGGCTGCCGCTGCGGCTGCCTCGGACCAGATGCCCCTTCTCTGACGCCGCGATGGAGAACACCGATTATCCCGCCCTTGAACGACGCATGGGCCGCGAAGCCCTGGCGGAGCGCATGATCAAACAGGCAGGGAAAACCGCGAAACTCCTTCACCAAGGGGAGGGGGTTTTCCGGATCGAGCGCTACATCCCGCTCGACACGCTGGTGGGCATGTTCCTTCGGTTGAGCGGATTGGGCGCCTTGGGTCGCAGGGGGTTTCTCGACGTCCGTGCCGTGGAGGTCGAATGGCGATTCCCCCGGTTGCCCCGGCCATTCGACGGATTTCGTCTCCTCCAACTCAGCGACCTTCACCTCGACATTGATCCTTCCCTGGCAGATGTCGTGCGGGACTTGGTCCTTCGCACGCCGCACGATGCCGCGGTGGTTACGGGGGATTTTCGCAACGAGACCGACGGGGACTATCTGCCCGCGATGCAGGCCACCGCCAGAGTCGTCGAGGTGCTGGCACCTTGGCGGCGGGGAATCCTCGGCAACCATGACTTCATCGAGATGGTTCCATCGCTCGAGGCGCTCGGGCTTCCGATGCTCCTGAACGAAGCGGTTGCGCTCGGACGCGACGAGGCCCGGATCTGGGTGGCCGGCATCGACGACCCGCACTTCTACAAGACCGGTGACCTCGATCGCGTGCGCGCCGCTGTGCCTGACGGCGAATTTTGTATTCTGCTCTCCCACAGTCCGGAAACATATGCCGAGGCGGCCGTGCGGAAGTTCGACCTGCAGCTCAGCGGCCATACTCATGGTGGACAGCTCTGCCTGCCCGGGGGTCGGCATCTGGTGATTCCCTGCAGGGTGCCGCGGAAGTTTGTGGCCGGTCGGTGGGACCACGAAGGCCTCGCGGGTTACACCTCGCCGGGAACCGGAAGTTGCGGCGTGGCCGCGCGGCTGAATTGCCCGCCGGAAATCACCGTGCACATTCTGCGGACAGCGGAAGACGCCTAGCCGATCGGAAGGCTCACGACGAACCGCGCCCCGCCGCCGTCGCGGTCCTCCAAAGCAATGTCCCCGCCGTGGGACTCGGCGACCACGCGACAAAACGCCAGGCCTATGCCGAAGGAATCTTTTGCATTCCCGGTCCCTTGTTCGAACAGGCGGAACACGCTGCTCTTTGCGGAATCGGGCACTCCACGGCCATTGTCTTCAACGCTGAGGCGCAGGTCGGCGCCGTCACGGGACGCCCCCATGACTATTTTGGAGCCGTCGCCGGAATGTTTGATGGCGTTCGAAACCAGATTCACAAGGACGCGGCGGAGAAGCCCCTCGTTGCCGCGGAAGGAGATGTCATCTGCCGGATAGGCGACCTGCAGCGTGTGGCCGGAGGACTGTGCCAGAGGTGCGATCTGATGGAAGGCTCCCCGAAGGAGGTCCGTTGCGGAGACGGTCTCCATCACCGGTTTGGTGGCACTTGTCCCGAAGCGGTAGATCTCCAGCATCTGGTTCACCATCGTGAGGAGCTCTTGCGTGCCGTCGCGCGCCATGCGGAAAACCTCCCGGTAGTCGGGAGCCACTTCCGGGAGCTCCAGTTCCATGAGATCGAGCGTGCTGAGCAGTGCACCCAGCGGCGAGCGGAAGTCATGCACGAGCATGTGAAGCATTTGCGTGCGTTCGCGGGCATCGGCCTCGAGTTCTTTCAATGCCCGCTCCAGGGCCAACGAGCGTTCCCGCAGTCGGATCTCCGCCGCGACGGCCTCGGCCAGATCGGCGAGGGCCTTGAGATCGTCCATATCCCACTCTCTGGGTTTGCTGTCGATCGCACAGAACGACCCCAGAAGGAATCCGTCCTCCGAGCGGATCGGGGTGCCGAGGTAGGCGATGACGCCAAGATCGCGTACGGCGAGATTCTCGCGCACGCGCTCATCTTCGAGGGAATTGCAGACGCGCAGAGGCTCGCCGTTGCGGACAACGAGTTGGCAAAACGAATGGTCGAGCCCGGTTTGTCTTTGACTGCTCCATGGCTCCGGCAGACCGATGGCGCTTTTGAAGAATTGCCTGTCGCGGTCCACGAGTGAGACCAGGGCAACGGGGCAGCGCAAAAGATGGGAAGCAAGGCGGGTGTAGCGGTCGAAAGCCTCTTCGGAGGCCGAATCGAGCAATCCTGTCGCCTCCAGCGCACGGAGGCGGCGCGGGTCATCCACATTCTGACCGCCGGTCGGATTCTGGGCGAGCGTCTTCACGGCACCACCCAAGATGAATCAGAATTCGCGCCGCGTCGAAGAGAAAAGGCTCAGCATTCGACTTGAACGCCCATTTCCACCACACGGTTCGGCGGCAGGCAGAAGAAATCCGTCGGCGAGGTCGAGTTGCGGGCGAGGAAGGAAAACATGGCCCGACGCACGGGGTTCAGACGGGAGTCGCGCGCGGGAACGATGCGTTCACGGCTCAAAAAATAAGTGATTTCCCCCGACTGGAAAGGAACGCCGAAATCGGGCAGGAGGCTCACGATCATCGGTATGCTCGGAGTCTCCATATAGCCGAACCGTGCCGTGACCGAATGGAAGCCGTCTCCGAGGTTCTCAACAACGATGGCTTCTTCTTCAGGCTCGAGGAACGCTGTCATCTCGGTCTGGATCGAAAGAATAATCACCGTCTCGTGAAGGACCTTGTTGTGACGCAGGTTGTGCCTCAGCGCGAGAGGTGCAGTCCCCGTTGTGCTGGTAGGAAAAACGGCGCATCCCTTGACACGCTGGGGGCGGTTCTCGCGGATCTGGGCGAGAAAGCCGGCGATCGGTTCGAGGGTGGGACGAAGGCGTTCAAAGAGAGCGGAACGACCGGCTTTCCATGTCGTCATGAGCCAGAAAATCACGATCGCCGCCAGCATGGCGAACCAGCCCCCGGCGAAAAACTTGAACATGTTCCCCACGAAGAATCCGATCTCAATCGCCCCGAACACGAGTCCGAACGCCACCGATGCCCACCAGGGCCAGCGCCAGATTCTGTGCGTGGTCACCACGAAAAGACAGGTCGTGAGAAGCATTGTCGCCGTGACCGCAATCCCGTAAGCCGAGGCCAGCGCGCCCGATGACCGGAACGAGAGAACCAGGAAGATGCACGCGAGCATCAGGCCCCAGTTTACGGCCGGGATGTAGATCTGTCCGCGGTGGCTCCGTGAAGTGTGGCGGACGTCGAGTCGGGGACAAAACCCGAGATACATGGCCTGAAGTGTCAACGAGAACGCTCCGGAGATGAGGGCTTGGGAGGCGATTACTGTCGCCGCTGTCGCGAGGAGGATGGCGGGAAAGAGAGCCCAGCCCGGAACGGATGCGTAAAACGGATTCTCCAAGGCGGATGGATTCCTGAGCACCACCGCGCCTTGTCCAAGGTAATTCAACAGCAGGGCGGGAAGAACGATGCTGTGCCAACCGAAGCGGATCGGGCGACGTCCGAAGTGTCCAAGGTCGGCATACAGTGCCTCGGCACCGGTCACGGCAAGAAAGACCGAACCCAACACCATGAACCCGCTGAGCCCGTGGGAGGCAAGATGCTCGATTCCGTAGCGGGGGTCGAAAGCCCGCAGCACGTCCGGGGCATGAAACAAATTCCATGCTCCCGTCAGAGCGAGGAAAGCGAACCAGACAAGCATGACCGGGCCGAAAACCCCTCCCATGCTGCCTGTGCCGCGCTGCTGCACCAGAAAGAGCCCGGCCAGAATGACCACCGCCACGGGGACCACAAAATCCCGCAATTGCGGTGCGGCGAAGCCAAGTCCCTCCACAGCACTCAACACCGAGATGGCCGGAGTGATCATTCCATCTCCGTAGAGCAACGCCGCTCCGAAGACGCCCAAAAGGGTGAACGTGAATCCGGCTCGGAGACTCATTCCCCCCGCGGAGCCCGGTTTCTTGTCCAGCAGAAGCCCGAGTAGCGCCAGAATTCCGCCCTCCCCCCGGTGATCCGCCCTGAGGATAAAGCCGACGTATTTCACCGAGACAATCAGGACGAGCGACCACAGGATGAGTGAGAGAATGCCCAGCACTGCATGGTCGGCAGTTGCGTGCGAAACATGGATCGCCTCTTTGAAGGCATAAAGGGGACTCGTGCCGATATCGCCATAGACCACCCCGAGCGCCCCGATGATCAGGGATGGCTTGAGCCCGGACCGTGACTGCGCGTGCGGCGTACTCATGCGATGCCGCACGCACGATGCAGGGCATTCCCTTCAGCGTGCCTGCGGCCGATTCTCCGGGCCACCGTGGCGATAATCATGACTCTCCACGCATTACCGGCTTTGCTCAACGGACGGAAGCGGATTTCACAGGGGGTCTCTGATGAGATCTGGTCGGCGTGCGCGCGTTCGCTCTCCGGCGACAGTGCGGCGCCACTCCTCGATCGCTGCGTGGTTTCCCGAGAGAAGGACGTCGGGAACCCGCCAGCCGCGGTAATCTTCGGGTCGTGTGTAGTGTGGATGATCCAGCAACCCGTTCGCGAAGGAGTCGTTTGCCGCGGAGGCTTCATCGCCGAGCACGCCAGGCACCAGCCTGACCACGGCGTCCGTCACGACGAGGGCTGCCAGAGCTCCGTTCGTCAACACATAATCCCCGATGGAGATTTCGTCGTCGATCAAGTGATCTGCCACGCGTTGGTCGATGCCTTCGTAGTGACCGCACAGGAAAACGAGATGCTCTTCGCGGGCGAGTTCTTCTGCAATGCTGTGTGACAGGCTCCGCCCCTGGGGCGACATGAGAATCACGCGGGTGGAGGGCGTTCGCAGTTCGGCAAGAGCCCGGTCGATCGGCTCGATCTTCATCACCATTCCGGGCCCTCCGCCGTAGGGTGCATCGTCGGTCGTTCTGTGGCGGTCGGTCGCCCAGTCGCGCAGATCCAATGCCTGCAGATGCGCGATTCCCTTTGCGGACGCTCTCTTCAGGATGCTCGCCTCCAGCACCCCGCGGCACATCTCCGGAAAAATCGTCAGGATCTGGATTTTCATTGGACCACCATCCTGAGCGATTCCCGACGCCGACTCAAGCGCACCCGGGGCGGTGTTGTCTCCCGCGGCGAAACTGTCACACATTACAGCTTGCGTGCGCGCACGGCTCGCACGGATTCTCGCAGCCGATGGCGACCCACCACCCCCCAGGACTCAGAACGGTGCAGGAATACATCGATGAGACGCCGGTCTGGTCCGACGGAACCAAGGTTACCGACAGCCCGATGACGCCGATGCAATGGCAGATCTGGTGGCTCGCCACGGCGGGGAAGTTTTTCGAGGGCCTTGTCGTGTTCATGACCGGAGTGGCGCTTCCGCTGATTGCGGTCGAGTTTTCCCTCGGTGCGGCCGAAAAGGGCCTCGTCGGGGCAGCGACGCTCTTCGGCATCCTGATTGGTGCCACAAGTCTTGGCAGTCTCGCCGACCGTTTCGGGAGGAAGCAGTTGTTCGTCGCCGAATTGATTCTCTTTCTCGTTTTTCTCGCGGGTGTGACGCTCTCAAACTCCTTCCCCTTGCTCCTTGTGTGCCTTTTCGGAATGGGCCTCGCGCTGGGGTGCGATTACCCGACGGCGCACATGGTGCTGTCGGAAAGCATTCCAAGTCGCGGGCGCGGGCGCACGGTGCTGGGGGCGTTCGCTTTCCAATCCGTGGGCGCATTGGTCGGCACAGTGGTTGGGTTTTTGATTCTGAGAAGTAATCAGGATGTCTCGGATTGGCGTCTGATGTATGCGACCGCGATCGTGCCGACGCTGGCCGTTGTGATCGGGCGGTTCTTCATCACGCAAAGCCCGCACTGGCTCATCTCGCGCGGCCGTGTGGCCGATGCGGAGAGGGAGGTGCTGCGCCTGCTCCGCCGCGATCCGCCCTACCCACGCAGAGTCCATCTCGCCGAAGTGCCGGAGGATGAGCCGGCCTCCGAGCGCCGGAAGTCCGGCTTTGCCAAGCTTTTCAACAACCGCAACCGCCGGGCCACGATCTTGGCTTCGGTGCCCTGGTTTCTGCAGGATCTCGGGACCTATGGCATCGGGATCTTCACTCCCACGATCCTCGCCTCCCTTTATGGCAGGACGAACCCTCACGAACCCAATCTTGCGGCAGTCATCCACAGCGACATGATGGCGGCGAAGGGGGCGGCTTGGCTGGATCTTCTTCTGCTCGTCGGTTTTCTGGGGGCCGTGCTCCTCGTCGACAGGTTCGGCCGCATCCACCTCCAGATTTTTGGGTTTCTGGGTTGCGCTGTCGGTCTTTTGCTTGCCGCCCTTTCGACTCACCTCGCCCCCGGGCCGGCGCAGATGGCCCTCGTTTTCGCGGGGTTCATGCTTTTCAACCTCATGACAAACCTTGGTCCGAACGCGATGACTTACCTTCTCGCGGGTGAGGTTTTCCCAACACGCATCCGGGGGGCCGGTTCGGGCTTCGCTGCCTCCTTTGCGAAGGTCGGCGCAGTGATCACGGCTTTTCTGTTTCCGGTTCTGCTCAGTGAGATCGGCACCTCGACGCTGCTGTACGTCTTGGTCGGCACGTCGTTGCTCGGTGCGGTGGTGACGTGGCGATTCCGTATCGAGACGAAGGGCGTCAACCTGGAGCACATCGGCCGCCACCCGGAAGCACATTCCGGAGGTCCTGGTTGACGGTTCCCACCTACTTCGAGAGGGCTTCCCGGAGTCGCGCTTGAGCGGTCCGGCCAATCACCAAAGGCTCGGCGATGCCCTCGAATGCAAGTTGGGCCTCATCGCGCGAGCGGCGTTCGCTGCGCGAGACGAGGTCCATGTTCACAATGACGGAGCGGTCGAGTCTCTGGAAAGGGGGCGTTGGCAGCACCCGTTCATACGAGCCGAGCGAATGGCAAATCAGCAGAGGTTTCTCGTTTCGTATGATGAACCGCGTGAAGTCCCCGTCGGCAACAAGAGCGGCAACGGAGCGCAGGGGGGCGACCAGCGTGCGCTGAGGGGTCCTCAAGCAAAGCCGGTCTGTGGCCTGATAAACCGCCGGGTGGAAGTCGCGGCCCGCACAGGCGACCTCCAGCCGGTGAATGGCTGCCGACAGGCGTTCGGGCCGAACCGGCTTGAGCAGGTAATCCACAGCTTCGACCTCAAATGCCCGTGCTGCATGCTCCGAGTGGGCCGTGACAAAGACGATTTTCGGTGCCGGGTTGGTGTCGGCCACCAGAGAGAATCCGTCTCCTCCCGGCATCCGGATATCAAGGAAGACCGCGTCGGGTTTCTCGGTGGCGATCACCTTCCGTGCTGCGGTCGTGTCACACGCTTCACCAACAACGGTGACATTGTCGTGTGCAGTCAGCAGTTGACGCAATCCGCGCCGCGCGAGCGGTTCGTCATCCACGAGAATCACACGGAGCATGGTTCTCCCCGTAGCTCGAGACGTGCGGTGACGATGCCGTCCGCCTCTGTGATCATGAACCTGTGGCGCTCCGGATAATGGAGTCCAAGTCGGCGACGCACGGTTGTGAGACCGACTCCCTCTGCGCGCTCCTCGAGGCGGACGTGGCCCGAGTTTGAGACCGTGATCTCCAACATGTCACCTGTCGTTTGCGACATGATGCCGAGTTTCCAAGGGGGAGGAACGGAGGCGAAACCATGTTTCACCGCGTTCTCGATAAGGGGCTGCAGAAGGAAACTGGGAATGCGCGCCGCCCGGGACTTCGCATCTGCCGAGATCGCTGTTTCGATCTTGTCCCCGAACCGACTCTTTTCAATCCGCAGGTAGGCGGCCACGGCATCCAATTCCACAGCCAGGGCGGTGATCTGCTCGTGGCGGTGATCCAGAGAGTAGCGGAGGTAGTCCGCCAACTCTCTCACCATTTCAGTGGCAGCCTTCGGATGAGAGGAGATCTCTGTGGCGATTCCGTTGAGCGAGTTGAACAAAAAGTGGGGATCGAGCTGTGCGCGGAGCAACTCAAGTTCGATCTTCTGCGCGGCGTGGCGGCTTTCAGCCGCGCGGAGACTCTCGGCGTGGGCACTCAATTCCGCTTTCACCCAGAAGTAGCCGAGTGTCCAACTCATGTAGACAAACCACATCGATGTTGCCAGAAGCACCCACCTCTCCGCGCCTGTCCAGATCACGTGGTGCCATCCCGTCCAGTGAACCAGCAACTGCACGATCCCCGATTGGACAACAGCAGTCAGAAAAGTGAGCACAAGCGCTGCAGCGAAAACGGGCATCCGAAGGAAATGCTTCCCCCCTATGCGCTTGTAGAACTCGCGCAGAACTCCCGAGAGCAGGAACCCCAGAGTTTCCGCCGCGAAAGTGAGACCGAGCGCCCGCCCGACATCCTCGTGCATGATGACGCGGATCAGAAGTGCGATCACGCCGAAGGCCATCCAGACCGTGGCGTTCAGCATCCAGAAGGAGGGGGGATGAAGGAGTTTTCTGCGGAGCGAGGCCAGCACACCGGAATCGTGCGGGCAAACTTCCTGCCGGTCAACCGGCGAGCACGGCGGCGATGCCGGATTCAACGGTTTTCCGGCCGCCTTCGCCGGGTGCCTGTTGCGGGATGAACTTGAGAGAGGGAATGCTGACCGCAAATGAAAACGTCCCCCCTCGTCTTCGTCCTCTCGATCCTTGGCATGGCCTGTGCCTTTGGACACGGTTCGATGGCTGATCCCATCAGCCGATCCTACGAAATTTTCCTTCAAAATCCGCAGACCCCCCGGACCGATTCGGCACGGGCGGCACTGGCGGTGGCGGGAACGCAGGCGTTTTACGACTGGCATGAGGTGAATTTGCTCACCCCTGCGAGGGACTACCGCACCCGCATCCCCGACGGTCGCCTTCCTGGAGTGGGGCGCGACAAGTACGCCGGGCTCAACCTCGCCCGCACCGACTGGCCTGCCACCCGCGTGCAGCCCGGGCCGCGGCTGTGTCGCTTTTATGCGCCGACCCCGCACGAGCCGAGTTACTTCGAGGCCTACATCACAAGGGAGGGATACGATCCACGCCAGCCCCTGCGGTGGAGCGATTTGGTTCCCGTTCCCGGGGCGGATTTGGTGACACTCCGCGGCAGCAACTACTACATGACTCTGAACCTTCCGCAGCGTACCGGGCGCCACGTGCTGTACGTGATTTGGCAGAGGATCGATCCAGCGGGTGAGGCCTTCTTCTCGACGAGCGATCTGGACTTTGGGGGCGTGGACTACGGCCCGACTCCCTCGCCGATGGTTGCTCCTCCCGCTGACGAGGGAGGACACAATCACGGCTCCCCCACGCCCACGCCAAACCCATCGCCGAGCCCCACGCCAGCGCCCGGTGGCAATGCCGACACCACGGTTGAACTCGCTCAAGCGACCGTCACCTTCCGCATCACGAGCCGGTGGAGCACAGGCTTCAACGGTGAGGTTACCATCCGCAACAAAACCGCACAGCCTCTGCGCGATTGGCTGCTCGCATTCCAAATGGACCGGACCATCTCCTCGATCTGGAATGCCCGCATCGTTTCACAAAGCGCGGGAAACTACCGCATCGATGCCAGTCCGTTTTCTTGGAACAAAGACATCCCTGCCGCCGGCACGGTCAGTTTCGGATTCACCGCTTCCCAGCCTGCGCCTGCTTCTCCACCGACCGGCTTCACACTGGCCGCCGGCGGAGTGCCAACCCCACCGACTCCAACACCTACGCCCAATCCTACGCCCAATCCTACGCCCAATCCTACGCCCAATCCTACGC
>CAZKHB010000035.1:0-26627 GCA_964552635.1 uncultured Chthoniobacterales bacterium
ATGGTGCCTCCGGAGAGGTTGACCGTGCCGTTCCCGAGGTAGCCGATGTTCATGGTCTCGGTCAGCGTCAGGTTGCCGCTGGTGACGTTGAGGACTCCCTCCACGTTCGGGTTGTTTCCGAGGATGGCCTGGCGCACCGAGATCGTGCCATTGCCCGAGAGGTTCAATGTCCCATTGCTTCCGCTACCGACATTCAGACCCGATCCGGTGAGATTGCCCCCGCTGATATTCGCGAGACCCGAGCCCCCGGCGTAGAGTCCCAGCGTTAGGGTCCCGAAGCTCCCCATGGCGAGCGTGCCGCCGGTCATATTCAACGTCCCGTTTCCGGAGTAGCCGACGTACATGGAGGAGGTGGAATTCCATGTTCCGGCATTGATGTTTACCGTGCCTCTTGAGCCGGGGTCCGCGCCGACCATGGCGGTGAAGCCTGTGATGGTGCCGTTGTTAAGAGTAAAGGTGCCGTTGTCGCCCGAGGACTGGCCGGCGACGATCCAACCGGCAAACCCCGAGGCCCCAGCAAAGCTTAGGGAACCGCCGCCATCGAGCACCAGCGTCCCGGCGCGTATGGTGGTGTTGCCGGCGTAGGCGTTGTTGCCGGTGAGGGTCAGCGTGCCATTGCCTTGTTTGGTGAGCGAGCCGTTGCCGGTGAGACCGAGGGCAGTGGCAACCGTGAAGGATTGCGTGTCGATGGTGCCGCCTGCCCCAACGAGGGTGACATCACCGTCTTCGAATCCAGAGAAGAGGGCGGACTGGTTGCCGCCAAGTCGCAGCGTGCCTCCGGCGAATGTCACTGTGCCATTGCCGGATCCCTCCGCGAGTTGGCCGGTAAGCAGGACGCCGCCGTTGAGGTTGAGGCTGCCGGTGGATCCGGAATTGAGGGCCACCGTCACCGTGGCCGGGCCCGCATTGGCCGAGACGATCCCCGTACCGGTCACGGTGAGCGTTCCATTGCCGCTTTCTCCCACGCGGATGCTGTTCGAGGCGCTGAGCAACCCGCTTGAGACTGTGGCTGTGCCCACGCCGTCGGCCAGCTCGCCGAGGCGGACGGCCACAGTATTCGCTGTTCCGCCGTTCACCAGCAGGCTGCCTGCGCCGGAGTAGCCGACGGAGAGGAAGGTGCCGGACCACGACCCGCTTGTCACGGTCGCACTGCCCACTCCAGTGGAGGTAATGCCCAGCAGCGCGTTGAAATTGGTCACATTGCCACCGTTGATCAGGAGCGTTCCATTCCCGGCGGAGCCGATGTTCAGATTGTTGGCGTTCGTCCAAGATCCGCTTGTCACGGTCACAGTGCCGTTCGAACCGGCCCGCACTCCGATACTGCCCGTGGTGTTGGAAACGGCTCCTCCGTTGATCAACATCGACCCGCTGCCGAACTCTCCGACGACGAGTGAGCTGGTGTTCGTCCAGTTCCCGGATAACACGGAAACGGAACCGATGGAGCCAACTGTATTGCCCACGATTCCGGAGCCGGAGGCGACCCGCCCATTGTTGATGACCAAGGTCGCGTTGTCGCCACTGGAACTTCCGACCACCATGGCCGCCGTGGTGTGGTTGATCGCGCCGCCGCCGGAGAGGACGAGGGTGCCGTTGCGGACGATGGTGCCGCCGTTGTAGGTGTTACTGCCGGTGAGGGTGGTCGTTCCGTTGCCCAGCTTGTTGACGGAGAGGTTTTCTTGGAGTGCGTGGGAGAAGGTGACGTTTCCGGTGTGGTTGAAGTTGACCGTGCCCGATCCGGTTCCCACGATGAACCCTCCGGACAACGAGAGGATGCCCGCTTCGCCTCCGGTGCCGATATTGATCGTGCCGCTTCCCGAGGCCGCTCCGATCTGGATGGCAAATGCGGAAAATTCGCCCCCGTTTTCCAGAGTCAGGTTGCCCGTGGATTCGTAGCCGATTTGCGCCGTGATGTTGGACGACATTTTTGACCCCGCGCCTGTCACGAGGGCATCGCCGCGACCCTGATAGCCGATAAAGAATCGATTCGATTCCACGACGCCCCCATTCTCGACCCTGAGCGTGCCGTTACTCGTGGAGCCGACATAAAGATCGTTGGAAATCGTCCAGCGCGATCCATTTCCACTCACCGTCGCCGTGCCATTGCCTCCGGTCCGTCCGATGAAGGCATCGGCATTGTTGACGGTTCCGCCGTTTTCGATGACGAGTGCGCCGGTCTGGCCGGCCGTATCGCCGACCGTCACGAGGTTCGCGCCGCTGATGCGGGCTCCGGTTCCCAACCGAAGCGTCCCATTTTCCACCTTAAGATTGCCGGTGAACGAATTGTTGCCTGAGAGCGTGAGGGTGCCATTGCCCCGCTTGGTGAGCGGGCCATTGCCGGTGAGGGGGGCGGCGGTGCCGACGGTGAAGGTTTGGGTGTCGATGGTGCCGCCGGTGCCGTTGAGCCGAACGTCGCCCGACTCGAAGCCGGAGAACAGCGAGGTCTGGTTGCCGGTGAGGCGGAGGGTGCCGCCGTTGAAGGTGACGGTGCCGTTGCCGCCGCCTTCCGAGAGCTGGCTGGTGGTGAGGGTGCCGCCGGTGAGGTTGAGCGTGCCCGTGCCGGTCGCGCCATCCGCGAGAACGGCGGCCCCAGTGATTACCTGGCCGCTTGCGATATTGAGGGTTGCGTTGCCGCCACTGGCGACATTGAGGATGAGCGAGTTGGTCCAATTGCCGCCGTTGACTTGCACGAGGCCGGTCGAGCCGTTGGCAAAGGCGATGAAACCAAAATCGCTTTCCACAGTTCCACCGCTCGCGATCGTCATGTTGCCAGTGCCGGAATCGCCAACAACGAGGGAAACACCCGCATCCCACACCGGATTGTCTGGCGTGCCGGGCACGACGTCGCCGCTGATGGAGATCTGCGCCCGGAGGGCAGAGGGTATGAGCAGAAGCGCGGCGAGATAGAAAATGGGGCGATTTTTCATGCTAGGGTCTTTAAAGTGGTGCTGTCCGCAAGTCTCCGAGCGCGCAAAAATGCGCCTAGAGTGCAGAGACAGCTTGAATCCTTTACGGATGTCAAACTGTTACGGGCATCCGAATCGATCATCGGCGGCAGGCAGGAGGGACAAGCTAAAGACGGAGTAAAGCCATAGGAAAATCTGGCACCAGGGATTCTCCCGGCAAAACCTCAAAATCCCTTTCGGTTTTGACAAAAGGAACTCCTCAGGAGGCGAGCAGACGGGGGGCCTTGCGTTCCTCCGCAGCGCGGGAAAACACCGGGGGCGTTCCTAGGAAGCATCACCTCTTTTTTCGGGCCTCCGGGGGGGCATGTCGCGCTCCCGGGGTAATCAGGCTCCGGACTGCCGTGCGGCCACGCGTTCCAATGGGAAGGATGTCTGGCCGCGGAGCGGAAGGTCTACGCGGTCGCCGGTGGCGGCGGACTCATAGCAGGCGAGGTAAAGCTCGCTGGAGTGCAGGGCGCTTCGCAGGGAGACCTGGGACTCGGGGCCGCCTTGCATCCATGCAACCCACTCCTCCAGCAAAGGAACGTGCGCATTTTCCCCGGGTGAAAGAGGTCCGTGCAGGCTGGAGGTGACGGGGAGGACGTGTTCGCCCCCGCCGTTCACCAGGGTGAGTCGGCTGTCCCAGGTGGCTTTGAGAAATCCCTCCGTGCCGTCGGCCCGGAGCGCGGTGTTTCCGTTGAAGCCCTGGCCGCCGTCGAGCAACCCCCGCGTGCCGTCGGCGAACCGGAAGTAATTGATCGAGTGCTCTTCCATGACATGGCCGTAGCCACGCTTGGCGCCGCTGCAACGGGCCTGGCCGAAAACCCAGTCCACCGGTTGGTCGCCGGCCCAATAGCGCATCATGTCGAGCCAGTGCGTTCCCCACTCCATCTGATCCCAGTCGGCAAGGTTCGCCGAGAGCATGACGAGGTCGCCGATCGCGCCGGAGGCGATGAGGCGCCGGGCCTCTTGGAAGAGGTGCAGGAAACGGCGGTAGTGGTTCACAACCACCTTCACGCCATGGCGTTCCGCCAGGGCGAGCATGGCGTGGCCGTCCTCGATATTGAGAACGAGGGGTTTTTCGCACCACACGGCGCGCACGCCCGCAGCGACGCACTTCTCGAAGATGGCCCGGTGCGAACCCGCATACGTGCAGATGCTCGCCACTTCGGGACGTGCTTCGGCGAGCAGGGCGTCGAGGTCGGTCCCCGCGTGCGCGGGCCGGTACTCCGCGGCGAAACGCCGCAAGTTGTCCGCATCAAGGTCGCACGCGGCGTGCACGATGAAGCCGCCGTGGGCGCGGTAGGCTTCCGCGTGGGCGTAACCGATACTGTGGACTCCGGCCCGGCCGTCGCCGCCTTTGCCGCAGCCGATGATAAGGGATTTGAGGGGGGACATGTGGTGTTATTGTTTTGTCAGGAGCCAGTCGAAGGATTGGATGAGAAAGCGCTGAAGGTGGGGGGAGGCGAACGATGCCATATCGTGCCCGAGTCCGCTGTAGAGGAACTTCCCGCCGCCGGGTGTATTCCCTGCCCAGGCGAGCGGCCAACGGAAACCGGCATGTTCCGCTTCGAGCAGTACGCGGGAGCGCTGCGGCGCATCGAGTTGGTAGTAAAGTTCGTCTGGAAGCGAAAACGCCGCGATGCCTCTGCAGACAGGATGGTCCGCGGCTGTGACGGTAACATCCACGGTTTCGCCGACCGGAGTATGTGTGGACCGGCCCCAGATCCAGCGCCCGTCGAACCACTCGGACGGCTCCGGGCGATCGTCCCAGTTTGCAATCGCGCAGTGGTGACAGAAAAGCGGCCGGCCGGAGTGGATATACGCCCCGATGGCGGAAACGTGCGCCGGGGTGAGTGGTTCATACTCCGCCGGGCAACGCTCTGGGTGCTCCCAGAAATCCCGCTTTTGTTGGGGAGCACCGCTCCAGTCGAGGCTCATGATGAGGAGCAGATCACAGGAATCCAGATTCTCGAAAATCGACCGCTCCTCGCTGTAAATGAGTTCGTGCCCCTGCGGTTCCAATCGGCCGCGGAACCATGCGACTTGTGCTCCAAACGGATGGTAGGGGCCGCCCCCATGAATGAAGATTTTTGACATGGGTGCCACACTACCGCGTCCCCGCCCGTTCCGGCTTCAGCCGAATCGGAATCAGATTTCGCAAAATCGGACACCGGCTGCTACCCGGGTACCTTGCGCCAGAGGCTCGGGGATTTGCCGGTCGCGTTGTGGAAGCTCCGGGTGAATTCATGCTGCCTGGGATACCCGAGACGGTCGGCGATCTCCTTGATGGACTGGGTGGTATTCAGCAGCAGATACTTTGCGCGTTCCACGCGCAGACGCTGCAGCAGGGTGTGCGGGGAGATTCCGAACCGGCGACGAAAGCGGTGGCGGACCGAGTCGTAACCCGGCACCGAGCGGAAGAAACTCCCCGTCGGCTCGCCGCTCTCAACCATCGTCTCGATGCGGCGCCTCAGACGATCGAGGTCGGGCTCCACCGCGGGGGCCGACACGATCCCCGCTCCGCGTTCCGCACCGGCCCGCAAGGCTGCTGCCAGAATAAGATGCATCCAACCAATCTGGGCCAGACCGCGTGCGGGAGGTTCGGAAATCCGTTCGCGAAGCAGTCCGCTGAGAAGCTCCCCGATCGTCCGTGCAGTATCGGGAGGCAGGCACCACACCCGGCGCGAGGGTTTCGCGTCAAGCAGTGCGATGAGCTCAGGGTGGGCCTTGCGTTCTTCCGCGGCGCGGAAATGAACGACGGTCAGTTCACAGCTCTGCGTGGTATCGTTCCAGAATCCGTGGCGCTCTCCGTGACGGAAAAGAAAAAACTGATTCGCCCCAGCCTCGCGACGCCGCCCGGCGTGCCCAATGGTGGTGCAGCCTTTTTCAACAAGGCAGAACTCATCAAGGTCGGCATGGACATGCCAATCATAGAACTCACGCGGCCCTGCTTTCGTGTGGCCGCCAGCGAAAATGTGCACAGGTTGAGTCTGAATGCCGCCGCGTCGTGGTCAAGACGACAGCCTCCGCTCTTCTCTGCGCTGCGAGCGGGTCAGAAGTGGCGTTCTGCGAAGGCGCGTCCGGAGCCGGACTTGAGGTAGCGCTCGAAGGCGAAGGCCTTGGTTTTGTCGCGGAAGGCGATGGCGGTTTCGATGTGCCAAGGGGCGAACTTGGAGGTGTGGGGGACGGCGCCGCTGTTGTGTTTGGTCAGACGACTGTTGAGGTCGGTCGTAATCCCGACGTAATGGCGGTCGGGGTGGGTTTCACTGACGAGGACGTAGACGTAGTGGAACATGCGGGGACCTTTTTGAGGCTGGCTTGCCAAGCCGTAGCTCGCAGCGGGGTGTGGGTCCGCCTTCGCGGCTGGCGCCGCTCCCGCCTCCGACTCTTCGGCGTGGCGAGTTGGCGTGACAGCCTCCGCTCTTCGCTGCGCTGCGAGCGGAGGCTGGAGGCGAGGGGAGTCGAACCCCTGTCCTTCAAGCGATTCACGCAACCTTCTACATGCTTAGACGATCTTTGGGCTCGGGGCGAAGCTGCGAACCGTCACGCTACCCACCCCAAAGCGGCCACGAAATCGATTCATCCCCCGCCGCGGCCACCCCAGCGAAAGATTAGCCTGCTGTCGTCGCATTTCCCACCAGCAGGCGTCATGGGAAACACGTCACGGCAACTTAGGCCGCGAGAGCGAGATCTTCGTAATCTGCGTTTATTTTGTTTGGTCCGATTTTTTACGAGGCCAACGAACCATCCTCGGCATGCGGGCCGGGCTTCACACTTCAAGTCGAAACCAGTACGCCCCCAAATCTGAAACAATCTTATCACGTTCCGGAGGGCTGCCCAAGCGCAAACTTTTGCGTGTGTGGAGGAGGCCACAAGATAGCGGACGCAGGGGGCAAAATCGGTGGCGATTTTGCCCGTCGCCGTGTGGTGAAAAGTGTTCCAATTCAGTGGAAAACAAGGATCCCTGATTTTTCACGCAGTTTCGTAAAATGTCTATATGTAGTGGCCTCAAATTATTTTTACCACCAGATATGATGTTTTGTTTGACGTGGTGCATTTTCTTTGAGAAAACGACGCCCGCACTGGAAGAGGGCGAAAGAAAGGGGAAAATTCCTTGCTTCGCCGCCCCCCGGTGACACGTAACGAAGCGCACAATCCAACCCTATGGCTACCACCACGATCACCCTCGGAGACCGGCAATTCATTCTTGATCGCGACAAGGCGGAAGCGGCGTTTGCTGCCAAGCGTGTCATCAACGGGCGACAAACGATGTTTTTCAACATCCTGCCGCTGAAATACCAGTGGGCCTACGACCTTTACAAAAAGATGAAGGCGAACCACTGGGAGCCGGAGGACATCCAGATGCAGAAGGACTGCGAGCACTGGCGGGACACGAGCGGGTTCATCTCGGATGTGGACCGTTGGATCATCAAGATGGGGGTCGGGTATTTTTCGGCGGCGGAGGGGATCGTGGGCGACAACATCCTTCACGTGATCCGCGAGTCGGTGACGGCACCCGAGCTGAAACTCGTTCTCGGCCGCCATGCGCAGGAGGAAAACATCCATGCCGATTCCCTTGTCTACATGATCAGCTCGCTGGGCCTGAACCCCCACGAGTGCGAGGCCATGTTCGAGGATGTGGCGACGATCAAGAGCAAGACGGATTTCGTCGTCAGCAACAGCCGCGCCATGCGCGGGGATGTGGACCTCACGGTGACGGAAAACAAACAGGCGCTGGCGAAGAACATGTTCCTCTTCGGGCAGTGCATGGAGGGCACGCAATTCTACGGCCTCTTCGGCATGGTGTTGGCGCTTTATCGCCAGAACAAATTCCCCGGCATCGGCCAGATGTTCAGCTACACGCTGCGCGACGAGTCGAACCACATTGAGCTGCTTCGCCAACTCTTCCAGGACCTCATCGATGAGAATCCCGACATCTGGACAGAGTCCTTCCGCGAGGACCTCCGCGCGACGATGCGCGAGGCGGTGGCGCTTGAGAAGAGCTTCATCCGGGACTGCCTGCCCGTCGCGGCCGTCGGCCTTACGGCCGAGGAGTTCACCACCTACATCGACTACATCGGCGACCGCCGTCTGGAAGGTGTGGGCCTCGAGCCGCTGAATCCGCCGATTACCAACCCGCTCCCCTGGCTCTCCGAGATGATGGAGATCAAGAAGGAGACAAACTTCTTCGAGGGTCGCGTCACGGAGTACCGCCGTGCCGTCGACCTTGCCGGCGTCTCCGACGACGACCTCTAATCCCCACCCCCCCCTATCCCGCCTGCTGCCATGATCCGCCACATCACCCTCGACGAAGACATTGCCCTCAAGCGCCTGGTCGCGACCCCGCGCGAACAAAAGCCGGAGTTCGACTGGCCGAGTGCTGTGAGCACGGAGTTCGCGCCGAGGCCGGACATCGTGATCGCGCGGGTCAGCGGCGAGGAAAAGGCGTTCAATCTCGCCGATGTGGCCGACGAGATCGGTGACGCCCTCACCGATCTTCTTCTCTCGCGCGAAGAGAAGGACATTTTTAACGAAGAGAACCGCGGATTCGTCGCGAATGTTGCGCACTCTGTGGCCACCCGCCTCCTCGAACAAGCCCGCGAAAGTACGGGCCTGAAGCTCTCCGAAAACGACCTCTCGCTTCTCATCGAGAAGGCCCTCATCGAGAACGACGCCCACGATGTGGCCAAGAGCCTGGTCTTCAAACGCTCGGTGCGCTCGGCCAGCGGAGACAGCCTGCCCGGCGAGCGTGAGCCGCTCACCGTGCGTCTCATCCGGCGCAATGGCTCGGTCGTGCCCTGGATCGAGGCGAAAATCGAGACCGCCGTGAGCAAGGCCTTCCTTTCCGTGAAGGAAAATGCCGATGGGGCCGCTCTCATCGCGCGGACAGTTACTGAGCGTGTCCGCACCCGCGACCAGGCGTTCATCCACATCGAAGACGTGCAGGACATGGTGCAGGAGGAACTCATGCGCCAGGGGTTCTACAAGGTGGCCGAGAGCTACATCCTCTACCGCGCCCAGCGTGCCCGCCTCCGTGAATCCGACTCCGCTGCCGCGGCATCCGCCCAGATTCCCGAGCAGCAGGATTCCCTCATCGTCGTGCGCCAGCGCGACGGTCAGAGCGTGTTCTGGGACGGCTCCGAACTCAAACAACGCATCCAATTCGGCCTTATCGGACTCGACCTCTGCCTTGATGCCGGACAGATCGAACGCGAGCTTCGCCGATCGATCGGCACCGAGGTCACGGAAGACATCCTTAAAAACACGATCATTCTCAACGCGCGCACGCTCATCGAACGCGACGCCGATTTCGCGAAATTCGCCGCCCGCATTCTCCTCTCCTACATCTACGAGGAAGTCCTCGATTGGAAAATCGGGCGCGATGGCATCGAGGGTCTCCGCGATGCGCATAAGCGAGCCTTCAAGGGCTACCTGCGCCACGGGGTCCAGATCGAGCGCCTGTCGCCCAAGCTCCTCTCCTACAACCTCGATGCGTTGGCGGAGGCTTTGGATCCGACGGCGGATATGGATTTCGACTACCTCGGCATCCAGACCCTGTACGACCGTTATCTCGTCGTCGACAAAACCGTGAAGCCCGCCCGGCGCATCGAGACGCCCCAGTTTTTCTGGATGCGTGTGGCCATGGGCCTGTTCCTTGAGGAACCGTCGCATCGCGAGGATTGGGTGGTGCGCCTTTACAATCTCTACAAGAGCCGACGGTTCTGCTCGAGCACGCCCACGCTCTTCAATTCCGGCACCCTGCATAGCCAGCTTTCAAGTTGCTACCTCTACAAGGTGGACGATTCGATCGAGTCCATCATGCAACGTGGAATCGCCGAGAATGCCTATCTCTCGAAGTGGGCTGGCGGACTCGGTGGCAGTTGGACCTCCGTGCGCGGCACGGGCAGCTACATCAAAGGAACGAACGGCGAGAGCCAGGGTGTGATCCCTTTCCTCAAGCTCCACAACGATCAGCTGGTCGCCGTGAACCAAGGCGGGAAGCGCCGCGGTTCCGGCTGTGCCTACCTTGAGACCTGGCACAACGATATCGAGGATTTCCTCCAACTCCGTCGCAATACCGGAGACGACCGCCGCCGTACGCACGACCTCAACACCGCCAACTGGGTGCCCGACCTCTTCATGAAGCGCATGGAGGCTCGCGAGAACTGGACGCTCTTCCGCGCCAACGAAGCGCCCGAACTCCACGAGCTCTATGGCCGCGCCTTCGAGGAGCGCTATCTTCACTACGAGGATCTCGCCCGCCAGGGCAAGATCACCGCGAAAGAAGTGCCTGCCATTGAGATCTGGAAACAGATGCTCAAGATGCTGCTCGAGACCGGGCATCCGTGGATCACGTTCAAAGACCCCTGCAACCTCCGCAGCCCTCAGGACCACGCCGGTGTCATCCACTCCTCGAATCTCTGCACCGAGATCACGCTGAACACCAGTGCCGACGAGACCGCTGTCTGCAACCTTGGTTCGGTCGTCCTCGACACCCACATCCGGGCCGACGGAGCACTCGACCATGAGATGCTCCGCGAGACGATCAGCGTGGCCGTGCGCGCACTCGACAACGTCATCGACATCAACTTCTACCCGACCGAGGCGGCGCGCCGCTCGAACCTTCGCCACCGTCCGATCGGTCTCGGAGTCATGGGTGTCCAGAACGCCCTCTTCAAGCGCGGGCTCGATTTTGCCAGTGCCGAGGCCGTTGATTTCAACGACGAGTTCATGGAGGCGATCGCCTACTATGCCTACTCGGCCTCCAGCGACCTCGCCAACGAGCGCGGAGCATATAGCTCCTACCTCGGCTCCAAATGGGACCGCGGACTCCTCCCGCAGGATACCCTCGACCTTCTCGAGCAGGAGCGGGGACTGCCGATCGACGTGCCCCGCGGCGGGCGCATGGATTGGGCGCCGGTGCGCGAAAAGATCCGCTCCCAAGGCATGCGGAACTCGAACGTTCTCGCCATCGCACCGACGGCCACGATCTCGAACATCATGGGCACCACGCCCTGCATCGAGCCGAACTACAAGAACCTCTACGTGAAGGAAAACCTCGGCGGGAAATTCACCATCCTGAGCGAAGAACTCGTGAGGGACTTGAAGAAGCTCGGCCGCTGGGACTCCGACATGCTCGACCAGTTGAAGTACTTCGACGGTGAGTTGAAAAACATCCCCGGCATCCCTGAAGCCCTCGTGCGCAAGCACCTCACGGTCTTCTCCATTCCGCACGAGTTTGTCATCGATGCCGCCGCACGTCGCCAGAAGTGGATCGATCAGGCACAGTCGGTGAATCTCTTCCTTTCCGAGCCGGATTTGAAGGTTCTGAGCCACATGTATCGCCGTGCATGGCACACCGGCCTCAAGACGACCTACTACCTCCGCACCCTCGGTGCCTCGAGCATCGAAGGGCCCACGACCAACGTGAAGAAGGAACTCCGCGGCGTCGTCGCCGGGGGCCCTGCTCCGAAGAAGGAATATACCGAAGAAGAGAAAATGGCCTGCTCGATCGAGGCCATGCGCAACGGTGGGGAGTGCGAAGCCTGCCAGTAAGGCTTCCCGGCTTCCGTCGTTCGGAGTTTGCAGGCCGTCACGGGTGCTCCCCGTGGCGGCCTTTTCCTGGAGGGGGGGCTGCTCGTGCGCTTGGCCGGATCAGCCCCGCCGGTCGGTGCAATCAAAACTGCCGCCACGGCAATTTTCCACCGAGGGACGTCAGATGCGACCGAGTTGTTTCAAAAAAGCGGACGGGGAAACGGCACGGACAGGCGAGTTTTTGTAATCGGGTAGATTACGGGAGATGATGAATTCGGCACCCCAGGCGACGGCGGCTGCAGCTTGGAAGGCGTCTTCGAGATCGCGCAACTGCAAATCCATCGCCTGCCTCGCCTCGGGATCGCCCGCCGGTGCGACGCGGACAATTTGCAGAAGCTGCCGGAGAAAAGAGCGTCCCGAGCCCTTAAGCAGATAGGCGCAGTTGGTGAGCGAATGCCATGCCACTGCGGCGTCTCCGGAGGATTCCGCCCACCGCAACACGTCTGCACTGTTCTTCACATGGGGCTCGCGAGCCAGCGCAACGTCCAGCAGAATGTCGGTATCGATCAGGATTTTCACAGGTACTTCGCTCGCAGCCGGTCGCCCAACGGATCATCCCCGGGCTGAGGCTCCCGCAATTCCCCAGACCCGATCATGCGATCCACAAGCGAGATCGTCGGGTTCGCTGTCGAGACCAGAAGGCGTTCGACGAGTCCGGACAGGCTTGTCGAACGGGATCGCGCCACTCGCTTTGCGGCGCGATGAACCTCCGGTTCCAAAGTGATTGTCACGCGGGTTTTCATGCAATGCATACTTTGATCTTATCATGCATATGCCACAAGTCGAAACCGCGCCAGCATCGTCAGGGCAGGAGCCGGACTGTGGAGTCTGACCAATGACACGGAGTCCAGGCACGTAGGTGAAGTGCGAATGGAGAGTGACGACGGCGGCGTTCATGCGCAGGGCGCAGGCCGCGATGAGGAGAACGGTCACGGGGGGCCACTGGCCCGCGCCTCCGGGTGTTCATCCCAGTTCGGACACATGTCGCCCGGCGCGGGCGTCGCAGGGAACTTTTGGTATGATGCCGAAGAAGTCCTCCATTCCGTTGCGTGCCCGGTGCGACCTCATGCCGCGCTTGGCTGAATCAGCCCCGCCGGACGATTCTCTTGGCGATGCTCCACCCAGTGCCTGCGAGTACGTAAGAGAAGCCGGCGAGCAGAATGGCATCCCAGCCCGCCGCGTGGGCGAGGGCTCCCGCGAATCCGCCGCAGACAAACGAGGCAATCAAAAGCGCTGGCACGGCAATCTTCCAACGCGGCACATCATGTCCGCGCAGGCGCATTCCGAGGGTGATTCCCAGGTCCGTAAACATGCCGGTGAGGTGCGTGGTGCGAAGAACGATTCCCCGGTAATGGCTCGCGAGGGCGTTTTGGATTCCGCACCCCATCGCCGCCAGGCCGACCGCAGCGACCGGCCGGTGTGGAAGCAGGAGGCAGGATACGAGAAACAAGGCTCCGATGCCTGAAACTGTGCGTCCATACGGTCTCGAAACATCAACCACCGGGTGATGAATCAGCACCCCGGCCACCAGCGCACCCAACAGAAAGCAGAGTGCCGCGGCGGCCACGCGGGCGACGTCCGGAAGAATGGCCGGAGACCATCGCGCGAGCGAGATCGTCAGTTTTGCCATGTCGCCCGTGAGGTGACTCACCGAAGTGCCGGTGCGCAGAACGAGTCCTGTATTCGCGAAGGCAGCTCCGAAGGCCAAGGCGCAGCCCCCCGCGATGACAGTACGGTGCGAAGCGGCCATGCTAACCGCGCTTACTGCAGACCTCGCCGCCACCTTCGTTCATGGTGTGCCGATCTTTCGGCCCTCGCTGAACAGCCGAGGGTTGGGAGGACGCCGATCCCCCGCGTTCTTGAACAGCAGCACGATCACGGTGATCACGCTGAAGAAAAGCCCGAGAAAGAACCACAGCACGGAATTCCGGCCGGTGTTCTGAGCCCAGAGCGCGCAGAATGCGGCGAAGAGCCACGCCACTGCCCCGGCAGCCGCGCCGGACTGGGAGTGCTTTTTCACAACTCTCTCGATGTCAGCCACCCGGTTTTCCAACCGGGCCAACTCGGCCCCGGAGGAAGGTGAAGACGTCTGACCCCATGCAGGAAGCAGGGTGATCACTGCAAGAAACAAAAACACAACGGAGCGCATGGCGCGCTTAAATCGGATTCTGTGAGAAATCCCCTTGGCTTTCAGACAACGCAGCGAAGCATTCGATGACATGAGTGGGGAATGCTCGGGCATTGGACGCTTCTGAATTGGTAGAACGGCCTTTGACACCCGACAAGAAAAGACGAATCGCTTCCTTTTTGCGGACTCGAGCGTCGCGTCGCTGCCCTGATTCTCAGACGATGCCTGTATCGTGGGGTGGGTGTCAGACTGAACCGACGCAAAGTGTGTGGCGGTGACGCCGCAAGCCGAATCGCCACCCTTCCCAAAACACGCTACACTCCACACAATGAATCGCATGGGTTCGCACCATCACAGCCACGATTTTTCGGGGGATACCTCTGTCGCGGAGCGGCGGACGCGATGGGTCATCGGCATCACGGTCGCGATGATGGTTGGCGAGATCGCGGCCGGGACGGCATTTGGATCGATGGCCCTGTTGGCGGACGGGTGGCACATGAGCACGCATGTGGCGGCGTTTCTCATTACGGCCGTGGCTTATGCAATGAGTCGGCACCGGGCGAGTGATCCGGCCTACAGTTTTGGCACCGGGAAGATCGGAGTGCTCGGAGGATTTGCAAGTGCGGTTGTTCTGGGAGTTGTGGCTCTGTTGATCGCCATCGAGTCCATGGAGCGCATCGTCCAGCCTCTGGAGATTCGCTTCAATGAGGCGATTGCCGTGGCCGCTCTCGGGCTTGTGGTGAATCTCGTTTGCGCCCTTCTGCTGCATGACGGTCACGGCCACGCGCACGGTCACGGGAATTCGCACGGTCACCACGACCTGAATCGCCGGGCCGCTTATATTCACGTGCTGGCGGATGCCTTGACCTCCGTGTTGGCGTTGGTCGCCTTGGGAGCCGGGCGCTTTTTCGGGTGGGTGTGGCTCGACCCTGTGGTGGGCTTTGCGGGCAGTGTGGTCGTGGCAGTCTGGGCCTTCGGGTTGCTGCGGGAGACAAGCGGGATCCTTTTGGATCGCACCCCCACCTCCTGTGATCTGCCGGAGGAAATCCGGTTGGCCGCAGCGGCAATCGGGACGAAACTCTGCGATCTGCACGTTTGGCAGGTGGCCCCGGGCAAATTCGCCGCGATCGTCGCTTTGGAAGGCGGCGACGGGGAATCCGTTTGCCGCTTGCGGGAGGCTCTGTCTGTTCACGAGGAACTCGTTCACCTTACAGTGGAACGCCACACCACGATCTGAGCATTCTCCCTTAACGAGGCCCCCAGGGGGGAGCTCGCATACTCCCGCTGCCAGAGTTTTGGGAGGCGGGTGGATGAAGAATTCAGCTGCGCCGGCGGAGGCGCGTGGCCCCGAAAAGCAGAGCGCTGGCGGCCGCGGCCAGCCCAAGGGTTGATGGCTCGGGAACCGCTGTGAGGGTGATGAAACTGCCGGTGAGATATTCGCCGGTGAAGTTCTCGCCGCCCAAAGCGTCATCGTAGTTGATTTCCCATGTGTTGAGACCCGAGGTGAAGGTATCGCCATCGGCGAGCGTTGTGCCGAAGGTGAAGAGACCGCCATTCCAAGTTCCCGTGTAGTTGACGATGGCGAACTTGGTTCCGATCGCCACGGCCGTGGGTGTGGGGTCGATGTCACTGACGCCGAGATAGGTCGCACCCAACATCTCAAGGTCGCCATCGACGAGCACAAGATCGGCGCCGGTTGCGGAGGCGACACCGGAGTTGATGTTGATCGCGAGCGTGGCGTTGTCTGTGAGGCTCACGTTTTTCAAACCGAGTGCGTCAACACCCGTGGAGCCTCCAGGCTGGAGCGTGCCGGAAACCGAGAGGTTGCCGGTCAGGCTCCCGTTGCCTCCGAAGGCCGCCCCGAACGCCACCGTGACATCGCCTGCACTGGTGGCCGAGCCGGAGGTGTTCGCAATCAGGAGCGTGCCCGCGCTGACTGTCGTGTTGCCAAGGTAGGTGTTGGCCCCCGCCAGTGAAAGAGTGCCGCTGCCCTGCTTGGTGAGCGATCCGTTGCCTGTGAGGACGGTGGCCGTCGAAACACTGAAACCCTGCGTATCAAGAATCACGCCCGAGTTTCCGATCTCCACCTCTCCCGAGCTGAAGCCGCTGAGGAATGCGGTTTGATTCCCTGTGACGCGAACCGTGGTGCCATCCATCAGGAGTGTGCCCGAGCCCGAGCCTTGGCTGATGTTCCGCCCGGATACGACACCGCCCAACAACTCTGCCCTGCCGGACCCGTTCGCCATTTGGCCCACCACGATCCCGCCCCCTCCCATGCTCAGTGTTGCATTCCCGGAAACAGTGAGGCTTCCGATGCCGCCCACTCCGACGAGCAGGTTGCTGCCGACGAATCCCCCCGTCACTGTCATGTTGCCACCCGAAAGATTCAGCGAACCGGTAGTGCCCAGCCCTTGGCCAACTCGGACGAAGCTAACACTGGCTGTTCCGCCACTCATACTCATCGAACCGTTGCCGCTTTGTCCGACGAAAAGAGTGCCTGAAAGCGTGAGGCTACCACCTGTGATGTTCAAGTCTCCGTAGGCTCCTGGGTTTCTTCCCATAGAAAGGGCTTGCAGCGAGATCGTTCCTCCGACTTCGAGAGTCAGGTTTCCCGATCCCGAGGTGCCCACCGTGCCATTGATCGACGAACCAACCCACGACGGGGAAGTGGGGGTGGGTGCCACGTCGCCTGAATAGGAAATTTGAGCGCTTGATGCGGTAACCGATGCTGCCAGTGCAACCGAAAGCGCTACCCATTATCTACAACCCTTGTGCCATTTCACGCGGCGGAAAAAACACACCTTTCTGGCGGGCGTCAAGCAGAAAGCCGGACACCGTGCAACCGGGTTAATCAGTTGCGGCTCAGACGTCGAAAAACGTCTTCAGTTTGTTGAGAAATCCGGCACGGTAGGCTTGGCCTTTGCCGGAGCTTGTGGCGCTGGCGGAACCTGCAACGAGGCCTTCGTTCTGAAGCTTGCGACGGGCGAGCAGGTCGCTGAGCGACTCAAGGAGTTCCGGGCTCGCCCCAAGGATGGGCGCGAGGAGGGCTTTGTCGACTTCGACCGCGGTGCAATCCTCCAGAGCGAGGACGGTGGCAGAACGGTTCTCGCCGGTGAGCACGGATGTCTCGCCGATGCAGGCGTCCTCCTCGAGGGTGGCCACGGCGGTGCGCTGGCCGTTGGTCTCGATCCACACCTCGGCCCGCCCGCTGACGAGTACATACATCGGACCCGCTTCGGCATTTTGACGGATGATGGATTCTCCGGCACCGAACCGCACGATGCGCGCAGCGGAGGCGAGTTGGTCAAGCTGGGCAGGGGAGAGGCAAGGAGCGAAGATGGCTTTCGAGAGCGACTCCCGGATGGCCGCTGTCGGGTCCGGCGGAGCTGGGGGCTGGGGGAGCGACATCTCATGCTGGATTGGATACGGGATCGCGATCCCGTGGCGCGCGAGTGAATACCACAGCGTGGTCCGGATGTGACTCAGGGACGGATTGTAATGCACATGATCGTCCAGCCAGAAGCGAAGTTGGTAGGTCACGCTCCAGTCCGCGAACTCATGCAGAAAGGCCTGCGGTTCGGGCGTCCGGAGCACGTGCGGGCAATCCAGCGCTGCTTCGACAAGGACCTTCTTCGCCAGACTGGGCGGAGCATCGTAGCTCAGGCCGATCTCGAACCGCACGGCATGGACCGGCGTGGGATGGCTGTAGTTGATGACCGTCTGCTTGGTGATGTTGCTGTTCGGGATGTCGAGGCAGACATCGTCCGTTGTGCGCAGCCGCGTCGAGCGCCAGTTGATCTCCACGATCTGTGCGTGCTTGTCGTCCACGAAAAGCCAGTCGCCGACCTTGAACTGCCCGCCGAAGTAGATCGCGAATCCACTGAAGATGTTGCCGAGCGTATCCTGCAGCGCGAGGCCGAGCACGATGCCGGCCACCCCGGCGCCCGCGAGGAGACCCGGAATCGGGAGTCCGTAAACCCCGCTGAGCACAAAGAGAAATACGGTGACCAGCAGTGCGATCGAAATGAACTGGCTGAGGAACTTCGGGATCTGCGCACTGCCCTGCTGCGTGCGGAAGCGGTCGTAGAGATAGTGCCGGATAAATGCCAGCGTGACGAACGTCCCCGTCAGAATGAGAAAGGTCCCGGCCTCGCGTTCGCCGGGGGGATCGATGCCGGGGAGAAGCGTCGGAAGGAAAAGCCCGGCCCCGATGCAAAAGAGATGATACACCCAGCCGAGCGGAAGGCCGAGACGCCGCTTGAGCGCCCGCCCGCCGAAAAGCAGGCCGAGATAAACCAGCGTCGCGCAGCCGAAGTAGAGCAGTGTGCGGTTCGTCAGGTCGATCCCCCGCTCCACCAGTTCTTCCGTGGCGACATCGACCGCCTGCGCAATCAGCTCTACCATGCCCGCACCCTACAGACCCCGCCCCGATCAAAGCAACCGCGCACTTCTCCGGCCTTGCGCCGCGCCGCGGCCACGGGCACGCTCGGGGTTCCGCGTATGAGCAAGCCCGACCCGAAAGATCCGCTGCCCGAGGATGCCGAACTCGAGGTTTCGCTCCGGCCGCCGCTTTTCGAGGAATTCGCCGGTCAGGAGAAGACCGTCGAACGCCTCCGCCTCATGGTCGAGGCGGCGCGGCTCCGCGGGGACACGCTCCCGCACATCCTTCTCAGCGGCCCCCCGGGTCTCGGCAAGACGACCCTCGCCTACATCATCGGAAACGCGATGGATGCCGAGGTGCGCACCACGAGCGGGCCCATGATCGAGAAGGCGGGCGACCTTGCCGGGTTGCTCACCAACATCGAGCGCGGCGGCGTCCTTTTCATCGACGAAATCCACCGGCTCCAACCCGCCATCGAGGAGTATCTGTATCCCGCGATGGAGGATTTCAAACTCGACATTGTGATCGACCAGGGGCCCAGCGCCCGCAGCGTCCGTCTGAACCTCGCGCGCTTCACCCTCATCGGGGCCACCACCCGCGCCGGAATGATCAGTGATCCGCTCCGTTCGCGTTTCGGAATGTCCTGCCGCCTCGATTACTACGGCCCCGCGCAGCTCGCTTCGATTGTCTCGCGGAGTGCCGCGCTTCTGGGGGCGGAGATCGATCCGGACGGTGCGGCCGAGATCGCGAGGCGCTCGCGTGGCACGCCGCGCATCGCCAACAACCTCCTCAAATGGGTGCGCGATTTCGCCCAAGTGCGCGCCGACGGACGCCTCACCGCTCCCGTCGCCTCGGAGGCCCTCGCCATGCTGGAGATCGACGAGGAGGGCTTTGACGAAATGGACAAGAGGTTGCTCGAAGCGCTGATCGGAGTTTTCGATGGCGGACCGGTGGGTCTCAACAGTCTCGCTGTCGCCGTGGGCGAGGAGCCCGGCACGATTGAAGATGTCCACGAGCCGTATCTCATCATGCAGGGCTGCCTCAAACGCACCCCGCAAGGCCGCGTCGCCCTGGGCAAGGCGTACCGCAAGCTCGGCCTTCCCGCCCCCCACTCCGCACAAGGCGATCTTCTCTGAGCGACGCGGGGCTTGATTCCGCGACAGGTCGTGTGCGAAACTGCCAACGTTCACGCAACCGGTCACCCTACGATGGGATACCCTGATATATCTACGGAGGAAAAGCTGGCACGTCTCGAGTTGCTCTCCAAGCACACGGAGAGTCTCCTCATGTTCACGGATGCGGAGCGGCGGATCGTCTGGGCGAACGAAGCCTTCACGAGGGTCACCGGCTACAGCTTGGACGAGGTGGTGGGAAAGAATCCCCGCTTTTTGCAAGGTCCGGACAGCGATCCGCGAACTGTGGCTCGAATGCGCCAGGCGATTCACAGCGGCGTCGGGGTGAAGGTGCAGTTGATGAATTACAGGAAGTCCGGCGAGCCGTACTTTGTCTCTATTGAGATCATTCCCCAACACGACATTCCGGGTGGTCCCGTCACGGGCTGGTGTGCCATCGAGACGGACATCACCACGGAGCACCTCCGTCAGAGGGAGCTGCTCAAGCTCCGCACAGCAGTCGAGCAGAGTGACAACTCGATCGTGATTACCAATACGCGCGGGCTGATCGAGTATGTGAATCCCGCATTCGAGCGGCACACAGGCTACACAGCACAAGAGGTCACCGGCCGGAGCCCGCGCATTCTGAAGTCCGGCGAGATGAGTGCCGAAACCTACCGTGAGTTGTGGGAGACCATCCGGCGAGGCGAGACGTGGACCGGTGTCTTTCACAATCGAAGGAAAGACGGCAGCCTTTTCTGGGAATCGGCGACGATTTCTCCCGTGCGGGATGCAGCGGGAGAGACGACGGCCTTCATCGCGATCAAGGAAAACATCGACCGCTACGTCGCCACGCAGGAGGCCTTGCGCAGCAGTCGCAAGCTTTTGGAGGAGACCGGGCGCGTCGCGGGCGTCGGCGGCTGGGAGCTGGATTTGGCAACGATGCAGCCCCGGTGGACGGCCGAGTGCAATGTGATCCACGAAGTGCCTCCGGACTACCAACCGACCCTCGATGGCGCGATTTTGTTTTACGAACCCAACGATCGCGAACTCATCCGGAAGGCGGTGATGGATTCGATTGCCAGCGGCAAGCCGTGGAGTGGCGATCACCAACTCCGCACGGCGAAAGGCCGTCTGCTCTGGGTGCACGTGCAGTGCACACCGATTGTCGAGGACGGACGCACCGTGAGGCTTGTCGGCACGATCTCCGACGTGACCCGGCAGCGCGATATGCAGGCCACGCTTGAAATGGAGCGCATCCGGCTGCGCAACGTCATCGAGGGCTCGCAACTGGGGACGTGGGAGTGGAACGTCGAGACCGACGAAGTGCGCATCAACGATCGCTTTGCGGAAATGGTCGGTTACACGCTTGCCGACTTCGAACCCTGCACGCGGCAGAAGATCCAGGAAATCACCGACAGGCAGGACCGGGAGCGCGGACAGGAACTCCTCAACCGGTGTCTTCGGGGCGAGGTGCCGGTCTACGTGCAGGATTTCCGGGCCCGGCACCGAGACGGGCAGTGGGTGTGGCTGCGCACGGTCGGGTCGGTGCTCTCACGCGGACCGGACGGTCGCGCCCTGATGATGTATGGCACACGCACGGACATCACCCTCGAGCGTCGTGCACAGGAGGAACTGCGTGATGCCAACATCAAACTCGAGCGTGAGCGGGAGCGGGCCGAGTCCGCCAGCAAAGCGAAGAGTGAGTTTCTCGCGAACATGAGCCACGAGATCCGCACGCCGCTCAATGCCATCCTCGGCATGGCGGAACTTCTCGAGGCTGATCCGCAGAGCCCGAATGCTGCGGAGTATCTCCAGACAATCCGTCACAGCGGGGACGTCCTCTTGCGCATCATCAGCGACATTCTCGATTTCTCCAAAATCGAGGCCGGTCAATTCGATCTCGACATACGCCCGATCCGTCTCAGGGAGTGTCTGGCCTCGTCAGTGAACATGGTATCCTCACAGGCTCATGCGAAGGGTTTGGATCTTCGCAGCGAGGTGGAGGAGTCCGTGCCCGATGCGATGCTCGGGGATTCGCTCCGCCTCGGCCAGATCCTCGCAAATCTTTTGACGAATGCCGTAAAGTTCACCGACCAAGGCTCGGTGACGCTTTCCGCCAAAGTCATCAACGACCAACTCTGCATCGCCGTTCGGGATACCGGCATCGGAATTTCCGAAAAGGGTCGCGAAAAGCTGTTCCGGAGCTTCAGTCAGCTCGATTCCCACAATGCCCGCCGCTACGGGGGGAGCGGGCTCGGGTTGGCGATTTCCCAGCGCCTGGCGGGGATGATGGGGGGGCGCATCGAGATCTCTTCCGAGCCCGGTGTGGGCTCCACGTTCTACATGACCCTTCCGCTCACGCGGGCGCGATTGGAGAATGGGGAGTCTGGCGAAAAGAAGCTGGTTCAAGACAAGGGCTTCTCCCGACACTGCCCCCTCAAGATCCTTGTGGCAGAGGACAATGCTGTCAACTTGCGGTTGCTTACTTTGATGTTGGAGCGCCTTGGTTACAGCTGTTCTACCGCGACAAACGGACGCGAGGTTCTCGAGGCCGTGGCCCGCGAGTCGTTCGATCTTGTTCTGATGGACATTCAAATGCCCGAGATGGACGGCATCGAGGCGGCCCAGCGCTTGCGTGCCGAGGTGCCTCCGGAGACACGCCCGCAACTCATCGCCCTCACCGCCAGTGCGCTGGACAGCGATCGTGAGGCCTGCCGGAAGGCCGGCATGGAGGACTATCTTACCAAGCCGATCCGCTCCGAGCTTCTCGCTCAGGCTTTGGAAGCAACCCATCGGCGCATCGCCATACGGCGTTGAGGTTTTCGGTGGATTTCGCCGTGCGTTCTGATACCGCGGAAGCGGTATGAAGAAAGCGTTTGCGACGGTTGCACTGGGCGGTCTGCTGTTTCTGGGCGGGTGTGTGAATCCCATCAATCCCCTCGGTCGCTTCGATCCCGCGCCGAAAGTCGGGACGGTCTCGAAAGCCCGGCCCTCCGAGCCGTTTGCCTGGGGCATCTCGACAGCGAGCTACCAGTACGAAGATCCTGCCGTCAAACCGGGCCAACCGGATTTCTTCTCGACCGACTGGGATGTGCTCGTCGCAGAAGGGAAGGCCCCGCCGCGGGGGAACGCGCTCTACAGCTGGACGCATTTTGAGAAGGACTTGGAGGCACTTCGCAAGATCCGCCCGACGCACTACCGGTTCAGTATCGAATGGGCGCGCGTCGAGCCGCGTCCGGGTGTTTACAACAAGGAGGCCCTGCGCGGCTATGTGCGCATGGCGCGCGAGCTCCGGGCCATCGGTGTCGAGCCGGTTGTTTGCCTCTGGCACTTCACCTTCCCGGACTGGCTCTACGACAAAAAGAATCCGGGAGCATCGAACTGGCTGCACCCGCTCGCCCGCGAGCGCTGGAAGGCGTATGTGCGCAAAGTAGTCGACGCGATGGGGCCGGATGTGAAGTTTTACGCTCCGCAAAACGAACCGAACGGCCAGATCACCACCGCCTATATCGTTGCCCAGTGGCCGCCCGCGATGACGCTGGCACTCGGGCATTACTGGAAGGCGATCGATGCGAGCACAGGCATGTTCCGCGACGCCGCCGCGATCGTGAAAGAAAAGAATCCCAAGGCGAAAATCGTGAGCGTTGAGGCACTGCCCTGGTGGGAGCGCGCCCCGCTTGATCCGGGTGGCTTGATTTACAACACGATGATCCATGGGAACACGGATCACCTCGACCGCATCTACGACGTGTGCGATATCCTCGGCATCAATTACTACTACTCGCAGGCTCCGGGGCCGGTGTCCCTGCTTGCCGGTCCGTCCATGCGCGGAAAGAGATTCACCATGATGGGGTGGAGGATCGATCCCGACGGCCTCTACAAGGAAATCGCGCGCGTCGCGAAGCGCTACGGCAAACCGATGATGATCACGGAGAATGGCATCGCCACGCGGGACGACGCCAAGCGCCGCTGGTATATGCAGAACCATATCGCCGCCATCGGGCGCGCGATCCGAGACGGATACGATGTGCGCGGTTACTTCGCCTGGTCCCTCGCCGACAACTACGAGTGGCATTGGGGCTACAAGGCCACGTTCGGCCTGTCGACGATGGACCCCAAGACGAAAGATCGCGTGCTCAAGCCGTCCGCCACGGCGTTTGCTGAGAAGATCCGTGCGCACCGCACCGTCGGCTCGGTGACCGGCATTCTGCCCCAGAAGACGTTCGCGAGCGATACCTCACAAAACTGACCCGGGTGCCGCAGCCTTCCCGCGTCATTTGCCGAGGTGGCTCAGGGCGTTGCGGATCGGTTCATTGGAAATCTCGATGAGACCGCTGAAGGGTTGCCCGAGCTCGAGAACGAGGAAGATTGCCGCCGAAACAGCGCAGGCCCCCACGGCGAGAACGACCAGCGCCATGCGACTCTTCGGGGCGAAGAGCCCGAAGCTGATGAAAAGAAGGAACAGCCAGAACACAAGGATCACCAGCAGAGGGGTCGGAAGATGCGCGTGTGCTTCCTCGACGAGAAACCACCGGTTTTGGCCGAGGTCGGACATGAGTTGCTGGGCTTGGGTGAAGGCAAGGCGCTGCACCTCGGTCTGCGGGGAGAGTTCGTAGAGCCTGTCGCGCACCACCTCGAGGCCATTGGCATTCTCGAAAGTCGCGACCCCGGCGGCCCGTGCATGCCCGTCCGGCCAGACGTTCGAGAGCGTGGCCTGGATTGCGTGTTTCAACTGCTCCCGAACCGGTCCGGAGTCCGGACCGTACCGCGCGAGCGTTCGGTCGAGGTAGATGACTTTCGCGCTCCCCTGGATGACACCGGAGTTGATCGCGTCAAACGCCGTCTTTGCCGAACTCACCAGCAAACCCAGCACGAGAGCGGTGAGGGTTGCGATCATCCCCGCGCTGAGTTTCACGAGGTCCTGCATCTCTTTGCTCAAGTGGTGGCTCTTGAGCATGCGTTGCACCCGCATACCGATACAGCCTCCGCAAAAGATGAATGCCGCGCTCAGGAGTCCGACCAGGAAGGGATGCACAGTGCTTCTCTAGGAAAGATTCCGGTCGCAGGAAACCAAAAGATGTCCGCCCTCAAATCCAGCCGAGTCCGAAAAACTCAACAGTCACACCACCGCGCGAGGGTTTCACCGAAACGGTCTCGATGGCTGGCTCGCCGAGCGCCGCGGTGAGGGCGGCGGATTCCGCGGCGAAATCCGTGTCGAGCTGCTCGCGGGCGGCTTTCACGGTTTCGACCGTCTCCTGGGCGGCCCCGACATCCGCCCCCTCGCGCGCGGCGCGGCTGGCGCCCTTGAGCGCCGTGCCGGCGCGGGAGATTGTGGTGGCCGAGAGCGCCTTGCGACCGAGGAACGCGCCGAGGATCGAGGTGCCGACCGAAATCGCTGTTTGGAACGTGGCATCACGGGCCTGTTGCTTCTGCTTCTCGACGGCGAGCACCGCGCGCTGCAGCCGTGCCTCCAAGGCGGCGACTTTCGGCGCATACTTCTTGCGGAGTGCTTCGACTTTGGCATCCCGTTCCTCCCGTGCGGCGAGGGCCACGCGGTTCCGGAAGTCGGCTTCCGACTCGTCCGGCCGGCTTGTCAGTTTCAATTCCGGGCAGCGCAGGGTGTCGTGGCGCAGGGACTCCCCGAGCCAGCGAGCGAATTGCTTCTCCCATACCGCGTAGCTTTTCACGTCCGACGCCGCCGAGGGCGCGGGCCCGAATGTCGCATCGGCCGGCGGGGTCGTGGTGAAAGCCGGGAGAGTGACATCCAGAGGCTCGGCGGCATCCCAATCCACCCCTGCCGCCCCGCCGGCAAACTCCGCCGCAAGCACAAGCCGGCGGGTGACATCCAAACCGGACTTCGCATCCGAGAACCGCACGGTGGCCGCCCCGAGAAGGCGGGGCACGAGCGGAACCGCCGAGGGCAGGAAGACCTGGCGAATGCCCGGAGGCAGGGCGGGAAGTTGGGTGGAGGCCGATGTCTTTTCCGGAACGGCGTGTTCCTCGCCACGGGGCGTGAGGAGGCGGATCTGGTCCCGCGTCAGCGGACCGCGCAGATAGCTCATCACCCAGCGGGATTCGAAGACAACCGGTTCCGCGGCATGCACGGAACTGAGGAGGAACTTCCGGCTGCCGAGACCTGCGAGGAGTTCGTCAATGCGGGCGCGATCGAGGGGCACGGCGGCGGACTGCAGTCCCTCCGCCACGCGGGCCTTGTCGCGATCTGTCTGGAGGCGTCCGATGAACCACGTGCCGGCATTGGCAAGGCCCTTGTAGTCGAGGTCCACCGGATTCTGCGTGGAGAGCACGACACCGACGCCGAAGGCGCGGGCCTGCTTGAGCAGGGTGAGCAGCGGGAGTTTCGAGGGGGGATTCGCCACCGGCGGGAAGTAGCCGAAAATCTCGTCCATATAGACGAGGGCCCGCAGGCTGGTCGTGCCACTCTGCCGCCGCATCCATGCGACCACCTGGCCGAGCAGCAGCGTGACAAAGAACATGCGCTGGCTGTCGTCGAGGTGGGCAATCGAAAAAATCGCGTGCCGCGGGCGGCCGTCCGGCGAGCGGAGGAATCGGGCGACATCCATCGGCTCACCGGTTTGCCACTGCGCAAATGCCGGCGAGGCCAGAAGGGCGTTCAAGGCAAGGACGAGTTCAAAGCGATCCTTCGCCGGATAGAACGACTCGGTGTCCATCACCCCGATCTTGTCGAACGGGGGCTTCTGGATTCCCGCGATGAGGGCAGGCAGGTCGCAGGCGGTCCCGGCTTTCCACAGCGCCATCAGGAGCGTGGAAAGAAAAACCGCCTCGCGGCTCTTCACCGGATCGGCCGCGCTGCCCAGCAGGGCAAGGAGGCCGGCGACGGCATTCTGGGCATGCTCGGCCACATCGTCCGCGCTCTCAGGGGCGCGGAAGGCATCGAGGAGATTGACCGGGATGCCGGCTGTGCTGCCGGGCGTGTAGATGCGGAAGTCCGACTTCTCCCGCAGCGCTCGGATACGGGCACCATCCTGCCCCCATGCAGCCAATCCATGCTTCCATGTCGCGGCCTGCGAAGCGGCCCAGGCGTCCGGTTCCACTCCCTTGCGGCGGGCGTCGTCCTCGTTGATCCAAGGCCGGAAATCCTCCGGCCGCAGGTCGGGGAACGTCAGGAGGAGGTTTGCGAGGTCGCCCTTGGGATCAATGATGATCGCGGGCACGCCATCCATCGCGGCCTCTTCGAGCAGGGCGAGGCAGAGCCCGGTCTTGCCGCTCCCGGTCATTCCCACGCAGACGGCATGGGTGACGAGGTCGCGCGAGTCCAGAAGAACGAGTCCGCCGTCGCCGGTTTCGCGACCAAGGTAAAAACGGCCGAGTTTCTCAAACGCCGAGGGGTCCGGTGCCATGGGGGGAATCGTGCGCGATCATACGTCCGCCCGCCAGTCGAATGTGCTTGAAGTTCGCCTGCCAAAGCGAATCTTTGGGCCATG
>CAZKHB010000036.1:0-10016 GCA_964552635.1 uncultured Chthoniobacterales bacterium
ACCACGCGCAACCTCCACGGCTCCGCGCCCAGATAGGCCATGCTCGCGATCGCGCTGAAGATGCTGCTCCGGGACCGCGCGAAGTATGCCATGCTCGTTTGCGGTCTGGCCTTTTGTTCGCTCCTCATGTGCCAGCAGGCGTCGGTGTTCTGCGGGCTGATGATGTGGACAACGGCGACGGTGCGGAACATCGGGGCGCCCGTCTGGGTGGTGGATGCCAAGGTCGAACAGGCGAACGAGGTTATTCCCATGCGCCAGATCGAGGTCGAGCGGGTGCGCAGCACCCCGGGGGTCGCCTGGGCGGTGCCGCTCTATCTCGGCATCGAGCAGGCCCGTCTCGCCGACGGATCGTTTCAAAACGTCCAGCTCACGGGACTGGATACCGGCACGCTGACCGGACGGCCGATGGATTTGCGGCAGGGGCGCATCGAGGACCTGCGCCTGCCAGGGGCGGTGATCGTCGACCAGGTGGCCGTCGAGAAGTTCCGCCGCAAGGGCATCGACATCCGTCTCGGCACGACGTTCGAGATCAACGACAAGGAGGCGCGGGTCGTCGGCATCGCTCATGTGAACCGCAGCTTTCTCGGGCAACCGTATATCTACACGACGTTCGACCGGGCGATGGAGTATGCGAAACCCTCGCGGAAAATGCTCAGCTATGTGCTCGCGGCCCCCGCTCCGGGAGTCTCGGATGCCGAGCTGGCCCGGCGCTTGAGCGAGTTGCCCGGCCTGCGTGCCATCGCGAAGGACCAACTCTTCTGGGACACCGTGTGGTGGTATATCAAGAACACCGGCATCCCCATCTCCTTCGGCACGGTGGTCCTGCTCGGGGTGATCGTCGGCATCGCCATCGCGGGCCAGACGTTCTACCTCTTCGTGCACGACAACCTGCGTTACCTTGCAGCGCTCAAGGCCATGGGAGCCCGCATGCGTGTGCTGGCGGGCATGGTCCTTTTGCAGGCCTTCACCGTGGGCTTCGTCGGCTACGGCATCGGGGTCGGACTCGCCGCATGGTTCGGCAATGCCGTGCTCGCGAAGGAACAGCCACCGTTCTTCATGCCGTGGCAGGTGCCGGCCTTCGTTGCGGCGGTCATCTTTTTCATCTGCGCATTCTCGGCCGCGATCGGCCTTGCCAAAATCGCCCGGCTCGAGCCGGCTGTCGTCTTCCGATGAGCGATCCGTCCGACATCGCGGTCGAGGTCGAGGGCGTGGTGAAAAGTTTCCCCGCCGGGGACACGCGCACGTTTGCCCTCAAGGGAGCCACGCTCCGCGCGCGGTTCGGCGAGTTGCTCATGATTGTCGGCCCCTCGGGCTGCGGAAAAACCACGCTCCTCAGCGTGCTCTGCGGCACCCTCCGCTGCGAGGAGGGCACGGTGCGCGTGTTCGATCACGACATCCGGCGGATGACGGATGGCCAGGTGACGCAGTTTCGCTGCGAGAATGTCGGATTCATTTTCCAGCAGTTCAATCTCATCCCGACCCTCACCGCGGCCGAGAATGCCTCGATTCCCCTCGTGCTCAACGGCACCCCCGGGCCAGAGGCCGAGCGCCGGGCCGCTGCGGTGCTCGAAGAGGTCGGACTCGGCAACAAAACGGGGTCGTATCCGAATCAGCTCTCCGGCGGCCAGCAACAGCGTGTCGCCATCGCCCGTGCACTCGTTCACAAACCCCGGCTCATCATCTGCGACGAACCCACCGCCTCGCTCGACGCCGCGACAGGCCAGAAGACGCTGGAACTTCTCAAGGCCAGCGCCCTCCAACCCGACCGCTGCGTGATCGTCGTCACGCACGACAGCCGCATCTATCGGTTTGCCGACCGCATCGCGGAGATGGAAGATGGGCGCGTGACCGGTGTCTTCGACGATCCCACCGCCTACCACCATGCTTAAACGCCCTTCCTTTTTCATCGCGGTCATCGGCGTCATTGCCGTGATCGCCATCGTCGTCCGTCTCCGGCAGGCCGGCCCCGAACCCGTGCCGGTCGTGCCGCCGCCGCAGTCGCCCTACAGCGAATCGATCGGCGGACGCGGACTCGTCGAAAGTGTGAACGAGAACGTGCGCGTTGCCCCGCCCGTGCAGGGCCTTGTGCGCACCGTGCCCGTCGCCGTCGGCACCCGCGTCAAGGCGGGGGATGTCCTTTTCACGATGGACGACCGTCAGGCGGCCTCGGATGTCGCGACGCAGCGGGCGCGTGTGAATGTCGAGGCGGCGAAACTCGACGAGGCCGTGAATCGCCTGGCCGACCGGCGGGACCAGCGGGACCGCGTGAAACAACTCCGGGCCCGCAATGTCGCCAGCGAGGACGAGTCGCAGCGCGTCGAGTTTGCCCTCCAGGCCGCGGAGCGCGAGGTGTCCCGGGCGCGGGCGGATTACGACCTCGCCGTGGCCCAGCTTTCGGCGGCCGAGGTCGCGCTCGATCTGCTCACCGTCAAAGCCCCGCGCGATGGCACCGTCCTGCAAGTCAACGTGCGGGCCGGCGAGTTCTTTGTTCCCGGCTCGGCCGAACCCGCCATCCTCCTCGGCGATATCTCTGAACTCCAACTCCGTGCCGATATCGACGAATCCGACGCCCCGCGCCTGCGCGGCGACCGGCCCGCGGTGGCGTTTTTGAAGGGAACCCGCGAACGCCCGATCCCCCTCGAGTTCGTGCGCATCGAGCCCTACATCGTTCCCAAGCGTTCGCTGTCCGGCGAGAGCACCGAGCGCGTCGATACCCGTGTGTTGCAGGTCATTTACCGGTTTCCCGCTCCCGAGTTTCCCGTCTATGCCGGCCAGCAGATGGATGTCTTTATCGAGCAGTAGCCTTGTGCTCTGGCTGGGCGTGGCCCTGCTGCACGCCCAACCCGCTCCGCGTCTCTGGACCCCGCAGGGCGGGACACCGATCGAAGCGGCGCTCGTCTCCGCGGATGAAGGCTCTGTGCAACTGCGCGCGGCGGACGGACGCCGATTCGCACTTCCCCTTGCCGACCTCGCGCCGGAAGACAGGGCGGTGGTGGACGATTGGCTCTTCGACCGCCCCGTGAAGCTGCCCGATGCCGTCGGTGTGCCCTCCGGCGCGATTGATGTGGCCTTGGTCAGCGAGGACGAAGCGGCGGGCGTGTATGTGTATCAGACCCCGAACTTCGAGTTCACCGTCGAGGGCAAGCTCACACAAAACCTCCTCCGGGACGTCGCGCGGAACTTCGAGGCGACGCGATTGCTCGTGCAGGCGCTTCCGTGGAGCATCGATCCCAAACCGGAATCCGGCCCCCGCTTCAAGGCCCTGCTCTTGCGCAATCGCAGCCGCTACGAAGACATGGGCGGACCCCCAAACAGCGGCGGCGTCTACTTCGGTGCCCGTGGCGTGTTTCTGGTTCCCTTCGAAAGCCTCGGCATCCGGCAGGTCGGGAAAAGCTTTGCGAAGGACGATACCTACCGCTCCGACACGCTCGTTCACGAACTCGTCCACCAAATGATGCACGCCTCGCTGCCGCTCCTCCCGCAGTGGGTCATCGAAGGCACGGCCGAATACGCCAACGTTCTCCCCCTCCGTCTCGGCACATTCCGCCTCGCCTCCGCCAAGGCCGGACTCCGCGAGCACCTCGACCAACTCGCCCGCTCCGGTGGCGTGCCCGATCCCGTGCCATTGGAAGAACTCTTCGCCACCTCCCACCGCGACTGGGGCGAAACGCTGAGGCAGGACCCCGAGCAGGCCCGTCGTCTCTACTTCACCTCGTATCTCGCCGTTTACTACTTCATGCACCTCGACGGGGCAGGGGACGCCCTCCGCTTCCGGCGCTACCTCCGCTCGGTCGAGCAACGCCGCTCCAGCGGCCAGACCACCGAAGAACCGATCGATCTCCTCCTCGACGGTCGCCGCCCGGAGGACCTCAACGCCGAAATCCGCACCGCCTACCGCAAACTCGGCATCCGGCTTTGAGGCTCCATGTGCTCAGTGCGGGGCCAGATCCCGAACGGCACGCGCGCTCATCGGCGGGGAAACGGGCAAGCACCGAGGTGAATTGACCCACCACACGCGGAGAGAGGTCTTGGGTTAAAGCCATGGTTCCTGAGCTCTCAACGGGGTAACTGATCACTGCCTGCGGTCAATCCGCAGCCAGTTTCCGCATGCCGCGGGCTCTTTCGGAAACCGGGGGGTCAGTGTGCAAATTCTTGCAGCGGTTGGGGGCCTCTGCGTCGCTTCCTCGCGGTAAACGCCTCAGGTAACCGGCCGGCCTTGTGCCAATGGGTCTTTTCCCCGCAAGTCGTCCTCGGCGGTCATGTCTTCCCGGTTTCCGGGTCAAACGGTCCAACAACCCTGCGGATAAACTCTTTGCTGTTGACGACCGGTGCTGGTCGTTTCCCAGCCGAGGAAACTGCGCCCGGCGTTCTGGCCATGTGCGCCTGAGATTCGACCGTGCAAGTTTCCGGGGTGCGATGCAGACTCCGGCCGTGGGAACGCGTGTGCATTCTTCCAAAGAGGCGAGCCGGATCACCGTCGAGGCCGATCGCGTTCGGTTCCGGCTGGAGCCAGAGATCCTCGGTGCAAACATGGAGGATCTGCATTACCAGATGATCGGCGGCTTCGACAGCCAGTTGATCCATGGTGAGAGCTTTTATGAGCCCTCACCCACCGAGTTGGCCCAAACCAGCGGCCATGTGAACGGCTTCATCAGCTTGGGTGGCAAATGGCGGGTTCTTCCGAACGGGCTGCTTGCTGTGGATGCCCGGGATGGCAAATTCGAGATTCCAGGCTCCGTGCCTGTCGAAGCGGGAGCCTTCGCCAAACGCGAGGGTGCGCGGCTCACTTCGGAGAGTCCGGCGGACGCTGTGGAAATCTCGATCGAGTTCTGGTTCCCGGTCGATGCAGCCGCCGATGCCGGCTTGATCTTCCGGGTCCACCCCAACCACTCCGACAACCTGTGGGAGTGGTATTCTGGCTATACCTTGCGGCTAGAGACAAAGCAGCAGCAAATCGTGCTGACCCGCGCCATTCGTGCCAATGCCCACGAAGTCTTGGGCCAAGGCCCTGCGGAGATCCTGCGCGGTGGCTGGACTTCGATTTCACTGTGCGTGAATGGCAACCGCATCACGGCGTGCGTGAACGGCCGCGATGCCCTCACTGTGACAGAGGACTACCCGCTGGAGGCGGGGCACTTCGGGATTGTCGCGTCTGAGAATCTCCGCTGCCGCAATCTTGCGTTGAGGAACGGGATTGGCGAAACGCGAAGGGTAGCGTTTCACACCGGTGCTCTCGTGGAGCAGGCCGGGGATGCCGTGAGTCTAAGGTGGTCCGCCGTGCGGACGGGTACCGCGGTGGGCTCGTTTGAATTGATTCCGCCCGGTGAGGGCACATGGTTCCGCAACAGCCGCAGTCAGCGGATTGTGTTTGTTTCCGGCCATGGGGAGATCGGTGTGGACAACGCGGGGCTTGCGCGATGGGGGCTGAGCTTGCGCGAGGGCCTGCCCTACGAAGGCTTCCTGCGCATCCGGACAACGCGGCCCACCACGTTCGACGTCTCATTGCGCAGTGCGGATGGAACCAGAATCCATGCCCGGCAGACGCTCAGGACGTCCGGCAAGGGAGCGTTTGAGAAAGTGCCGTTTCTCTTGACGCCCGAGACCGCCGATGCCAACGCGCGATTCGCCGTCACGCTGGCACAGCCCGGCGACCTCACGATCGGCTACGCATTTCTTCAGCCGGGCGCTTGGGGACGCTTCAAGACTTTGCCCATCCGCAAGGACCTGGCTGACGCATTGGTGGCCCAGGGCATCAAGCTGCTCCGGCTGAACGGAGGCATGATCGAGGTGGATGGCTACCGCTGGGCGAACCTGCAAGGCCCCCGGGATACGCGTCCGCCGTTCGATGGATTCTATGACCGCTATTGCAGTGGCGGCTACGGGCCGATTGAGCATCTGAATTTCTGCGAGGCCGCCGGGTTTACTCCGGTCATCGGTTTGAATCTCGACGAGGAGCCGGAAGCCGTCGCCGATTTCATCGCCTACTGCAATGCCCCCAAAGACTCGCCTGCTGGCCGGCGCCGCGCCGCAGATGGTCATCCCAAGCCGTATCAGATACGCTATTACCAGGTGGCGAATGAGTCGAAGCTCGATGCCGATTACGTGCAGAAATTCCAAGATGTGGCGGAGGCTGTCTGGGCGATCGATCCGGACATCACGCTCATCCCCGTAGGACACGGCTATTCTTTCGATGGGTCCGAACCCCTCGAGGAACTGCAAAGCAAACTGGCCCCGCACCTCGCATTGGCGCAGTTCGTCCATGCCCGCGGAAAGAAACTCCTCTGGGATATCCATGCATTTTATATCACCGACGATCCGGCCGCCAGCTACGAGGGTGCAATCCCCGGTGCGGCCGTGTTTGCCGGGATACTGCAACGCCTCGATCCCTCCCTGCCGCAGCAGAAGCTTGCGGTGTTCGAGTTCAACGGCGGACGCTTCAACTACAACCGAGGCCTTGCCCACGCCATCGAGTTGAATCAAGTCTGCCGCAGGGGGGACGTTATCGTGGCGGGAGCGATGCCGAATGTTTCCCAGCCTTGGGGTGTCTATCAGCGCGATTGGAAGGCCGTGCTTTGGACGCAAGGCAACATTTACTACACTCAAGACCGGGTGTGGGCTCAGTCCGCTTACTATGTTCAGCAAATGATCTCACGCGCGGGGGCACCGGATCTCGTCGAATGCTCCGTGGCTTCGCCCGCCGGTGCCCTCGACGTGGTCGCCGTAAAGTCCATGGATGGAAAACGTCTCGTTCTCCGAGTAGTCAATCTTGCCTCCTCGCCCATCGAGGCCACGCTGGATTTGAGAGGCTTTTCTCCGAGGAGAACCTCGGCCCGCGTGGAAACTCTGGCCCACGACGATCCATCGGACTTCAACACTCTGGAGCAGCCGGAGAAAATCAAGCCGGTCGTCAGCGTCTGGGAACACGGGGGCTCCCCTCGCCACTATTCCTTCCCGGCAACGTCATTCACGGTGATCCAGATCGATTGAAACAAGGTGGAGGAAACCGGAGGCCGGTGTGCAAATGCTCGCGGTGGTCGGAGGCGTCTGCGCCGCGTCGTCGGGGTAAACGCCTCGAGGTAACCGGGGGACTTAATCTGCGGAAGCCGGAGTCTTCCGCAGGTGCGAGAGTAGGCACATTAACCCCTGGTTCCCCTTCGGTGATCCAGAACGGGTCTTCATCTCTTTTCACGACCGCGCTGGCTCCGTGGAAGGCCCTCCGCAGCCACACAGTCCGGGCAATAAAGAAAACGCCTTCCGCGTGGCGAAATTCTCACTTGACCACGCAGTCGGAAGCAGTCTAGGACGCGGGCCATTGGCAGGTGGCTTCAACTCCTGAAGTCGGGTTGCTCCAGAGGAAATCAATGGAACCAATGAAACCAATGACAGCAGTGGCGGCTCTTGGGCTCGCACTCGGAATGATGGCGATGGCAACGGTGACGGCACAGGCCCAGATCACGATCCCGACGGTGACGGTGGGAGATGCGGGCAACCCGAATGATTCGACGGGCTACGGCGGGGTGGGCTACACCTACGCGATCAGCACGTATGAGGTGAACTTGAACCAATACACGGCGTTTCTGAACGCGGTGGCAGCGACGGATACCTACAACCTCTACAACACGAGCATGGCGAGCAACCTGAATATTGCGGGAATCTCGCGCAGTGGGTCGTCCGGGAGCTATTCGTATTCGGTGATCGGGAGCGGGTTGCGGCCGGTGACGTATGTGAACTGGTTCGATGCGGCGCGGTTTGCCAACTGGGTGGCCAATGGACAGCCAACGGGAGCACAGGGGAACGCGACGACGGAAAATGGAGCGTATTCGCTCTTTGGAGCGACGAGCGGGGTCGGTTTCACGAAGAACGCGATCAACCCGAATACGAGCGCGACGACGACGTGGTGGATCCCGAGCGAGAACGAGTGGTATAAGGCGGCGTATTACGATCCGGGCGTGAGCGGGCCAAGTGATGACTACTGGCTGTATCCGACACGGAGCGACAGTGCACCGGGGAACAACATCGGTGCGGGGACGAACCAGGCGAATATCTACACGGGGAACTATGCCGTGACACAAAACCCGAGCTACAGCAGCAGCCAGAACTATCTGACGGATGGAGGGGCGTTCAGTGCCTCCGGGAGCTACTACGGGACATTCGACCAAGGCGGGAATGTGTGGGAGTGGAATGATGCGGTGAGCGGTTCGTCCCGGGGCCTCCGCGGGGGCACCTGGGTCTATGCCGACTTCGTTCTGCAGTCTTCCTTCGGCTCCTCCAGCAACCCCTCGACCGAGGCCAGAGATGTGGGTTTCCGCGTTGCCAGTGTCCCCGAGCCGTCCACAGCAATGTTGATGTTGCTGGGAGGAGGAGCGTGGCTGCTCTGGAAGCGTAGGAAGGTTACCCTTTAATCTTCAAGGCTCTTACCCTTTGCCTGTCTGGTGGAGGGAACCGGAGGCCGGTGTGCATGGTCTTGCGGTTTCCGGCACTGCGTGCATGGCAGGTCTACCTTTATTTCCATAGTCTGGGGACTTTGGATTCACCAAAACCGCCGTCCCGGATCCCTCCGTCGTCGCGTTGTTCCTCGCCGCCGGTGGACCCCAGCAAGCCAGAAGAAGACTGTGACCGCCTGGACGGCTCTCTCGAGAACCCGATGAGACGCATCTGTTTAGCCTGAACCCGGCCGTGGGAAAAGTCGTGGCGGCAGGGGGGCGAGTTCGCCGAGCAGACGGGTGGCAAAACATGCTTGTCCGCTCGCGAGTGCCACTTTAGTATCACCGTATGCGAACTGAACTCGTGACAACTCTCAAGCGCAAAGCGACCGAGGTCATTTCGCGGCTTGGCAGCGATCAGGAGCCCGTGCTCATCACGCAGCATGGACTCCCTGCCGCCTATCTCATTGACGTCCAGATGTATGAAGAAATGCAGGACAGATTGAAGCTCCTTGAGGGTATCGCTCGCGGTGAGAAAGCCATTCTTGAAAAGCGCGTTGTTTCCCAAAGGGAGGCAAAGCAGAGGATGGCGCGATGGCTCGCATAATCTGGACTGAGCCGGCCCTCCAGGATCTTGATGAGATAGCGGACTACATTTCCCTCGATAAGCCAGCAGCTGCCAGCAAGTTTGTTCAGCGAGTATTTGAGCGAATCGACCAACTTGCGAAGCATCCAAAGAGTGGGTCAGTGCCGGCAGAGCTCAAAGGCACGCAGTATCGCCAGCTTGTGATTCCACCAGTTCGCATTTTCTATCGCTCACAGAGTGAGGTTGTTTACATCGTTTACGTGATGCGGGCAGAAAGGCTTTTCCGAAATGACGACCTGCTCGAAAGAGACATGGGCTAACGCATAGGGGCTGGCCCCCACCGCAGCGGCGAAGTGAGCCGCTGTTGAACAAGTCCGATGGGAAGGGGCTGAGGAGTCATCTTTTGATGCGGGCGAGGTGCTTGGAATCGGGGACCGCGGGGGGCATTGCAAACCGCAGGCGATGCTGTGGGGAGCATCGGAAAGCCAGCACGTGCGGTTGTCTTCTTTATTTCTGCATGAGGCGTGGCTTTCCTCGCCGCCGGTGGACCCCAGCCAGCCAGAAGAAGACTGTGACCGCCTGGACGGCTCGCTCGAGGACCCGATGATGCGCATCTGTTGAGCCTGGACCCGGCCGTGGGAAAAGTCGTGGCGACAGGGGGGGGGAATTTGCTACAAGTGCAGGCCTTGATTTCTAGCGCCCGCATGAGACCAAAATCCGCCGCGAGGCTTTGCGCCGCCTTTTTCCTTTTTTCCAGACTTCTGGTTCTTGTCCTCGCCGTCCAGCCGCTGCACGGTCAGATCACCTTCACGGGCGACGTGCTGCCGAATCCTCCGACGAATCCGACGTGGACTCTGCCGGCGGATCTGGCGGTGGGATATTCGACGGTTGGCAATTTGACGGTGTCCTCGGGCGGCACTGTCTCAAACAACGACGGGGCCATCGGCTTTTTTTCCACGGCCACCGGAACGGTCAATGTGACCGGCGGGAACTGGACCAACTCGGGC
>CAZKHB010000036.1:10116-19098 GCA_964552635.1 uncultured Chthoniobacterales bacterium
GGGCACCGTGACGGTTTCCGGGGGCGAGTGGACGAACAGCAACGAGATCCGAATCGGCAGCAGGGGAGCGGGGAGGTTGGTGGTCAGCGGCAACGGTTCCGTTGTCACCCCCTCGACACGTGTCGGCGACCTGATGGGCTCCGTGGGTGTTCTCGAACTCAACGGTGGGGTTCTCTCCACCGACCAAGTCTCCGAGGGACTGGGCACTGGCACAGTGAGCTTCAACGGCGGAGCGCTTCGTCTCACGGGCAACCAAACCGATCTCTTCGGCGGTTTCGAAACGGGGGATGTCACGATCCAGTCCGGCGGGGGTACGATCGACACGCAGGGCTTCACGGTGACGATGGGTTACTCGCTCGTGGAGTCGGGGACGGGTTCGCTGATCAAGCAGGGCAGCGGCACACTCAACCTCAGGGGGCAGAACGGCGACCTGGGCGGGCTGGTTGTTCGCAGCGGCGAGCTGGTGATCGACAGCGGGGGCTCCACCGCCCTCGGGACGGATTTGCACGTCGGGTTCCTCGCGGGGGATGAGGCGGCCTTTTCCCTCGGGGCGAACGGAACTCTTGCGAATCGGAATGCCTACGTCGGCAACGACGCGGGAGCCGTGGGCACGGCGAATCTGACGGGCGGGAACTGGACCCAGTCCGGCGAGTTCGTGGTCGGGAACCGTGGCACGGGGACTCTCCAACTCGGCAACGGGAATCTGTCGAGCGTCTCGGCCTACATCGGAAATAGCGTCAACTCGACCGGCACGGCAAACGTCACCGGAGGGAGCTGGACCAACAACGGCACCTTGTTTGTCGGGCTTTTCGGAAACGGCACTCTGAATCTGAGCAATGGCACACTCTCCACCGTCACGCTCAGTGTGGCGGGGCAGTCCGGTTCGACCGGCCGGGTCAACCTTTCCGGCGGCGTTCTGGAAGCAGGCCAGGTTTCCAAAGGCGCGGGCAACGGAAATTTCAGCTACTCGGGGGGACTCCTTCGAATCACCGGGAACCAGTCCGCGCTCTTCAGCGGCTTCGGGCCGAGCGGGGTGATGCTCTCCGGAGCCGGTGGCACGATCGACACCGGAGGCTTCGCCGTTACGGCGGTCGGCGGATTCGGTGGCGATGGCACGTTGACAAAGGTGGGGAATGGAACACTCACGCTCACCGGCAACAGCACCCACTCCGGTGGCACGACCGTGCGCCAGGGCACGCTCGCTGTCTCCGGGGGCGGCGCCGTCAGCCACGCCGCTGCCAATCTCGTGGTGGCCTCGGATGCCGCGGAGACCGCGGGATTCTCCGTCGGGGCGAATGGCACGTTCTCCGACCGTTACGCATTCCTCGGCTTGAACGCAGGCTCGACGGGCACCGCGCAGGTCACCGGCGGGCGGTGGAACCATGAGTTCGAGCTCTTTGTCGGCTACGGCGGAAATGGCACCCTCACCCTCAGCGGGGGCACGGTTGCGAACCGGGACGGTGTTCTTGGTGGCCTGGCGGGTGGCGTGGGCACGGCGACGGTGACGGGTGGAAACTGGACGAGTTCCGGCGATCTCTACATCGGAGCCGACGGCGATGGCATCCTTTCCCTGACTGGCGGGAGTGTTTCGAATGTGAACGGTAGAATCGGTCGCAGCGCGGGCGTGAACGGGGTGGTTCTCATGAGCGGGGGCAATTGGACCCAGACCGGCAGCCTCGCCGCGGGTGTCTTTGGCAACGGGACGATCGCCCTCAGCGGCGGACTGATCTCCAGCAGCGAGGGGGTTCTCGGTGGGGCCTCCGGCTCGATGGGATCCGCAACGCTCACAGGCGGACTCTGGAACAACTCCGGAGAGTTCACGGTCGGATACGATGGCACCGGCGTGCTCACCGTCGGCAATGGCACACTCACCAACACAAGCGGCTACGTTGGCCGCACGGCCGGTTCGTCCGGCACCGCGACTGTGTCCGGTGGGAACTGGACCCAGTCCGGCACGTTCGCCATCGGGTACTTCGGCAACGGCACTTTCTCGCTATCGAATGGTACGATCTCGAATACGGACACGTTCCTCGGCCGCCACGTCGGATCCATCGGATCGGCGACGGTCACCGGGGGCACTTGGACCCAGACCGGCGAACTCGCGGTCGGCTTCCTCGGCAACGGCACCCTTGAGCTCGGCGGTGGACACATTTCCAGCGCCTCGGCGACCGTGGGCACGTTCGACACATCCGTCGGCATTGTCACCGTCACGGGCGGAACCTGGACGAACACCGGAAACCTCGTGTTGGCCGTCGAGAGTGGCGCCACCGCGGCCCTCAATCTCAACGGTGGAACGGTGAGCACCGCGCAGGTCGCCGGGGGCAGCGGAAATGCCACGGTCACGTTCCATGGCGGTACGCTCGCCCTCAATGCAGACCAGTCCGATCTCTTTGCCGGATTCGGTCCCGGTGACATTACCCTCGGCGGGGCGGGTGGAACCATCGATACAGGAAGCTTCGCGGTGACGACCGCCGCTTCTCTCGGCGGCAACGGCTCACTCACCAAACAAGGCGCCGGCAGCCTCACGCTTTCCGGAAATCACACTTTCACCGGAAGCACCCTTGTGAGCGCCGGGACGCTCATCCTCAACGGTGAGCTCACGACCAGCACGGTCACCGTGGCCGACGGCGCCATTCTGGGTGGCTCGGGCGTCGCAGGCGACTTGGTTCTCGAAAACGGGTCGACTCTGGCGCCCGGGAACTCGATCGATACCCTCCATGCCGATTCGCTTACATGGGACGCCGGGGCCGATCTCGTCTTCGAACTCGGCACCCTCTCCGGCGACCGCCTGGCTCTCACAGGAGATTTTCTGAAAAGCGGCAGCGGAACCTACCTGTTCACTTTTCTGGATAGCGGATGGTCGGTCGGCCAGACCTACACGCTCGTCGACTTCGGAGGCACGACCTTCACGTCGGGGGACTTTGGATTTACCAATACCGGCGGCTTCGCGGGCACTTTTGCCCTCGGCAGCGACAGTCTCACGTTCCAACTCACCGCCGTCCCCGAGCCTTCCGTCGTCGCGTTGTTCCTCGCCGCTGCGGCCCTCGCATGTCTCCGCCGTTTCACCCGGCGCACAGGCCCGCCGGAAGTGCATGACACCCTCTAGGGTTTCGGGCGGACGAGAAGACGGATGAACAGGCGGCCGGCCCGGGACGAGGGGACGGGGATCCGAACCCGCCTCTTGACGTAACTTCCCATGTCCACGCCGCCAGCCGCGACAGCATTTGAGGCGACGGACCACGTTTTCAAATCCGTGGAGGTCTGGACCAGAAACTCGACGCGCTTCACATTGGCGGCCTGGCGGTAGGAAAAGATCGCGTAGTCCTGGCCGCCCGAGGTTTCGATTGCGATTTCCGTCACGGAGGGCCTGCTGCCGGACTGACCGGTGAGGGCAAAGGAATACTCCTGGAGGTTGGTCAGGCCGTCGCCCTCGGGGTCGGCTCCCGGAAGCCTTTGCAAGGCCGAAAGCCCGCCCTTGGCGGAATCAATGAACCCCTCGTAGGAAGTCACGCGAAAGCGCGCTGCGTAGTCCGAGGACTGGATGATGTTGGAAATGTGGTCGATGAGGATCGTCTCTCCGCCCTGCTCGACGGGGAACAGGTAGCCGTTGAAAAAATCGGGATACGTCAACTGCTGCCGGAGGAGTCCTGCCAGCAGGATGGAAACGAGCACCGCATTTTTGTTTGTCGCGGTGAGATCGAACGGCGTCATCCCCGGAACCGGCGGCGGGTCGAAGCTCTGCGTGGAGATCCGCCCGAGCATCAGATTGCGCTTGGTGGCCAGCTCCGAAGGCGAGCTGGAGGCAAGCAGCGGCAGCCAGTAGTCGAGATCGGCTGAGTTGGCGGCGGAGGACAGATTCGCCTGCGAAAAGTTGGTGGAGTTCCGCTTGATCGCCGCAAGATAAATGGTCTGGATAAAGACCGTGTTATCCGATGCAAAGCCGGGAACCTTGGTATTGAAGACCTCCAGCAGGTTCTGATTGAAGGCTGTGCTGATCGTTGCGAGGGCGTTGTCCAAGCCCGTGGATTCGCGATACAGATTGATGCCGTTTTGCAGGTCCGCGAAGCTCGGAGGAATCGCGCGGGCTTCCGCCACGGCGATGACCGAAAGGATGAAGGGCGCGTAAATCTGCACCACGGGAAACACCGGCTCGGCACCATAGTTCGAGAGCAGCAATTGATAAATCCACTTCGCCCGGTCCAGCGCGGAATCGGCGGGCGAGATGGCGGTTCGGGCGGCGGCGAGTTCCGTGGGTGTCGGGTCGGCCAGAAAGAGATCCCTGTATGTCTGGACGATAAACACGTCCTGATTCGTGAGCGGGGTGTCGACGGTGTTGACCAGGATGACCGAGGCGAAACTGAAGAATCCGAGACTTCCCGGACTGGGCAACGAAAGCGTGACCGAGAAGATGAGGGACTCCCACGGAACTGTGCCCGGCGGGAAAACCGGCGGGGGGGCGATTGGGATCGCAATGGTTTTCTGTCTCTCGTTGGCCGCGAAATGGAGCGTTCCGCTGGCGGCTGTGTAATTCGTGCCGGCGATGGCGGTTCCGTCCACGGTCGCGAAATTCACGGAGAGCGGCTGGCTCGCATCACCCAGACGGGTCACGGGAATTTGCACCGTCCCGGCCCCGGCATTCACCGGAAACTCCCGCCCGCCGAACTCCACCTGCGGAGGCCCGCTTTGCGGGTTGGCATAAATCGTTTTCACATCCCGCAGGACGCCGTCGAGGTCGAAGAAGAGGAAGTTGATCGAGTTGTCGTCCGCTGTGACGAGCTGGGCGCCGTACGCGGAGACCCGCACCTTGCTGCCGTCGATGACAAAGGAAGGATCGAATCCCTGCTCGGGAATGAAGCCCCCCGCTCCGTTCACGAAATACGGGATGGTCGGTCCGCCGTAAACCGGCTCCATGTCCGCGTTCGCATCGGGCATCTCCAGCCGCTCGTAGTTATGAACGTGTCCGCTGATGACCGCTGTTGCACCCCACTCCTGGAACGGCCAGCGCATGTAGGCGTATTGGTAGACGGCATTCTCGGCACCGGCCGCGGAATTGTAGGGCGGATCGTGGAAAATCACGATCTTCCAGCGCGCCGTGCTCGCCGCCAGGCGTTGCCGGAGCCACGTGCCCTGGGTCGCGACCTCGGTGTAGGAACTGTTCGAACCGTCGCGATTCGGAACCGGCCTGTTCTGAAAAAACTGCCCGTAGGGAGTCGTGGGATTGCTGTCGAGGATGAAGAGATGCACCGAGCTCGGACCCGAGGCCGTCCCCAACCGCACATCATAAAACCGCAGGTTCTGCGTCTCGCTGAAGGTCGCATAGTCCTCGACCTGCCCGGTGAAAAGGTTGTGCCGGTATGTCTGCCCGACTGCGTTGTCGGCGAAAGCCACCGTCGTGTGGGGAGCCGCCGGGAGGCCGGAACGAACCGCCCGCCGGAAGTAGTCCAGATACGGCTGGCTCAGGGCGACATTCTCGGGGGTGGGAATGTGCGTGTTCTGCACGTCGCCGTAATCATGATTCCCCAGACAAGGAATGAAGCGGTTGTAGAGCGGGCTGCCGGGCGGATACGGGTAATCGACGGGGATCTCCGTTGTCTTGGGATAAATGAACCCCGTGAAGTTTTTCCCGATATTCACATCGGCCGTCTCTGCCTGCCCGAGCTGGTAGTTGTTGTCACCGACAGAAACGACGAAATCCGGATTCCAACTCCGAATCATCGCCCCCACGTGATCAATCGGAAAAACCTTGTCCGCAAATGTCTGGCCGTAGTCCCCGATCACGGCGAAACGAATCGCACCCGGCCCGGTCGCGGCTGTCTGGGCCAGAACTTTGGGCCCGCCCATCGCCATCGCCGCTCCGGTCGCCCCGGCCATGCGAAGAAAGTCCCGGCGGTTCATCATGCTCTCGGCACCATGCGGGGGAGTGGTGGGGTCGGGCATCGTCAGTTTGGGAGAAAGGGGACCGTGCGCCAAGTGCCTGCCGACGACGACAAATCGAACCGCGAAGGGAGCGGAGCCCCGGACCCAATTCCGTCGCAGCCTGAATCTTGCACGACAAAAACAATCGGTTGAGCCAACGAAAAATCAAACGATTTCAGGATTCGCGGGGTAGGGTCGGCCGGGGTGCGATGCTTTCACAGCAACCAAGCCGAGAGCGAATTCGCGATCAGCCGTTTGGGTCGCGTGCGGCTTGACGAGGAACTCCCAAAAGAGACATGCTGTCGTCATGAAGGCACCGGGTGTTTTCCCCCCTCTCCTGGCCACGCTCGTGGGATTTGTTTTCGGAATTTCTGTCTGTAGTGCGCAAAGCCCGGTCGAAATCCGGTTTTACAACAGCACGTCCGTCAACGCCGCCCAGCTTCAAATCCTGCCTTTCGCCGGTGCAGGCAGCACTTTGACGGATGTCACCGGAAACTATGTTTATTGGGATGCCAACTCGGCTCAAACGCTCAACGGAACGAGTTCCAATCGGACTCTCGCGCTTTCGTCATTGGCGTATACAGACCTCGGCGGAGGAAGAGGGTACTACTCGGTTTATTCGTCGAACTTCAACAGCGCCTCCTGGTACATCGGAGTGAATGCCCCGGCGCTGACGTTCAGCGCAGCCGCCCCATCGCCGAGCAATCCCAGCTCGAACTGGGGAGGCTACACTTACCAACCGTTTGAGCTAACGCTCGACGGAAGTCCTGACGACGAAGGCGACATCACCTACATCAACCAAGTCGGTCTGCCCATGCAGATGCGGACGTTTGTTGCCGGGGCTACCACTCCATCGTTCACGACAGGATTCACCGGACCCAACGTGAGTGCGAAGTTCCAGCAAATGGCGGCTGCAATGCAGGCCTCTTTTCCCAACGCGTTTGTCGCCGCCAATCCGTCGTCGGGAAATCCAAGCGGCCTCGCGATCGTCAGCGCACCAAACTCCGCGACGCCGGGCACCCTCAACAGCATCGCCGGAGGGAATCAATCGTTCCAACCCCTCACCGATTACTTCAACAAGATCAAGGCCTCGCAGGGGAATGGCTCGGTGACCACGATCAAAGACTTTATCAACCTCACCCAGACGGTTTCCGGCGCAAACCAGACCTACTCGTACGCCTACGACTTCAAGCTCGATCCGCTGGGCACCACGAATACCCTCAAGCTTTCTGGAAACGTCAGCGTGACAGCGGGTGCCGGCGGGACATTTTCAGGCAACTTCACCGGTCTCAGCATCACGATCGGGAACGATGATTTGAGCGATCCGACCAATTCGAACTACTGGGCGTCTTCGTTTGCCTACCTGGCGCCGACTCCGGCAAATGTCACAGGCGGTTTGTTTCCGCAATTTACCCTGGGCGGCAATTGGACCGACATCGCGACTTCCACCGGCTACAGCAGTGACTTGATTGGTAACTCCACAAACCTTTTTGCGAACAGCATGATCGGACGGGTGATGGGAGATCTTGCTGCCGGGCTCGCCTTTGGATTTGTCGACAGCGACGTGCTCAATCCCAACTATCTCTCTGGCAACGTCACGTATGGCGCCAGCCCGAGCGGCAGCTGGTGGGGGGGAAACGAGTATCCAGCCTCGGATGCGAATTCCCTCATGTATGCCGACGTCCAGCCGAATCTCAGCAGTGGGAACAACACGTTTTACAGCGAGTATGCGGGCATTCTTTTCGAAACGGTTCCATTGGCTTACGGGCATCCCATTTCGGATCGCATGCAATACTTCAAGGATGTCCAGATCCCTGTCTATGCGGTCGTGAACGGAAATTCGACCCAGTATATCGACGTCATCGAAATTGAGTTCTGGGATGGAGTTAACGTGATTCCCGAGCCTTCCATTCTCGCGCTTTTCGGGGTTGCGGGGGTGATTGTGCTTCTCGCGAGAGGAAAGAAGCGTTTCGCCAAGTCCTAGGCGTTCGCGGCAGCTTTTCTTCAGCGCCCTGCCAAGGGCCCGGCTCGAGGCTTTTGCTGACCGTGCTCAAGACCTGAAGAGAAGCTCATCCGCGAGCTCGCCGGTGCGTGTTCGCCCAGTATCCGGACTGGTCCGCCAAGTGCCCGACACGGAGCGGGTGATTCACGTTTGGCCCGGCGCGGGCGGGTTCATAACGGGTTGCCGGCAACAGGCGACCTCCGCCGACCCGCCGGGCCTCGCCGTCCGGCCAGTGTGCGGCTTGACGCGGGTCAAGGGGAGGGAGCGATTGTGCTTGCAAGCGGGGGCAGGCTGGAAATCCTTGCGGGGCGTTTCGCAACACAAAAAATCTATGTCCGTCACCACCATCACATCGATCCGAGCCCGTCAGATTCTTGATTCCCGAGGCAACCCGACCGTCGAAGCCGACGTCGAATTGGCCGGCGGGGCCACCGGCCGTGCAGCGGTCCCGAGCGGGGCCAGCACCGGCGAACACGAAGCCGTCGAACTCCGCGACGGAATCAAGACCTCCTACCTCGGCAAGAGCGTCCTCAAGGCGGTGGCCAATGTCGACAAGCTCCTCGCTCCCGCGCTTGTCGGACTCGACGCCCTCGACCAGATCGGCGTCGACAAGACGATGCTCGCCGTCGACGGCACCCCGACGAAAAAGAAGGTCGGCGCCAATGCGATTCTCGCCGTCTCGCTGGCGACAGCAAAAGCCGCCGCGGCGCAGGTCGGCCTGCCCCTCTACAAATACCTCGGCGGTCCCAACGCCAAGGTGCTCCCGGTGCCGATGATGAACATCGTGAACGGCGGCGCGCACAGCGACGCCCCAATCGACTTTCAGGAATTCATGATCATCCCGAAGGATTTTCCGACCTTTTCCGAAGCGCTCCGCGCCGGCACGGAAATCTTCCACGCGCTGAAGGCCGAACTCAAGAAGCGCGGGCTCTCGACGGCCATCGGTGACGAGGGCGGATTCGCCCCCGCCTTTGCCTCCGCCGAGGACGCACTCGAGACGATCGCGAAATCGGTGAAGGCCGCCGGATACAAGTTCGGCAAGCAGGTCTTCATCGCCCTCGACT
>CAZKHB010000037.1:0-9671 GCA_964552635.1 uncultured Chthoniobacterales bacterium
GGCCGGTCCGCTTCGAGAATGGTCACCCCGGCTTTGCGAAGTGCCTCCATCGCTTGGTCGGATTCCTCCTGCCAGACTTCGCGTTGGAACAAAGCGGCTTCGCGGGCGGCCTGTTCGATCCACTGCTTTTGCTCGGGCGTCAGTTTTCCCCGGAGGGAATCGGCCATCACGAACACGTCCGGGATCGCGGTGTGTTCTGTCAGGAGATAATGCGTGCAAATCTCGTAGTGGCGCTGGCGGAGGAAGGTCGGCGGATTGTTTTCCGCTCCATCTACGACGCCTTGGGCGAGGGCGGAGTAGAGCTCGGCGGCGGCGATCGGTGCGGGTGAGCCGTTGAGCGCCTCGACCATATCCATCGCGACGGGATCGGCCATGACGCGCCATTTGCGACCGCGGAGGTCGGCCGGTGTGGTGAGCGATTCCTTGGCATAAAAACTTCGGGAGCCCGCGTCGAAGAACGCGAGACCGTAGAGTCCGCTCGGGCGTCCGTCGCCACGGTGCCGGAGGCGTTCGTGGAGGAGTTCAAGCCCAACGTCGCTGTCGAGCGCACGCCAGCGTTGGTCGCGGTCGCGGAAGAGGAATGGAATGCTGAAGACGCGGAGGTCGGGAACGAAGTTGCCCAGAACCGCGGCACTCACCGAGGCCATGTCGAGTGTGCCGCCCTGGAGCTGCTCGACGTATTGGGTGTCCGTGCCGAGCTGGGCACTCGGAAAAATCACCGCCCGCAGGTTGCCACCGGAAATCTCTGCGACGCGCGCGGAGAATTTTTCCAGGCCCTTGTGGACGGGATGGGTGGGCGGCAGCGTGTGGGCGACGCGGAGTTCGCGGGCCGCGCCGGGACGCGAATGCTTCCACGCCGAGTAACCGGCGAAGGCTGCGCAGAGGACGACGACGCCTGCGAGCGCCGTGAAGGAGAGGGATGCGGTGCGGGGCGTCATGGCAGGAGCTTGAGCATTTCCGCACCGGCGAGAAGAAAGGCACCGGTGGCGTATTCGATGTTCGACGCGCGATAGACCGCCACTCGCGGACTCTCGGCACCGGGTTGGACATAGCCGAGTTTTCCATTGGGTTCCTGAATGGCGAGAATCGCCCGCATTGCGCGTTCGGCGGGAGCAAGGTAGGTCGTTCGGTCGAGCACGCCGTGATTGATGCCCCAGAGCAGACCGTAGGCGATGAGGGCGGTCGAGCTCGTCTCGCCCATCGGGTAAGATTCCGGATCGAGCAGGCTCGCCCGCCACATGCCGTCCGGGCTCTGGCATTTCACCAGTGCGGCGGCCATGGCTCGGAAGTCGTTCTCGAAATCTGTGCGCTGCGGATCGTCGGCCGGGAGAGTCTCAAGCAAACGGGCGAGTCCGCCGATGGCCCATCCCATGCCGCGCGCCCAATAGACCGGACGGCCATTGCGCTCGACGATGCGCAGGCCGTTTTCCTGCGGCAACCACGTGTCGTCGCGGACAAAAAATCCGTCCGCTTTGTCGTAGAACCGTTCGCGGCTCTTCGTCCACATCGCGCGGGCATACTCGAAATAGCGGGGTTCGCCCGTGATGCGACCGAGGCGGCCCCAGGTGGCGGCTCCGACAAAAACCAGGTCGACATACTGTCCGCCGGGCGAGCGAAGCGCGGGGTCTGCGAGGATCGCATCGGCGACGGATTGCGTCGGCGCAAGAAGAGCAGGGTCGTTCTTTTTCTCGTAAAGGTCGAGGTAGGTCTGGCTGATCGCGAGACAGTCCGCGGCGCGCAGTGCGCCGGGTCCGGGTTTTGCTTCCGTGCGCGTCGTGAGTTCGCGGGCCTTATCCAAGTAATACGGGTCGCCGGTGGCCGTGTAAGCCGGCAGCATGCCCGCGTAGAAAACGCCGCGATACCACGAACGGTCGGCATCCGGACTGTCGCTCGCGCCGGAAATCTGCCAGAGCGACGTATGCTGCCACTCGGCCGCGCGGCGCATGGCGGAGACCAGACTTTCGCGGGTCAGCGGTGGTGGGTTTGCGAGAACTTCGCGCTGGTGGGCGAGGTCGGATTGGTAGCGCTCGGACGTGACAAATGGAAGGGGCTGGCCTGAGGCCATGCGGCGGGACTCTTCCAATGCCGTGCTGCCAGCGAGCAGAAGGGCTCCGGCGATGTCGGCAGCTTCCTGCGGGTTGGATGCGTTCTTAATCAAACCATCCGGTGCCACGCGGTCGGCGACTGCAAGCCAACCCTGAACCACCGCCAGGCGGAAGGCATCGGTCGTGAGGTTCATGAGATTCTGCGACATTCCCCACGCGGTCGCATGGACGAGAAGTCCCGCAACGACGGGATCCGCCGAAGTGGCCAGTTTGCGGCGTTCGTATTTGGCGAATTTCCGAACGTTCGGATCGGACCACGACTTTTGATTTTCAATCCCTTCGATCTCCGGCATCAGCGCAACCATTCCGACCACTTCCTCGCGATCCCTTGAACCGGCAGCGACGCGCACCGGCCAGTCTTCGTTTGGCCACCCGGCAGCCGGCGTGGCGAGGCCGGGATCATGGAGTGCCTTCGCCGCCGCGTCGAGTCCGGCTCGGAGGAGGCCGGAATGCTCAGGCTGAGACTTCGGCGCAGTCGCAGCGACCTTGCGCAGCGTTTGCTCAATGGCTGACGGGGCGAAGCGGGCCGCGAACGGTTCGTTCAAGTACTGCGGGGTGGCGGCGGTGGCCAATGGGAGGAAAACCATGGTGGGCAGTGCTCTGACGAACAAGGTTTTCACGACATCAGTCTCCAAGAGGCACGTCGCGTTCGATGTCCTTGCCGGACCAGATGCGCTTCTGGGTCCACTCGCCGGGAGGAGCGGTCCAGAATGGATCATCGGCCGGGAGCCCGAGGTGAAGAAGTCCGTTCAGCGTGATGTAAAGCGCGCCAGTGCCGTTGTAGGGATCGCGGATTGACGGTTGGCGGCCGACGGCGCCGATGTCGAGCCAGCCCTCGGCGTCGTAAGTGCCGGGAAACGTGCTCATGCGGCGCACGACGGCGGTGAGTCCGTCGCGGGCTCCGGCCGGATCGGTGTCCGGGGAGAGTTGGCGCATAAGGATGATTTGTGAGAGTGCTTGGAAGGCCCCGTAGCGGTAGGCGCTCGAGCGTCCAACGATAGGGAACGTGCCCTCTGGAGAAATCATTCGCTCCAGAACCTCCGCGTAGCGCTGCATGCGTTTCACGGCCTTGTCATAGTGGCGGCCGAGCGGATCATTCTTCTCCTTGGCCACAGCGAGCACGTCGACGAGCATCGGCTGGATGCTGTAGCTGTTGTAATAGTCCCAGCGGAAATGGGGTCCGTCGGAGTAGAGTCCATCGCTGAGATACCACTCAAGGTGCTTGTCGACGCCGTATTCGAGCCGAGCCTTGTCGTAGTCGCCGTAGAACTTCCATCGGGCCGTCTCGACGATCGAGGCGAAGAGAAGCCAGTTGTTTTCGACGGGTTCCAGCGCGCGGACGGTGTCGAAGAGCTTGAGGACGTTGGCGCGTTGTTCGGGGGTGAGCGGTTCCCAAAAGACGTTCGGGGCACGCAGCATGGCTTGGGCGATGTAGGCGGTTTCGACGAGGAACTGGCGGTTCGTCTCCTTGCCCTCGCTCATCGTGAAGCGTTTGTAGTCCTTGTTTGTCGGATCGGCCGCAGTGACGAGTGCGCGCCGTGCGAGGTCGGCGAATTCGGCACGAAGTTTTCCCTCGGGTGTGTCGTCGGCGGGCAGGGCGAGCCACGGGGCGATGCCGGAGAGCGTGCGTCCGAGAGCCTCGGCGTAGGCAGCGTTGCGACGCCCGGCTTCCCAGTCGCGCTTCGGGAGCCTCTCAAAAAAGTTTCCGTTGGCGATTCCCTCAAGAACCGGGCGTGATGTCGTTGTGAGGACCTCGACCAGGTAGGCCCGGTCTTGCGCGGCCGGGGAGGCTGCCGACTGGCTATAAGTCGGGATGGACACCAGACCGAGGGCCAAAGCAAGAGATGGGATTCGTAGGAGAGTGATCATTCTCGAACAGAGACTTGGAAGGGCGCGACGGGGAGTCCGGAGGGCCCGGTGAGGTTGGCTTCGGGCCAGTTCGCCCACGCATGACTGAGTGTGAATGTTTCCGGAGTCGGTGAAGGCGCCACAATCTCAGCCCCCTCGATGCGGGCATTCAACAGCGGGAGCGTGCTCCCGTCCGAGGCGATCCATGCGAATCCGCGCGGGGGAGTGCCGTCGGATGTCGTCAGGTTCCCGGTGAAGCGGACGCGGAGATCCGTCCCGTCGCGCTGGACTTCGCGGACTTTCGGTCCTCCGGCCAACACATCCCCGCGGCCATAAACATGGTGCAAAGCCGCGAGAGCGGCGCGCTCGCCCACCGGACGCTTGTCCCGTGGATGGATTTCGTCGCGTTCGCCAAGGTCTATGGTAACAACGAGAGCGCAGTTCGGTGTCGATTCCGCCACAGCAGCTTGGGCTGCACGGACGCCGGGCCAATCAGCCTCGGTGGCTTTCGCGTAGCCCGGGAGTTGAACGATCAGGAACGGAACGTTTCCCCAGGCAGCGCGCCAGCGTGTGATTAATAACCGGAGGAGTTCCTCATAGCGTCCGGCTGCGGAGCGGTCGCTCGCGTTGCTCTCTCCTTGATACCACAGGATTCCGCACAACGCGAACGGCTGGAGAGGAGAAATCTTGCCGTTGAAAAGGACGCCGGGCAGTTGGTGCGCACGTACCCCCTCGGGTTCCTTGGCCAAAGCGGGTGGTTTTTCCGGGACCGGTTCGCCAGCGGCGCGGGCCGCGTTCAGTGCGCTTTCCCACTTGGCGAGATCGGCATCCCATGCCGCTTTGCGGACAAGCCATTTTTTGTGGGCATCGCGAAAGAATTGCGCCCCGACGCGTCCGGCAACGGATTCTTCGAGGGATGCACTGTCGATCCACGCCTCGATGGCCGTGCCGCCCATGGCGGTATGGATGAGAGCGATCGGGATGTCCGGTCCGAGGCGTTCCCGCAGCGCCCGGGCGAAGAAGAATCCTACCCCGGACTGGTGGGCGGCGGTGCCGGGAGTGACTTGCAGCCATCTTCCGTCGCGGACGTCTTCGGCGGGTTCGGAGGCGGCGCCGGCATTTGGGTGCTGCTGAAAGGCGAATACGAGCGGGACTTCGGCCGCGGCCGCCTCGTCTCCGCCTTTGGACTGCGTGAGAGACCAACCCATGTTTGATTGCCCGCCCAGCAGCCAGACGTCGCCGACGCGCACATCGCGGAGGTTTTTTTCGCCCTCCGTTGAGCGAATGGCGAGATCCTGCCCTACGGCGGAGGCGGATTGTGCGGGCAGCAAGACACTCCACCGCCCGGAGGCGTCTGTCGTGGTGCGGACCTCGTTTTCGCCGAACTTCACGACGACCTCCTCGCCGGGTCGGGCTCGGCCCCAGACCGGCAGTGGTTGGTCGCGCTGGAGCACCATGCCGTCCCCGAAAATCGACGGCATCCAAAGCTCGGCGGCATTCGCCGGAAGGAATCCCGCTGCGAGCAAGACAAACGCCGCGCGAACGGTGCGAGCCCATTGCGAGGGGGTCCAGTCGGACAAGCGGGGGGAACGCATCATGGTCCGAAAGGGGTCAGCGACCCATCCACCCCCCGTCGACCACCAGGATGTGGCCGTTAACGTAGTTCGATGCGGGGGAGGCGAGGAAGACCGTCGCACCGACAAGGTCGGCGGCTTCGCCCCAGCGTCCGGCGGGAATGCGTGCAAGGATTTGCTGCTGGCGCACCGGATCATTGCGGAGCGCCTCGGTGTTGTCGGTGGCGATGTAGCCGGGAGCGATCGCGTTTACGCAGACCCCCCGACCGGCCCATTCGTTGGCGAGCGCCTTGGTGAGTTGACCGATCCCGCCTTTGCTCGCCGCGTAGCCCGGGACGGTGATGCCTCCCTGAAAGGTGAGGAGTGATGCGGTGAAAATGATTTTGCCGAATCCGCGGGCGACCATGTCGCGTCCGATTTCACGCGACAGGAGAAAGGGGGCGCGGAGATTGACCTCAAGGATCTCATCCCAGTAGGCGTCCGGGTGTTCCGCAGCCGGAGCACGGCGGATGGAACCGGCGTTGTTAACGAGGATGTCGATGACCGGGTGGGCCGCTCGCAACGTCACAAGAAACTCGTTCACGGCATCCCGGTTTGTGAAGTCGCACTGGTGAGCGGCGAACGTGCGCCCCGTAGCCTGCACGGCTTTTTCCACTTCGCTTCCCTCGGGTTCCAAGCTTGCGCTCACGCCGATGATGTCGGCACCCGCCTCGGCCAGTCCGACCGCCATCGCAAGGCCGATGCCGCGCTTACACCCGGTGACGAGCGCGGTTTTCCCATCGAGTCGGAACAAAGTCATGGTATCTACCGCAGGTCGCGGACCGGGATCGGGTCCATGTCGTCGAAGCGTTGGTTTTCGCCGCCCATCGCCCAGATGAACCGGTAGGCGGACGTGCCGCAGCCGGAGTGAATGCTCCACGCGGGGGAAAGCACCGCCTCGCCGTCCCGCAGAACAAGATGCCGGGTGGCGTCGCCGGTTCCCATGAAATGCATCACGGCATCGTCCGGGCCGAGGTCGAAATAAAGATACACCTCCGAGCGCCGCAGATGCGTGTGCGGCGGGAAGGTATTCCAGACGCCGCCGGGCCCCATCGTGGTGTGGCCCATGACGAGTTGGCAACTGCGCACGCCGCCTTCATGGATCTGTTGGGTGATTGTGCGGACGTTGGCTTTTTCCGGACTTCCGAGCGGAACCTGCCGGGCCTCTGAGGCCGGGGCGAGCTTCGTCGGGAAACTCGCGTGGGCCGGATAGCTCATCAGGAAGAAACGAGCGGGATCCGATGCGTCTTCACTGGTGAACTCCACCGACCGTGTGCCACGGCCGACGTAAAGCGCATCGGTTTTCCCGAGTCGGTGCGCGGTGCCGTCCGTCGTCACCGTGCCGGGACCACCGATGTTCAACACGCCGAGTTCGCGGCGCTCGAGGAAAAACTCCGCCGCGAGGAGCTTCGTGTCGGCGACGAGAGAAATCGCGGCCCCGGTCGGCACGGCCGAGCCGATGATTGTGCGGTCGACTTCCCAGTAGGTGAGATCAAGGGCTGCGGGTCGGAAGAGCGTGTCGATGAGAAAGGCGGCGCGGAGTTCGGCCGTCGTCATGCGGGCGATGGCTTCGGGCGAGTGGGTGTTGCGGATGGTGATCATCGGGATTTTTCCTCGAGGGCATTCTTCCATGCGGCGGCGGTCGTGTAGCGTCCGGCTTTCTCCCAGCCGTAGCCGACCCAATAAGTGAGACCTCCGGCTTCGTTGGTTTTCGTCAAGGCCACGGCATGGCCGGTGTCTGGCCCCGTGGAGGGGATTTCCTTCAACTCCGCCTCGAAGCCCTCTTCCAGCACCACGCCCGTCCCGAGTCCGCTGCCATCAATAACCTCCCAACACGACATCCACCGCTTTTCCGGGTCGAATGTCGCCTTGGCTTTCCCTTCATGGGTTGCCAGTCCGATCGCCACGGGCAGATCGGCCACCGGCCTGCCCCCGCGGGTGAAGGTGGAATCGGAGCGGAAAAATGGCTCCCCGAGCCCGATCGTGATCCGCTTGGTTTCCTTCACCGGGGCCTCGCCCACCGGTGCCGGATACTCGTAGTCCAATTCAAAGACGGTTTTCTCCTTCGTCTGCTCGATCATTCGGTGCGCGACGAACGTGTCCGACGTCAGCATTTTTCCATCCACCCACAGAGCCAGCCCTCCTGCGCCGCGCGAAGAGCCGACCTTGTAGGGATCGTAGCCTTCGCCGTGGTCCTCATGGTAGCTGATGCCCTTGGCGTTCCCGGCATACCAGCGCTCAATGATCGGATAAGGCACCCGTTTCAGCCATGCGTCGAATCCGCTGTCCTCCGCACCGGCGCGCAGGGCCGGACCGTAGGCGCGAAAGGCAATGAGATCGTTTTCCCAAGCAAAATCGTCCGACCGCTCCGGCACGAAGCGGGCAAACGTCGCAGGTTCTGTCGATGCGGGTGGGGGCAGAGATTTGGCTGGTTCGGCCGCCCCTGCTGACGGACAGGCACCCAGCAAAAGCGACACCAGGGGGACAAAAACGAGGGGAGATTTCATCGCGGTCTTGCGTGTGAAGCCATATTTGTAGCACAATGTTGAAAAAGCGCAATTTAATACTTTCTTCGATTTTTATTCAGATTTTCCCATGACTTCCCGTTTCAAACGATCTTCGCGCCGGTCTGTCCTGATGCTCTTGGGCACGTACAGCCCCGATGCACACCGGGGCATTGCGCGGTTCGGGGCGGAGAATGGATGGCACCTCCATGCCGATATGGCGCGCATTCCCGTGGTGCCCGAGAGTTGGCGCGGCGACGGGATTGTGGCCGGGCTTGGCGAGTGGGACGACCCGGTGACCTTTCTCCAACATCCCGCAGTGCGTCGCATCCCGACGGTGGATATCTACTGCATGCGCCCTGCGGTGGCGCTGCCGAGAGTCGTGGGCGATCATTTCGCTGTCGGGCAACTGGCGGCGGAACACCTGCTGGGTGCGGGCTGGCGTAGGTTTGCCTGGTTCTCGAGGGTCGATCACGCCGTCGCACGAGTGCGGCTGGAGGGATTCCGGCAAACCCTCGCCCGAGACGGGTGCGACGTGCGTCTTCTCGCTCCCGGCGTCACTCTCTCGGAGGGTGCGTGGGAACCGGTCCGCGCTGCTTTGGTGCGGGACCTGCGGAAAATCGATGGACCGCTGGGAGTGCTGGCGTTCAACGACTATGACGCGGCTCTCGTCGAGGACGCTGCGCTCTCGGCCGGGCTTCGGGTGCCCGACGATGTGGGCATCCTCGGGGTCGATGACAACGAACTTGTCGTCAATTGCCTCCCGGTCCCGCTCTCCAGCGTTCGTCTTGATCTGGAGCGCATCGGGTACGAGGGGGCTGCACTCCTTGAGCGGTTGATGGATGGGGCGAAGCCTCCTACGGAGCCGACCCTCATCCCGCCCCGGGGCATAGCCGAGCGGGCGAGTACCGACGCCACCCCGGCGGCGGATCCGCTGGTGCGAGAGGCGCTTGTTCTTCTGCGGGAGCGGTTTCCGGAGAAACTCACGACGCATCGCGTGGCCGCTCTGTGTGGGGTGACCGGCCGTGCTCTTGAGACGGCCTTCCGCCGTGAAGGAGGACTTTCCCTGCACCAGCGACTCATGGAGATCCGTCTGCGGGCCGTCTGCCGCCGTCTCCGGGAATCTGCGGAACCGATCGACCAGATCGCCCGCTCCTGCGGGTTCTCCCACGGACCTCACCTCCACGCCGAGTTCCGGCGCCGCTTCCGGTGCAGTCCGAGATTCTGGCGCGTCGAGCACCTCCGAAGCCTCGCCAAAATACAACTTCACGCAAAAAGTGATTGACTAAATGTGGGAGGAGATGTTTTTCTCACGCTGCTTGCACAAAGTATCCACGCCGACGAAAACTCCACAACGCCGATTGCCTGCGCCATGAAAACCAAATTGAGAGAGAAAATGACAGCGGTCATCAGATTTGCTGCGGCACTCATTCTGAGCACTGCGCTCTGGACGGGTTCGGAAGCCTTCGGCCAGACGACAACATGGTCGGGAACGGGCACGAACTGGCTCGGCAACGCGACATGGAGTGCAGGCGTGCCGAATTCTTCTACGAATGCGAGCCTGACCGGCACGGGAACGCTCAACGTGGATACGGCAGCGA